>DHDG01000060.1:10738-24484 GCA_002399265.1 Firmicutes bacterium UBA4882 | reverse complement strand
AAATTTAGGCGCAGCAGCAAAAGGAGCTAAGCCAGTGTACAAGGTTGCAGTAGTTAAATGCGGTAGTTATGACAGTTCCGAAGTTATGGAGTCACTCAATAGAGCTTTGGCATTAATAGGAGGCATTGATACTTTCCTCCCGGCGTCCTCTTCCGGAACAATATTATTGAAACCCAACCTGCTTGCCGGAGAGCCGCCTGAAAAAGCTGTCACCACTCATCCCTCGGTAATGCAAGCCATTGCGACGACTTTGCTGCAAAAAGAATGCCAAGTCCAAATGGGGGATAGCCCCGGTCTGGGAGACCCGTTCAAAACAGCTGTCAAGTCAGGGCTTCAGCCAGTCTATGATCTGGGAGTGCTGCCGGCGGATTTTGAGACAGTAGTTGAAATGCACTCACCTGATGGACGGGTTTCCCGACGGCTTCCAACAGCGGCGGCTGTTGCGGGTTCTGATTTGGTGGTGAGCTGTGCCAAATTAAAGACGCACGCGCTGCAGATCTATACGGGTGGAGTCAAGAATCTATACGGCTGTTTGGTAGGTCTTAATAAGGCCAAACAGCATTTTCGCTATCCTGATCGCGATGTTTTTGCTGATTTTCTGCTTGATATATACACCGCAGTTATGCCCGGGTTGACCATCATCGATGGGATTATGGCTATGGAAGGTAACGGACCCCGCACGGGTACACCTCGGAAGGCCGGGGTTTTGATCGTTTCAGGCAATGCCCTGGCTGCGGATCTGGCTGCACTGCAGGTGATTGGGTTTTCTCCGAACAAGATTCCGATCTTCAGAGCAGCCAAAAAACGCAATTTACGCCCGTTTTCGATAGATGAAATTCAGTGGCTGGGTGATGACCTGGCTGATGTGCAAATTCAGGATTTTGTGCCGGCCGTCACGACGAGAGTATCATTTGGGCCGCAGTTTCTGCAAAGACCATTGCGTAATCTGCTCATTGCCTATCCGGATATTAATGCTACTCGATGCCAGTCGTGCGGTGCTTGTATGAAAATCTGTCCTGCGAAAGCCTTGAAAATGGTCGGTGGTCAAGTCCGTCTCTCACGCTCCAAATGCATTACCTGCTATTGCTGCCATGAAGCCTGCACTTATGGCGCCATTGATTTACACTGTGGCGTTCTCGGAAGGACAGCTGCTAAATTGATGCGAACCGAGTGATCCATATCTTTCATAAAGGTTAGCTGGGAAAACACGTCGAAAATCCCTCTGTAACAGGATTTGTTATTGGAGGGATTTTTGTGACAAGACGCCAGTTTATTGAAATGGTGTGCGTCTTAATTGTGATGCTCGTGCTCGGAGGCTGTTCCAATGCGGTGCAACCCGCTCCTACCGGTAAATTAAGCGGGCAGATCAGAGATGCAAAGACAGGGACTGTTCCTCAGGGTGTGCGCGTTACCCTTAGCGGGAAACTGGTCGCAGTTGTTAGCGGTTCATATATGGCCGATGCTCTGTTGCCAAGAATATATGAGTTAAAAGTCACTGCTCCCGGATATCAGGATTATAGCACACAGGTAGCAATCGGAGTTGAAAACATCAGCTTGCATATTAAAATGCAGCCCATCGTTGCTCCACCGCCTCCGCCACCGCCATCGACCACGGATCCGGGCTTTAGTGCGGCTGACATAGATCTCTTGGCCAGGCTGGTTCATGCGGAAGCAGAGGGCGAACCGTATATTGGGAAGGTAGCTGCTGCAGCCACTGTGCTGAACCGTGTTGCCAGCCGCGATTACCCGAATACAATACCGGAGGTCATCTATCAGGTTATAGACGGTCGCTATGTTCAATATGAACCAGTCCTTAATGGCAGGATTAACATACCGGCGGGAGCAGAAGCCAAACGGGCTACTCGGGAAGCAGTAGGCGGTTCAGATCCTTCCTTGGGGGCGATTGGTTTTTATAACCCGGCGAAAACCACGAACGCTTGGGTGCGCAGTCGCCCGACAACTATTGTGATTGGAAATCATGTTTTTTTCAAATAATAAGGGCTAGGGTTGATTATTAGTAGCCAGCGGCAGGACATAAGGTGTCCCGGGATCGTACGCGGAGGTGCCCTAATGATTTTGGCTCAAGTGATGCAGGATATCGCTTATCAATACGACGCGCCACCGGGCCATGCAAAACAGGACAGTGCAAATAACTCGTTGCCGCAATCGAATGTCATTGGGATTTCAACCGACACCCGCTCGCTGAAGCAGGGGGAGTTGTTTTTTGCCCTCGATGGGCGCCATTTGCGCGGGTCGGTGTTTGCAAAAGAGGCTTTAGCTAAGGGGGCTGTTGCCGTGGTCATTCACGATGACCCGGCCGCTCGCGACCTGGGCGACGCAGGCAACCTGGCATCGTCAGGCTTAGTCTTAAGGGTACCGGAAGTCTCAGAGGCTTTGGCCTGGGCATCCGCCAACTTCTACGGGCATCCTGAGAGGGAAATGATGCTGACAGGGGTTACCGGCACCAATGGCAAGACGACGACAGCCTGCTTTATTCATCAAATATTGAGTGATCATAAGGGACCTAGCGGTTTACTTGGGACGATTGACAATATGATTGGTGATCAGAAGGTGCCGTCACTCTTTACCACACCGCCCGCACCGGAACTGCATGCCGCCCTTAGGAAAATGGTTGACGCAGGCAATGTCTGTGCGGTTATGGAGGTATCGTCACACGGCCTTGCTCAAAACAGGGTATTTGGTATCGAGTTCAATACTGGCGTGCTGACCAATATTACCCATGAGCATTTGGACTTTCATCAAAATCTTGAGAATTATCGGGAGGCGAAAAGTCTGTTATTCAGGCATTCAGAAATTAGCGTGCTGAATGCGGACGATGCCAGTTACGGATACTTGAAGGCCGTTGCCAAAGGGCCAGTCATTTCGTATGGTTTATCTCCCGGGGACGTCAATTTCCGTGGCGAATATCTGGGACAGGAAGGCCGCAAAGGGTACTTCAACCTGCATGTTGGCGATCGATGCCTACCGGTTTGCATGAATTTTATCGGCCGTTATAATGTTTCCAATGCTTTGGCTGCTATTGCCGCCACTTATGTGCAGGGGATTGAGCCGGAAAAAGCGGTTACATCGCTTGAAAAGGTCGCGCCGATTTCAGGCAGGATGCAGCATGTTGATTTGGGACAACCATTCCTGGCGATTGTTGATTACGCGCATACACCGGATGGGTTATTGCAGGTGCTAGCCACATTGCGCGAGGCGAACAAGCAAGGCCGGATTATTTCTGTATTTGGGGCCCGAGGAGAACGGGACCGGCTCAAGAGGCCAATCATGGGCCGGGTAGCCGGAAAGGGTGCCGATTACGTAATCCTAACCACTGATTGCCCTTATGGGGAGAATCCTCTGACGATCAACGAGAGCGTGGCAAGAGGAATCGAGGAAGTCGGGGGCAATTACCGCATTATTCCGGATCGTGCAGAAGCAATTTTGGAAGCTTGCAAAATGGCGCTTCCGGGGGATGCTGTTATTGTCACCGGCAGAGGACATGAGACTGTGCAGCATCTCGAAAATGGCGATCGGTTTTTGGACGACCGGGAATGCCTGGCACAGGCACTTAATACTCTGCGTGACAGCACAGAATAGTCGAGTTAGTTAGTTTCGCTTTCTTTCAGCTTTTCTTGGTGTTGCTGCATTTTTCCACGCAGTAAAGTCAGCAGGCGCAGGAGATCTTGTAGCGTCTCTCCATCGATATCTTCAAATACTTCCGTTAAATAGATGCGACGTTGCTCAACTACAGCTTCAACTACCTTAAGTCCCTGTTTGGTTATTTTGAGACGGATAATCCGGCGGTCTTCCGCATCGCGAATGCGCTCCACCATTTCATTGCGCTCCATGCGGTCCACCAGATCAGTCACAGTGCTGGATGCCAAAGAAAGATATTCGCATAATTGAGTCATAGTGGGGTTTTTTAACTTCCGCAAAGCAAGCAGGGCCGAGAATTGCGGGGGTGTAACGGGATAATCGATGAGAATGTCGCGGCCACGGCGTTTAATAATTCCCGCGATTTCGCGCAGAACCAACTCTGCTTCGGCGACGAGCTCTTTGGCGTGGCTATTCACCGAGAGCACCTCCTCATGAATAGTTCGAATGCCGAACATATTAATTCATTCTAGCATTTTTAGGCACGTGGTGTCAACAAATTGTAATGTAGGCTGCCTTCCGGAGGGGACAGCCTTTTTCATTTTCCGGAGAAAGAAAGCAGGATATCGAGCCATAATGGATAATATAACCAAAAATGACAATAGGAGGGATGAAATGGTGTCCATGGGCAAGGGTATTTTGCCGCCGCGCGCTCTGCCGCGTGCCCTGCTGCTAACGGCGGTCGTAGTTCTCCTGCTCAGCTCGGTTTGTTGCAGCGGGAAATTAGGAGCACTGGCCGCAATCAGCGGTTTGATCAGCGATAGTGAGACAGGCGTGCCGGTAAACGATGCCGCCGTAAGCGTCTGCGGGAAAACTGTTAGAAGCAATCCAGAAGGGCAATTCAAGCTGGCCGAAGTATCGCCCGGAAAGCAGGCGTTTGAAATCAAGGCAGCAGCCTATCAACAATTAAACTGTCAGGTTTTGGTCAAGCCGGGCCAAAACGATCTAGCCTTTAACTTAAGTCCGCTCCCGGATCCGGTCATCACGGGGATGGTGACAGACTTATATACGACCATGCCGCTTCGCGAGGCCACGGTCGCACTTACCGGAAACGGGGAACTACGCAGCACCTGCAGCACGGACGAACAGGGGCGTTTTTCTTTTGGTCTGCTGCAAGCCGAGTCTTATCAGCTGGCGGTATCGCACGACTTGTATGAAGACAGCATAATGGATCTTCAAGTGGTCCCGGGCGAAAACGCGGTTGAAGTACAAATGACCAGGAAAGGTCTCAGCGGTCAAGTGGCATTTAGTTCTGTCAAGCAGGGGAAAAGGGACATAGTCATGCGATCACTGATGTCTGGCGATCTCTGCCCAGTAACGACAGACGGTACCGGCAACTTCCGCCCCAGCCTCAGCCCTGATGGTAGTAAAATCTTATGGGCTCATGAACAGGACGATCTCAAACAAATTCATCTGAGTAATATCGGCGGCTTAGACAGTACAGTCGTTTCTGCAGGTCCTTCTGACGACTATCCGGCCTGGGCTCCCGACGGAAGTATGTTTGCGTGCCAGTCAGTTAGAGCAGGCGCTAACAGAATTATTATCATGGATTTGAGTGGCACTGAACTGGCGGATCTTGGTGCGGGTCGCTTTCCGGCGTGGTCGCCGGATGGTGGGAAGATTGCGTTTATATCGTCAGGGAAAATTGTCGTAGCAGATTGGCAGAGCGGAGGAGCGGTTACTATCGGCGATCGCGCCAACGTCTACTATCCGGCTTGGTCACCCGATGGCAAAATGGTGGCCTATTCTGCCAGAGAAGGAGATGCATCCTACATCCTGTATATATATGATATTGAAAATAACGCCAGCAAGGCATTAATGAGCGGTAAAATTCATTTGCGCTGCTCGTTCGCACCCAACGGTCAATGGATTGCCTTTCATACGATCCTTCCGGAGTTATCCAGTGCGGCGCAGATCTATGCAGTGAACATCCTCGAATCTGACGGTTCAGTGCTGTGTCTAAGCGGAGAGAATGGAGAGCATCGCGATCCAAGCTGGAGCCGCTAAAGACAAAAGAAGCCCGAACTTTTGTCCGATTTAGGCAGGTAATTGGCTGCAAAAGAAGAATAAGACAACACTTTCAGATTTTGGGGACACAGGGGGACGGTTCTTCTGTGTCTCTGACAGACGCAACAGCGGGATAACACAGAAGAACCGTCCCCCTGTGCGATGTTCGACAGGAGGCACAAACATGCCGCAAGAAGCGAAAGTCATTGTAAATCCTGCCTCGAGAAATGGCCAGACTGGTAAAGTATGGCCCAGTCTTTCTGAGAAAATGAAAGCGTCCGGGTTTATGCACCAGTGGGAAATGACTTATGGCCCGGGAGATGGCAGGCGTATTGCCCGAGAGGCTGTCCGACAGGGCTTTGACCGTATAGTCGCGGTTGGCGGGGATGGCACCGTCAATGAAGTCATTAATGGCTTGATTGAAAATGACTGCTCCATCAATCCTGATCTGGTTTTCGGCGTTCTGTCAATGGGGACGGGCTGCGATTTTATCAAGTCAGTTGGTATTCCCGGTAGTGTTGACAACGCCATCGGTCATCTGGTATGCAATCGGGTCGAGCGCGTTGACGTTGGGAAGGCCCGATTTGTGGGTCACGACGGGCAGATCACAGAGCGGTATTTTCTCAACATCGCCGATCTGGGTCTGGGTGCCGAGACAGTCGATCGCGTGAATCATACGACCAAAGTATTCGGTGGCTTTGTTTCATTTCTCTGGGGGACGCTGGTTAGTTTGTTGCATTATCGTAACAAAGTGGCTGAAATTACAATCGATGACGGCGAGCCCATTAAATCCTCCTTGACGTTATGTGCGATTGCCAACGGTACGCATTTTGGCGGCGGGATGAATATCGCTCCGCAGGCGAAGCTGAATGACGGCTTGTTTGATGTTGTTCTATGCCATGGCTTTTCCAAATCGGAGATCATTGTTAATTTAAAGCGCTTATATGGTGGAACACACCTGAGCCATCCCAAGGTTCGCTATTGGCAAGCCGCCAAGCTAAAAGTCAGCAGTCCCGAAAAACTATTGCTTGAATTGGATGGGGAACAGCCTGGCGTTGCGGAGGTTGAATTTTCAATCCTTCCTGCGGCGCTCAATCTTTGCGTACCGGCCGAATGCAGTATCGCGACACTAAACCCCTGTATTTTGGAGAAAGACCGTACCGTAATTGGCGAACGCAGTCAGATATCTGCGGCAGGTGTACCCATTGAATAAATACATAAATATGGCGCAGCAGGAAAAAAGGGCCCAAATGGCGTATCAAGAATAAAGGGGGTGTGAGCGCTACATGAAGCATGATTTTTTGCCGGAAGCGAACGTATGGAACCACTTTTTTCGTGTAACTCCTTTGACTGTGGTGACAAGTGTTGATATGGAAGGGCAAGTCAGTGCTGCGCCCAAGGTGCACTTTGCTCGCATTGGAGACACTGACTTTGTGAGTTTGTCCGGCTGTACCTCCGGGAGAACTTATCGCAATTTGATTGCTACGAAAGAGTATGTAATCAATTTCCCCGGCCCTGATATCGCCAAACAAGTCGCAATGCTTGGCGGAGCTTATGAGCAGGAAATTGGTGTGGATATTAACGAATCCGGACTGTCCCTGCTGGAAGCGCAACAGGTTCGTCCACCACTAATTGCGGAATGCCGCGCCCATCTGGAATGCCGTCTTGTTGAAGTAAAGCATTACGAAAACTCGGCCTTATTTATCGGACAAGTTGTGGCGGCATCGGTTTCAGAAGAGGCCTTGGCAGACCAGGGCATAGCAGCACTTGGCACGGCACCGCTACTGGTTTATGTGACCCCCAGTCATTTTGCTGGCATGCATGTGGCACGCAAATTCCCTTACCCTGATACAAACGGATAAGCAGGCAGGTCGAAACAGATACATAAAAAAGTAATCGAAAAGGCATTATCCTCCTCAGATAATGCCTTTTTCGATTAATGCTCTTTTAATGACTTGACGTCGTTGCAGTTACTTCTTGCCTTCATAGGGAACACCGCTCGCCGTTGGAGCGACCGAACGTCCGACAGCACCGGCCAGTGCCAGCATGGTCAGAATATACGGGGCCATGAGCCATACTTCCAGAGGAATAAAAGTCAGTCCGAAAGACTGGGCCAGCATTTGGAATGCATCTGCGAAACCAAACAGCAGCGCAGCCGCAAAAGCGCCTATCGGAGTCCACTTTCCGAAAATGACAGCAGCCAGCGCGATAAAACCTTTGCCAGCAGTCATGTTTTCTTGGAAAATGGATAGCAGGCCGATGGAAAGGGTGACTCCGGCCAAACCACCCATGACACCGCTAATCAGTACCCCCAAGTAACGATAACCGAAGACGTTAATGCCAACTGTGTCAGCTGCTTCCGGGTGTTCTCCGACAGCACGCAGGCGCAGTCCCAGCGGCGTTTTAAACAAGACATACTGTGAGACAAAAACTAACACAATGGCGATGTATACCGTAGGAGTGTGTTTGCCGATGATCTGATACAATGTCGGGCCGATCACCGGGATGTCCTCCAGAAATGGCAGCGACCAGTCGGGCAGTTTCGGCACCGGCGGGGTCTGTCCAGGGTGGCCAACTATGCGTTGCAGTAAAAAGCCAGTCACGCCAAGGGCCAGCATATTAATAGCCACACCGCTGATGGTCTGATTAGCCCTGTATTTAATCGATATTACGGCGTGAATCAATGACACAAGTGTTCCTGCCAATACACCTGCCAGCATACCGATCCAAGGATTGCCGGTGGTCATTGAGACTATTGCGCCAAAGAATGCTCCGAAAAGCATGATGCCTTCCAGGCCGATGTTGACAACCCCGCTCCGCTCGGAGAAGACGCCGCCAATTGCTGCCAGCGTCAAAGGAGTGGCAATGCGTAGCGTTGAAAGCCATAGACCCGGAGTTGAAAGAAGTTCGCCAAAACTCTTCAGAATCTCCTCCATTAACCGGCAACCTCCTTTTCTGCCTCGGTAAACTCACTCTTAGTTTCCCGACGGGCAATAAGCTTTTTGATAATCAACTCGGCGGCGACAAAGAAGACAATAAAGGCCTGGATGATTGTGACAATATGCTTGGGAACACCGGCAACTAATTGCATGCGGGAAGAACCGGCCGATAAGGCACCAAACAAGAGAGCGCCAATGACCACGCCTGCGGGATGGTTGTTGCCCAAAAGCGCAACTGCCATTCCGTCAAATCCGTAACCGATAAAACTGAAAACGTCAACAAATTTGTGCTGGATGCCCATCACATGTACCGCGCCTGATGTACCGGCCAAAGCACCGGAAATCACCATTGCCAGCATAATACTTTTTGACACGTTGATGCCGGCGTAACGCGAGGCATGGGGGTTAATACCAACCGCCCGAATTTCGTAACCGGTAGTCGTTTTCCATAACAGTAAATAGACCAGCCAGGCGGCCAGTAAAGCAACGACCAGACCCAGATTGACCCTGAAAGTAGGATTTATAAAGGTAAGAAAGCGAAACAATTTGGCAGAATCTGCAATTGCGGGGGTCACCGGGATTTGGCCTGGTGCCATCAGCACCCCGGTAACTAAGTTGTGAGTCAGATACAAAGCAATATAATTCATCATAATAGAGTTAATTACTTCATGAACTCCGCGTTTGGCTTTTAAGAAACCGGGAACCGATGCCCAGAGTGCTCCGCCCATTGTTCCGCAAAGCAGTGTCAAAGGCAGATGCAGGATCATCGGAAGTCCCTTAAAAGTAAATCCTGCCCAGGCCGCACCCATCTGACCCATAATAAATTGGCCTTCAGCGCCGATATTAAACATACCGCAGCGAAATGCAAAGGCAATTGCGAGACCAGTTAGAATTAAGGGTGTTGCGGTTACCAGCGTTTCCGAAATGCCCTGCAAGCTGCCCAAAGAGCCTGCAAGCAAAGCGCCATAAGCTTTGAATGGGTTTTTTTCAGCCCATAAAATTGTAATTACGCCAACAATCAGCGCAAAGGTCAAAGCCAGCAAGGGCGTGCCGATCTGGGATTTGAGGTACCCCTCACGGACGGCAATGACCACAATGGCTCCGAATGTGATAAAGGGGAGCATATAGAGCACTGAATTCAAAGCGAATGTCAAGCCGGATGCAAAACCGCCCTTGAGCAGGACGCAGAGCAGCAAGTAGACAGCGATTATGGCTCCGGCGACTGACAAGCGATAGCCGACAGGACCGAGGCGTTGTCTTAATCTGGCAAACATTGTTCTCCCTCCTTTCATACCGCGTCCGACATACGGATGGCACCAGCCATCAGGAGACCGAGCTGTTCTTCGGTAGCATCGGATGCAGGCATTTCGCCGACAATTTCTCCCTCGTAAACGACGGCAATACGGTCGCTCAGAGCCATGATTTCGTCAAGTTCCAGCGAAATCAGCAGCACAGCCTTACCCTGATCGCGTGCTTCCACCACGCGGTTATGCACGAACTCGATTGCTCCGACATCCAATCCGCGGGTAGGCTGGGCAATCACAAGCAAATCCGGGTCACTGCTTAACTCGCGCGCCAAAATTACTTTTTGCTGGTTACCGCCAGACAATGATGCGACTGGGACCTTTTCATTGGGAGTTCTAATATCAAACTCATCGATCAGTTTGAGAGCATAATCCTGGACTTTGTCCCACAGTATCTTAACACCCTTCGCAAAAGGCGGGCGGTAGAAGTTTTTGAAGACAATATTCTCTGCCAACGAAAAATCAAGCACTAATCCCCGACGCTGTCTGTCTTCCGGTACATAGGAAACGTTTTTCTCGATAATTTTGCGCGGCGATAGGCCGCCGATTTCGGCACCATTAAGAAGAATTCTACCGCTTGTAATTTTCCGTAATCCGGTTAGGACTTCCGCCAGCTCGGTCTGACCGTTGCCTTCTACGCCGGCGATACCGAGGATTTCCCCAGCTCTAACCTGCAATGAAATCCCTCTCAGGGCAGGCAGTTTGCGATTATTAAAAGCATGCAGATCCTGTATATCTAAAACGACCTTTCCGGGTGTGGCTGGCGTTTTTTGCACTGTCAGCTCAACATCCCGGCCGACCATCATTTTGGCCAGTTCATTAGAATCGGTTTCAGAAGCATTACGGGTGCCTATCACAAGACCGCGCCTGATTACGGTAACCCGATCGGCAATCGAGATTACCTCTTTAAGCTTGTGTGTGATGAATACAATTGACTTGCCGCGGGCGACCAGTTCCCGCATGGTTTGTGTCAAATCGGTGATTTCCTGCGGAGTCAGAACCGCAGTCGGTTCGTCCAGAATCAGAATATCAGCGCCGTGATACAAGGCTTTCAGAATTTCGACTCTTTGCTGCATACCGACAGAGATGTTTTCCACCTTGGCCATGGGATCTACTTTCAGACCGTAGCGTTCCGAAAATTCCTGAACTTTTTTGGCAGCCGAGGCAACGTCAAGATGGATGAACTTTTTGGGTTCATGTCCCAAAACAATATTCTCAGCTACGGTAAACTGAGGGATCAGCATGAAATGCTGGTGTACCATGCCGATACCCAGGCCAATGGCATCGTTCGGGGAAAAAACTGTGGCCTTTTCGCCAAAAAGTTCGATTTGGCCATCGTCGGCCTGGTACAAACCGTACAGGATCTTCATGAGGGTGGTTTTGCCGGCACCGTTTTCTCCGAGCAGGGCATGAATTTCTCCTTTGCGGAGTTCGAAATCAACGTTGTTGTTGGCTAAAACACCTGGGAATTGCTTGGTGATGCCGGTCATGCGTAGGACCACTTCAGTCATTTCGGCAGGCCACCTCCTAATCACACGTCATTAAAAGACTGGGTGCGACCTGAAAGGAGCGCACCCAGTCAAGGACAAATCGGTTCTAAATATTACTCGAGCACAAAAGCGGATGCTTCAGCGGGGATTTCCGGAACCACAATTTCGCCAGCGGAAATCTTGGCGGCCAGTTCGTCAACTTTGGCAAGGATTTCGGCATTCACGTTATTGGAAGTTGTCGGAGCATAGCCAACGCCGGCCTCAGCCAGACCCAGTGTGGTAATACCGGGGACGAATGCGTCATCATAGATTGCTTTACAGCCGGTGAATACGCCGACATCAACACTTTTCATCATGCTGGTCAGCACGTTTTCGGGGGCGAGATGGTTCTGGTCGGAGTCAACGCCAATAGCCCAGAGACCTTTTTCTTTGGCTGCTTCAATAACGCCAATACCGCAGGCGCCGGAAGCATGGAAAATAACGTCAGCATTCTGTCCGAACTGGGCGAGGGCCAGCTCTTTACCTTTGGCTGGGTCATCAAATTTACCGGTGTAAGCGGAAAGAACTTTAATATCCGGGTTGATGGCACGTACGCCAGCAATGAAACCAGCCTCAAATTTCTCGATCAACGGGAACTGCATACCGCCGACAAAACCGACGACATTGGTTTTGGTGGTCAGTGCGGCAATTACGCCTACCAGGAAAGAACCTTCATGTTCTTTGAAGAGGACGTTCATGGTATTCGGTAACACTAAAGGATTGCCGTCCGCGTCAGTAAAGGCAGCGTCGATTAAGCCGAAATGGATGTCAGGGTACTGTTCAGCGACGTTTTTGACAGCGTCAGTCATCAGGAAGCCGACGCCCCAAATCATGTCGAAGCCTTGATCGGCCAGACTGCGCAAGTTGGTTTCGTACTGATCCATAGCTTTGGACTCGATAACTTGAATTTCAGCACCGAGCTCTGCTTCAGCTTTCTTCAGGCCTTCGTATGCGGAATCGTTGAACGATTGGTCGCCAAGACCGCCAACATCGGTCACCATCGCGAACTTAAGGGTTTCGCCGCTGGTGGTGTTGGCATTGTCGCCGCGCAGGAAAACAAAGTAAAGTATGGCAGCTACAGCAATGACCAATACAGCAATTATCAGGATTGGGGAGAGGGTCTTTTTGTCGTTGGACACTGTTTACACACTCCTTTTTAATTTATGGGGCTAACCCCAATGATCCTATGAATTATTCGCTACGCTCCGGCAATTTCCTTCCAATCGATATCTTTCGATGAAGTTTTATTAAAGATTTGTTAAGGTAAAGCCACCATATCAAGGAAGATGATCATCAAAATTGGAGGATTACATAGTGCTTCGTCGAAAAGATTTTTAAAATAAGTACAGGAGGCGTAACAATTTTGATCAAAACTAACCGCGCACAACTGGTCATGCAGTCAATACAGGGAAGTATCGCACCGCCGGTAAAATCTCATGGTTTTTCAGTCGATTATCAGGGCCGGCCTTTTATTCTCCCGGGCGTGGGAGGTATTACCTATAATATTAAAGTAGGGGATCCGGCCTGTGGCTGGGCGGCCGATCATGTGGAGCCGGGCGTATCGATGGCGGCGAACATAGACAACAGACGTGATGGTAAGAATTCTGGCTTAAATGTTCTAGCCTGCGTTGGTAATAAAGCCCGCGTCATTTCCGGAGATGCCAAAGGAGCCCTTGGAACAGTCACTGGTACGCACGGCGGCATTGAGCATGTCCTGGTTGATTTTGCCGACGATGATCTCGAGAAAATGGCCATCGACGACAAAATTTTGATTAAAGCCTACGGGCAAGGTTTGCGGCTTTGTGATTATCCCGATGTAACCGCCTTTAATATTGATCCGGATCTGCTGGAAAAGCTGGGGTTGGTGGAAAAGGGCGGTCGCCTGCTGGTACCAGTGGCTGCGAAAATACCCGGCAAATTGATGGGGTCGGGGATCGGTTCTTCGGATGTGGCATCCGGCGACTATGACATCACGACTCAAGATCCAGAAGAAGTAAAGCGACTGGGGCTTGATCGCCTCAAGCTGGGCGATCTTGTGGCTTTGGAAGATGCAGACAACACTTACGGACGCAGTTATCGCAACGGTGCCATGAGCATTGGCGTAGTCGTGCATTCCGATTGTCTGTTGGCCGGTCACGGACCCGGAGTCACAACAGTTCTGACCAGCGTTAAGCCGGTGCTGGAGCCGGTGGTGGAGGCAGGCGCTAACATCGCCGCTTATTTGGGGATTGGTCGTAGCAGAGCCTGAGTACAAACCGTATGCCCATAGCGAGCAGATGCGTGCAGATGCAGATGCGTGCGGATGCGTGT
>DHDG01000060.1:2212-10619 GCA_002399265.1 Firmicutes bacterium UBA4882 | reverse complement strand
CCCATAGCGTGCGGATGCGTGCAGATGCGTGCAGATAAATTAAAAAACGGAGCCGTCAGGCTCCGTTTCTCTTACGCATCCGCAGGGCTTTGGGGGTGACTTCCAATAATTCGTCATCGTTGATAAATTCCAGACAGGCTTCCAACGGCATGATGCGCGGCGGTTCAAGCTTTACAGCAATATCGGCCGTGGAGGAGCGCATATTGGTCAGGCGTTTTGCCTTACAGACATTAATCATCAAATCGTCTGTCCGGGAGTTTTCGCCAACGATCATGCCGCGGTAGACTTCCTCACCTGGGGATACGAACAATTCACCGCGTACCTGGGCGTTTTCTACACCATAGGAATTCACAGTGCCATTTTCGAAAGCGACCAGCGATCCTCTGGTGCGGCCGGGGATATCTCCGGACCAAGTATCATATTTTTCAAAAGAGTGAAAAACGGTGCCCATGCCTTTGGTTGTCGTCAGGAATTCGGATGATAGGCCAAAGAGGCCGCGGGTAGGGGCAATAAACTCTACCCGGGCAGCAATTATGCCTTGATGCATTGAGATCACCTGACCATGGCGCGGGCCCATGATTTCCATTACTGAGCCGACATATTCCGACGGAACCTCGAAGAGAACTCGTTCAAAAGGTTCCAGCCTTTGTCCGTCCACGTCTCTGGCAATAACTTCGGGACGGGAGACTTCAAACTCATATCCTTCACGCCGCATCGTTTCCATTAAAATAGACAGGTGCAGTTCACCGCGGACCGAAACATAGAAAGTATCAGGTGAATCAGTTGCTTCAACATGCAGGGCGGCGTCGGATTCCGCTTCCCGAAACAAGCGTTCGCGTAATTTACGGGAACTGACATATTCTGTGTCTTTGCCGCTGAATGGACTCTTATTTACTGAGAAATGGACACTCATCGTCGGGGCATCGATGGGCACACTCGCCAGAGGCACCGGATGCTCCACATCGGTGATTGTCTCGCCAAGGCCAATATCGCTGATGCCTGTCAACACTACGATTTGGCCGGTGCTGCACTGGGTTACCGGCACTCTCTTAAGCCCCTCAAACATGAATAACCCTGTAATGTGCGCCGTTCTTAGCGTGTCGGACTTTCCGCAGACAGCCACTTCCTGCTTTTCGTGGATTGTGCCATTGGCGATGCGACCAATGGCCATTCTGCCAACGTAGTTGTCATAATCAATCATCGTCACAGATAACTGCAGCGGCGCAAGCGGTTGTCCCGGTGGCGAGGGAATCCGGTTTTTGATGGTCTCAAAGAGGATCTGCAAGTCGGGTCCAATTTGCGCCGGGTCAGTAGAGGCACGTCCTTCGCGTGCATTGGCGAAGATTACCGGAAAATCAAGTTGTTTTTCATCAGCGCCTAGTTCGATAAATAACTCCATGGTCTCGTCAACAACTTCCCATGGACGGGCACCCTGACGGTCAATCTTATTGATCACAACGATCGGAACAAGGCCGGACTCCAATGCTTTGCGCAGAACAAAACGTGTCTGGGGCATCGGTCCGTCGACAGCGTCGATGAGCAGCAGCACGCCGTCGACCATCCTGACAATGCGTTCTACTTCACCGCCAAAATCAGCATGACCCGGAGTATCGACTATATTAATATGAAGGTTTTGGTATGTGATCGAGGTACACTTGGCCAAAATGGTAATACCACGCTCACGTTCCAGATCGCCGCGATCCATAACGCGATCGACAACATTCTGACGCGCGTGGAATGCTCCGCCTTGCTTAAGCATGGCGTCCACCAGAGTCGTTTTTCCATGGTCGACGTGAGCTACAATGGCAATATTACGGATGCGTTTTTGATCCTGGAATTCAGATTCAATGATGGGTAAGGTCAAAGAGGTTCCTCCTTCAGAACAGCAGCTATGGGTATTAAGTTGCCCATTATCAAAGTATAAAGCTGTCGGCCCCAGAATGCAAGACCGCCGTTCACGACTGCCCGCACATTATCTATTGATTAACGGTTGGTTAAAGATCTGCTTTTTGGGAATTTTGCTCTGGACATTTCGTTTTTGGCAGAATATAATGTAATCAAAGCGAAGGCATCGAAGTTGTTGATTGGGTCTGGTACATGTCCTGAGGAAGCCGGGAAGGTGAGAAACCGGTGGCATGATACTCGGAAGTCCAGACAGCGGAGCCCCAGCCGCCTAAGAGTGCGGCTGCCTGGATCGCTTTTTTTGTTTATACGGAACTCAATTTGGCGGGCTGTGAAGCGCGCTTTTTTGCTTGCATTTTTAGAAAGGCGATGTCTCATTGGAAAAACCTTTATTTATAGGAAGCACCATGCTATAATGGAGCCTGTGCTACAGGAATATAACCATTCTGGAAATGGAACCAAAACATTATCCCAATAAGAAAAGGATAGCCTGCAAAACTAACTGGCCAGTCAGACGCTATGAAGGGGGAATACCATTGCGCAGGTTATTTGCACCGGCCCTCGCAACCTGCCTTTGCTTGGCAGCCCTTTTTTCAGTAGCAGTGGTGCGGGCAGAGAATGATCTGAACATCGAAGTTCCCAATACCGGCGCGATTGTCTGGAGCGGACTGGAGCCGCCCTTTGCGGTACCTCCGGAAAATGCCCAACTTGTCCGTGTCAAAGGAACAAGTATGAGGTGGAAGGGCTATCTTAGCGCACAGTGTTCAGAAATCAGAAGCTCTGGCGGCAATATTCTTTCCAACGATCGTTTAGTTTACAGCTTTAGTGGCGGACCATATACACCTTTTAGTGCGCAAGCGGATGGCTTTGGACGTATCTGCGAGGTTCCGAAAAACGAATTTGCTGTTGACTTACAGTTAGCACTTTCTCTGCAGAATAGTGACGCCCCCGGATTGTATACAGCGGTGGTCACATTTGAATATCGGTCTGCCAATAATAATGCTGTGGTAATTGTTCAACTAGACATAGAGATACTCATATCCGAGTGGGCGGAAGTAAGCATCACTCCCAATCCAGTCAGTCTGTTTAATCTTGGCTTGCCGGATTTGGAAGTGCATGGACAAGCTCAGGTGGAAGTGACCAGCCTTGTTGATTGGGAGCTGCAAATCAGTTGCTCAGCAGACTTTAGTTCGGGCACTGCGGTCATTTTGCCCAATCAGATCCAGTTCAGTACCGATCAGGTCAATTGGAAACCGCTGACGGCTGGTCCGCAGTGGTCGCTTGTCTGGAGCGGAACTGGTAACATGACTCTGACGCTTTATTTCAAAATGGGCAGCTTCCTGCCATTTGAAGCAGGATTTTACACTGGATTAATTGCTTTGCGGGCAGTACCGGGCCCGGGTTAAACCGTGTGCAGCGCAAGGTAAAGCCTTGTTAATGCAATAAAAAAAATAACAAAGAGGAGTAGATATCTTTGCGAAAGTCATTTTTCCTGATGATCGCTCTTGTGCTTCTAGTTTCTGGGGCTGCGTATGCGGCTACTATTACAACCACCATGAGTGTAACAATCCCTTCATACTTATATATGGACTTTAATGGGACTGTTGCAGAAATGGCAGATATTAAGAGTAGCACCATTACCTGGCCGGCCCCTACTGGAGCACCTGCACCAGGCTCGATTGCTGAAAGCAATATTTATGAGTTGAAAGTACTGAGTACGGGCAAATGGAATTTGACTATTGAAGCGCCAGCAGTCTTAAGCGATGGGATGGCTGGCACCACGGATCCGGCACTCAGTTGGAAATTCGGACAAAATGACGATCTCAGTGACATCACTGACTACAGTGCAGCCGGCGCTGTTCTTACCAACAATGAACCGACCGGTGCAGCAGGATTTGTCAGGTACATGAGTTTTGCGATTCCGTTCACTTGGGATGTAGCCGCAGGCACCTATAGCGGAGACGTTAAATTCATCGCGACCCTCCAATAATTCCGTTTATTGGGCCGGGTGTCATACACTCGGCCCGCCTGTTTTGAGGAAGGACTATATTTCCAGAAAGGAAGAATGGTCGTGAAGCATCGTACTCGCACTCTGTTGTTAATATTTATCATAGCTGCCGCCCTGTGCGCTTCATGGACCGCTGCGGGCGCCATGCTGGTAGATCCGGCGCGATTTATTCTGGAAATCGAGCCTGGGCAGCGTGACGGCGGTGCGATCACGGTCACCAATGCTTCCTCAGTGCCGACCAGATATCTGGCGATCGCTCAGGATTGGGTACATGATTCCCAGGGTGGGTTGATGCCCAAACCAGCCAACTCGACCTCTGCAAGCATTGCCAAATGGATTAAATTTAATCCCAGAGAGTTTACGTTGCCGCCCAACGGACGTCAGGTAGTGCGCTTCAGCATCAGTGTTCCCAAAAATGCCGTTCCAGAGGAAAGACGCGGAGTTATCTTTTTTGCGCCGGCATTCCAATCAAGCGGTTTGGCGGTAAAAACCCAGATCGGGGTCGTGATCTACGCAGCCATAAAGCCGATCAAGCGTATGTTCGAAGTTGGTCTGCCAAAGGCATCTTTAAACGGTGCCAGACAAGCCGTGATTACTATCGATTTGGCCGCCATCGGCAATGCACATTGCCGGCTGACCGGTCAATTCAGACTATCAGATCCTTCTGGCAAGGTTGTTGAAGAGGGAAGGATCACTGAAGAAGTGTTTTTGCCTGGAGAGCGGAGGACAATTGCTGTTTCAGGGAACAAGGCTTTGGCACCTGGCGCTTATCGTTTGCATTTGGAAGTGGAATCCTACGGGACTACGAATGTATTCCGCAGGGATTATGAGATACAGCTGCAGGGTTAATATTCGGGGAGGATAACTGCCATGCGGCGCTTTGGAGAAAAAATAATTAGAGCTATAACTGGATCTATATATAAATGTAGCTTTGTTTTTCTGCTATCGGTGGGATTGCTGCTGGTAGCTTTTTCTGTTAGGGCAGCAGAGCTGGAAATGGACGCTGCTTATGACTTGGTCGTTGTCAGCTTACGGATTAATGGTGTCGAGGAAGACCCATTCTACGAAGTGGTCCTTCAGGAACAAGAGATATTAGTCTCTTTGACCGATCTGGCCCTGAGATCCGGCATCGCCGTTACCTGGAAACATCGGGAAGGGATCGCATCTTTCGTGCGTCCGACCGATGGCAAAGTGGTGGTGATCGCGATTGGTCAAAGGATAATGAGGATTGGTGGCGATATTCCCGTCGAGATCAAATCTGCTCCATTGGTCTATAACGGTTTGCCTTATGTGCCGTTAGATGTGATTCAAGAAGTGCTTGGCTATCTAGCCGAATGGGATTATGATGTCCAGGTGCTGACACTTACTATTCAGAAGCAAAATATGGCAGGACCCGGTGAATTGCCCGCTGCGGAAGGAAAATCGTCGGTTCTACAACCAGGTCATGATATTTATGGTCCGTTGCATTTTGATTTTTCACTCAATGCCACTCAAAATCAATATCATTGGAAGCTGGGATTAACAGGTCCCTTTTCAACTGCCAATCTGCCGCTGCAATGGCACCTTGGTGTTGGCGGCAATCAGTCTCCAGCATCGCATTTTCAGCTACAGGATTTGGCTATTGAGTATCAAGGTTCTTTTTTCGATTTGATTCTGGGCGATGCGGCCGTATTCTTCCCCGGCTATGTAGCTGGCAGACCCGTCAGAGGCTTGACCTTTGGGCTCCCGGAAGTTCCTCTCAAACCTTACAGCTTGTACAAACACCAGTGGAATGGTGAGGCGCCACTGGATTCGATTGTGGAACTGTATATTGATGGTTTGCTTTACAGTAAACAGACCGCCGCCGCCGGAAGATTCAATTTTGATGAAATACCGATCAATAGCTTTGGAATTACGAAACTGGAGGTTAAAATCCTCAAGCCGGATGGCAGTGTTGAGACGATGGCCCGCGAAGCCACGGCCACCCCGTTTTCGCAACCTTATGGCAGCGGTATAATTACCGCGGCTTTCGGCCAGCGCGCTGAAAAAGCCTGGTTTGTGCCAGAGGAGAGATATTTCTTCGGGATAGACTGGAGCCAGGGTTTTCTGCCATGGTTGACTACCAGAGCAGTCTTTGTGCGGGAGGCACCCTTTCAAATACGGGCAGGTGAGGCTGTCGTTGCGTCAAATAGCCTGATTCTCGGGAGCATCATGAACCTTTCAGATCAGATTGGCTTATTATCTGATTTCATGCTGAGCGGTTATTGGGTCCCGTCCTCCATGGCCACACAAGTCAACGATATTGCTGCCCGCACCACCTTGCGCTGGACGGGGGAAAATTCCGGAGTGCAAGGAACGCTCTATTACTATGGTCCTGGCTATTATCTTCCTGGCGCACTTCACCCTGAAAGCAACTATGGAGGTACAATGTCGGGAACTTGGCGGCTTTCGTCTGCCAATACTCTAAACCTGTGGTATGACGTGCAGCATCCGGCTGAACTGCCCCTGAATCAACCAGGTTGGCATCATCAATGCTCACTGCGCTATAGTCAATACTTCAAAAATTCATTGTCACTGGCCGCCGGTACCAGAGTGGAGTACGATCCATTAGATGAAGACCTTTGGAGCGGTGTTTTCTCGTTGAATGGCCGCTACTCCGCAAACGGCCAGGCAACCTTATCTGCTGGCGGCATTTTGAGCTGGACATGGAATAGTACTGAAGGCACCAGTTTGACCTATTCGTCTGAGGCTGCGCTAAGTGCAAGGATTAGCGCGAAATCAAACCTGGACCTCAAATTGTTCGGCAACGGAGACAATGTCAATGCCATTATCACCAGGTACGGAGGAATCCTGCAGTATCAGCATGCTCTTACTGACGTCCACAAATTGGCCTTTACCTCGACCTATATGCAACCGGATTTTAATTACCAGTTTTCGCACGACGAACACTCGGCACTCACAGCTGATCTAACCTGGTCGGGAGCTGCCTCAACTGAAGCGAAAATCCAGTTTTCTGCTGGTATCACAGCGGTTTGGCTCATTGGTAATAATGACAACCTCATTTTTCCTGTGCTTAAGTTGGAAGCGTTCCAGAGGGGGTCAGGTACAGTGTCAAAAATCGGCTGGCGGGCGGCGCTGGAATATACGGCACGGGCTGACGCGCCGGCAGTTGTTCTCACTGTAAGGATTGATAGCGCATCGATTGTGACCCCGGGAGGGATCGCATCTGTTCCCCAAAATGATGATACATGCGCCAATATGGTTGGTGGAGTGGTTTTCCGGGACGACAACAATAATGGAGTACAAGACCGAGGCGAACCTGGAATTCCTGATCTGCTTGTCACATTGGGGAACAACAAAACCTATACAGATCGGCATGGTGTCTTTGTGTTCACGGGCCTGAAAACGGGCATTTATGATTTGGAGTTGCCTGAGAGAAGCCTGCCAATCGAGTACGCTTCAGCCGATGGCCCATGGACTGCTTTGCTCGGAGAAAATACGCGCTATTGGTATGAAATTCCTCTAACGCTCTGGGGCACGCTTTCAGGATATGTCTACATTGATATGAACAACAACAATATCTTTGATGCTGGCGACCAGCCGCTGCCTGGTGTTCACATCCTGCTCAACGGGACAGCGACTGGTGTCTATACGGACGCGCAAGGTTACTATTATATAGAAGACCTTTCAGCTGGATCATATCTGCTGTCGCTTGACGATGATACGCTCCCGGAAGGGGTAACCCCTTTGGCCGATACCGAGGGCGAAGGTACAGCAGGCAGTGGACTCATCATTAATGCGGAGATTACAGAAGCGTTTCCGGATTTATCGGAATGTGACTTCGCATTTTGAAGAAATCCGCACGATGCATTTATGGGTAATGTGCGACATTACTACATATTTCACATTTGTCTGCATAAAAAGGCAGCCTTTACTTTTTTCATCTTCTGTGTTAATATTTCTCTAATGTAAGAGAACTGCAAAGTATTCTGTCACTGATAAAAATTGGAAGGAGTGGATGCCATTGCGGCGTGCTTCCAGATTTGCCATGTTGGTAGTCTTAGGCACGGCATTATTTTATTCGATGCATACCGCAGCTGCAGCTTCTTCCGATTCGGGCCTGCGTATTATTGATCCCGGAGGAGACCGGATTGAATGGTCCGGGTTAAAACCATGTAATCCTCCGGTTTTTGGCGCGATCCAATCAGTCCGTTTGGAGCTGCGGGCCAAAGAACCGGGTACCCTACTTATGCAATGTGCTCCGATCCGCGATCCGAGAGGCAGGTTATTACCATCCAACCGGTTGGGATTGGCAGATAGCAATGAAAGTTACACGCCATTCGGTTTTGGAAATCGCTGGGAACCAGTCGGCAGCTACCAGGCGGGCATCCATGCAATCAATTTAAATCTCGTGCCCCGTATCATGGCTGAGGATGCGGCCGGTCTTTATGAGACAACCGTCCGGTTTATGTTTCGCTCAAACGGCGATACGATTTCATGTGAACTGAAAGTATCAAT
>DHDG01000060.1:333-2030 GCA_002399265.1 Firmicutes bacterium UBA4882 | reverse complement strand
CGGGTATGTTGAGATTGTTATCAATAGTAACAGCAGCTGGAAATTGTCAGTCACTTGTCAGGATGAATTACTTAACAGCCATTTATCAGTGATTGCCGCTAAAGCGATCTCATACCGCTGCGAAGGCTCTACCGTTTGGCATCCGTTAAAAAAAGATCCTGACTGGTCGGTCGTTGCTTCGGGCACATGCTCAACCTCACTGAGGGTTCATTTTCGGATTGCGGATCCGCGTGCCTACCGCTCCGGATTCTATAGCGGAGCCATTAAATTTAAAGTCGATTATTTTTAAAGTGGCAACTAATTTAAGGGGGGATTTTGTCTTGCGCAAAGTATTTTTTGTTGTCGCCGCGTTGGTGTTGGTTATCTCCGGTGCCGCTTATGCCGCTACAATCAATGTTAATTTGTTAGCGAAGGTGCCTGGAATTTTGCTGGTAACCTTCAACGGCGCTATTGGAGCAGACTTTTTGGGTACTTCAGTTGACAGCAATACTAGTATTCAGTGGGCTGATATCACTGCTCAGCCGACCGATAATGCAGAAACCTATGTTGAGACCAACATTTATGCGTTGCAAGTGCGCAGCACCGAAACATGGGATCTGACAATTACCGGTGATAGTGCTCTTACAAACGAAGAAGGTAAGACCATTGATCTGGCATGGCAGTACGGCGATTCGGCAACTCTGGCCGGGGTTCCCTATGATACTGATATCAACATTACGCTCGAAGATCAGCCTGCAACGATCGCCACAGGTGCATATACCAAGTACATCAGGTTCCGCATTCCATACCACTGGGGAGTCTATCCCGGTGATTACTCAGGTAATGTTTCCATTGAAGCCACCACGTTCTAATTATGCGGGCCGGGTAAGTCCCGGCCTTTTTTTCTTCCACTCTTTTTTCCATATGAAAGGATGAGCAGCTATGAAACGCCGCTTACTTTTTTTAATATGCACATTCATGGCGACCCTTTTTGCGTTCCTGCCCGTTTCAGCGCTCAGTCTTCAGGTGAAGCCGTCCAGATTTGTTCTGGAAATCAAGCCGGGAAAGCAGGAAGGCGGTGCGATCGTAGTTTCGAATCCTTCGCGGGACGTACTGAAATGCGTAGCTATTATCAAAGATTGGGATCTTGATGCGGTCGGTAATCTAACGACCACGCTGGCAGGCACAATGGACACTAGCCTTAGATCATGGCTGAAGTTTAACCCACGGCAGTTTTCCATTCAGCCAAACGGGTACCAGGTAGTGCGTTTCAGTGTCTCGGTACCGAAGAATGCTACCCCGGGGGAAAGACGCGGCATTATTTTCTTCTCACCATCCATTGGTAATTCCGGCATGTCAGTCAAAACTGAAGTCGGAGTGACCGTCTACATTGCCGTTGAGCCGGTGAAACGCACTTTCGAGTTGACTTTGGAAAAAACCGTACTGAATAAAGACCAGCACATAGAGATCAATTATACTGTAAATTCGACTGGCAATGCGCATTGCCGGTTAACAGGCAAATACAGGCTTTCGGATCGGAATGGCAAAGTTGTCGAAGAGGGAGGCTTGGGCGAGCGGGTAGTGCTGCCTGGCAAAACAGATAATTATGTAATTACTGGAACGCGAGTGTTAACACCCGGCCAATACAGGCTGTATTTGGAAGTCGTTTGTGAAGGCGTTACCACTGTTTTCCGTCGGGATTTTGAGATCGATTTGCT
>DHDG01000060.1:0-126 GCA_002399265.1 Firmicutes bacterium UBA4882 | reverse complement strand
ATGCTATTGGGCATGGCTGCTCTTGGGCTCTTTGCAGCGCCGGTTGGGGCTGAGGAAGAATCCACGGAAGAAGCTGCCATTATTAGTCTAAAGGTAAACGGAATAGAAATTAACGGCTTCTTCGAG
>DHDG01000028.1:74753-81528 GCA_002399265.1 Firmicutes bacterium UBA4882 | reverse complement strand
CGCAAACTTGACGTGTTAAAAACTACTATTAAAACATTTCTCCAAAACTGAAATAGAATTTGGGGCCTTCTCCCGGACTAAACCCAAAGTCAAACCGGAGTTGCCCAAGCATTGGCACATTGACGCGCATTCCAATACCGTATCCGACCTTCAGATCAAACTGATTATCCGCGTTTGTCGGTGTCCAGGCATCCCCCAAGTCAAGGAACATGACACCTTCCAGATAGTTATTGAGCTGGTAACGGTACTCGGTATTGAATAGCGCAAATCTGTCGCCGGAAGAATTGCGGAAATCATAACCTCTGAGCGTCTCAGAACCGCCTAATAGAAACATCTCTGACGAACTGACACTCGAACCGGTCAGATAACCCCCTGCCAGGCGGAAACCGAGGACATGTTTCGGTGCCAGTGAGAAGAACTGTCTGGTTTCTCCCCGCATCTTATAGAAGTTGGTATCACCGCCCAGAACCTTACCTCCGGCACGCTCCAGGCTGAACATTGACAAATTGCCTCCATTAACAAGTCCGCCGCTGCCATAGTTCAGCTTATTACGAGTCAGCTGAAAGGTAAGCGTACGGTTATTGGTAGTGGTCAGCGATGGAATCGTATTTGTCAAATCTTCGATTGGCAAGTCATGCAGTTGTTCAACTTTGAATTTCACTGAACCGTCGATGTCGGCAAACAGTGGGAATCCAAAGGTAATTGTTCCGCCATTAGTGCGTCGGTTAAACAGGATATCCGGAGCTTCTTCCGTGAAAAGTTTCGAATCCGACCGCGAGTAAACATCGAACCCCGCAGAAAAGTCATACGGCCCAATCCATGGGAGAAAATACGAAAGTTCAAAAGTAGTGGACTCCTTGTTTAAAGAAAGCGAAGTATTAAAAGAATGCGCCAGTCCAAACAGGTTCGATTCCGTAAACTGCAAACCGCCGCCCAGTCCGGGCCCCTTCATGTAACTGACGCTGAAACCGAGTTCCATGGTTTTGCGCTCTTTGAAGGCGACCGCCAGATATAAGTCGTCGGGATTGGGACCTGGTTCAATGGTAGGAATAATGTCATCAAAGAGCCCCATCCGATAAAGCTCCTGCAGGTCTTCATTAAACTCTTTAAGGTCAATAATTTCCCCTTCGACCGCGGTGAGCTTGTGGCGCACCACAGACTCCTTGGTCTTTTCGAGACCACTAATTTTAATCCCGGCCAGCTTCATCTCGGTAAAATAAAATGTGACCACGCCGTCCGGAGTAATCGCCGATTTGGTAAGATCGGGCTGTACCAGATAGCCTTTCTCCTGGCAGTATTTGATCACGTTCTCAAGGCCCTTCAGGAGCGCGTTCATATTAATGACTTCGCCGGGTTTGATCGTCCACTGATCGGCTAGCTCCTGTGGCTCGACTTTAGTCAGGCCCTCGGCTTTAATCTCTTTGAGCGGCGGATTCTCAATGACTACAAAAGTCACTTTTACACCGCCAATGACTTTATCCATCTGCCAGTCAACATTGATAAAATAACCCAAATCAAAGATTGCCTTGATATCGGCCTCTATTTTTCTCGGATCCACAGGTTCACCAACCTGCGTCTGGCGGATCACTTTCAAAACAGTTTCGGTGGGTACGAGAACGTTGCCGGCAACATCAATGACCGCAACCGTCAGAGGGTCCGCGGCATAAGCCGGAACTGCCGTATATGTCAACACGCCTCCGGCTATAAGTGCAATGCATGCTATGATGAGGAGTCGGTAATTTGCTTTCACTTCTGTCCCTCCCTTTACTATCGGATCAAAGCTTAGTAAGACCGGCCAGCCTTCTCGCTATTCATTGGTAAAGGCTTGTCCGGAATGCATCACCCCTTTCAGATATACACACATAGATCGATAAACCTATAAACGAATTCCAGCAAACGAGGTTCCCATGCCCACGTCGGGATCGCGTGCGTCAGAACCTCATGCGGATCGAAAAACCGAAACTGAAGTCGCCGGTAGTGGAATACGCCAGGTTCAGAACCGATAATGGTGACAAATAATAATCGAGCCCGATTTTATGAATAAAGCCATCTTCGTAGAAACTGGTGTACTGTAGATACAGATTCGGGGTTACGAATTTTCCCACCCGCAGTTCTACGCCATCTCTGAACAGAGAACTGCCCCGTGGTACCAGAGAGAATTCATCCACATGCAGAAATTCCGCCAGACTACGCGTCAAGGTGTCAATGGTGGCTTTCCCGACTACGTAGATACCTTCGTCAAGAATATCCTGCATCATCAAACCATTGCCTCTCAGCATTTCGGGCAGATCCAGCAGTGCGAATATTTCTTCGGTGGACATTTGCGGGGTGGATTCAAACTGAATCCGCAAATTAGGCCCGGCTTCTCCTTCCGCCCGGAGGAAAACCACTGCCTGCTCGGCCGGTTTGCGGGCCAGTACCCGGATGTAGGGGATATAGCCACGCTGTTCAGTGAATTCGGCGCGGGCCTCCAACACCTGAAAAGCATTACGGTAGGCGACGACTGTCCCACGGTCCGCCGTAATCTGCCCGGTCAGCTTTGGCTCTTCCATTGTACCACGTACCGTAAGCGAACCTTCCACCGGAACATCGATATCAAGCACCGTCATCGCCTGCTTGATGCGCACATCGGAACCAATTTGAACCTTAAAGTCCAATCCGGTTGGTGGTACAGGTGGCACAGGTTCTCCGGTGGACGCCGTCTTTTCTGCGGCATCTGCGGAGTTCGGCTCAGCAGGCACATAGGACAAACGTGCGTCTGACACCTCTACATCCCCACCAAGAACCATTGCCTCAACCGGTCCCCGGTAATAGGCGTTGCCGCTAAGGATGCCCGTAAATGACGGACTGGCATACAGCAGACGGTCGGTTTTAACCCACAAATCGAGACGCTCCACCAAAAAGGATGCCATTGTGATACTGCCGCCGGCCTGCAAATTTCCAGTTCCATATTGTGCACAGAATTCGTCGAAAACAATGCGGTCTCCGACAAAACGGCCTTTCCCTTCGGCGGCTGTAAACGGAATTAACAGTCCCGGGATCTCAAATCCGCCATCTTTAATCTGAAAAGTGCCCTGCATATCGAGCCTTTCAAAAGTACCGCCCAGATGCAGTTTGGCAGACATTCTACCGCTATTCATCTTTAGATCCTTATAAACCACGACTGGCAGCCAATCAATCGCCATTGAATCCGAGGAAATGTCGAGACTGAGCAGCATGTTTTCATTAGTATCCGGTTCCGGAATCATGAGCGACTCTCTGATAGAACTGGTCAGAGGAATCGTACCCTCTCCGAACAGCATATCGCCGTTGCGCTCCAGACGCACACCGGCAAAATGCAGCGCCATAGCATCGGCCCTGGCATTTCCCTGCAGACGATCGAAATCGATGCCGATCAGCTTCCCGTCTGTGAGCATTAATTCCCCGGTCAGTCTGGGATTCTTCGGATAACCGGATAAATTGAGCTGCACGTCACCAGTTCCGGTCAGATTCTCTTCAAAATCAAGTAGCGCCATCACGGGAAAAATATCAAAACTATGCGCCGCAATTGACAAATTGGTGCCATTAGCTGTGTTGTAGCTTCCGGTGGCCGTCAGTTCACCTTTTTGCTGCCACATATGCATTTTTCTCAATTCCAGAGTCGAGAGCATGATAGCACCATCGGCACCGGTTTCAATGGTAAACCCAACCTCAGTACTGGCATCCAGTTCCGCGTTTGCCACACGTCCGCGGTCGACTTTGGCTACCAATGACCCCTCCATCTGCGTCAACGGACCGCGTAGCTGTAAACTGCCTGTAAGCAACCCCCGGACGGAAAAGTTCGGTTCTACGCCAACAAGTTTGAGCACATCCGCTAATTCCGAGCGCTCGCTACGCAACTGCAGATCAATGCTGGCGTCAGCTCCTGGCATAATCCATCCAAAAGCCTTGATATTCTGCTCGCCCTTCGCAAACATTAAATCTTCAAATTCCAAACGGTTATTTTCCCAAGTAACGGCACCCTTGACAGATCCTAATGGGACACTGCTAAAGACAATGCTTTCTCCGGCCAAAGTGCCTCTAAAGACCGGCTGCGCGATCGTCCCGGAAACACGTCCTTCCAACCCCGCCTGACCCTGCAAGTCAATGCCGGAACGCCGCAGGATCTCCAGTTCTGATAAATCCAGACCGCTGATTCCAATCAAACCATCAATATTCCCGTCCGAGGTGTAAGCGCCAGAAATCTTGGCGGTGCCTGAACCCTTTTGAATCACGCCATTACTGATCAGGATACGCTGCCCATCCCAGGAAGCATTCACATCCAGATTGTCAAATATCTCAGTGTCGATTCGTACAGACTGCGCAGTGACATTTGCTTCGATAAACAGCTGATCAATCGGGCCACTCACTTTGGCGTAGATGCCAGCTGTACCAGCCATATTCAGTCCCCCTGGTGCAAAAGCCTGCTTGGCTTGTTCCAATTGCAGGCCTTCGGCCCGCAGCGTGGCCTGCACCAGATTAGATTGCAGGTCATAGACGCCGGCAATAACAGCCTGATGCTGCGGATGCACCAGAGAGCTGTCCTTAATAGTCAATTTTGTGCCTTCGAGACTGACGACTGCTTCCAGTGTTCCCAGTCGGTATTGATTGAAAGCCGCCTGGCTGATGGTAAAGTCACCGGTAATTGCCGGGGATTGCAGCGTCCCGCCCAGCTCGAATTTAAACTCCGCTATGCCAGTGGCAGGAACGCCGATGCTGGCCAAAATGCTGTCGAGCACAATCTGCCCTCCAGATCCCTGCAACCTCAAGTTGCCGTCCGCGTCCATTTGTCCTGCGGCACCAATAAGCCCATCTCCGTAGCTAATCAGCAATGACTCCAAATTGAGAATGGCGTCTGTATAGTTGAATGCCAGTTCCACCGGCCCAAGATGATAACCGGCAACCACCGCATCCAGCAGTGACGCCGTCCCATAAATTCTTGGCTCAGCAGTGCCGCCCATTTTGATCACGAAGTTGCCTGCCAGTTGGCCGTCAGATAACGGCTGCTCCGGAGCAATGAATTGAGCAGCCCGGACAGCGTCAATCCCTTCTAGCTGCAATTCTCCCACCAGATCAAGGCTATCTGAGGAAAACGGCCACCAGGAGCCCCAGCCGGTAATCCGGCCATCAATTGCTGCGGCCGCCAATTCAAGATCCACCCGCTTGTCAATATATTGCGCCAGTAACTCCATATCCCGGAAGGGTTCGCCCATGACAGAGCCTTTCGGAACAACGGCTTCCACATTGATTTCAGGATCTGAAGCTGTTCCGCTGACCAGAGCTGTAATACGGGATTTCCCCTGGATCTGATAACTGGCAGCCTCTGGTATAAAGGCGGCGATCTTCTGCAAATCCAATTCTGTTCCGCTTACGCGCAGATCCAACCAGGGCTCCTCCCAATTGCCGGCCTTCCCTTCTACAGAGAAAGCCGTTTCTTGCCAGACGCCCTGCAATTTGCGAATTCCGATTGTATCATCTGCCAAAATAACATTGGCAGTAATATCGCTGAGAGTAATGTCCAGCGGCAAATTACGCACTAACCCATTCTCAATAGCAGCGTAGCCTCTGAGCGACGGAGCTGTCAAAGGCCCGGAAGCAGTTATTTCAGCTGTTATCAGTCCATCCAGTTCCCAGTCTTCCAAAGGCAGCAGGTGCGACCATTCATGCCATGTAACATTGGAGGCTTTTAGCGTTAAATCCTGCAACAATGGATTCTGTAAATCGGCAACATTAACTGCGCCAAGCAATTCCAGCTGCGTAGCGCCACTGCGCGCCGAACCTTGTCGCACTTTAATGTTTTCACCGTCGTAGGAGGCCTCTAATGTTACCGCTTCCAGTTTGCGGGGCAGGAAGCCATGTGCGAATGTACCGTCTTTAAAGGTGAGACGCGCCTCATTTATGGCTAGCGTTCCGCCAGAATAGCTCCCGGCGGCCGACGCGCTAACCGCCCCGGTAATATTACGGTACTCTTCCGGAATCAATCCGGTCTGCACCAAGTCTTCTGCTTTGGCATCCGACATTTCCAAACGCCCGGAAATCTGGGTCGTCTCGATATTGATGAAGCCATCAGCATAGAAACTGCTTGGCACTGGCTCGTTCAGAAAGCCTGTTACATACATCTGCAACCGCGGGTATTGCTGAAAAGAGATGAACCCACTGGTTTTGGTGGCCTTCCCGCTTAAGCCTTTGGGCAATCCGGCCAAGGAAAGCTGCGCATTCCGGAATGTTACCATGGCCTTTAAGGATAGCTCCGGGATCGGATTGTCCGGATCATTGACGAGAAATAGGTCGGACAGGTTCAGCCTCCCGTCTTCCAATAAACTGGCAGCAATCACAGGCGTCTCCAATTCGATGCGCGATATAGCCGCCAGCAAGTCAAATCCTTTTGTGACAAATCTCCACAAGCTATAATGAATGACAATCTTTTCGGCACCGAGTACTGTACTGCCGTCTTGACTGATCGTCAGCTGCTCCGCTACAACCTTATTAAACAAGGATGTATAAACCCGATCCAGCCTGACCTGCCCATTGACAGAATCCTGCAACAGACCGACTACTTTATCAGTAATGATGTCACCGAAAGGCACCCGCGTGATAACCAGAATTGCGCCTTGCAGCAAAAGAAACGCCACCAGCAAAACTGCGATGACAATTATAAACTTGTTGTGTTTGACATTTGCTGGCTGCACAATGCTTCCTCCCGCTGAAATAGCGTGTGAATTCCTGCTGCGATTATTTCGACCTGCCATTATTTCGA
>DHDG01000028.1:70959-74624 GCA_002399265.1 Firmicutes bacterium UBA4882 | reverse complement strand
CTGCCATTATTTCGACGTTTGACGAGGTCTTCCCTGTACTATGGGAGGCGCTTTTTATAGGTATCTGATCCCGCTAATAACATAGATGCAGTTAAACACCAAATGGTGCAAATTAGTACACTGGTGGCTTTTTTATTCAACAGCGGGATCTGCTACCTCAAGAGAAACTAAGCGGCTACCCTGCACAAACCAGCTGGTTTCTGTCAGGAGACGCCGCGGCTGCAGATCAGAATTCGCGACGTCGTCCGCCTGCACATCCCCATTTTCAGCCTCGCCAATGAGGTCCGGGGTATACTGCACAATGATGTGCATATTGGCTGGCTTGATAGCCCATTCATGATAAGCCTCTGCAAAATTGACCGCCCCACTAACCAATATGCCGTCTTCTTCGGATTCATCCTCAGACCATAAGGCTCCACCGCTGATGAACAGGTCCAGTCGGCCCGGCAGGGCGTTTTCCGGTATTTTAATTGGAATGGTGATTTTGGTCAGGCTCCCCCGATACGGACGTAACAGCACCGACAAATCAACCTCTGCACCTGGCAACACAGTATCCTGGGCAACATAGGCATCGGCAATGACTGCGCTGAGGTTGTCATCGCAGACCACCGCTGATACATTAACGGCCAGCGGGAGTACTTCTTCGAAACTATTCTGGAGGAGAAAATTGATGTATCCCAGTAGATCCATGATCGCTACCCCAGCAACGTCAGCCCGATGATAGAAAAGATTTTGGCGTCGTAAATCTGCCCGGGCTCCAGCGGTGAGCACTTCAAAATCGATCCGTGCAGAACCTGCCCCGACTCGATCAAGCGCCCGATCCAAGCCCTCAATGACAGCCATCGCCGCCAAAGTAGGCGTCAGATCAGAATCAAGAATGACGCTGCTTTTCAAGACCACCTTATTACCGGTGTCTTGATCAGTTACTTGTACTTCCACCGGTATCATGGCCGGCAACTGTCCAAAACGACCCGCCAAGCCGGCGGAGCGGTCCTGGGTGATAATACCGACAGGTTGAGTGTTGATTGCCAGTTTGGATGGAACGGCCGAACTGGAGATCGTACGAAACACTTTCGCTCCGGTAGCCAACAGGGCAACATTGCCTTTGCTCAACACCGGATGCCCAAAGGCAACAAAACGCCCGTTTTCCATCCAAGTCAGCGTGCCAATTGAGGAAATACCTAAATCACCGATCATCAACTGCAGACCGATCGCACTGCCAGGCTCAAATGAAGCTATTATCTCGGTTGAGGAATTTAAAACCGGTGTCGTTGCTGACGCAGCGGCGGACACACCCTTCTCACCCAAAAAGCTCTTGATGGCTGAGCCGGTACGCTGACCAAAGCCGCTTAAATAAACCGGTGCTGTGACCGGGATCGCCTTTAGGATTCCGTAACTGATGCCCAGAGCTGTTAATTCTTGACCAGGGGCTTGCGTCCGGGCGTTAGCCTGGGCCTGGCCATACCCGAATGAGATGCCCCGATAGCTTTGTCCCGCAATGCTAACGGACTGACCGCCAGCGAACTCCGCCAGCGCCATTTTATCATCCATATAATCGTCTTGATAATCCCAAAGCGCTAGCATATCAGCGATCGGAGTTACAAGGCCATAACTGGGATCGGCATTGGCAAAAGTATAGCTAATGGCACCTAACAGGCGGTTGCCGATGAAAACGGGGCTGCCGCTCATCCCGGATGCAATCCCTCCTGATTCTCTCAAAGCAGGACCATAAGTGCGAATCAGGATGAGTGAGCCCACCCTACCGGTTCCTGTAGTCAGGCCGAGAATCTCAACCCCAAAGGATTCAATTTTGGTGCCCTCCAGGACGGTCAACGCTTTCCCCCGCATGCCAGGGCGAATCTCATCAATTCCAATAAAACGCGCATCGGCTTTGGCAGTGAACCCCGCAGCGAGAAAAGCCAGCAGCAAAACTGCGATCATTGGAATAGCAGTAATCTTCGTTTTCAAAGATTAACCTCCCTCAAAAGTGTCGTATATAAAATTGGCGTTGATCCTGAAAAAACCTTTCGCTATTTTGTAGAGAAGGTCTCTCAGAGGATGCCCGCCATTATCAATATTAACCAAGACATGTTAATATTGCATTATGCTGAGAAAAGTTCCGGGCGTAAATCTGGATGTTTGGGGCGAAGAGACTAAGGGGAGAGGAGGCGCGATCATTACCAATTTCGAATCTTTGGTGAAGGACACCGCTCTTTCTCCTGACGAAAAAAGAGCGGTGTCGATCTAAATGCCGATTGAAAGTGTCATTCTCGCAAGTAGAAGACGAAATCAGTCTTATTTCAAAGCTCTGGATTTAACACTGATCTGATGTTTTTCTTTCAACTTCGGTATCAGGTTCAATAATGCTAATGCTAATACCATTATGGTAAGCACAAGGTTTAGGCCCGGGGTGACAGCCTTCCAAATTTGCTTACCTTCCGTGTCCAATTTAGTAAGCGATGTACCCCCAAACCAAGAGCCACCATCAGTTAGATAGACATTCCCACTCTGATCAACGTCAAACTGCTTATAGCGAAAAAGGTTGCTGGCCTTCGGAAACACTTCCGTCTTAACCCACAACAATTCGCCTGCCGGAGATATTTTAGCTAAGAATGAGCTACCTTCCTGAATCTGCCCCTCAGTCGCTGCTGACATACGCACATATCCCGCGGCATACGCATTTCCGCCATAATCAATGGAAATATCCAAAATGTAATTACTCGCCCCAGATTCCACCGGTTGAAAGGTTGTTGACCATAAGACCGCTCCATCTGGATTGTACTTTTGAATTGCGGCTGAACGCAGAGCTCCGCCTCCGACAAAGACGTTGCTTTCTCTGTCAGAAACGACAACCATAGCATCAGAGGTCATCCCAGTCACCCACAGTTGGTCGCCTGCGGGGGTAAACTTGGATAAAGTGCCGGTAATATTATTTAGACAGAGGATGTCCCCTGCTTCATCTACACAAACCGTATTTAAATACCCAAATCGTACTGGCACAAATAAAGGCTGGCCAGATTCTCCATCTTCCAAACCGAAGGCTTCTGCCGCAATATCACCGCTTTCGCTGATCCCGAGCAAGCGCAATTTTCCACCAGCTGCCTGCATGGCATTAACTTTTGCCACCGACGATGCATCCCAGATTACTTTGCCGTCGGAATCCACCTTGGCCAGATAACTGTAAGCCGGTTTGCCATCAGCATTTCTTTTTAGGAGATAACTGTTATCTTCTGCGTTCCTTTCAAAGCCAATATATATATTACTATTTTCATCGTCTGTCAAGAATTTCGCATTATATAATGCTGAGGCATCAAATGGATAGCCTTTTACCCATTTCAACCGGCCTGTGTCATCGAATTTCATGATTTTGTGTTTATTACGCAGCGAAAAGTATCTGTTTTCGATTACAATATACGAGTTCCCATCATTATCGACCGTCAAATCTCCCTCTATGACCGGTATAAAGAAAATAACAACGAGATATACAAATATAATTGCAAAAAGAGCGTCCCTTGTAATCAGTGATTTAGTTTTGGCCTTTTTCCGCTCGTAAAACGAAGCCGCAAAAAAGATGATAAAACCGATAATCAGGAACCATAAATCCGCCGTAAAATAAAGCTTCACGGTTACACCCCTCTACATCAGCATGGAATCTGTTTCCTTTC
>DHDG01000028.1:62524-70855 GCA_002399265.1 Firmicutes bacterium UBA4882 | reverse complement strand
CTTATTGAATTTTCTACTATTTTATCTGACTTCCTCCCTAGTGTGGAACTTTTGGGGGCGGTTCTGGAACTTTGGGGACGGTTCTAAAAGTGCCATTCTACATTTTTTGACATTTGGCACTTTTAGAACCGTCCCCAAAGTTCCGTTCGTATTTCAAGCTTTTAAGTTTAATCCGCTACTTCACCAATGCCAGCATTGCTTCTCTCAGAACTTTGGCGCCAACCAGTGAGGTTGCTTCGGAATGATCATATACCGGGGCAATTTCGACCAAATCAAATCCGACAACATTTAAGCCGCGCAGTTTCCGGATCACTTTCAGCAGCTCGCCAGAAGAAATGCCACCCGGTTCGGGAGTACCAGTCCCAGGTGCAAAGGCTGGATCCAGAACATCGATGTCAACGGTAACATAGACCGGCTTATTGCCCAACGACGGCAGCAGCCGCTCAAATGGCTCAATCACGTCGGAATGCAAGTGGGTGTGTTCACGGGCATATTCGAATTCGGGCTTGTCCCCCGATCTAATGCCAAACTGGTGCACATCGGAAACAAATCCGCGCTCAAGGGCCAAGCGAATTACGTTGGCATGCGAAAGCGCCTCGCCAAAAAATTCGGTACGCAGGTCCGTATGTGCGTCAAAATGCAGCAGTACGGGATCGTTGTAACGCTCGGCAGCCGCCTCAATCGCGGGCAGACTAACCAGATGCTCCCCGCCAAGCAGGAAAGGCATTTTGTTGTCGCCCAAAATCCTGTTGCAGGCCTTGCGGATCAATTCCAGGCTACCGCTGACATTACCGATTGGCAACACCAAATCGCCTAAATCAACAAAAGAAATCTCATGCAGATCCCTATCCAGAGCAGGACTATACCATTCCAGCCCATAAGAAGCTTCACGGATCGACTGCGGTCCGCCGCGCGAACCGGGACGAAAAGATGCCGTAAAATCCATAGGTGCCCCAATAATAACAGCCGACGCCGCCGTATAATCATCTATAGAATCCATAAAACGGCTCTTGCGGTCGGCTATGTCTTTCCAGTCAAACATCGAAGTTCTCTTTGCTCCCTTCGCCTTTACCTGATGCCTACGTCCTGCGTTCTCACTTGCACTGCTGTTACCTACCAGTATGTCGATTGCCAAACAACACATAACCGACTGATTCAGCAAATCAGCCGGCTACTCGCTAGTCTCCACAGTTATTTGGTCAGTTCGGCAACAAATTCTGGTAGCGCAAAGCAGCCATGATGCACCTCGGGGCGATAATAGCGCATCGGCAAACGTTTCATGCTATTCAGATCAACCTTTAAGGGGTCGTGTTTTTTAGATCCCAGTGTAAAGCTCCACAGCCCGCTCGGATAAGTCGGTACATTCGCCAGATAAAGGCGGGCTATTGGAAAAACGGCGCTGACATCAGCAAAGACCGAATGAATCAGATCCCGGTTTACAAAAGGCGACTCGGTTTGGGCAACCATAATACCATCATCGGTAAGGGCTTCATAGATGGACTGGTAGAACGGCTTTGCAAACAAGCCTAGTGCTGCGCCGACCGGTTCCGTTGAGTCGACCAGAATCACATCGTAGCTGTTCTTGTGAGCAGCCACATATTTGATGCCGTCGTCAATGACTACTTGGCAGCGCGGATCCTGCAAACCGATACTGATTTCGGGCAGCCACTTGCGGGAGGCCGCGACCACGCGTTCATCGATTTCCACCAGTGTTGCCTGTTCAACAGTATCATGTTTGAGAATCTCGCGGATTGATCCGCCGTCTCCGCCACCGATTACCAAGACCTTTTTCGGACATGGATGGGTATGCAGGGCAACCTGGGAAATCATCTCATGATAAACAAACTCGTCCCCAATGGTAGTCTGCACCATGCCATCCAAAATCAGCATGCGCCCATACTGAAGAGTGTCCAAAACCGCCAAGTGCTGGAAAGGTGTTTGCTCTTCATGCAACGTCTCTTTAATCCGCAAATCCAGTCCAAGATTGGCGGTCTGTTTTTCTGTAAACCAAAGCTCCAACTTTAGAAAAGACCTCCTTCAGCTTAATACCACAGGGCTACGGCTGCGAATGCGCAAGCGCATGTCTTAACCGTACAATCAGTCGCCTTGACCATGACTTCGACAAGCGGAATACCGCGCACTTCAAAAGCTTCTTCAACCATTGCCCTGATTTGTCTTTCAGCTTCAGCCTTATCGCATTTACCGGAAAACTCCATAATCACGCCGAAATCGTTCTTAGAGAAGCCAATACCGACTGCGGCGGAAATAACTTCGCCAGGCACGTCACTGGAAATTGAGCCATAAGCGGTTGGTGTCAGCGAGCCTGGCGGAATTGACAGCTTTTCTACAAACTCGGCTGCCGGCGGCAAAATGCTGCTGACTTTCAGCAAATTCAAATTACCGATGCCCGAGGCCAGCAACGCATTATCAAATGCGTTTAATCTGGTGCGGCCTTCGGCAGTTGCGGCTACCAGAGTGAATTTTTTCGGGGTCTGTAACAACAATATCACGCTCCTCTATCTGTTTTCTTTTGCTAGATCGAAATAGATTATACCAAAGCTGTGCCAAAAAATAAATAACAAAATCAGCATTAAATTAAAGCAAGACGAGGTGCCAGCCCAAATGCGGCACCTCGTTTGTTACTACAGTCTGTCTAAGTTATTTTTATCGAGCCGGAAATGTAGCCGTTATTTGCCTATGGAATTCAAGATCAGCCTTAAATCCGGTAGCCAAATTCCCAGCCATGAACGGCTATCTGCAAAATGCCTGTTATTATCATGTTTTATGGAACCGCCTGTCTTGGAACTCAGCACAAATGTCATTTCCGGTGTAACGCTGGATTTGCCGGACTGATCGATTGCCATAATCTTAAATTTGTAGGTACTGTTCGGAATCAGGTTCGTAAGCACAACAGAGTGGTCCGTCTTATAGTCGGCGCTGTGATTGCGGTTCCCCGAATCGAACCTTTCTTCCTTTTCACTTTGGCTGCGCTGCTTATCAACAGCGTAAGTTATTACCGCAACAGTCGGTTTATCGGTCTTCCAGCGGATCCGGACTGTTTTTGCGTCAATCATCTCAACACTGACGCCGCTAATCTTAGGCCCTTGCGAATTATCTGGCGGTGGAGTTGAAGTACTGCTGACGATAATATCATCTCTGACGGCCGCCGAAATATTACCCGCCGTATCGCGGAATCTGGCATAGACTGTTCTTGTTCCGGAACCGGAAGCCAAAGTCCAGTTTGTTGACTGCACCATACTGTTCCAAGCACTCCATACTCTGCCATCATTGGACAGCTGGTATTCAATCCGGCCGCCCCTGTCATCACTGGCCTCCAGGTCTACCCTGACCTGTGAGCTATTGGTATTGACAGCACCGCCATTAATGCGAATACTCCCGCGAGGTGGTGTGGTATCGGCAGCTGAACTGGTTGTGAAGTTCCCGTCATGCATTGCCGAGTTACCAGCCTGATCGACCGCCTGAATCTGGAAGCGGTAACTGGTTCCGCCATTCAACCCACTTAGCGTCACGTAATGCTCTGTGGCATAGTTTCCGCTTCGGCCAGAGTCGCTACGCCTGTCAAGACTATGTCCGGTTCCATAAACCACCATGCTGCCAGTCGGCTCATCCGTACGCCAGCTGATTCTGACCTCGCTACTTGATATGGCAGAGACTGCCACATTCGAAATGCGCGGTGCCCTGGTATCAAGTACGATTTGGGCGGATACCGTGGCTGAAACATTACCTCTGGCATCCCTAAAGCGGGCATAAACCGTTTTAGTTCCATCTCCACCGGTCAGCGTCCACGATACGGATGAAGTCACCTGCGCCCAACCGCTCCAAGATCTGGCATCATTGGAAAGCTGATAATCCAGACGACCGGGCTGGTCGTCACGGGTATCCATTTTTACGGATACCTGCGTACGGTTGGTATACCGTGCGCCACTATTCAACTCGATGCTTCCAGACGGAGGCGCTGTATCCGTACCAGGCATGTTAAATTGTCCCTGATACTCTCTCTTATTACCGGCACGATCTTCAGCATTAATGGTAAACCGGTAACTGGAACTGCTTAGACCGGAAATATTCACGGAATGGTCCGTGTTGTAGTAGCTACTTTGCGCTCTATAGGAACCAACCTCCACTGTACCGATGGTAGGCTCGTCAGTCTTCCAGCGCACCCGTATCGTGTTATTACTAACAACGTCGACGCTGACATTGCTGATATTGGGAACCCTGGTATCAAGATTAATTACATGCCTTTCAGTACTGGAAACATTGCCGGCGTCGTCTCTGAATCTAAAATAGATCGTCTTTTGGCCTTCGCCGTAATCGAGAGTCCAATTTGTTGATGAGGTTGCCAAATACCAGCTGCTCCAGTTATAGCCGTTATTCGAAAGCTGGAAGTCGATGTCATTAGCCTGACTCTGATCGTCCGTAACATTAACCCGGACGTTAATCTGCCGGTTGTTGACGTAATCGCGGCCACCGCTAATGATCAGTTCACCACGCGGCGGTGTGGTATCCCGCTCTTCCCAAGTGAAGATATTCTCATATCTGGCACTATTACCAGCCTCATCAACAGCGTTAATGACGTAGTAATAATTCGTTCTGGAAAGAACCGCCGATATTTCAACCGCATGTCTGTCCGACGGTATCGGCTGTTCAATGCGGCGCGTCATAAACGGTGAACTCCAGTAGTATTCAAAGTAACCATATGTTATCTGATCAGTGCGCCAGGATACCCTGACCGTGTTGATTCCGAGGGTTTCAACCTTCAAATCGTAAATGGTCGGGGCTTTGGTGTCGAGAATGATCGTAGCGCTATAGGCCGGTGAAATATTGCCAGCACCGTCCTGATAGCGGACATATACAACTTTGGCACCATCACTACTACTTAGAAACCATATTTTGGAGGATGTGAAAGCTTCCCACGGCGACCATGACCAGCCATCATTTGAAAATTGAGCGGTCGCCACGCCGGACGCATTGTCGGTCGCAGTCAAGAGTAGCATAACCTGAGTATTGTTCGTGGCACGCGCGCCGTTGTTAATTGCTAATGATCCGCTAGGCGGCACTGAGTCTCTGCTTCCTGGTACAGCAACCATCTGTTCCATCGGTTTGGATAGATTCCCCGCCATATCGCGGGCAGTAATCTGAATGGTGTAGGTATAACCCGCCCGGAGTTGATCGAGCACGACTTCATGCTCCAAATTAAAGGAAGTCTGCTGGGTTGTCTGCATCTGTTGACCCATTGCGGCGGTTGTCCGCTCACCCGCATATTGAGTCACACAAAAGGACGGCTCGCTGGTGCGCCAGGTAATCCTGACCTGGTCGGGACCTATTAAGTTGACTTCAACATCGAAGATCTGCGGAACCTGAGTATCCATCGTGATACTGGCATTGTAAACTGGCGATACATTCCCAGAAGCATCCCGGTACATTACAAATACTGTTTTTCTGCCGTCGCCGTCGGGAAGCGTGACGGATTGTTCAGTTTTATAGGCCTGCCAAGGATTCCAGTACATTCCATCAAAACTAATCGCCATTAGCGGTACCTGCCCGGAATTATCCTGGGCCCAAAGATTCAGGGTAACATTGCGTGAATTTGTAAGCTCTGTGCCATTGTTAATCATAATACCACCGTTTGGAGCGATTGAATCCCTGTCAGCTAAGGCCGGGTTGCATACGAGAATAGTGAGTATTAAAGCACCTAATAAAACGAGTCCTGACTTGAAGTGTTTTTTTAAACCGCCTGACAAAAACATGGAAAAGCCCCCTTTCATGAATTAAACCCATGTCTGTTTACGGTATCAGTATATCGCAGGAAAGTTGCCATGTGATTAGCACGTTTTACAAATTTGTTGCGGACTGTTAAAAAACATATGAATTACCAACCTTCCTCCAAAACGGCCGTTAGTGTCCCGTTATTCACCGGACGAGGGTTTCCCTCCAACAAGCCAGCCCTCTGTGCATGCGCGACCGCTTCACCTAAGGCTTCTTTGGCAAAACCAAACGCACGCAGCTGTGAGGGAATACCGATCCGCCTGTTAAAGTTCATAATATGTCTGATGGCTTGCGCTGCCTGATCCACAGAGTCGCCTCTGCCACCCAGTCCCCATATTCCCGCAAGCATGGCGTACTTTTCGTGCGACTCCGGCATGTTATAGCGCATCACCAATGGCAAAAGTGCGGCGGCTAGCGCTGCATATTTGCCGTATTTCCCTTTTTGCTGATTTTGACCATCCGCCGCAAACCATAGTGCTAGGCCTTGTGCTGCACCATAAGCTGCATTTTGCCGTGCGAGAGCTGCCAGCATCGTGCCGTTCGTCGCCTTACTGAGCAAGTCCTGATCATGGCCGCCTTCAGGGCGAGTCTGCATAAGGCCCAGACTCTTTGCGGCATTGCTGGCCAGGGCTTCAGTGACTTCATTGGATCCCACTGCTACAAAAGCCTCAATTGCCTGACACAGACCTGCGGCAGCCTTTTCCAGGAGCAGATTGCCGGGTGTATTGGCGATCAATTTTGAATCATAGAAGGTCCAATCAGGGGCTAAACCGGCACCGCGATAAACTTGTGGCGCTGTCGGCTCTGCTACTTCGTTCAAAATGACTTCACTGACCAGTTCCGAGCCAGTACCAGGACTGGTCGGTATGCAAAAAACCTTAGTTGATCCTCTCTGATTGGCATTATTCAGATTAGCGATCCCGGGGGTCGCCATCATCGCTGCAACGCCTTTCGCTAAATACATCGCGCCGTCGCCGCCAATTGCTAACAGGCCGCGTACTCCGAGTTCATTGAGTTCTGCAGCCAGCTTCGTCATAGATGCTATCGTTAAACTATCTGAGAGGACTTTGAATATTTGCCGGGGAAATTCTTTGCTATCAGCGACAGGGGTTGGTAGCACCTGTTGCAAAGAGTCGAGTTGACTGCCGCCAGTTTCATCATCTGTGATGATCGCGACTAGACCACCGTCCGTTGATTCTTTGACTATTCCAGCCAAAGCCGAGATGCTTCCTGCACCAAAAATGACATGTGTGTTCAAAATATACTGGGCAAATGACAAAAAAACCACTCCCACCCGGGAAGAAAATTACTTTTCTTCATTGGTGTCAAGTTCTTCATTATTTGCCTTTTTTCCTGCTTGCGTAATTGCGGCGTACTTGCGCGCGTACTACTGGATCGACCACCCGGGCGTCCGGACTACTCCGATGATCTGTGCTAATATCCAATTATCAATCCTGCCGCCACCAAAGTCGATTATACGGCTTGGATGCAGCCTTTGGAGTGCTTTCCCTGTATAGACCAGTGACCTGATCCATGCGACTAAGCCGCGCCTGCGCCATCCTGTCGGGTGGATAATCACTTTATCGATCAGGCTGTTTTCCAGTAGTACAAGATCCAAATGATTTTCGTCTGTAACCCAAGCAACAAAACAATCCGGACTACTCCTTTTCAGCTTTCCGACAGTCGGCAGGCACTGGGCTATTGATGCTGCAGATCCAAAGTGAAAAACTGCCAGCCATTGATCATTCATAGCATTGCGGCCGCCCCGCTTTCGGCAACTACCAGTGACTTTTCAAGTGCATCACGATTCCTGCGAAAAACTGCAACGTCAGACCCCGACTCGATCCAGACCGGCGCGCCGAAATTAAGTACCACTTTTGCGAAAGGAACCGGATAAAGGCGGCTGCTTCCATTGCGGGAATGCACACCAGGACGGGCTGCTACAGCAAACGGCACAAGCGGCTGACCGCTTCTTTCGGCGAGGAACAAAGGTGCTGGCTGTACTTGTCGATAGGGGCCAAAGGGACTGTCGGCTGTCAGGGCAACATGGCAGCCTGATTTCAACAGATCTTTGAGTTGTGTTAATGAATCCTGCGAATAAAGGCCGGGCAATGTGTCCCAACCAAACCTGGATAACAGGACATTTTCGAGGATGTCCCCTGTTCCCGACTGCGCGTAAATACCGCGTCCAGCCAAAAGCCACAAACCGACCGGCCAATGGCACCGCCAACTGACAAGAATGGACCGGAACCCACGTATGGCGAGACGATCTATGATCGTATCTCCCACTCTTTCTGCGCGAGCGGTATGATTAAGGAGTTCTATATAAGTCCTGCACAGCATTTTACTGTATCGGGGGGCACTTTTGTACCTTAACCTCAACAAAGACAACATGTTCACTCCAATAAAGTGCTTCACTGTCTATTTTTCTACCGTTTATTATTTTTAAACCTGTCACAAGAGACACAAGGGGAGACACAAGGGGACGGTTCTCCTGTGCTATTTCGGGTTTTTACACCCGGCAGCACAGGAGAACCGTCCCCT
>DHDG01000028.1:23010-62377 GCA_002399265.1 Firmicutes bacterium UBA4882 | reverse complement strand
TCAAAATGTTTTAGAGCTGTGGCTGCTCAATAATTACCTGGACAGGATCCTTGTCGACGATAGTCATGGTGGTGTTTTTCTCATCCATCAGAGTTAACATGATCGCTGCGCTGCCATCATCAGCAGTTGTCTCGGTTCTCATCGCGCTCGGGTAGCGCATCTCGTAATAGGCATTGACCATCGAATAGGCATCCGATGTGGTGTAAATGACCTTCAAAACGCCATCTGCCTCTTCCCCAAAGACCTGTGTGGCACCTGCATAGATATTTACACCAAGATCATCCGCAGTTTTCGTAAGCATGTTCTCGTTGACGGTTACTGCGGTCGCATTGTCTTGCGCGTCGGTTTCGTCGTCTTTTTTACCGCAACCGGTAAGGGCCACTGCGCAGACTACAATCAAAATTGCCACCAAGAAAAGGCTTCTCCAGAGTTTGTTTTTCTTCAATCCATCCATCCCCCTCAAATTTCTGACTAGTCTATCCGGCTTTATCGGCCTTATCGGCCGATTCAACCCATTGATCCAGAGCCTTTAACTGCGCAACCAGTCCTTTCAAAGCATCCAGTGGTAAGTTCTCTGCTCCATCAGTCCACCGCTGATGCAACTGTTTCCACGCCTGATCCACCTGATTATACAGATCATCGACCACAGCCTGTTTCGCCGAAGCGGCACCACTACGGCGGATGCCTGTAGCATTAACTTCGAAGCTCTCATCCAATAACGGAGCCAAGCATTCCACACCGATTTGCTCCTGGATCTTGGATGATAGCGAATTGACAGATTCCTCTTCACCATGGACCAAAAAGACAGCTTTTGGCTTGGATTCAGTCGACTGCATCCATTCTACCAGCCCATTGGCATCCGCGTGTGCGGAGAAACCATCGATCGACTTGATCGCGGCTTTCACAACAATGTCCTCGCTAAAGACGCGGACTTCTTTGTCACCGGATTGCAGCCGGCGACCCAACGTGCCTTCCGCCTGGAAACCGACAAACAGAACTGTAGCATCAGTACGCCACAGATTATGTTTCAGATGGTGCAGGATGCGGCCAGCTTCACACATGCCACTCGCTGAAATGATAATTGCTGTGCCCTCCATCGCATTCAAAGCTTTGGAGTCTTCGACCGAACGCACCATGCGCAATTCGTCAAAATCAAATGGACTCTTATTCATACTGAGCATCGCTCTGGTTTCTTTATCATAGCATTCCGGATGGTCCCTGAAGATTTCGGTAGCTGACACCGCCATCGGGCTGTCGATAAAGACTGGAATTCTGGGAACTTTGTTATTCATATACAGCGTTTTGATATGATACAGCAAATCCTGTGTACGGCCGACCGCAAATGAGGGAATGACCAATTTCCCGCCACGTGCGGCGACGTTTTTAATGGCTGCCGCCAGCAATTCCAGCCGGGCAGCGCGTTCTTCATGCAGCCTGCTGCCATAGGTCGATTCCAGTACAATATAATCTGGATTGCCCCCAGTAACCGGATCTTTAATGATGGGCTGCTTTTTCTGACCAAGATCGCCCGAAAAACGAATCGTAAACGGCGTACCGTTCTCGTCTTCCGCGGTAATGTCAATAAAGGCTGACCCAAGAATATGACCAGCATCATGAAAACAGACTTTCAGCGCATCCAAATCAAATTGCTCATTATAATTAATTGCAACAAATTGATCCAGGCAACGCTGCGCATCCACTGCCGTATAAAGCGGAGGCAGGGTTGGCTCGCCTGCCCTGGCCCGTTTTCGGTTGCGCCACTCTGATTCCAATTCTTGAATATGACCACTATCAGGAAGCATAATACCAGCTAGCGCCTGTGTTGCCGCCGTAGTATAAATTGGTCCTTTAAAGCCCTCATTGCATAGTCGGGGCAATAACCCGCTATGATCGATGTGCGCATGTGTCAGCAGGACCGCGTCAATCTCAGCTGGATTAAAAGGAAACGGATTATCATTACGTTCACGAATCTCTTTATTCCCCTGAAACATTCCGCAGTCTACCAAAATATGCGAACCGCCGTTCTCCAGCAGAAAACATGAGCCCGTTACCGTTCTGGCTGCTCCACAAAAGGAGATTCGCATTCCATGACCCCCTTAAAGTTAATGATATTCTAGCATAATATGCCAGTTCCTGCTTAATCAGCATGGATAAAGATGACTGGCTTGCTCCTTTGTCATTCTGTCTCATGAAAATCAAGCTGCAAATCAATCGGAAGTATCCCTGCAACAGGGATTTTAAAAACACCGTCCACATTTGCGTTTTGAACGCAGTCTTGACTTGCGGTCGCTAGTGCTAATCCGGCTGGCATACTCACAAAAACATTTCCTGTGATCCGCTCAAGCTCACTGTCACCATTTATGCTAATGCGCAATTTATGGTGCGCGTAATTTCCTGCCACCGCAGCGCTCAGGGGCAAATCATCCCCGACAATTACCGGCATGCCAGCGTCGGGTATCAGATACAGTAATTGAGAATCACCGGCAGCCAGCTTTTGCAGCGGCAGGATGTCATGATCGGTGGCGGTTATGCCCAAATCGCGACATGCGAATCTGTCAAACACAAATATCCCGCTTTCTTCAGTACACAACCCGAGTTTTGCGGGATTGATGGCAGTCTCTTCTGTAGAGGACCCGGTGTTGACAGCCAGAACAAACAGACCTTGGCGCTGCTCTGATTTAATCGTCAAAGTACGAATCGCCGTCACGGTCATCCAGCCGGGACCAGGCGCGCAATTCTGCCCGGGTGCATGCAGGGCGGCAAACATCGTCTCAAATTCTGGATCGGCGTCCGGTGCATCAAAAATCACAACCTCGCCGCCAAAAGCAGCTAAGGCTGCGGCGGTCTTTGGCGTAAAGCGATCCCATAGGTTAGTTTGCCAAAGCATCGCATTCTTCCATAAGGCTCCTCCAGCCGGCGACCGCAGCAACAAATTATTGAGCGGCTGGATTTCCGGAGCACGTGATTTGCCGCGCCCGCGTAGCAGCAGAAAGAGAGGACGGTTGCGGGGCGGACCGTTGCGGGGCCGGCGGCTGCCGCTCTGTTCGGCACCAATATCAACCGCGTCCAACAATCCGGCGGTCGGCCAAAAAGGACAGCCCCTGCCAATCAGGAAAGCGGCAGGAACAGCATGACGGATGGCCGTTAACCCATCATTGAAGGTACCGATTCTGGTGCGGTGCTCATTATGCCGCTGGCCAATCAAAGCCGCCAGGTAAAGCCGATCCAGTACGATTGTCTGATAGCCCCAATCCTCGCTAATCCGTTGCGCCGCTGCCGATAGATAGGCAACTACTTCTGGATTAGTGGCATCCAAAGCCGCCAGTTTGCGTCCATTGATCGCACCGGCTGGCACCATTTTGCCGTTGGATTGCAGGGCCCATTGCGGTTTATTTATGAGTAGATCACTGTCACGATATACTGCGAATGGCGACCACCACAGGGCCGGCCGGTAACCGGCAGCCTTAATCCTAAACACAGCCTCTTTTAGGCTGGCGTCAGCTTCTGCGGTTTCACATGTCAGATCCGCGTCCATGAAAACTGTATCAAAAAAATGCGCTTTCGCCTCCGTGGCGCGGGTGACGCGGGCAGAGGCTCGCGCATCTTTACTTGGTGCGCTCGCACTACCAACCGCATCCAGTCTGGCACGCAAACCGACACGCGGATAGTCAGCATTGCATTGGGCCTCCGCCGTCACCGGTGCCGCTGGGCCTTTAAGGCTGAAAAACTCTGACAAGAGCAGTTCTTCTTGCTCACCCAGCGTAATATACAACTCTTCTGACGTCATTTCCCCGCCAGGAGCCAGCGTGAGACCTTCGGCATCAGAGCGGGCCAAAAAGTCTTCTGTTCGATCAATATGGCGATAAAGAAAATAGCCCGCCTGATCTTTGGGATACAGATAGCCTAGTAAAGCCTTTTCTTTTTCAGTACCTGAACATAATCCGCAGATCCAACTGCTGATGAATTGGTTCTCTCCCCTGAATGGCTTTATGCCGGGATCCACCCGCAGATAGTATTCACTGATCCCGGCAGCATAAGAATCACCGGTACGTCGGATTTTGGCCGGGCTCAGTGACTGAAATCCCCAGTCAAAGACTGCACCGTTGGTACCGCCATAACCAGGCCAAAAGGAGGCCATGCCACCCAGCGCTTCAATAATATTAAAGCCATAAATGATCAGGGGCGAGGCACTTTCATTATGAACGAGCATTTTCAGGAAAATTCCCGGCACATCAGGAGACGTGCGGAAGCGTAATGACAAAGCGGTTTTGGGTTTACCGCCGGCATAGGTAATGGTATAACTGCAGTCGCGAGCCGACCGAAGCAAAACCCCTTCCGCAGAACCGCAATCCTGTGGTCGGATCAGCCCATTGCCAGAAGCCAGCGAAAAAGTAGCCCCTGTGAGCCATAGACGACCTTGATGACTGAAAGAAATGCGGGCTTCCTCCGGTTGGCACATAATTTGCCAGCCTGCACTATCAAATCTTATTGGTACAAGTTGTGGAGACTGTTCCGTTTCGTTCAAAAAGGCACCTCCAGAATGGCCAGCACTGATGCAATCTTACAGGAGCAATCTTGTCACAAGGAACTTTCCGCTGTCTTTCTATGGTAGAACAGCTTCTTCCAGAATACTGTCGATCTGATGGTAGTTTTCATCAAACCTGGCGACTGTCATAATGACATGGCCTTTTTCTATTTTCAGATCGGTTACTTCACTGTACTCTGCAGGTTGATACCACAAGGCACCTTGACCAGTACGAGCATTCACTAAGTATACATCCCCACCCGGACTGGTGGTTCCAAATGCATAGCCAATGATCGCCAGAAAGCGCTCGTCATCTACCCATGAGAATTTCTTTGGAGTCTGTTGCCCCTCTAAAGCTAATTGGAGCTGCCAGCGCGTTGCGTCTTTGATATCTTCAATATAAACATCAGCAAATAATTCAAACTCAACCGGACTAAGAAATGCGTTCATACGCTTTCCCGGTGAGGCAAAAGTCTCAGAAGCCAACTCAGTCAGTTCCTGCAATTCAGCCGGATCCATTTTGATTGGATTCCAAGGATTGTTTCTGAAAACCGTTTTGAACTGCAAGTCCGTTTCAGTAACCGCAGCACTGGCGTCAACGGCAGGAGTTGGTTCAGTCGTTTCTGAATCTGCCGGTTCTTTTCCGAAAAATGAATGAAAATCAAAACTGAGTCCGATCCATACTATCAAGCCAGCGACAGCCGCCACAACCACCAGGATCAGAATTGTGCGCCGCATTATCCTTCACTCCCTATACATAAAAGTGCCATTATTCAATTTCGACTGCCAGCGTGTCATTCCTGCAGAATAACGGACCAATGTACCGCTAGCAAAATTAGTCATCCGTCGGGTGTTTGAATTTGAATTTGACGGGCAACTTAGGCATCATCCGGCGCATGAGTTTGGCGGTTTTCTCATACTGTCCACGCAAGTATTCCGCCATCGGATACACCTGTGCCGGATTCGCTGTCCAGCTTCCAGCAGCGCTGCGGTTAAAGGAGGCTATCACAGAATATTTACCGTCGACTACCAATATGAAAAATCGATCACGCCGCAGTTGTCCGCCTTTACGGCCCCGATGCCGGCGCACATTCGGCAAATCAACTTTCCCATCACCATAGGCAATAATCGCAATATGCACGCCAGATCTGGCGGCGCGCTGCAGTTCTTCCCGCAGCGGTTCAATTTCCGGGAACCATGCCTGTAACAACACTTCCCGCTCTGCCTGGGCAATCAGTTCCACGGCACGCGCAAAAACAGCCACCGGCCCTGACAAATTCCAAAACGATAGATCCCTGACACTCTTGCTCTCAGCAAATTGGGTGATCAGTGAATCCGCCAGCAAAGCCGCTTCCCTTTTTAACTGGGCGGACAGTACCGTGATCGGCACTGGAACATACAGCGTTGTTTCACCTTCGATGCTGGAAACCGCCCCTTTAGTCACTAGTCGTTCCAATGTTTCGTAAATTTTAGAGCTTGGTATGCCTGCGCGCCGCGCAATTTCATAGCCACCCGCCGGGCTTTTTCCGCTAAGCAATGCCAGATAAGCTTTGGATTCATAGGGACTAAACCCCAGCCCCTGCAATATCTCGATCATCATAGTATCCATTATTGCGACTCCTGCCAAGCAATATATTCCGATGGAGGCCGCAGCACACTTTCCGGCCACGCATCCTGCCAGTTTTCCTGTTTAAGAGCATGAATAAATTCCTCAGGCAAGTCATCATAAATCCCGGGATAATGCGCCATAAAGAAGTCCTGTTGAGGAAGGAGCGTACCTCTGACGCTGTTGAAAGGAACCACATCATGAGTACCGCCTCGTGGATCTAGGCGCACCCATTGATCATTTAAGAAGACCGCGCAAAGACAGTGCAACGTCAACTTGCCCGCCGTTCGGGCGCCTCTGATCCCCTGAAAGGCAAATCCAGCCGGCACTCCCAGCGCACGGCATAAAGCCGCGAATAGCAGCGCCTTTGCTGCGCAGATGCCTTCCCGCCGATCCAAGACCGAGGAAGCTGGATAGGCAATTACCGGACTAAAGCGAATTTCATCCCGAACAAAATCGAAAAGCGCGTGTGTCTTTTCTTCAGACCCGCTGCAGTTGGCAGTGAGCCGGGCGGCTCTAAGCCAAAGCGAAGGATGATTGCAGTTGATAGCATCTGTAGCACGGAGATAAGGTTGCAGCGCAATAGAGAGCAAATTGGCCACCTCCCCGAACAATAACATCATATAACATTTTGGGAGGTGCGGTCAATGAGCGCTGAACAGGAGGGCCATCGTAGCCCCCCTGCAGTTTTATTGACTTATCGTTGTACTATCTGTACGCCGCAGTTGAGAAAAACCCCATCTCCTTGGGACCTGACAATACTTGAAAAGCATGCGAACCCATTGTGGTAAATACTCCATTGGGCGTCGCACTAGTCTGAACATTGCCACCTCCAAAGAATGTCACCGACTGCGGCTGCACCGGTACTACTATCCCCGTCTGTCCATTGAGCGTTTCAACAAAGATACGCACTACCACTCTTTGTATCAGATTGGTGGGGTCGACCAGGTCAAAATCAACGAATTCTATCACGGCATCGATTCGGCAGGCGGATCCGGCTACGGCACCTGGTACATCCACAAAACCCGCGAATCGGACATCTTCAGCCTGATGAGCAACCAATCCGTCTTCACGCACGAAGAAAATTTGTTTGTGCAGAATACCCTGAAAAACAACCTTATCAGCAATGACTGTACAGGTAAGATCCCGTACCATTGCACGAATTTCGTCTATTTTTACGGCCGGCTGTCCGAGCTCAACTGTGCTTTCAACCAGTACTTGAACGCTTGCTTCCGGCAAGTGCATTCACCACCTTAACAGCCATTTTAAGGCTCCATTCTGTTCTATGATATTCGCACCTTCACAGCTACGTATTAGGCATAAGGCACATCCATGCAGGAAATGCCATGCTTTAAGCAGAATGTTAGCATCGGTTTCTAGAAATGGGCAAGTAAAAATGAGCCGAGGAGGATACTAGATGAAGGCATCAGTTAAATGGGTGGAAGACTGGACTTTTATAGGGCGTTCACAGTCCGGACATTCGATCGTTTTGGGCGGGCGTCCTAACCCTGAGGCTGAGGGTTCGGGCGCTCCTTCGCCGATGGAATTAGTATTATTAGCGCTGGGCGGCTGTACCGCTATTGATGTTGTCAGTATTATGGAGAAGAAGCGTCAGCCAATTAAGGGATTTGAAATTAATATTGACAGCGAACGGGCCGACGACTATCCGCGGGTTTTCTCGCGTGTCGAATTGGAATATGTCCTCTATGGTGACCTGGATCCGAAAGCCGTCGATGACGCCGTCCAGCTGTCCATGGAGAAATACTGCTCTGTTTCGGCCATGGTAGAGGCGAAAGCCAAAATCTCCTACCGTGTCCGCGTCGAAAAAGAGCTTTCCGCTAAATAAAAAAGGCAGGGATTACTATCCCTGCCTCTAAAAAAATGGTCGGGGCGAGAGGATTTGAACCTCCGGCCTCTTGGTCCCGAACCAAGCGCTCTACCAAGCTGAGCCACGCCCCGACGAAAATGCCTAATTTATTGAGTTAAGAGGAATCCCGTTTTTAGACACAACTATAGTATAGCAAAAAGCCACGGGAGTGTCAAAAGGTATCTCTTAGTTTTCTTTCTTTATTTTGCCTAAGCTGCGAACCGAAAGGGGCAATTCAGTGAACACCGTCAGTTTGTCAATGGCTTTTTTGGCAGGTCTGGCTTCCTTCCTTTCACCATGCCTCCTGCCGCTGATGCCGGTCTACTTTGGTGTCCTCAGCGGAACCTCTCTGACTGAGCTGTTTGAGAATCCCGGTCACTCCAAGCTATTACCCAATGCGTTTGCCTTTGTAGCTGGCTTTAGTGTCATCTTTATCACTTTGGGCATGTCCGCCAGTCTTCTGGGGAATATCCTGTTGTCCTATCGCCGTTACTTAGAGATTGGCGCCGGTGTCTTAGCGATCATCTTCGGTCTGCACTTTAGTGGCATCATTCAGATCCCATTACTCAACAGACACCATCAGGTGACGCGCACTGCCGGGGATGCTAAATCCGCTGGGGCCAAAACCAAGACCGGTAGCTGGTCATCCTTTTTACTGGGTATGGCGTTTTCGGTAGGCTGGACTCCCTGTGTCGGTCCTGCTCTGGGGACCATTCTCGGAATGGCAGGCTCTGCCGGCACCGCTCTAAGCGGTTTCTGGCTACTGATTAGTTATTCCCTAGGTCTGGGACTGCCCTTCTTGCTGACCGCTGCCTTTATCAGATATCTTTTTCCCAGATGGAGCAAAATTGCGCGTTTTGCACGGATTGGGCAAATTATCGGCGGCATTTTGCTGATCATTGCTGGCTTGCTCATGATCACCGGATACTTTACGCGTTTATCTGGAATTTTGGGAGGTTAACCATTTTCCAAACAACCTCATAACTGCATAAAATCCTTCGAGCTCAACGCCCTAAAGCAGCCGTTGCCAAGTCCGCACGCATTACTGCTACCTGCTATTGGATTTCGCGGAAATGGCTATCATGGGTCTGAGCCGTTAGGGTATATGGGGAAACGCATATGCCTCCCTTTGGAAAGAAGGTGATTGAGAACCGCACTGCCTTTGCAGATGCGGACAATTTGGTTGACAATTCCCAAACACTACAGGTAAAGGAGATTGGACATATGCAAAGAAGGACACTGGTTTTGGTTTCGCTCTTGATGCTGATCATGGCTGCCGGTGCGGCTTTGGGCGTTCAGGCAGGCGAGCCCATTAAGGATGTTATTATAGCGACCACTACCAGCACCCAGGACAGCGGGTTGCTGGATGTGCTGATCCCTGTTTTTGAGAAAAATACCGGTTATAAGGTAAAGACCATTGCCGTCGGAACCGGACAAGCCCTGGCGATGGGCGCACGCGGTGAAGCAGACGTTTTGCTGGTACACGCGCCGGACAGCGAAAAGCCGCTGGTCGAGTCGGGCGTTTGTATCAACCGCCAGCTCGTAATGCATAATGATTTTATTATTGTAGGCCCTGCGAACGACCCCGCCAAAACTAACGGGCTGAACTCTGCCGCCGATGCCTTCCGCAAAATCGCCGAAACAAAGTCGCTCTTTGTTTCCAGAGGTGATAATTCCGGAACGCACAAAATGGAGCTCAATCTCTGGAAGTCTCTCGCCATCACTCCTGCCGACGCCTGGTATCAACAGACCGGTTCCGGCATGGGCCAGACTTTGAATGTGGCCTCGTACAAACAAGGCTATACGCTTACAGATCGCGCCACCTACCTGGCTTTAAAAAAGAATCTCGACCTGAACATTCTGGTTCAGGGAGATCGCATCTTGCTGAACATCTATCACGTTATGCAGGTTAACCCTGCGAAATTCCCGATGGTCAACGGCCCTGGCGGAGAAGCCTTCGTTAATTTCATGGTAGCCAAGGCGACTCAGGAGATCATCGCGGAATTCGGTCTGGAAGAATTCGGACAGCCGTTGTTCTTCCCGGACGCTGGCAAAAAGGTTGAATAACTATAGGGTCTGCCTGTAATAAACCGGGCGCGAGATTAAAAAGGGGCGGTTCTGTTTGAACCGTCCCTTTTTTTCATTCTACCTTTGCCAAAATCGATTTACTGGAAGCTGTACTTCCCCAAAGCTTTCATGGCCGCCTCCGCGATTGCTTCGGCTTCGAGTTCCTCCACTTTGTCATCGTCAACGATATAGAGATCGCCCAAGAAGTACCTACACTTGACCGACTCCGAAGCTTGCGCGTTAAGCGCTTGTCTGGAACCATCCATCACCGTGACATTGACTGTCGCATCCGCGACCGTGCGGGTCCAAGGTGCAAACGGCCAGGCCGGGAATAGCAGATACCACCAATTAAATCTGACACGGTGGCTAACACTGATTACATCAACTTTCACAGTAACTTCTGCGTCAGCGCTTTTAGTAACGATCTGAGCCCCTCTTGACATCAGTTCTTTTCCAATAAGGCCAGCAGCTTCACCGGGAGCATCCACGTACACTCTGGACGCAGCCAATGCAGTACTTGCCAGCGAGGTCAGAAGTACAACGGCCAGGAACAGGACTGCTAGTTTCTTCAAAATATTTCCCCCTTTTGGTAAAGGTGTTTTCGCATTCTTTAATTTCGAGGGAATTATTGATGTTTCCTGCCAATGTTTACATATTAAAATAATTATTTTAGCCGTCACAACCCTGTCGGATGCCGTCTTTGGTAACTGTGGAATCATAACCGCAGCTACGACAACGGAGATAAGCCGGAACTGTTCCGCCGGCCAATTTGCCATAATCCGTAGTTTCTTTTTGGCAGAATGGACATTTAATAGACTTACGCGTTGAGAGATTGCGGTAGCCCGGCAACTTCATGGCGTGTTCGATTTCCTCAATAATGCCCTGCCACTTTCCTTGCTCAATAACAGCGAACACGTTTCTCCCTCCATGCAGATCCGAATTGCTGCTGTGTGTGAAAGATATTGACTGCTCCGGATACCAGAATGTTACTTAATTCGTTTCTCGAATTATGATTAGTTTCCTGCTTCAAAAACGGAAAATCCGGTTTTGCCGGATTTTCTTTTAGAAGTCTTAACTAGAGGTCTCTGCCCCTGACGATATCCTTGACTTTCATCAATCGGGTTAACGTGCTGCGCTCATTTTCCTCAAGTTTCATAGTAATAAAGCGGATCGTCTCCTCCAATTGAGGTATCAAGACAAATTCCAAAGCGTTCACCCGACGCCTGGTCTTTTCGATTTCGGCGGCCATTAATTCAACCGCTTTTTCTACCTCTGACAATTCCAGCAAAGGCCCGAAAGAATCCAGTAATAGTAAAATCGCTTGATCCAGCTCGCTGGAAGTTTGAGCCAGTCCATAAGGCAGGCCTTTACCGGCCTCAACCGCAGAAGTAATTTTAAAAGACGGCACTTCGAGTCCCATCCGCCTTTGAATACCCGCCTCAAGAGTTAGTTTGTGCTTCGAATAAGCGATCGCCCCTGTCAGGAATTCCGGAGACATCTGCGCTCGCGCCAGCAAGAATCCCTTAAATACTTCTGAAAGGCTTTCTTCTACAGTTTCGCGCAAGTGGCGGTTTTCTTCAACCAGCCCCAGAAACTGCTTCATCATTTCTTCCAGCTTATCTTTTAGCAGCTTGTGACCACGTTTGGCTACCTGCAGACGCTTTTTTAGCTTGCCCAGTTCCATGCGGGTGGGATTGACATGCAGCTCCAAAGACCGCCACCCCCTTTACTGATCCTGTTTCTGTTTGGGAAGATATTTTTCGATATATTCATCGCGAATACGCTTGAGTTCGCCTTTCGGCAGCAATGTCAAAAGACGCCAGCCCAGGTCGAGTGTCTCAGCAATATGCCTGTCAGTGGTTTCACCTTGATTAACATACTGTTCTTCAAATTGATCCGCAAACTGCGCAAATTGTTTATCGATATCTGTCAAGGCCGCATCTCCAAGAATCACCGCCAGCTCTTTAGCTTCTTTGCCGCGCGCATAAGCAGCAAACAGCTGATTCATCGTGTCAGCGTGATCTTCTCTGGTTTTTCCCTGACCAATACCCTTGTCTTTGAGACGCGAAAGCGAAGGCAGGACGTCAATTGGTGGGAAAATGCCTTTACGATGCAATTCACGCGACAGAATAATCTGGCCTTCGGTAATATAACCGGTTAAGTCCGGAATCGGATGGGTTTTATCATCTTCCGGCATTGACAAAATCGGAATTTGGGTAATAGAGCCACTGCTACCCTTAATCCTTCCGGCGCGCTCATAAATGGTGGCTAAGTCGGTGTAAAGATAACCCGGATAACCGCGGCGACCGGGGACTTCTTTTCGGGCCGCTGAAATCTCACGCAAGGCCTCCGCATAATTCGTCATGTCCGTTAGGATTACCAAGACGTGCATGCCTTGTTCGTAAGCCAGATATTCGGCAGCAGTCAGCGCCATTTTAGGAGTAGCGATCCGCTCAATGGCCGGGTCGTCCGCGAGATTCATAAAAAGGACTGTTCTGGCAATGGCCCCGGTTTTGCGGAAGTCGCTGATAAAGTAGTTGGCTTCTTCGAAGGTAATGCCCATTGCTCCAAACACAACGGCGAATTTCTCATCTTTGCCAAGCACCTTGGCCTGACGGGCAATTTGGGCCGCCAAACGCGCATGCGGTAAACCGGAAGCCGAAAAGATCGGCAGCTTTTGCCCTCGTACCAAAGTGTTCAGCCCATCGATTGCTGATATGCCGGTCTGGATGAATTCCGAAGGATAATCGCGCGCCACTGGATTAATGGGTGCAGAGTTGATATCCATTCGCTTTTCGGGGATGATTTCCGGACCGCCGTCGATCGGGCGCCCCAAGCCGTCGAAAACGCGCCCCAGCATGTCTTGCGAAACTGCCAGCTCGATGGAACGTCCCAAGAAACGCACTTTACAGTCGTGCAGGCTAATGCCGGAAGAACCTTCAAACAACTGCAGCAAAGCGACATCTCCATTGGCTTCCAAAACGCGACCGCGGCGAGTGCTGCCGTCGCCAAGCTTAATTTCGGCCAACTCACCGTATTTGACGTCGCTGACTTTTTCCACCAGCATCAAGGGTCCAACTAGTTCTCGGACTGTACTGTATTCTTTCAGCATCAGGCTACACCTCCTGTGGTGTTTGCCGCTTCGGTACGCAAATCTTTTTCAATTTGCGTAATCCGATCTATTTCCGATTCAGGAATATATTTAGCCCGGGCAATCCGCTCACGGATTGGCATCGCGAAGATTTCTTTCAGTGGCTGCCCGGCATTCAGCAGATTTTGAGCTTCTTCTCCGTAGGCCAGCGTCAGCCGTAATAGACGCAGCTGTTTTTCAACAGAGGTATAAGTGTCGATCTCATGAAAAGCGTTTTGGTGCAGATAGTCTTCGCGCAGGGATCGGGCAGTTTCCATCGTGATGCGGTCCTTCGGGGAAAGTGCATCTACACCGACCAGCCGCACGATTTCTTCCAACTCCGACTCTTCCTGTAAAATCCGCATTGCCTCGCGGCGCAGTGTCACCCACTCTTCACTGCCCTGCTGGCGGAAATAGTCATCCAACATTTCCGTGTAAAGGGAATAACTCAACAGCCAGTTGATGGCTGGGAAATGTCTGCGATAAGCGAGTGAAGCGTCTAGTCCCCAAAACACTTTGACAATACGCAGCGTATTTTGGGTAACCGGCTCGGAAAGGTCGCCGCCTGGCGGTGAAACCGCCCCGATCGCCGTCAGGGAGCCGATGCGGTTCTGATCCGTGCCAAGGCAGACTACTTTGCCAGCGCGCTCATAGAACTCGGCTACGCGAGATCCCAAATAGGCCGGATATCCTTCTTCACCAGGCATCTCTTCCAAACGTCCGGAGATTTCGCGCAACGCTTCAGCCCAACGGGAAGTGGAGTCGGCCATAATTGCCACGCTATAGCCCATGTCACGGAAGTACTCAGCGATTGTGATCCCGGTATAAATCGACGCCTCACGGGCGGCGACCGGCATATCCGAAGTGTTGGCCACTAGCACGGTACGTTTCATCAGCGATTCACCGGAACGCGGATCCTTAATTTCCGGGAATTCCATCAAGACGTCCGTCATTTCATTGCCACGTTCACCGCAGCCTACATAGACTATAATTTCTGCGTCGGCCCACTTGGCCAGTTGATGCTGCACTACCGTTTTGCCACTGCCAAACGGACCTGGGATACAGGCTGTACCGCCTTTGGCAACCGGGAAGAAAGTATCAATCACGCGCTGCCCGGTTGACATGATTTCGGAAGGTGCCTTTTTCTCCCGGTAAGGACGACCCCGGCGCACTGGCCAACGCTGCAGCATTGTCACGTCCTTGGTTCCGACTGCAGTTTTGATGCGGGCGATCGTCTGATCAACAGTAAATTCACCGGCTTTGATTTCTTCGATCGTGCCTTCCACGCCGGGTGGCACCATGATACGGTGCTCAACAACCACCGTTTCCTGCACTATCCCAATAATATCGCCGCCGGTTACCTGCGCACCTATTTGGACGGTCGGGACAAAACTCCATTTCCTCTCGCGGTTGATGCCGGGCGCTTCTACCCCGCGGTTAATGCGATCACCCGTCTTGTCACGAATGACGTCCAACGGCCGCTGAATACCGTCATAAATTGATTCAACCAGGCCTGGCCCCAACTCTACACTGAGCGGGTTGCCTGTAGAATAAACCGGTTCGCCGGGCCCCAGTCCGGTTGTTTCTTCATAAACCTGAATTGAGGCGCGATCACCGCGTATTTCAATGATTTCGCCGATGAGCCTGCTTTCGCTCACCCGAACTACATCATACATTTTGGCCCCGGGAATTCCCTCCGCTACCACCAGCGGTCCGGATACCTTGATGATTCGTCCCGCGTTCATATCCCTCACCGACCCTCTTTCCCAAATAGAATATCAGCACCCACTGCCTTTTCCACAATGCGTCTGATCCGTTCCGATGCCAGCCCTATACTGCCATGTCGGCCCGGAATCAACACAATACTGGGCAACGCCTGTGTGCTATATTCCTGGATAGTTGGCAATATATTCCCAGCAGCAGTTTCTGTGATGAAAATAACGGCGTGCTTTCCTTCGCGAACAAGCCGGCGCAGGGTTTCAGCCGCTTCATCGGAATTGCTGACGGCATACGTTTGTACGCCTACTGCCTTGAAGCTCAAAATTACATCCTGTTCGCCGATAATGGCCAGCTCATAAGTAGGCATGCTATAATCTCTCCCTTAAGATTTCGCGAGGGATACCGTTCAATTTGCCGACGATAATAATCCGGATTTTCCGGATTTCATTTTCTTTGGCCAACAAATAAGCAAAAATAGGCTCTGGCCCAATCATAAAAGATTGACCGGCGTCAGCCAGCAACTGCCGTAAATAGTTACTGGCAGCATTTTCGAGGGCTGCCGGTGATGTCAACGCTTCTTTACCTGCGAACAATGTGCCATAACCGTGCAGTTCCAAGAAATGCGCAAAACTCTCAGCACTTTGATCATAGAACGCCACGAATTCTTTGACCGGAATAATGCCACCTTCTAATAAAGCAGTGCCTAAAAAATCCGATCCCGTCGCCATGCGCCGGCAACGCGCGGTTGATATGGCGTTGGTCAAATCAATCAGACCGAGCCAATAGCGCTCCAAAATGCCCCACTTTCCCTGGCGGGCCGTTTCAGCCGCAAATCTGTAGAATGCTCCGTCCAAGACTAAATCAACCGCCTGCGGATCGCCGGATGCCATTGCCTGGCGGCCTTGCTCAATCCATTGCGCCAAATAGTCCGGGGCCTTTTCTAGATCGGTTCCGACTGCAACAGTTCCTGTTCCGGCTGCATTTGCTCTGACTCCGGTTCTGCTGATCATGGCCTGCAGCCTTTGCGGGCCGAACACACCTTCATCAGCCAGGCCCTCCGGATTGACACCCGTCATTTCAGCCTTGAGTAGCACTTTTAAATTATGCAGATCATAGCGCAGGAAATATAATTCCGCTATTTCACGTTCCGGTGCCAGCATAGAGCGAACCAACGCAAACACTCTGTGCCGTTCATAATCCAATACCGCTTCATAATCGTTCTGATTCTTAATGGCAGCGAGGGCCTGCGCATATTCTGTTTCTCCCAGTATGCGCAAAACTTCGTCAGCATCCCTGGCTTCCAGCATGCGCTCGAATTTACCGCTGTCCAGCAAACGGGTTTCGAGAACCCGAACCCGGCCTACGGCAAAGGCAAAGTTGTTTTCGCGCAACGCAACGCCCTCCCTATGCAAAGAGTACCTTGGCCACTTCCGGGATCAGATCGTTCTTGATGCTAAGCATCATTGATTCGATCGAGTTATCTGCCTGAAAGTGTCCTCCAACAATAATAAACCCGCCCTGAATACCGGGCTCGACTGGTCCCAAGCGCAATTGGCCTGACAAACCTTTGGCCTGGAGTGCGCTATTAACCTTCGGCAAAATCTTTTCCAACAAGGCTTTATCCGCAGCTGCCGGCCTGATTTCCTCAGCACCGCTCTCTACAGACTCCAGCATACTGGCGGAAAACAGAGCCGCCTTTTGATCTTGCGGCAAGTTGTATAGTTTTTGCAGAGCCAGCGCGACCGCCTCGTCGATCACACGGCCTTTAGCAGTAAGGAGATCTCTTTTTTGATCCAGCTCAGATGCGATCTCGATCCTGCGCCGCCTTTCGGTCGCTTCCTGGTCACCAGCCCGGACGATCTCGCGACGGCGTTCGGCAGCTGCCCTTTTGGCTTCATCCAGGATTACCGCAGCGCGTCCTTCCGCTTCAGACTTAATGCGCGCCGCTTCAGCTTTGGCTTCTTCAATGATTCCGTTTATCAGCGCGTTCAGATCGCCCATCAGCAACGCTCCTCACTTAAATGGCATTAACCATCAGGTATGAAAAGATAAAGGCCAGAATAGCGTAGGTCTCAACAAGGCCGGCGAATACCATGCCTTTAGTGCCTTCTTCCGGCCGTTTGGCTACGATTCCGATACCAGCTGCCGACACTCTGCCCTGCCAAATAGCCGAGAGCAATCCGACAAGTCCAACTGGCAAGCCGGAAATGAGCAGGCGCAACCCCATATCAAGAGTGATCGGAGCGCCGCCACCAATACGACCTAAAATCAACATGCCAATAACAAAACCGTAAATACCCTGCGTTCCAGGAAGTGCTGTTAACAGCATCGTCTTACCAAATTTAGTCGGATCCTCAGCCACTACCCCACACGCTACCTGACCGGCCAAACCGACACCACGTGCTGATCCGTAACCAGACAAGGCAACCGCAAGAAACATCCCCAGATAGGCAAGAATCGTACCCCATGCAATTTCCATTGAAGTTAAGCCTCCCTTTTACTGATAATATTGGTGTATTTGTATTTCACTTTCAACGGGCTGAATGGCCGCCCGCCACCCTCGAAAAACTTACCGAAAAACTCAAGGTATTGCAGACGACTGGGATGGACATACGCAGACAACAGATTGAGCGCCAAATTGAGCGCATGTCCGAACACAAAGATAATAATTGCAATAAGATAGCCGAGCAACGGGTTAGGTGATGCTGCAAATTGCCTGACAAACTGGTTGACCACACTTCCCATTACCGAGCCGCCCAACGCTAGCGCCATCAGGCGCGAATAGGATAACACATCACCGAAGAACCCGATGCTGTTATAGATTTTGTACAGCGCTGCCGGAATACCCAGCAGTTTCTTAAGGCCTTTTCTTTCATGCATAGAACCGATAATGACTAAAATCACCGAGCCAATCAGCGCATACGTTATTATATCACCGTAAGCTCCCAGACCGACATAGTCCTTTGCCAAAGCCAGAATTGCCAGCAACAGAAATAGGGCATATGCTCCGTCCCTAAGCAGGGCGGCTATAATGCCCGCCTCACGACTATACATGATGCCACTGATCGCCAGTCCAACAAAGCTCTGGACTACACCCATGCCAACTGCGAGGATTAGGAGCGGGATTGGCTGTTCCACCGGATTAATACCAAACAGCGGCTTAAATATGATGATATCGCCGAAAAAGCCGCCCAGACCTAGTCCCATAATAATTGTCGCCACGCTGCCCGCCAGAAAAACTACGGTCAACTTTCTACCGGCGTTGGTCATCGGCAGGAATTTTAATAACGCTAAACAAAGCAGTCCTAACACCAGACCATAGCCGGCATCCCCCAGCGCAAATCCGAAAAAGACCAGGAAAAACGGGGCCATGACAGCGGTCGGATCCACTTCATTGTACTGCGGACAACTGAATGCCAGTAGCAGCGATTCAAACGGAGAAACAACCGGATGGTTTTCGAGCGAACTGGGCGGTTCCTCGCCTTCAACCGGTTCTCGAAACTCCAGATAATGACGCAGACCGCTTTCTTCTACCTTTTTGCGGAGCGCCTCGGTATCCTTAGTCCGGATCCAACCTTCCAGATAAAAAGTTCGACTGCCGACGGCAAATCCACTAGCAACAGAGAGTTTAAAACGTTCATTATAAAAATAATCGTAGGCTGCCTGCAGTTGCAAACGCTTGCCAGCCAGTTCTTCCACGGCGCGCAGCAGAGACTCCCGCTCGGCGACGAACTCCTTTAGCTGCTTATGAAGCGAGTCAATTCTTACAGCAACCGACTTTCCGTAAGCCGGCAGCGTCACCTGGGTAAAGCCGGAGGGTGCCAGCATCGCACTCAGTTCGGAGACATTTTCCGCCCGGGCAAATAACGCCACACGCACTGCACGCTGGTCCTGATTGATCCGGCGCAGTTCACACCCGAATGGGGCCGCCGCCACTGCATCCTGAACTTCGTTAAAGCGCCGTACCTCAACTTCTCCCAGAATTACGCGCACGAAGCTTGTCCCCTGCAGATCCTCCTCGCGTAAATCCAGTTCGCTCCAAGGCAGCAGGTTTTGCAGATCTGAGCGGAATGAAGCTTCCTGATGAGCAAGTTTCGCCAGCTCAACATTTAATGCAGAGGCTTGATCAACAATTTTGGATGTCTGATTGCGTGCTTCAGCCAAATCCTGAAACTCCACTTCCGTAAGAAACGTCTTTACCCCGGCAAACTGTTGAATCAAGGTCGGCTTAACCGGAAAATAACGATCGATAAAAACGATCGTCTTGTCCAAATCCCCAAGATGGTGATCGATCTCGGCCATCTCGCGTTCGATCTCACAGTTGCTTTCCTCTTCACGTCCGAGTACCGGCGCATCGTTCTCAGGGATGTCGATTTCGATAACCTGCGCTTTCTGCAACGCTTTGAGCCAATAATCGCGATCCTTTAATAATCCGGCCAGCTTGATCCGGTTCATCCGTGCAACAGCCATCAGCTCACAACCTTGTCCACAATTAGTTGAGCTGCCTGATCAAGGCGTTGGGTTGCCGCTGCAACGATCTGCTCCGTTTCTTTAGACGCACGGGTGGATTCCTCTTTGGCTACTTTCCCGGCTTCCTGCTCCGTGCGGAGGATCAGATCCTGAACTTCCTGCTTAGCCGAATCCTCGGCCTGCTTTAGTAATGCGGCTGCTTTCTGCCTGGCTTCCTTAACGACATTTTGTGCGCATTCACGGGCTTCCGCAACAATGCGTTCGGATTCTGCCTCTGTAGCCTGTACTTCGTTAAGTACTTCCCGTACCAAATTGCCACCCCCGGTGTATCGAATACCTGATTCTAAAATGGCACATCTTATTTTTCATTCTCCGAAAAATTAGAAATCCCTCCTGAAATTCGCACAAGGGGACGGTTCTTTTGACACAAAGGGACGGTTCTTCTGTGTCATTTAGGACTTGGCCATCAGTGGCACAGAAGAACCGTCCCCTTGTGTCCCTCTTAAAATAAAGAATTCTTGATGATAAAAGAAGCAAACACCAGCGAAACCATTGATATAAGCTTGATCAAGATATTTAAAGAGGGTCCGGCGGTATCCTTAAGCGGATCCCCGACTGTATCGCCAACGACGGCCGCCTTATGACTATAAGTACCTTTCCCTCCGGGTTCACACTCTATGTGTTTCTTGGCATTATCCCATGAACCGCCCGAATTGGCCATCATAATGGCTAGTACAAAACCGGTGACCGTTGCGCCAGCCAGCATACCGGCAACTGCATTTACGCCCATCAATAGCCCAACCGCGATCGGTGCGACAATCGCCAGCATTGTGGGGCAAATCATCTCAAGCTGGGCCGCGTGCGTACAAATTGAAATGCATTGGGCGTAATCCGGTTCAGCCTTACCCTCTTGTAGCCCAATGATGGTCTGAAACTGACGGCGCACTTCGGCTACAATTTTATTTGCTGCCCGTCCGACAGCATTTATCGCAAGCGACGAAAAGGCAAATGGAAGCATGGCACCGATAAAGAGCCCCGCCAGTACTTGCGGGTTCATAATACTTAACTCAAAAACCAAGTTTAGTCCAAGCTTGCCGGCAATGTTCAATACTTGTTCACGATAAGCGGCAATGAGTGCCAGAGCGGTCAGCGCCGCCGAACCGATAGCAAAACCCTTGCCGGTGGCAGCGGTCGTATTGCCCAGCGCATCCAGGGCATCCGTGCGGGTGCGCACTTCTTCCGGCAGCCCCGCCATCTGAGCGATGCCGCCCGCGTTATCTGCCACCGGGCCATAAGCGTCCGTAGCCAGTGTAATTCCGAGCGTCGACAGCATGCCAACCGCGGAAATGGCGATTCCATAAAGCCCGGCACTGAAGTTGGATGCTCCACCGGACAGGTAGAAGCTGACCAAGACCGTCAGGACAACTACCACAACCGGGATGACTGTTGAGAACATCCCGATCGAAAGGCCGCCAATGATAACGGTTGCAGGCCCGGTGATGGAATAACCGCATAGCGACTTCGTTGGCCTATAAATATCTGAAGTAAAATACTCGGTGGCCACCCCGATGATCAGGCCAGCCATCAAGCCCGCCAGCACGGACCAGTAGACCCCCAATTGATCCGGCCCCAATACTTCGCGGACCAGAAAGTAGGATGCCACTGCTATTAAACCAGCGCTGATAAACACCCCGCGCCGCAAGGCAAAAAGAAGCCCCGATTGTTTCGCATTTTCTCCAGAGCGGACAAACAGTGTTCCGATGACAGACGCGATTACTCCCAAAGCAGCCATAACCATCGGTACCTGCACCCCCGCCAGACCGTGCCCCGCCGCGACACCGAGGGCACAGGTGGCCACGATTGATCCGACATAGGATTCATATAAGTCGGCTCCCATGCCGGCCACGTCCCCGACGTTGTCTCCCACGTTATCAGCAATCACTGCCGGATTACGCGGATCATCTTCCGGTATGCCGTTTTCAACTTTCCCGACCAGATCTGCCCCCACGTCAGCAGCCTTGGTGAAAATTCCGCCGCCTACCCGCGCGAACAGTGCCATGGAACTGGCACCCATCCCGAAGTTCAACATAGTACTGGTGATGATGGCGATGCGTTCAGCTTCCGCCACACCTTTCCGCAAAAAATACCAGTCCAGGCCAAGATACCAAAGACTAAGGTCGAGCAGTCCCAAGCCCACTACTACCAATCCCATAACCGCGCCGCTGCTGAACGCCACCTTGAGGCCAGTCCCCAGACTTTTGCGCGCTGCTTCCGCCGTGCGGACATTGGCGTCGGTCGCCACCAGCATCCCGATCAGCCCGGCCGCGGCAGAAAAAAATCCCCCTGACAAAAATGCAAAGGGGACGACCACCGGGATATATTTCATTATGGAGAGCAAGATCAGGATGACGAACATGATGGCGAAAAATAAAGCAACCCCTTGGTACTGGCGGGCCAGATACGCCTTCGCCCCCTTTCGGATTGCCGCCGCAATGGCCTGCATTTTGCTGTTTCCCTCAGGCATTCGCTTGATGAAGAAGATTAGGGCTGTGGCATAGAGCAGTGCGATTACGGAGCAAATGGGAGCGAGATAAAGCAGCCGGAAGTGCATTTTCAATCAGACCCCTTCGCTAAGCGCCATCCCAGGCTAATTTCCGCATCGTCCTGATGCGGTATTCCTGGATAGACCTTTGGTATCTGTATGCTCTGGATGTCTGTTTGTATGCCTATAGAGAAAGGCAGTGGGCCGGGGAAAGACGGGGGGCGGTTCATCCGTCTCAAAGACGGGTGGGACGGTTCATCCGTCTCGCCTCGACTCGGGTCGCTTATTTCGGGCGAGACAGATGAACCGTCCCCCCGTCTCCACATTCCCGATCAGTTATCTCACCCACGCGTATGGCCTGAGCCAGGCCCATGCCCGTTTTCGCGCTCGATTACACCAAACCTATAACCGCCATAGACCCCGGTGCCCAAAAAAGCCACCAGGAAGAACGCGCTCACCGGAACATCGCTGATTGTCGCAATCAAAGCTGCCCCGCCCAATACCGCACTGATCATATAGAGGATCAAGACTGTCTGGCGCTGCGTCAGCCCCAGATCCATCATTTTATGATGCAAATGGCCACGGTCCGCCGCCATAATGGGTTGTCCCGCCCTGACCCGCCGTACGATCGCCAGCAGGGTATCGAAGAACGGCACCCCCAGCGCCAGCACCGGAATAACCAGCGTCACGGCCGTGGCTGCTTTCAGGGCTCCCTGCACTGAAATGACGCCTAATATGTATCCGAGCAGCAGCGCACCGCCATCCCCCATAAAAACCTTGGCTGGATGAAAATTAAACACCAAAAACGCCAATGTTGAACCGACCAAAATGCTGCACATAATGGCAGCCAAGAATTGTCCTTTCACAATGGCAATGAAAAACAATGTACTGCTGGCGATTGCTGTGACTCCACCCGCTAGCCCGTCCAAACCGTCGATCAGGTTGATCATATTCATCATGGCAACCATCCAGAGTACCGTAAGGGGTATCCCCCAAACCGCCCTAATCTCAGAAAACCCGCCTGGCGGATGCGAAATGCACCGAATACGTACGCCAAAAGAGGTCACAATCAGCGCCACCGCAATTTGCACGACCAGTTTTACCGGGGCACTCAATCCGTATAAATCATCTAGAAAACCGAGTATAAAAATGACAATCGCGCCAAGAACAATACCTATCTTGGCAGGACCGTCCGGAGCGCTGCACAAAAAAACAGCGATAAATGCCACAAAAATCGCCAAACCTCCACTGCGGGGCGTCGCGTACTTGTTAATATGCCGTCCACCGGGGTGATCGACCATATTCAGAGCAATACCGATTCTCCGCGCCAGCGGTGTCAGCACCAGAGTTATTAAAAAAGCAGCCGCAGCCAGCCCCACATACAATACCATCTTTTTTCACCCCTGGTCGGATTTTTCCGGGATGAACTGCACTACATCGACGCCAGCTTCCTGAAGCAATTCGGCACTAAGTAGATCAGGATAATCACACCGGTAGACTACTTTCTTTATCCCGGCATTGATCAGCATCTTGGCACAGAGCACGCACGGATGGTTGGTACAATAGAGTGTGCTGCCGCCAAGTCCGATGCCGTGCAACGCGCCTTGAATGATCGCGTTCTGCTCGGCATGAATCGCCCGGCAAAGTTCATGACGCTCACCTGAGGGAATATGACGCTGCTCCCTCAGACACCCGGCTTCGGAACAATGCTTGACGCCCGCAGGTGCGCCATTGTAACCGGTCGTCAGAATACGCTTGTCCCGGACAATCACCGCCCCGATATGGCGTCGCAGACAAGTGGATCGCTTGGCGACCACATCAGTAAGTTCCATAAAATAGGCATCCCAGGATGGACGGGGTGCATCGGTCATCGCGTCATCACCCAAACCTCTCAAATCAAAGCAGTCTATTTGGTCCCAAACAGCCGATCACCGGCATCTCCCAATCCCGGAATAATATAACCATGTGAATTGAGATGGTCGTCGATCGCGGCGGTGAAAATGTCAATTTCAGGATGTTCGCTCTGCACCCTGGCAATTCCTTCCGGAGCCGCAATCAGGCACATAAATTTTATGTTGCGGGCACCATGCTCTTTGAGGAATCCGATGCTGGCCACCGCCGAACCGCCGGTAGCAAGCATTGGATCGACCAGAATCAGGTCGCGTTCTGCCAAATCAGACGGCAGCTTACAGTAATACTCCACCGGCTGCAGGGTCTCCGGATCCCGGTATACGCCGATATGCCCGACTTTCGCCACGGGAATCAGCCGCAAAATTCCGGAGGCCATCCCCAGGCCTGCCCGCAGGATGGGGATAATGCCAATTTTCCTGCCAGCGAGGACTTTGGTAGTAGCTTTGGCCACCGGTGTCTGGACTTCCGTCTCTTCCAGCGGCATGTCCCTTGTGACTTCATAAGCCATTAAAGAGGCGACTTCCTCGATCAAATCCCGAAAATCTTTGGAGCTAGTGTTTTCATCCCGGATGTATGTCAGCTTGTGCTGAATTAAAGGATGATCAATCACATGAACCGCCAATACACATTCCTCCCAAAATGCGCGTGCCGCCCTACCTGCGCGCCGCGCCCTTTATTTTTCGCACTGGCAGTGACCATGATCCAAGCGGTTGATCTGATCAACGCGCTTGCTGTGGCGTCCGCCTTCAAAATCAGTTTTTAGAAAAACATCCACAATGTCCAGCGCCAGTCCGGAGCCAATCACCCGCGCCCCAAACGTCAGGACATTAGCATCATTGTGCATGCGTGTCATCCTGGCCGAAAAAGTGTCATGGCACAGAGCCGCTCGAATCCCGCTGACCTTATTGGCGGTCATTGAGACACCAATGCCAGTACCGCAAACCAGAATGCCAAACTTGAAGCGCCCGTCAGCAACGGCCTCTGCGACTGGCTGGGCAATCATCGGGTAGTCACAAGACTCTCGTGAATAAGTTCCGAAATCCTCAACTTCAATCCCCGATTTGACTAAGTATGCTTTGACTTCTTCCTTTAGGAGAAAACCGGCGTGATCGCTTCCAATTGCCACACGCACGGCAAACACCACCCTTCTCTTGCTATTGTTGCCTGGACTAATCCTCCGCAGATTGATCGCGCGAATGCGAACTCTCCTGAGGTGGATCCTGAGATTGATCTTGCGACTGATTTTGCGATTGATCCAAGTATTGCAGCAAAGTGTCTAGATGTCCGGAAATGGAGCGCGCGCATTCTTCATATTCGGCAAGATCGCCGCCGAAGGGATCTTCAATGTCCGGCGGGTTTCCTAGTAGTTGATCCAGCAGCAATGTCAGTTCCATAGTCTTCTGGGCTACATCTTGAATCATATCGCGGTACTTTTTCGCTTGCTCCGGCTTGGCGTGCGCCAGCTCCGCCAGCGCCGTCAGCTCCGCCAGGGTATAGACTTTATGCAACGCTTGGGGGACCAGCGCCAAAACGGCTTTCTTATGATTACGAGTCATGGTAATCACAAGATCGGCGTTAATAATATCGGCAGCCTCCAGCAGCCTTGATTGATGTTCTGATAAATCAAGATCCTTATGTTTCATTGCGGCGGTAGCATTCTCAGAAGCCGGTGATCCTGAAATGGCTGAAACTCCGGCTGAGGTCACCACCGTATCTTTCGCCCATTCCGAAGCATGCCGGGCCAGCTTTTTACGCAGTAAGACTTCCGCCATCGGGCTACGGCAAGTGTTTCCACTGCAAACAAATAAAATCCGTCTGATCATCTTCTGGGAACCTCCTGCTAGAACCGAGCAACAGCCACAGGATAATTTTCCTCTTTACTCTCTTTTTTTCCTGCCCGCTTTGGATCAAATCCTAATTTCACTAAATTTACCAAATTCACCGGGCCTGAATAATATCGCCGCCGGAGGCCTTCCAAAGCCGGTTCATGACAGCATAGCCCAAACCAGACTGATCTGTGCTTTCAGCCAGGATAATATCAGCCTCGCTGTCATCCAGTTCTCTGAGGGCGGCAAACAGATGTTGCGCGGCTTCCTGAGGCCGTTCCCGCTCACCGAGTACAACAACAACGTCCGCCTTATATCCGGCCGCGTTCTCTCTACTGGCCAGCACCGCAACTTTGCTGCCACGCGCCTGCCAAGAAGCGATTTCCTTGCGGATGGTAGCCGCCACCTTCTCGGGCGCGCCTGCGACAAGCAGCAGCCTGGCTTGCGGGGCATAATGGCGGTACTTCATTCCCGGGGCGCGAGGTATTCCCTCAACTTCGGCAACATCCAGCCCTGGGACGACCAAATCGGGCAGATAGCGCAGCAAATCTTCGGCGGGAGTACCGCCTGGTCTTAACACCACCGGAACCGACCCAACCAGATCCAGTACGGTTGACTCCACTCCGACTTCGCACGATCCACCGTCCAAGATGAGATCGATCTTGCCTGCCAGATCATGATAAACATGCTCAGCACTGGTGGGACTGGGACTGCCAGAGACATTGGCGCTCGGAGCAGCCACTGGTACGCCGGCCGCACTGATCAATTCCCGGGCATAATCATTGGCAGGCAACCTGATTCCGACTGTGTCGAGCCCGGCCGTCACGATTTTAGGCACGGCATCACTCACTGGCAGCACCATGGTCAGCGGACCAGGCCAAAACTTCTCTGCCAGCAGGCGGGCGGTCATTGAAAAGCTGCTCACCAGCGGTAATACCTCTTCCCGATCACTGATATGCACAATCAGCGGGTTGTCTGCCGGGCGGCCTTTCGCCGCAAAAATCGATTTGACCGCCTTTTCGTTAAGCGCGTTAGCACCAAGGCCATAAACCGTTTCAGTCGGAAATGCTACTAATCCGCCTTTTTGCAGGATGGCAGCCGCCGTGGCGATCGCCTCCTTGCGGTTTTGCGGATCCTTTACGTCAAGGACCAAGGTGGTGGTTTCCTCTTGCTTCAAGATGTCTTCCCCCCTGCTATTACTTATTCTTTACCAATTTGCGCCGTCCTGCATGATATCATTCGGGTTTCCGGATAAACTAGCAATATTCGCTACTGTGGTCACCTTCCCATTGCTCATAGATATGTCTGATGGTGGTTTCCACATCCGGATCCTGCAGGCTGATGTCCGCCCATTTGTAATTACGTGACAGGTTTTCAATTAACGGCGCTACCCCATTGCCATTGGAGTGAAACGCATAGGTTACTTTCCGGCCTTCTTTGGCAACGATCCTGGCCCCAGCAATACTCAGATCATCATATTCTTCAGCGAAATCTACAATCAACCGGCGTTCCCCGCCAAAGCGGCTAACCAGCTCAGCCAAAGCCCCGTCAAAAAGCACTTTCCCACGGTCGATCATCATGACCCGGCGGCAGAGTTTGGCTACATCGCCCAGATCATGAGTGGTCAAGATGACGGTGGTCTTTTTCTCGCTATTGATGGTGGCGATGAATTGGCGGATGCGCTCTTTGGCCAGCACGTCCAGCCCAATAGTCGGTTCATCCAGAAAAACAATTTCCGGATCATGCAAAAAGGCAGCCGCCAAGTCCGCCCGCATGCGTTGCCCGAGCGACAGACTGCGCACCGGGATGTTCAGAAACTCAGACAGTCCCAAAAGATCCGCAAACATGTCCATGTTGCGTCGATATTGCCGTTCCGGGATTTTATAAATGTGTCTCAGCAATTCCATTGTTTCGATAACTGGTAGGTCCCACCATAAGGTAGTGCGCTGCCCGAAAACCACGCCCATGCGGCGCACATGTTTGACGCGCTCGCGCCAGGGCACAATGCCCCCGATTGTCAGCTCTCCGGAAGTGGGCACCAGAATACCGGTCAGCATTTTGATGGTCGTGGACTTGCCTGCCCCATTCGGTCCAAGGTAGCCCACAAGTTCGCCAGCCGCGATTTGAAAGCTAATCTGATCGACTGCTCTGACAATCGTGTGTTTAGTGCTGAACATATTACGTATTGCCCCGAAAGCGCCACGGTGATGTTGATATATTTTAAACTCTTTGACCAGGTCTTTGGCGACAATCATTGATTACGACCTCCAATCTCCATTGTGCAATAGTTGTGATTATTCAGGATCCCGTGCTCTGATAATGCCTCACCCCAAAATCCCAAAACCGGCGCGCCAGCAGGAATGCCCCCAATCCGAACAACGGGGAAAACCAGGCGGTCCACGGTGGCACTCCGGCCGCTGTCAACGGCTTGCCAATGATCGCTGCCACGGGAATGTAGTTGATGAACGCCATTGGCAGAATGTAAGTGAAAAACCGGCGCAGCACCGGATGAAACACATCGAGCGGATGACTCAGCACTTCGTTGCCTCCATATGTGATGATATTGAACACTTCCAGACCTTCCACGGTCCAGATGGCGGTCGTAGCCTGCGTGATAAAGAGCGCCATATAGAAAAGTGTCCCGCCGGCAATCACTGGCAATAATAAGAGCACCACTATGGCCGCAGTTTCTGATGCCAAAATCTGATGTAATGCCACCACTATGATTGCCAACCCCTGCGTCAGCCTGCCGAAGCGGCGCAGCACAAACTCGCTGGTCATCACCTGAAAGAAATGACCCAGCGGCCGCACCAGCATCTGATCAAATTTGCCCTCCCTGATCAGGAGCTGGAAGACGTCGAACCCGCCGCCAATCATTTCTGCCAACGCAAAGGACGTATTAGTCAGTCCGAATAGGAAGGCCGTTTCCGCCAAAGTCCATCCTTTGAGAGCTGGCGTATGGGTGAAGATGATTATCATGGCTGCCAGATCCGTAAATGAACTGAACAAGTTGGCCAGCAAATCAAATAGGAAAGAAACGCGATATTGCATTTGGCAACGTATCCTGGCGTTTATTAAGATGAAATACAGCTTAACCACCCTGGATCACCACTTTCTTCGTACCAATGTGCAACAGGCACCGCGCCGCAATGATTAAAATCAACATCCAGAACACCTGTCTGCTCAGGAGCAGCAAAACTTCCGTTCCAGGCACGTCCATCAAAATGGCCAGTGGGATATCGAACATCGCCGGGAAAGGGGTTAACTGGACAGCTTGCTGCAACCATGGCGGGAAAAAGCCTACCGGTATTATGAAGCCCATCAAAAACAGGCTGACAATGTTGGCCATGGCAGCAACCCCTTTAGCATCCAGCGTCCAAAAAGCCATCGCGTTATAGATCATGCGCCAGGAGAAGCTGACCTGTAGCGCGAGCGTCATGCTAATCAGGAATGCCAGCCCCATCGAGGCGCTCAACCGGAGCGGTATCCTGAAAATCGCCAGAAAAAGCAGCATCAGAGGCAACCCCCGCGCTGCCAACTGGTAAACAGCATGCCCGCAATCCCGCGCATACCACATGCCATAAAAATCGATCGGTTTGCAGAAGTCGGAGATTATTTCGCCGCTCTTAATCGTACGCAGCAAGTCCCACCATCCGAAAACCTTCAAGGGCGCGGTCAAGGCTTGGGAAAACCCCGTATAAATAATGATGCTGTCATGATCATAGCCGCCCACTCCCGGGCTGGCCTCCAAGACCGCCAATAACAGATAGGCTCTGAAAAAACCCCAGCAAAGATTGGTGGCGATGCCAGCCAGATTGGCGGCCCGATAAATCATCTGCCTTTTAAAAGAAGTCTTCGCAAGCTTCCAATAGGCCCTAATCATCTTTGAAACACCTCCCTAATCCGTGCAGCGATTAGCAATGGTTAATTAAGCAAATTCTGTGCCGTTGTTTGATGTCGCCAGCGCTTTGCTTCTCTGGGCACGCTGATCATATAAAAGAGCGGCGGGATGTGTCTCCCACCGCTCTTTGAATGGTCTCTGACCCCTAGGGGGTTACTGGTCCTGATCCGGCTCCTCCGGATTAGCGGGTATGTCGCTAACTTCAGTTGAGCACTCGTCAAGACTCTCGACGGCCGGTTCATCGGCTTGAGTCTCCGCTTGATCATCGGGTTGATCCTCGTGCTGAACTTCGGGTTGGTACTCGTGCTGATCATCGACTCCCTCAGCGGCATATTCGTTGAATTCCATGTCTGCATATTCATCAACCTTTACATCGGGGATATCGTCGTTGCCGTGATCTTCAATAACGCCGCCTAATTCCACTTCCTGCACGCCAACAAAGACTCTCTCTACATTCAATTTCTGCGCCGCCTCAGCCAGAGCACTCTGGTGCCTGCGCCAATCCCAGCTAATTCCTTCCTTCAGCTGAGCGGCACTATAATAACCCAGCCGCTCCCCGTTGACTGAGACCTGTATCATTTCTCCGCCAGCCTCACTGCCAATACGGAACTTTAGGATTAGCGCATCTGTTAAACCCGGTTCCAGTCTGCTGTTATGTTTTGGTTCCGGGTAATCCGGCATGGTTTCGAGCGTCAGCGCCACTCGGGCTGAACTAATGCATGCTTCTTTGACGCGGCAACCATTAATGCCAAAAGCTTTTTGCCGGGGAATATCGATGTAGACATCGCCATAGTGTTTTTGCACCAAGGCGGTCACAGCGCAGGCTGTTCCGCAGCCCCATCCGGGATTGACCCGTATGCCAAATCCAGTGTCCTTGCCTGCATAGGCGTAGTTGTCAACAATAATGCCATAATCGGCTGCACCGAACTGGCAGTGTATTTCATCGTCCAACCGCTTGTTTTCCGGCACCAGCATGGTGGCATAGGAAGCACGCAACGCGAGGACACCACGATCAAAATACTCTTTCTCGCCGCTAAGCTCATACCAATCCATCAACAGCAGCGCAATCGGGGCCTGGATCGGACTGTTCCAGACGCCTTCACTGTTGCTTGCCCCAAACCCGCCTGTTCCGTCCACCAGCAAATACGACGGTGTCCATAATTGCTGATAAAGCAACAAATCATCCAGGATGGCGATACCTGAATCAAGCCAGCCTTTTTCCCCAGTGATCTGCGCGATAATCCGGAATAAGTCGGCTGCCAGATAAATGACGCTGCAATTCTGACGCTTAAGCCCACCATAATAATCTATGGGTGTACTTTGGCCGCTCCAGTTATGTTCCGGCAGCACCTGATCGGCGATGAAACGCGCTGTTTTCATGGCACCAGCCAGAAGATGCTGGTCGCCTGTCACCTGCGCCATGGCGGCCATAAACCGGCCGGCAGCTGCAGTAGCGTTTACAGAAAACCATCTTTGCTCCAGTGTGCTCATGTCTTCGGAGGCACTATCCAAGGGGCGTTCGGCAGTGCTTCCTGGGAAATAGCGACGATAAAACCCCGCATCGGTTTGCTTTTTTAAGATGCTTTCCGCGATTTTACCACAGACTGTCAACACCTGATCAGCGGATGGCGCGGCACCCTCACCGCCTAACATGCCGTACTGCAGCAGCCAATACCCTGTATCCGCCAGGTCGGCCACACCAAACGCTTCGCTGGTTGCCCAGCCATCAGCACCGTTCAGCCACCCCGGCCGGGAACCGATTGAAAACACGGCCGGCCGCATTCCATCTGCTGTTTCCGGGGCCGCCAGATATAGGTTGACCGTGCGGCGCGCCGCATCCAGTAGCCTTTGATCCTGCCACCGGGCCCCGAAGTAGGCTAAACCACACGCGGTCCGGATGTTGTTATGGCGCGCATCGAAGTAAACTCGCTCCAGAGTACCTTCAAACAGCCATTTGGCAGCCAGTTCCAATCTGTTACGCGCATGCCGGTCCAGCAGATATTGTTTCCAGGGAATCTCGCCCGCGAACTTGGTGTCCTTCTCATTTTGGAAAGCTCCCTCATACTTACGTGTGATCAATGCCACTGTGCCGCCACAGTCTTTGCCGTGCAGTGAAAAGGCACGCCAGGCATGGTAGCGATCAAACAGAGCGTCGTAGGCATAGCGCGCACAATCGTCAAACCGCAAGTACTGATGCCACGCCTCATCCAATAACTGTACGCCATACTTCTCCCAAATGAAACGCACGATCTCCCGCTGAGCATTACCGGCACCGGCACCGGCACCGCCACTGCTATCTTTGCGCAGCATCAGGCTGAACCGATAACTGACCTTTTCGCCTTGGTTCAGAGTGAGGCCGCCGCAACCGTTGGCGTTTTCTTTGGCTGACTGGGGCTGACGGCTAAAATACAGGTTCTCGCCGGGCTGATAGGACGCAGTGTGCGTCGCCAGACCTAATCTTAAGCGATTAGGCTCTTCATAGTCCAGTACCGCCGGCAGCCCCCAGTTGTTCTTCCATGACTCCCGTAGAGCTGTCAAGGACGGAATGACCGCGAAAACGTCTGCACCCTGCTGGAGATAAGCGCATGGCGAACGAAAAGAATGCTGGCCCGCTACGTGTCTGGTCTCTTTTTTGAGGTGGGGTAACCATGCGTATTTGGCATCCATCATTAGCGGTACTGGGCTACCCGCTTCGCCCCCATCGCCCGCGCCCACTGAGGCACCCACTGCGTCCACCGCGCCCGACACGCCCGCCGCCCCGAAAAAGCGGTAGTTGTTTTCAATGGTGGACAACACCAGCGGTTTATGAGCCATGAAAGTGGTTTCTACGTCCAGAAATCCGTTGCGCACCGACAATTTGAAATTGGTTTCGACTGAGAAATCCGCGTGCTCCAAGACAGCCTGCAAATATAACGAGCCTTGTGGTTTTTGGGAAACCCCCGCATAAGTAAAAGCGGAACGAATCTCTCTGCCATCTGCAATTACATGAATATCTTGCTCATCGCCCCCAACGAGCGGCTCAGTCTCGCCGGGATAGACGATTTCCTGTGTGAAAAATGCCCCAACTTTTTTCAGTCTAATCTGCAGTCCCTGCGCTCTGCCAATGACATCGAGGTTCCCGGATTGTATATTGCCGAGTTGCATATTTCCAGACTGAACGCTTCCGGGCTGAGTGTTCCCGGGTGTATTGTTTCCGGGCTGACTACTTCCAAATTGCCTATTCATGGAAAAGCCTCCTTCCCCACTACTAAGTCTTGCTATTTTGTATGTCCAAGGTTGTTGATTAAGAACTACCGGACAGGCAGAGGTAAAAGTGGCATTGGCTGTTACGTTAGCGAAGTTGCCGCCAGCCGGTTCGGCCGAAACCAAACAAAAAAGCTGCCACTCAAGGCAGCTGAAAATACTCCATCTCTTATTGAGACTAGAACACCCATCCTAATTAGCAGGATTAACAACCAACTGCTCAACCTTCTCAAGATAACGTTCCATGATGCGATCTGCGGTGGCGCGATCTAATTTCCCGTTCAACGTAGGGGTCTCAAAAAACCGTTTCGGAATAGTCATCTGCCGGAGATCAAAACCCATGGACTGCCGGATCTGCAGCTTCAGGATAAAGATCTTACGCCCCAGAGCCTCCAAATCCTCAACTGTCATCGGAATCCCCGCGGCATCGAGGGCACGCGCGGTAGTTTCCAAATCATAGACCTTCCTGGCAAACAGGCAGACCACCAACGAATTGAGCGCACACCGAATCTGTTCTTCTTCAATCAGATAGTCAGTCAGTTTTTCAATATCCACCGGGCCCACATTACTTTGATCATAAGAATAACCGGCGTTATCCAGGTGCGAATGGCGCGCCGCCACTGTAAAACCGACCACCGAACCATAACCTGTATGATAACCCGGCATTTCGTTGCCACCCAGCACAGCTGCAAAATCGGCACCACCATAGATTTTAACCGCATAAGCCAATCCGCGCGCCAGATCACGATAGAACTGATTCGGCTGCCGGACCAGGTTCCGAAGTACGGTGCGATAGCCTTCGACTGCGCCAAAAGCCACCTTGGTACCAAGGACTTCCTCGCTGATGAGGCCTTTTTCATAGGCCTCGGTGACCCACCCCAGAATAATCCCGCTGCTAATGGCGTCCATTCCGTACAGCTCCACGTCTTCGATCAGCCGCAGGATGGCGTCTTTGTCACTGATGCCAATGAATGATCCCAGCGCAAAAATTAGCTCATAATCATATGATACGGTGGCTGATTCAACTTCATAACCTTCTCCGAAGAAGCGCCGTGATAAAGCCACATGGATACAGCCCACCGGGCAGCCGGGACAGGCAATTTTGCGGATCAGCTTTTCTTCGGCAAAGGCTTCGCCGCTGATAGCATCCGCCTGATCAAAAGTGCCGGTCTGCAGATTAAGGGTCGGCAACCCGCCCATCGCGCTTAAGGGCTTGATATTAACCGGCGTGCCGAGTTCATGATATTTCTCCATGGCCCCGGTGCGCACGCACTTCTCGTATAGTTCCTGATAAATCGCATTATATTTCGGGCGATCCCCGACCAATTCATCGTGGGCACCGGTAATCACGATGGCTTTCAGCATTTTCGATCCGAAAACCGCACCTAGCCCCAGTCGGCCAAAATGGCGGAAAGTATCAACATTGACGCACGCGAAGCTGACCTGTTTTTCGCCAGCTGGACCGATCCTGATACAGGAGCGATGCCCGCTACCGGGCTCCAATTCCCGCAGCGAACGCCCGACTTCTTCGACTGAAAAGCCCCAGAGCGGTTCGGCGTTTTTGATCCCGACAAATTGATCACTGATCGAAAGATAACAAGGGCTTTCGCTTTTGCCGGTGATGACAATTGCATCCACGCCTGCCAGACGCATCGCCGTCGCCAGACGCATGCCCGCATGACTTTCCCCGAGTTCGCCAGTAAGTGGTGATTTGAACATCGCCACCGTTTTGGTAACGGAAGGGTAGATCATGGCCAGCGGCCCGGTAGCCAGGATGATCGGTTGCCGCGGATCCAGAGCATCCTCCTGAGGAAGGATTTCCTCCTGTAGCAGCTTGGTGGCAATGCCTGCACCGCCAAGATATTCGGCGAGATCCGGCCGTAACTTCCGGCTCATTTTGCCGGTCGTCAGGTCAATATAGAGCACTTTGACGTCCCGTGTCATTCGGTTTCAGCCTCCTCCAGCGACAACAGTTGGTGAGGGCAATAGCGCGCACAAATGCCGCAATGCTTGCACACGATAGGCCAGTTGGTATCCTCATCCATGGTGATCGCGCGGGCTGTGCAAGCCTGGACACATAATCCGCAGCCAATACATAGGTCTTTATGAAAAGTGACGCCGCCACCTTTGCGCGGGGTAAGCGCTTCAAAGCGACAAGCTGCTGCACAGGACGGCTGACGGCACGCTGTACAAGTAACAGCGGCCAAGCGGCTCTGCAACCCGCCGCGTGTGCGGATTTGAATGGCGCTCTTACGCACGGACAAGCTTTTATGCACCAGGCGGGCACAGGCCAACATACAGGAATAACATCCAATGCACTGCGCCATATTTTTTGCTTTCAAAACCTTAGCCATTGTTGTAAACCTCCGTATGACTGATCTTGATTTGAAATTGGGCTTTTTTAAAGGAAATCTGTACCGCGAAACGAAGGAAACTCAAACACACTCCTTCTCCTTAGCAAAATTACTCCTTTTTTCGCGAATATCCTGCAGAGGAGGCCTTCAAATGCCAGACTTACACCTGCATACCCACTATAGTGACGGGGAATATAGTCCTGCAGAAATTGTGGCCGCCGCATCGCAAAAGGGTCTTGCGCTCATTGCGATTACCGATCACGATACGATCGGAGGAGTACCTGAAGCCATCGCCGCCGGAATGTCTTGTGGCGTCAAAGTCATTTCCGGCATTGAGTTCAGCGTGGATCTGAGCAATGGTAAGGGTAATGGCAAGGCTAAGCACTTATTAGGGTATAGCTTTGAGCCTGAACATCCATTCATTGCTCAGAAAGCGCAGTGGAGTCGAGATCAGCGCGTGGTGCGCAATCAGAAAATCGTCGAGCGTTTACGCGCCCACGGGATGATCATTACCCGTGACGAACTGTTGCAGTTCGCCAAGAAAGAACTGATCGGCCGACCGCATTTTGCGCAGCTCATGGTGGCCAAAGGGTATGTGCAGGACGCCGCGGAGGCTTTCGATAGGTACCTTGGCAAAGGGCAACCTTGTTATGTGGATCGGGAGCGCCTGCCAGCAGAGAAGGCCATTACAGCGATTAGAGAGGCTGGCGGCTACCCCGTCTGGGCCCATCCCATGCACAACGAAACTGATACCGCCAAAGTGGCCGCTGAGGTAGCTGACCTGAAAAGCATGGGACTGGCAGGGCTGGAAGTCTATTACCCTGAGCACGATCCGCAGCAGACCGCCTTCTTGCTGGAATTGTGCCTCAAGCATCAGCTGTTCGCCACCGCCGGTTCCGATTACCATAGCGACAAAATGAAGGGTCACCTGAAAATAGAGATGGGCAGAGGCTGGAATAACCAACCGCTGCCTAATCATTTGGAACTTCCTTTTGCATGAGCGGGGCGCCTGAACCGTCCCAGCGTCCTGCCCCGCCCCCGCGTCTTCCCGCTATTTCTTGACGCGCAGCCACACCACCCGCACGCGCCTTAGAAAATAGACTGCCAATGAAAGCACGATTAGTCCGCCCAGAAAAAGTGCCATCTGGAACGTGTTTAGGAGAAACCGTTCCACGACGAGCGGGACAGTCTGTAATCCGGCGGCAGCGAACACTCTGCGAAACACCGCCCCGGCACTGGTCATTACCGGCAGCGAACCTCCGGTCAGCAGCAGAATCAGCACCGTATATAATCCGGAGATTATAGAATGAAAAATGCGGGCCACCACGTAAGGTGTCATGCGAATGTCGGTGTCGTTAATGACACTGGCCACCTGTCCATGTACTGACAGCCCACTCCAGGCGATTACGGCGCTGGCGATCGTCAGCTTCTGCCAGAGCGGCGCTATGGCTTTGCTAATCGTCACCGTGCCGATATCAATTTCCAACAGCCCCTGAAACAGCCCCGATGCTAGTGTAGGTTCAAACCCGACCAACCGCAGCAAGCCAGTGAGCACTGAATTGATGATATTAAACCCGCCTGTAACGGCCAATACTTTGTTCATTACGGAAAAAAGCATGATGAAGCCGCAGATCATCAGGAGTGTTTTGATCGATTCCGTAACGGCATCTGATAGCAGCTGACCGAATAACCGGCCGTCTTCGCGACGTGCTTTGAACAACTGCTGTGACGCCCGGATAAAAATATTACCCCTCTTTGCAGTCGGCGCGTCCAGACTGCTTTCCTTATGCCGATAAAAGCGAAAAATGAAGCCGACCGTAAAACTGGACAAATAATGCGCTCCCGCCAGGATGGCCCCCAGTTCAGGACGGCCAAACATGCCGACCGCGACCGCTCCGAACATAAACAGCGGATCAGCCGTATTGGTAAAGGCCAGTAGCCGCTCACCTTCGACCCGGGTACACATTTTCTGGCGTCTGAATTTGGAGGTAATGACCGCATCCATCGGGTATCCGGCTGCCAGACCCATCGATAAGGCAAACGCCCCGACACCGGGAACATTGAACAGCGGACGCATCAGGGGCTCCAGCAAAACCCCCAGAAAGTGCACCACACCCAATCCCAGCAGCATCTCAGACAGCACAAAGAAGGGCAGCAGCGATGGGAAGACGATCTCCCAAAAGACTTTCATGCCCTCCACGGCAGCCTCAAATGCATCTTTGGGGAAAAACACCAGACTAATGGTAACTGCGGCCACAGCCATGGCCACGGCAATTGTTGAAAATTGACGGGCCCGTCGCGAACGTGAGCGCCGGGATTCCTTACGCGCTGGCTCCGAGCGCGAGGCCTTGCCATCTAGCACTTTCGCTTGCGCCATTGTTGCGTCACTCCTCTTCCCGTGGCCCGGCCCCCATCACAGAAGCCACAATTAGCATAACCGCAGTCAGCATGAAAACCCAGGTGCCAGCTCCAGTGAGGCTCAAAGGTGTATCATAAAGAACCAGGGTGTTGGAAGAGATATAAGTCACGGAAGCTGCTATGGCGAGGATGCCACAGACAGCTCCCAGAATGCGGTTAACTCTTTTACCAGTTAATAAGGCGATCACCGGATAGAGGTAGCAGACAATAAAGAAGATCGTTCCCGCGGAAAATCCATTACGCATCGCAAAGCCGACGTCGAACCAATTCATAAAAAAAGAAAGAAAGGCGACACCAGCTGCAATCAATGTCAACTTCCCGCCGGCAGTCAGTTTTGCAAAACTCATTTTGATACCCCTTTTCAGGATTTTGGCAGAAACCTGGTCTTTACTGCCTGTTCCTTTTAAGGGTATTATTGCTTGGCAAAATTATGCCAATTACTTAAAGCGACTCATAGCGGCCAAGATAACGATTGATAATGGTTCCCAAGGTCTGAGCGTAAACCCCCGGACGCCTGGGCGCGACAAGCGGAATGGGAGCCGCCTGCCCGGACTTAAACACTGTCCGTTGCGACATGCGAAACGCCCTCCAGACTTCGTCGGCAAAGACTTCCGCCTTCTGGTAAACCGTCTCAGGGAACAGTTCTGCATCCAAACGACGGTCGGCAAACTGCCTGATAATCTCCTCCGGAGCCATATGTTGTCTACCTAACAATGAACAAATGCCGCTCATCAGATCGTAATCAATCGGATCTTCCTTGGAGTCGGCCAATTCAGCGGCTGGCTTAACAAAATGCGCCTCATCCTGATCAAAGAGCATGCGCGGGATCGGCTTGTCCGGTTTCTCGCTCCCGCAGGCAAAGGAGAATCTACGATTTATATAGTCGGCCAGCCCAAAGACCTCACGCTTGGTAAGGTCGCCGATCAACGACATTACGCCCGTGCTTCCGATATCATGAAAGCTGGCCCAGCCCAATACGATTTCGGTATGATTGCCAGCTGCCAAAATCCCTGTTTTAAAGGTATGACTGGCGGCCAATCCCTGCACCGTGCGGGTGACGGCCTGAATGGAAGCACGCCCGGCAGGAGTGGGCTCGACCCCAAACGCTGCGATGTGCTGGCGCACAGTCTCTTCATAAATGGGACCGGTTGGATTTGACCAAAGCGGAATCCCCAGGTTGCGAGCGATCTCATGCGCCAGATCTTTGAGATGTTCCGAATTATCAGCCGTAGGATTGGTGATGAAGACCGTGTTTTCGCGTCCGAAAGCATCGGCGGCAATCGCCCCGACCACTGCGCTGTCGACTCCTCCGGACAGGTGGACCTGTGCCTTTTTGATGCCACTCAGTCGGAATACTTCCTGGGCCGCGAATTTCAGCGCTTCGTAAATTTCCTCGTATTTATCGGGAGAGACGTTGACGCTGGAACACGCTGATGCGGGCGCTAATGCTGCCTTGTCCCCGGGGCCGGCCTCATGATCGAGATCGAGTGTAATAATGCCATAGTCTTCTGTAAATCGCGCCAAGTTGCCCAGCAGTTTCCCAGTGCTGTCCATAGCCATACTGCCGCCATCAAAAATGAGGAATTGCTTCACAGTGTCCCCGATGCCCACCGCATTAAGAAAAACCAGCGGCATTCCATGTTTGCGGGCTAGTGCTGCGCACCGTTCCCGGCGCTCCTGCAGTTGTCCGTAGGCAAAGCAGCTCTGATTGAGGACGAGCGCCAGACGCACATTACGCCCGCGCACCATGATCTCGCAGATTTGGGCGCTTCCTGCTCCGCTTGCGCA
>DHDG01000028.1:19883-22809 GCA_002399265.1 Firmicutes bacterium UBA4882 | reverse complement strand
GCTCCTGCTCCGGCTCCTGCTCCGGCTCCGGCTCCGTCCCCTGCTCCTGCTCCGGCACAATACCGACTACGATCGCGAGGTTCGCCGGTACGCGCGCGGCAATATCTTCATAAAGATAACGGCGTTGATCTTCAATAAAGTGCCGCTGTTCGAGTAGTGCTCCGGCACAATGTCCAGTCAGCGCTCTTTCAGGAAAGACAACAATATGCGCGCCTTCCTGGTGCGCCCGTTCCATGGCTTTGACAATGCGCAGGGCATTGCCTTTTAAATCTCCCGTCACGACATTGATCTGTGCCATTGCTACTCTAACTTCCATGCAGTCCACCCGCCCTTTAGCCAGATACCTGTTGCTCGAAGCGATCCAGATCCCCATTTCTTCCTATAACAAAGAGCACATCGCCCGCCTTAATACAGGCGTCACCGCCGGGCGTAATGCTGATCTCATCGTTCCTTTTGATCAAAACGATCGTCACATGAAACCGGCCGCGCAAGCCCAGTTCGCTCAGGCTTTTTTCGCCAAAACCGCGCTCAACCAAAATCTCTCGGATACTTACTTCTGGTGTCAGCTCAATGTAATCGAGCAGCGACTTGGAGACCAGACTATTGGCGATCCGCTCCCCCATTTCCATTTCGGGATAAACCACCCGATCTGCTCCAATTTTCTCAAGAACCTTTCCATGCATCGAATTGATTGCCTTGGCGACAATATAATCGATCCCCAGTTCTTTCAGGTTCAATGTTGTCATAATGCTGGCCTGAATATCGCTGCCAATCGCCACTACCGCTACATCGCAGTTGCGGACACCGACGGATTTTAAAACATTCATATCAGTCGTATCAGCCTGCACCAAATGTGTAAATCCTTGGGAATAGGAGCTTACCAGCGCCTCATCTTTTTCAATAGCCAGTACTTCATGGCCTTTCTCTAAGAGTGTCCTTGCCACGCTGGATCCAAAACGGCCCAGTCCGATCACCACAAAATTCTGCTTCATAGTTTCATCTCCAGTACTCTCACTTTGCTATTAGTTCAGCCAATCATGACTCGCTCTTCCGGATAATGCAGCGAGGGCGGATAATGCCGCTGACCGATCGCCACCGCCAGCGTTAGAGGTCCCAGGCGACCGATATACATCAGGGCAATAATCAACACCCGCCCGATGTCGCTAAGCGTAGGAGTGATTCCGGTGGTCAGGCCGACCGTTCCGAAGGCGGACATCGCTTCAAATAAAAGGTTCAGGAAAGGCGCGGCTTCGGTGATTGAAAGCACTAAGGTCACCAGCAGCACAACGCTCAATGCTATAAAAATGACTGCAATGGCCTTGAATACGGCATCCGTGGCAATGCGCCGCCTGAATATCTCCGTATCACGCTTGCCCTTAATTATGCTGACCACTGAGGCCAGCAAAACGCCTAAAGTCGAAGTCTTCACTCCGCCACCAGTCGAACAGGGCGAAGCGCCAATAAACATCAGCGCCGTCGAGATGAAAAGCGTGGCTTGGTGCATGGCACCGATATTGACGGAGTTATACCCCGCCGTACGGGTCGTCATGGCATGGAAAAAGGCATTCGTGACTTTGGCCCATCCCGGCAGCGGCCCCAGCGTCTCAGGGTTCGCATATTCAATCGCCCAGACTAGCAAGGTACCGATGACGAGAAGCAGCACGGTCATTGTGATCACGAGGCGACTGTGCAATACCAGCCTTTCCCGTTTCTTGCCCCAGCTGGCCATCACATTTGCGATTACCGGAAACCCAAGCCCGCCAAAGATGACTAATACCGAAATCGTCATGGTGATAAAGAAGTCCTGGTTGAGCGGGACGATGCTGGCAAAAGGCCCAAAAATACTACCCAGAAGATCAAAACCGGCATTGCAGAAAGCGGATATGGAATGAAAGATGCCGTAATATATTGCGGTGCCAAGGGGCAGATACTGTGCAAAACGCCAGGAGAGAATGAACGCCCCGGAAACTTCAAAGAACGCCGTAATCAGCAGAATCTTTACGGCCAGGCGTACCACACCGCTGGGAGTAAAGAGATTAAAGGCTTCCTGCATTACCACTCTGGCCCGCAGACCGATTTTCTTCCTGATGATTAGCGCTATCAGGGTGGAAAAAGTCATAAATCCCAGCCCGCCGATCTGGATCAAGGTAATAATGACAATTTGTCCGAACAGCGAAAACTTGGTGCCGGTATCAAACACAACCAGCCCGGTCACGCAAGTTGCCGAAGTAGAGGTGAAGAGAGCATCGAGAAAGCGAATACTCTGTCCATCTGCAACGGCAGCTGGCAACGTCAGCAAAGCAGCCCCCAGAAAGATCAAAACCGCGAATCCAATTACCAGTATCTGCGACGGTGTCAGGTTCGGGAGTCCCCAACGTTTCCGAGTGCTTGTGTTCTCAATCACCATAAAACTTCCTTTTTACTTTCGATTATTTCGCTAATATTATATTGGCTATTATCTATCTTTCCGCCATCTTATCGATAAAAACATTTCTTGTCAAAGGAACCGCTGCCATATTATACTCTTTGGGCGGCAACTACGCGCGCTATTCCCGCGAGGTCAGGAATAGTTGACGCCTTCCACCCGTTTTCGTGCGCCATGCGCAATACTGCATCTTGCTGTCCATAACCTATTTCCATTAAGAGCAGGCCATCTTGATTCAGAAAAGTGCCCGCCTGCGACAAGAGCCGCCGGTAAAAAGCTAATCCATCTGCGCCAGCTTCTAAAGCTTGTCGCGGTTCATAATCCCTGACTTCAGGCTGCAGGGCTGCAATTTCATACTGCGGAATATAGGGCGGATTGCACAGGATCACATCCATGGGATGATCCACGATGCGGTTCATGACGCACTTTGTGGGGTGATTTATGGCGCGGTCCATGAGGTGGCGGTCTCCGTCTCCCGCATTGGGCGGCGACGGCGAGGAC
>DHDG01000028.1:15274-19718 GCA_002399265.1 Firmicutes bacterium UBA4882 | reverse complement strand
GGACTTCCAGGGGGCGAAAAGATCCCCCTGTGCAAAAACGATCCGTTCACTGACGCCATGCCGCTGCGCGTTCCCGGCCGCTACTTCAAGGGCGGCAGCGCTGATATCACTGGCCAGGACGCTGACATCCGGCCGATTGACAGCGACCGCAATACCAACAGCTCCGCTGCCGGTGCAAATGTCGGCCACCACAAAGGGCGCATGGGCGACCAAATACTGCTCGCGCTGGCTACCGCAGCCGGCAGACGAATGCTGTTCACACGACAATTTTCCCCCGCTCCGGCGCTCCAAATGTTCCAGACATAGCTCGACCAGCAATTCTGTCTCCGGACGCGGAATCAGCACCCGCTGATCAACGGCGAAGGTCAATCCATAAAATTCTTTAGCTCCAGTAATGTAGGCCAGCGGCTCCCGCGCCGCGCGCCTGGCAACCACTTCCTGAAACCTGACGGTGGCAGTCGCTGCGTCCGCGCTCGCTGCCCCTCCAGCCTTCCCAGCCGCGTCCGCCTGCACTTCTCGCAGCGGGTTCCTCAAGTAAAGATCCTCACGCCTGATTCCTAGTGTGTATGCCAAAAGGAGCTCCGCCTCGCGGCGTGCCCCTTCAATTCCTGCGTCATTCAATTCATGGGCAGCCCATTTCAGCAGCGCTGCATATGTCATCACAGTTCAGCACTTCCCAGCCGTTCAGCCTGATCAGCAGCTAGTAACGGATCGATGACCTCATTGAGATCACCTTCCATAATCCGATCCAACTGATAGAGCGTTAAGTTAATGCGATGATCCGTGAGCCTGTTTTGGGGGAAATTATAAGTGCGAATACGTTCGCTGCGATCCCCCGAACCGACCATACTTCTACGTGTTTGCATCGTCTCGGCATCCTGCTCTTCCTGTTTTTGAGCCAGTATCCGCGCCCGCAGAATTTTAAGAGCCTTATCCTTATTCTTAAGCTGTGATTTTTCGTCCTGACAAGTAACCACCAAACCGGTAGGCAAATGCGTAATCCGCACGGCCGAGTCGGTCGTATTAACGCTTTGTCCGCCATGACCACTGGCATGATAAACGTCAATGCGCAAATCGTTCGGGGCGATCTGAATGTCCACTTCTTCCGCTTCCGGCAGAACCGCTACGGTGGCGGCAGAAGTGTGAATCCGTCCGCCTGACTCGGTGCTCGGAATGCGCTGAACGCGGTGTACGCCGCCTTCAAATTTGAGCTTACTGTAGGCCCCCCGACCTTCCACAGCAAAGATGACTTCTTTAAAACCGCCAAGCTCCGTGTCGTTGCTGCTCATGATCTCAACGCGCCAGTTTTTCAGCTCAGCATAGCGGGAATACATACGGAATAAATCGCCCGCGAAAAGGGCTGCTTCTTCACCGCCTGTACCGGCACGGATTTCCACGATTACATCTTTTTCATCATTAGGATCTTTAGGTAACAACAGTACTCTCAGCTGATCCTCATACTGCGCAATTAATTCTTCCAGGCGCTGGACTTCTTCCTTCGCCAGCTCTGCCATCTCAATGTCATTATTTTGGTTAAGCATTTCCTTGGCATCGTCTAATTCTTGATGTGCTTTGCGATAATCCCGAAAGCAATGCACAATATCCTCAAGCTCCGCATATTGCTTGGCGTATTTCTTCATGGCCTGCGGATCATTGAGTACTTCCGGATCAGCCAGCAGCCGCCCGATTTCTTCGTATTTCTCTTCTATTGCGGAAAGTTTTTCAAACATATAATCGCTCCAAATATGGGATCACTGTGGCGCATCGGCAGCCACAGCCGAATTTAGGGCTGCGATGGCCACTTCCAGCATGTCATCATCCGGTTCGCGCGTGGTCATTTTCTGTAACCACAAGCCGGGCACGCCCAGCCAGCGAATCAAGAAGAAAGCATCTTTCTTGCCAGCGAGTTTAATGATCTCATATGAAATTCCGGTCACAACCGGCAAAAGAGCTAGCCGCAGCAGAATTTTCACGTACCAGACGTTACTGGCAATTAAAGTGAAAACAACTGCGCTGACCAATACGACAAAAAACAGAAAGCTGGTGCCGCAACGGGGATGCATGGTCGTTTTGGTTCTGGCGTTTTCAACCGTAAGCTCCTCGCTAGCCTCAAAAGTATGGATCACTTTGTGTTCGGCACCATGATAGGCGAATACGCGCTGAATATCTGGTATCAGCGTCACCAGTCTAATATAGCCAAGTAACAACAATGCTCGGACAAGCGCTTCGCCAAAACCGATTGCAAAAGGGGAAAGCCCCAGCTTTTTCATTAGTTCGCCCGCACCCAGCGGCAGCAAGACAAACAGTACAATGACCAGAATCATGGCAAAGCCCACAGTAAGAACGGTTTCCCAAGTGGAAAGTCCCTTTTTGTCATTGTCAGCGGTTGTATCTTTGCCACTTTTTTCTTCCTCTTCTGCATCGATCGCTTCATTGGCAGAAAACATCAAGGCCTTCATGCCAATGGAAAAGGAATCAATTAGGGCGACCATGCCCCGCAGAAATGGCAGCCGCCAGATGCGATGCCTTTGAGTCAGGGAATTCACCGGCTCTGTATGCACTGATATGGATTTGTCCGGACACCTTACAGCGACAGCCATAATTTTCCGGCCGCGCATCATGACACCTTCCAGAACAGCCTGTCCTCCATACTGGAATTTCCCTGCCACGAAGCCACCTTCTTTCTAAAGAAAACAGAGCCTTGCGGCTCTGCTCAGCCGTTCTCTTTCGAGAAACGTTTGTTGAACTTGTCTACCCGGCCGCCGGTATCAACGATACGTTGTTTGCCGGTAAAGAACGGATGGCATTTCGAGCAAATCTCAACGCGTAGGTCCTTTTTTGTAGAACCGGTCTCAAAGGATTCGCCACAGGCACATGTAGCTGTGGTTTTCTGGTAATTCGGATGTATTTCTTTTTTCACTGAATCTCACTCCTCTTTGGCACTTTGACACCATAGAATTATATCACACTTATCTACCGCGACGCAACAGGCACGTTTAATGGGTCGTCTGCACCCTAGTGTAATTGCCAATCCCGTCCCGACCGACGATGGCGGTCAGGCGCTCAATCAGAGCAGCGAAACCCGCGCCCTGACCCGCCCTGAATTGTTCAGGGAGGCTATCGGGATCTATATTCAAATTGCGCAGCTGGATCATATTGACCGGATGTTCAGCGAGAAAGGCACTCAACGCCTCCATCTGATCTGCACGGTCGGTATATCCTGGCAGGCAAAGCAAATTGAGGGCGACATAAACTCCGCGCCCCATGCAGCTATCGATCGAACGCGCGACATTATCCAATTGATAGCCTTTAGGGCGGTAATAGGAGCAAAAGTCCGCCGGCGCCGCGCTGATAATGCTAAAGCGGGCACTGTTCAGGCCGGCTGCTGCAATTTTGGCGATCCCATCGGTGTAACCACCATTGGTGTTGATATTAAAAACGCCTCTGGAAACCGCTTTTCTGGTTTGCGCTATAATCTGCGCGATCAAGTCCGCTTCCAGCGAAGGTTCCCCTTCACATCCCTGGCCAAAGCTGATGATTGGATCGTCGTCACAGGAAAAGCTGGATAGATGGGTAGTGGCCACTCTGACCGCCTCGTCCAGATTGGGCTGAAACGCAATCCGTCCCTGCGGCGAAGGGCAGCATTCCGATTCCTGCAAAGAAATACAGCCCAAACAGGCGGCATTACATGCAGGTGAAACTGGCAATCCACCCTCCCAGCGCTGATAAAAAATATTCTGGGCAGTAAAACAGCTATAATCCAAAGAGCACTTGGCCAGCTGGCGGAGAATCCGATTGTCGGGATCATCTGCCAGACGCGCTGAAACACGCTCTTTCAGGTCTGGTGTGTTGAAGAAACGCGGATTCCATTTATGATGCTCGTCCGTTTGGAGCGCCGCCACAACCAGACGGTCATGGCGCATTCCGACTGCCGTATAACCGTATAGCGGCAGTGGTGCCATAGATGCGGTTGTGCTGGTTCCGGCTCTGGTGCCAGTGCCAGCGGCGGCGGCGGTTGTGCTGGATGGCCTTCTAAACCCGGGCAACAAAAACCGCGTAAATCCCTGGGGCAGCAATACCCCTACCGGATAAACGCGACCGCAGCCTCTTTCTGTAACTGCCTGATCGACAAAGCGCAGGCCCCGCCGACGGTCCCATCCAGCAGCGACCCTTTCCGGCAATGAGACCAGACTGGATCCTTCCGGCAATGGTATAACCTGACTGGATTCCAGTGGCAAAAACTGATCCCCGCTACGCCCGCAGGCCGCCAGCGATGGATGATCATATAAATTCCCCTGCTCATCTGTATAGACCATATTAATCATCTTCTCACTCCGATCCATTGTGGCCCTTTGGGGACGGTTCTGGCCCTTTGGGGACGGTTCTAAAAGTTCACTTTTCCTTTTTTACCCATTTTGAACTTTTAGAACCGTCCCCAAAGTTC
>DHDG01000028.1:4099-15083 GCA_002399265.1 Firmicutes bacterium UBA4882 | reverse complement strand
GCTTGAGTGCCTCGAGTAATCATCCGGATGACACGTTTCGCATCGGCTCCGGCATTCTCGACAGTGTTGCGGAACATTTCGGCACTGACATGGTGCGAACAGGAACAGGTCAGCAAGAACCCGCCCGGTCGCAGCAATTTAAAGGCGCGTAAGTTAATCTCCTTATAGCCCCTAATCGCTCCGCCGACTGCACCTCTTGTTTTTGTAAAAGCCGGCGGGTCCAGAATAATCACGTCATAATGTTCTTTGTCCTGCTCTGCCTGGCGCAAATAATCGAAAGCATTGACCGTAATGAAGCGACAGACATCGTCCAATCCGTTTAATTCAGCATTTTCGCCAGCCAGGCCGAGGGCGTCCGCCGAGATATCCAGACCAATCACATCCTTGGCCCCGGAGGCTGCCGCTGTCAACGCAAAAGTGCCTGAATGACAGAAGGCGTCCAATACTCTGGCACCACGACTGATGGGCTGCAGCAGCCGACGGTTCTCCTTTTGATCCAAAAAGAAACCCGTTTTCTGGCCGCCTTGCACGTCCACGATAAATTTCAGACCGCTTTCCTGAGCCCGAATAACCGATGGGACTTGTCCGCGCAGCAGTCCTTTCTGCTCCGGCAAACCCTCCAAGCGCCTGGTGCCCACATCGCTACGCTCATAAATCCCGGCTGGCTGATACACTTCCTCCAGAATATCCAAGAGCATATTCCGGCGCACATCCATACCGAGCGCCAGGAACTGCACGACCAGATAGTCCCCGTATTTGTCCACAATGAGTCCAGGCAGTAAATCGCCTTCACTAAAGACGGCGCGATAGGAGTGCTCGCCTGGCATCTGCCATTCCCGATAAGACTTGGCTTTGGCTATTCGATTCCTGAAAAAGAAGTGATCGATTTCTTCTTTTTCATAAGTCAGCACCCGTACTGTAATCTCCGATTCCGGATTGATGTAGCCGCGTCCCAAAAACTTACCGCAGCAGTCTTTAATGTCGACAATATCACCGGGAGCGAAATCACCATCCACAGCTTGAATTTCACTGCGGTAGACCCAAGGATGCCGGCTTTTAATCCGCTTATCCCGCCCCTTAATCAAAATCACGTCCGCCATCCGCACACACCAATCCTCTCTCACAACAAGCGCGCGCTGTGAGCGCGCGTCACGCACGCCAAAGCGCGCGCAGATCCTTACCGTTACAGATCCTTACTTTAGCGCTTCCTGATAATACCGTTCTGCAAAACACCCTCGCGCCGCTTGATTTCTTCCCCTACGATAACGCCAGAGGCGGAAGCCTGCATCAGACCGCGGGTAACCCCGGCGCCGTCACCGATTGCAAACAGGTTATCAATATGGGACTCCAGATTGGCATTCAGTTCAAAACGCGAAGAGTAAAACTTGACTTCCACCCCGTAAATCAGCGTATTGCGAGAATTAACCCCCGGCGCAATCACGTCCAGCGCCTTTAACATATCCAGTAGCGCCACCAGATGGCGGTAAGGAAAGACCAGACTCAAGTCTCCCGGCGTAGCTTCGTTCAACGTGGGAACTACCAGACTTTTCTTAAGCCTTTCCGGGGTTGACCGGCGGCCCGCCTGCAAATCGCCCAGACGCTGCACAATCACACCGCCGCTCAGCAAATTTGCCAGGCCGGCAACATAGCGGCCATATTGAATCGGATCTTTGAAGGGCTCCGTAAACGTCTTACTGACTAATAAGGCAAAATTGGTATTGCCCGTGCGTCGCTCCCCATAGCTGTGACCGTTGACCGTAATCAGACCGTCGTTGTTCTCGGTAACTACTTCGCCATAAGGACACATGCAAAAAGTGCGCACCCGGTCTTCAAAACTCTGCGAATAAAAGACAAACTTGGACTCATAAATGACGTCCGTCAAATGTGTCATTACTTCCGCCGGGACTTCCACGCGCACTCCGATATCAACCGGATTAATCGCCAGCGACAATCCCAGCCGTCTGGCTTCGTCAGCCAACCATTTGGAGCCTTCCCGCCCAGGCGCAGCTACTACATACTTCGCCCGATATTCCTGACCATCGACGGTCACAATACCGCAAAGCCCGTTCTGTCCGTCGGTCAGAATACGGTCAACCTGCGTCTGCAGGGTGATATCGACTCCTTTTTCGACCAGATAATCCTTCATAGCCTCCAGCACTGCTTTGGAACGCCCAGTGCCTAAGTGACGGATACGTGAAGGGATCAGTCGCAGATCAGCCTTCACTGCTTTGCGACTAATTTCGTTAATTGCATCTTCATTGGTGCCGTAGACTTCGGGCGGTGCCCCAAACTTCAGATAAACATCGTCTACGTAGCGGATTAGTTTGTTGAGCCTTTCTTTAGGCACGAACTCATCCAGAATGCCGCCCACTTCGCTCGAGAGAGTCAGCTTGCCGTCGCTAAAAGCGCCCGCCCCGCCCCATCCGCTGATTGTGGCGCAGGTCTTACACTGGCAGCAGGGGATCCCTTTCTCGTGTGAGGGGCATGTTCTGCCAGAAATATCCCGGCCACGCTCAACAATTAGTGTTTTCAGACCAGTTTCGACGAGCTCCAAAGCCGCAAAGATCCCGGCCGGCCCGCCCCCGATGATGATGACATCATATTGGGATACACTCACTCACATTTACCTCCCGGTTTCGTGCAGGACTAGCGTTCCATCCTGACGAAAAAACATCTATCCACAAAAAAAAGCAATTGCATAGTGCCTTTTACATAAGCCTAAAAATGACAAAGCTAATCGCAGACGGCAGGCGGGGTGCTGACATGAGTGATCTTTATCTGACAATTGTAGAACGAGCCCAAACCGAACAACGCATTGAGCGCTCGGTTTTTATTGGCTTTGCTGCTCCAGCCCGCAATGAAGACGAGGCCCGGCAGTTTGTGGCAGAAATTCGCGAGTTGCATCGTCAGGCTACCCATAACCCGTTTGCCTACATCGTTGGCACCAACAGCGAACGCATCGAATATTTTCATGATCATGGCGAGCCTGGCGGTACTGCCGGAAAGCCAATTCTGGGTGCGATTGCCCGCCTGAACCTGACCAATGTTGCCGTAGTGGTCACACGTTATTATGGCGGCAAAAAACTCGGAGTGCGCGGTTTGATTGACGCCTACGGCGAAACTGCGTCTTTAGTACTCGCAGCAGCCGGTATTGTTGAACGCCAGAAAAAAGCCTCTCTACGCCTAATCGTTGAATACTCCGCCGTTGATCAGGTGCAGTACATTCTGACCCAATATGAAGCCACCATTATCGACCGCGTCTTCGCCCAGAATGTCGAAATCCATGCGGAAGTTGCCGAAAGCATCGCCCCAGCCCTGCGTGAAGCACTAAAGCCGCATACGCGGTTGCTCGACTAGCAGCACGGGCGATGCGGGCGACGATTTAAGCATATCAATGCCGACCCGGCGTGTCAAGCGAACCCGGGGACACAAGGGGACGGTTCTTCTGTGTCATTATGCCTGGTCACGGCCATCTGTGACACAGAAGAACCGTCCCCTTGTGTCCCTCTCTGTTATTCTTGCCTGTATCGCCCCAAACTATCTCCACATGTAGCCATGCAGCCTTTCGCACGCAAAAAACCGGTATGTACTGCTGCCATAGCATAGCAGGCCATACCGGTTAAGCGAATAATCCTTATTAATACTTTGTAACATCATAACGGCAAGTCGGGTTCCAGAACAGCCACTCATCAATGCCGGCATCTTCCGTTGCTTTGATTTGAGCCTGCAATTCTGCGCGGCCATAGGGATGACCAAGGCTGAAGTCTTGGAGCCAAGGACGCAGTTTGGCGCGTTTTCCCTCAATACGCTGCATCGCATCCGTAAGGCTCTTATAAACCGTCTCGTACGGCTTGACATTGGGATTTTCAATGCCATAAGTGCCGCGGTAGTAATGCGACGGATAGACCATGGGACAGATAAAGTCCACTTCCTCCGCGATGAGCTCCAGTTGCTGCCCGATGCCAAGGTCATCCGGCACGGAGCAGACTAGTCCAAAGACATCGGCGGACAAAACCACCCCGTAGACTGAAAGCTCTTCTCTGGCATAAGCCAGAAAACTCTGAATAACCTTAGCCTTGGACTGACCAGTAGCAAAAGGATAGATAATATCAGAAAGCACACCATCACTGGCAAACCGAACGTAATCGAACTGAATTTCCTTAAAACCTAAGGCTGCGGCTTCCTTGGCCAGATCGATTGCGTAATCCCAGACCTCGCGACTATGCGGATCGACCCAAGCCAGACCCTGCCGGTCATACCAGATCCCGCCCTTTTTGCTCTTCACGGCCAAGTCAGGGCGCGCTTTCGCCAGCAACGGATCTTTAAAACACACAATTCTGGCGATCGGATAGATATCGTTGCTTTTTAAGGTGTCCATCAGATTCTCGATCGATTTAATCTTGCTGACATTGGCATTGATCTTCTTGGCCAACGGGACTTTACTCAGATAGCTCATTGACCCCGTATCATCCTTAACGTCGACAACTAGGGCATTAACCTCAGTATTTTGGATGAAGGTGATCAGCGGGTTAAAATACTTGGAGCCCGCGATCCATCCTGTGCTGTAGACTCCCTTAACAACCGGAATATCTTGTTTGAGCGATTCGTAATAATCGGGAGGCAGCAGGCGAATATCAGGGCCGGTCGGCGGTCTCAAATTAGTAAGACTACTCGGGAGAAAAGCGTCCGTCGTAGACCCGGCTTTCGGGTTCAGCCTCAGCCTTTCCAGAAAGGCTCTCTTCCATGTAGTGCTTGTGCCTGAATCGCCGGCGGCACCATTGTCGGCACCGTCTCCGATACCGCCCTCGTTTGCGACCTCATCATCTTCCCGGCTGACTATTTTACTCCAGCCGGGTTGACGGTTTGGCGACTTATTTAGAGAGTCTTCTTCAGCGGGAACTCCAGTCGATCCAACGCTGGCCAAAGGCAATGTTTCAAGAAGAAGCGGTCTGACAAACCAAGAAATCAAGAAAAGCAAAATAATTGCGGTTGGGATAATTCGTTTCGTATCTCTCTGCAGCAAAGAACAAACACCCGCTTCATTTATAATAAGCACGGCGGCGACTCAAAATTGCCACTGTGACTCGTAATATATTCGCTGCCCTGCTTAACCCTCCTTTCAAGAAAAATAATATTTAGCCACCATTACCGGGAAATGTTGGGTTCTGCGCAAAAAAGGACTTTGCCAAAAAGGTCCTGCACAGACCATTCTGAACCGCTTCTAAGCTCCTCCTAATATGACGAACGGCCTGTACTGGATATAGTTCCAGCACAGGCCGTATCAATCGCATTTATAGCACTTAAGATTTTTGTCCCTATCCTTACCCTACAGTCCCCTTCCTTGATCCAATATCAAAGGTCCATCTCTTTCAAACATCTTGCCACTACGTCAGCAAAGGCCGCCGGGTTGCTTTGGATCATTGCATGCCCGCTGCCGGGAACTGTATGGACCGCCACGCCGTTCTCCTCCAACATGGATAGCACCGGACTGGGTTCCGAGTTTTCGCCAACCAGGTAATAGCGCGGCAACCGGGTGGTAGCGAGGGCCTTCTTAAACCCTGGATCCGCTGTTACCGCATACAGCGATTGCACCGAACGATAAACGGCACGCGAATCAGCTGTTTTCAATGCCTTTGACCAATATGCCAAGTCCGGTTCAACATCGCCTTTTACTGACAGTTCGCGAATCAATCTGGGAAAATGCTTTTCATACTCATCCTCAGTATAAGCCAGAAAACGCTTCTCATAGCCTCTCTCCGCTTCAGTCAAAATCGGTTCGGCCACAATTAGTCCAACCACCCGGTCGGCACGCAAATTAGCCAGCCTGACCGCGACTGTACCACCCATGCCATGCCCCACCAAGACAACACTGTCAAAACCCAGTTCGTCAATAAGCTCAACAAGACACTCAGCATGATGCTCAATCGAATAGTCAAATTTCTTGGGCCGATCACTAGCACCAAAGCCAAGCAGGTCCGGAGCTACCGTGTTGTACTCCGTAAATGCAGGTGTGCGCATGATCTCGCGAAAATCAGCGGACGTCGAAGATAGACCGTGTAAGAAAAGCAGTAACCGATTCCCTTCGCCAACTGTTCTAGTGTAAAAAATGGTAGATTGCCAATCACGTAGGTAGATTTTATCCAAAAAAGGATCCCCCCGAAAAAGTATCTGTCTCTCAAACACACATATTATTACTATTCCCTGCTTTAGTTCTGATTCCTCTCAAGAAACGAAACAACCATTTTCAGAAGCGAGACTATTGCTTATCCCCTGAAGAGGACTTTTTCTGATTTGAAGACCCGTACACTGAAAACGATCGCCAAAATTGCGTAAATTAGCGATGAGCCGAGCGCTATTACGATATTCAAGATTTCCGACTGACCCATCAAAATATCCTTTGTGGCCGCAAAAAGATTAACGACTGGAATCAGCAGCGCTGCCCCTGTTAAACGCAGATCAGGCATAAAGACAAGCAACATACCAGGCAGCATCACTGCGAACGTCAAAATCGTCATATAGTTCTGAGCTTCCTTAAAGCTTCTGCCAAAGGCGGAGATGGCAATTTCAATGGCCGAGATCATGGTGATCATGAGCACAGCTATCAAAATCAGCATCAGCCCATTGCCCAAGCTGAGGGACATATCGAATTGGAATTCCTCTCCGACGATGGCCGGAAGCATCAGCTGATACGCTGCAATGATCCCAGCCAATGATAGTGCTACTGTAATTGAGGCAATCACAAAGACGGCCAGGAATTTGCCGATTGCTACCGACCATCTGCTGGGCGGACATACTAGTAAGCCTTCCATGGTATTGCGCTCTTTTTCACCGGCGACGGTGTCAATCGCAGTATACATGCCGCCCGATACCGCCCAGATGCCGAGCATAAACGGGATAATGGCTGCCAGTATCATGCCGCCCATTTCCTGTTCATTGGCGACGTTCTTTTCTGAGACGCAAATCGGGTTCAGCAAAGCAGTATCCATCCCACGCCTGGAAAGACGCTCAGCAACTTCGGATGCGGTATAGGATTGCAGAATGTTACGGAACTTCTGCAGGCTAACGGTCGAAGCTTGCTGCCGCGCTTCAAACATAATCATAATGTCTGCCGGAGTACCCTCAGCGGCAATAATCCGTTCGAAGTCCTGTGGAACAGTTACTGCTAATGTAATCAGCCCTTCTTTCAGATCATCTTCTGGATTCTGGCTGTCAATTAGCTGAAAGGAACCCGATTCTTCAATCATTTTCATGAAAGTCGGTGCGTTTTCGGCCCCGATCACCACGATAGGATTCGGCTTTCCCTCGGCAGCTTTTTCCTGACTGGACATGAGCAGCGGGCCGCCCACCATCATCAATGGTACAATAATGATCGGCGCTATAATCATAGTATACAAGGTTCTCTTATCTCTAAAGGTGTCGAGCAGTTCTTTAAACCAAATCGTCTTAATATGATGCCAGTTCATGATACTTCACCCACCAATCGCAAGAAAATCTCTTCTAAATCATCCTGCCCGGCCTGCTGCCGCAGCTCCGCCACAGTACCTTGGGCTACAATGTGTCCTTTGGCAATGATGACCATGCGATCGCAGATTTTTTCTGCTTCAACCATGCGGTGGGTTGAAAACAGAATGCACTTCCCCTCCGCTTTAAACTCTTTGACCATATCAAGCACGACGCGAGCGGCCGGAACATCCAAACCAGCCGTAGGCTCGTCGAGTAGCAGCACCTTGGGATCATGCAGTACCGCTCTGATCAATGAAACTTTCTGCATCATGCCTTTGGAAAAACCGGCCGTGCGACGATTACGTTCCTCATAGAGGTCGAACTTCTTCAGTAATTGATCAATGCGTTGCGAGAGGACTCGCTCATCCATGCTGTGCAGTCGACCGAAATACTGCAGATTTTCTACGGCGGTAAACCTGCCGTAAAGGCCGGGTTCGGTGGGCAAAAAACCGATTACCTGCCGCACTATTTCGGATTCTTTGATAATGTCATGGCCGTCGACAGATGCTGTCCCGGAGGTCGGGGTGAGCAGGGTGGCGATCAATCGGGAAAAGGTCGTCTTTCCGGCACCATTGGGTCCCAGAACCCCCAGCACCTCGCCAGCTTGTGCCTTAAGCGAGAGCCGATCAATGGCCTTAATTGAACCAAAATCTTTTGATAGTTCATTTGCGATAAGCATTTAATCTCTACCTCCTTCCATACGTATTATATACGAGACACGCGGGCCGCAAGTTTCGGAAACAAGTCTCAGCGGCAGGCGTCAGAGGCATCAGGGATTAAACGGCTCCAAAATCGCGGCGACAATTAGCTTGACGGTGGCTTCAATTGCATCTTTGTGCGTGCGCTCATAGGCGTGGGAAGCGTTCACGCCCGGGCCAAACAAACCCGTGCGTACATCGCGGCCAGCACGTAGCGCCGCCCCAGCATCAGAACCGTAATAGGAATATACATCTACTTGATAGGGGATGCGGTACTTCTCGCACAAGGCGGTTAGATAGCGTCTAAGCTCGAGATCGTATGGGCCGGAAGAGTCCTTGGCGCAGATGCAGACGCTGTACTCGTCGGAGGTTTGTCCTTCACCGGCTACGCCCATATCAACAGCCAATACGGTGCCAACATCTGACGGCAAGCCTGCGCTGGCACCATGCCCGATTTCTTCGTGAACAGTGATAAAGAAATAGATCGGCGGCGTCCCGGCGGAGCTGCTGAGGGCGGCGGTTGAACGGAGCAAATCAGCAGCCGCGACGAGTGCGGCGACACTGGCCTTATCATCTAGATGACGTGACTTGATGAACCCGGCTGGCGTGATGGTGGTGCGGGGATCAAAAGAAACAAAATCGCCGACCGCAATACCCAGCTTTTTGACATCCTCGGCACTGTGCACCTGCTCGTCAAGGCGAATCTCCATATTGGCTTCATTGCGCTCCAATTTGGTAGCTTCGTTAAAAATGTGAGTGGATGATTGCGTTGTAAGAATCGTCCCGTTATAATGACGGCCGTCCAGCGTCTCGACCAGGCAGTTTTCACCTTCTACTGCATTCATCATATATCCGCCGATCCTGGATAGCCTGAGCCGTCCAGTGCTCTTGATTTCCTTGACAACTGCTCCCAATGTGTCAACATGTGCCAAAAATGCGACGCCAGTACTTGCGCCGCTATTGGTGCCTGCGCCAGTGCCGTCGCCGCTGGCACCGCTGGTGCCGCTGGCGCCGCTGGCGCCTGCGCCGCCCCGAATCTTAACCAGTAGTCCCCCTTTAGGCAGGACCTGCGCCGCGTAGCCCATTTTCCCAAATTGATCTTTTAGAAGACTGATGATTTCAGCAGTATTACCAGTCACGCTGGGTGTTTGCAATAGCCTCTCCAGGTTTAACAGTATCTTTTTGATATCGGGATTAATGCGCGTCTTCTTGTCAGTCATCGTCGACATGTTCCTCCTTCCGACGTTTCGGTTGATGTTGCCAGGCACCAAAATTGAGCTCGCGCCGCTCCTGTGGGCGCAACACCGGTGGCCACAATTCGCATGGCCTTCCGGCCCGCATCGCCGCAGCGACATTGGTATAAACGAACCGGTTGTCATGAGCCAAGTCACGTAGTAGATTCTTGACGACTGCCCGTTGAGAGGTGCAATCAAGTGGACAGCGGCTCGCCAGTGGCGTGAGTCCCGTCAGCGCAATGCCCTTTTTGACCTCATGTTCTCTGAGATAACAGAGCGGTCTTATGACAGTGATGCCGGAGCGATCCATGTGGGCTTTGGGTGTAAATGTACGGATTTGTCCAGAATAAAGGATACTGAGCAAAAAAGTCTCCACGGCGTCATCATGGTGATGTCCTAATGCCAGTTTCTGATAACCATGTTTGGCAGCGGTTTCAGCCAGTACTGCCCGGCGGAAATGACTGCATCTGGCACAGGGATCTTTACCGGTAACCCTATTATCAGAAGATATGCCCAACGCTGCTTCGGCAATTCTAGTCGGCACCCAGATATAGGGAACATCCAGGTCGCGGCAGTATTGGGCCAACGCCTCTCGTTCGGAGGTGGCGGTGTTGACGTTTTCCGGAAAGCCCATATCTACTGTGACCGCCCCCAATTCAAAGGGAAACGGCGGATGCTCCCGCAAAACAGCCATCACATAAAGCAGAAAAAGGCTGTCCTTCCCTCCCGAAAGGCCAATCAAAATTCGATCATTGGGCTCCAACAGTCCAAATTCATATATAGCGCGCCAGATACGACGGATATATTCCCGTGGAAGTCTCTTTTCTTGCACTGCATATGCCCTCCAGATAAAGACACCAGCGATTCCATTCTCCTGCGAAAGACCTTTTCCTGCCTATTTGCTGCAGAAAACAAAAAGAGAAGGTAGTGCGCCGCACGGGGAAATCATCGGACTTCCCGCCAGAAAAGGCGCGCCCCTCCTCTGTGCTATAATTTGCTCCAGCTTTGCCTTAATTATACATAAAGGCATCTTAAGACATCTTCGCCGCAAAGCAGTGTGAACTCTTATTTGTCTTAATTTGCGGACCAAATCCATTGGATGGTGGTTTCCTCGCCCTCAGAACCTCCCGATCCAATACCGCCCGGCTTATTAGTCGTCATTTTGCATGACTCCAATTTCGGAAAAAGTGGCGGCGGATCATACATGAGCCGATTGTCATATTCGCACATGAGACCGTAGCCTTGGTTTTGCACGGTTTTTTCGGTAGCTCCCAGTTGCTGCGAAATAATGCCGCCCCAGATGTTGAGTTTGCCTTTTCCTTGATTTAGGTCAGGATAAACAACTGCCCGTTGGAGAGCATCACAAAGGCTAAACACGCCATGCGGAGTCATGATTGAAGCATGCATGTCAATTTCTTCGGGCGCTTTGCCATTTTCATCGACAAAATAGTCGACAGTCACATCACCAGTTTCAGATAGAACCCCTAGTTTATGAGGTGCGGTAACATCGTCTTTATCTTCATAGCGCAGATGACCGTTGATCGTTAC
>DHDG01000028.1:3329-3974 GCA_002399265.1 Firmicutes bacterium UBA4882 | reverse complement strand
GCAGATGACCGTTGATCGTTACGTCTTTCTTGGCACAAACCGAAAGACTGGCATTTCGATCTATTTCACCATTCAAAGCCGTAATATTCCCATCAACATAGATGGCATTCTGCCTTAATGTACTCTCGGGATTGACACGGAAAGTCCTGTTATGGATTGTCGGTCCTGTGATTGTAGGGTTACCCTCATCGCCATTCATGACAGTTTTGGTAGTGACAGTCGTTTTTTCGGTACTATAGTCTTCTGTGATCGTATGCTCATATCTGTACTCTATATCTTGCCATTCCCATTTATTTTTCTTCGGGTTGTATACTTGTTCTCTCTTTGTTTCGTACTGCACTATTAGATATGTTTGGGACTTATCCCCTTGTTGCAGGGTGATGTCCGCATCACCCTTGATATAGATTCCTCCACCAGGCGTAATATCACCAGGCGTAGTTTCGTCACCCGTTGTGGGCAACACAATTCCAACATTGCCTGCGGGGACGCTTCTGCCATAGAGCACGCCGTCCTTAAACTCACTCAAGTCGGTGGGCAGTGATATTTTGGGAACGCCACGGTAAAATCCGCGCTGGAATATCGGCCTAACTTTGATTTTTTGGGGATCCTTTTCGTTCGGAGGGTAATGGTCGCCATCTGTAGGAT
>DHDG01000028.1:2387-3188 GCA_002399265.1 Firmicutes bacterium UBA4882 | reverse complement strand
CTTTTTGTTGCCCACGTAGAAGCCTGCCAGTTTATCACTTTGCGTAACAGTCCCAGTAAGGAGCGTACTCGGGTTCCCCACGAAATTCCAGGCGCCATTGCTATGCATTGGCCCCTTAATATGGTCATTTACAGTAAGGCGTACACCGCCGGTTTCCTCCATAAACATCACATACGCACTAAAAGAACCGCGGCAGATATACATGGTGAAATTGCCAAAAGCAGTAGTGGTTTCGCGATTGAATCCGCTATTGACTTTGGAGGATTTAGCCGTGACTCGACTGCGCACATTGGCTTCAAAAGAGATTGGAAAGACATACATTGAATTATCCCCGGAAAAGTGAGCCGTACCACCTGGCCTAACTGTGAGCGCAGCATCAAAACCCCGATTATCGTCCAACTTGTTGGTAATTGAGGCCGTGCCGGGAACAATCACGTTTGGATCGTCAAGATCCACTACAAAATACATTTTATCTGCTTCCTGGCGCGTGACACTAAGCGCGTTTTCCAATATCATTAACGGATCATTCGAAAGCAAGGAATCAATGATAAGCCCCTCGTTGATCTTCTCTTTATCCTCAATCCCTTGAGCGATCGGACCCCAGATGTATTCATTAAAGCTTTCCTGTACGATCGAGCGTGCTGAACGTCCTACCCAGTCGAGGCTATAGTCAGACTGGTTACTTCTGGCCTGTTTAATTTCGGAGTCAGTCGTCATCATCAGAGCCATCAACAAAATCATGACCACCGCTCCAATTCCGAGGACGATCAGCAGAGCTTGCCCGCGCTCATCCCTCATTCT
>DHDG01000028.1:2078-2243 GCA_002399265.1 Firmicutes bacterium UBA4882 | reverse complement strand
TGCCCGCGCTCATCCCTCATTCTCGCAAGACATTTCTTAAGCAAGACAGATACCCCCATTCCCCAAGTTCGCTCAGCTGAAATCACTATTGTAAATTCACTTATTATTAAGTTACTTAATTACGCTGACGATCGCCGCTCTTTGCGATAAGGAAGCTGAAGCGTT
>DHDG01000028.1:1415-1945 GCA_002399265.1 Firmicutes bacterium UBA4882 | reverse complement strand
TGCGATAAGGAAGCTGAAGCGTTATATACGCGGCCATGAGGAACCCGGCGTTCCAAGCGCACTCCAATTTCGCAATCGGCGTACCTGATTTGCGCTGCCTGCGCAGCAGTGGGATTAGCTACTGTCGTTCCGTCGTCAAGCGCAAAATCGACATCGAGACTCTCAATGCCGGATATGTTATGGGTTGTTGTTCCATTAACACTACGCGTTAGAACACCCGTATCATCATCGTAGGTATAGACAATCTGATCGACCGCCACAATCAAAGCACCCAACGGCAATCCAATTATCAAAGGATCTGCGCTAAAGTGGATGACAGAACTGATATTCGTAATCTGTAATGCCTGCGTTTCGCCTTCAAATGTATAAATGAGATAACCATTTTCCATTCCTTCGTAGTTCTCTATGTTTTCAACTGCGAGGTACTTGTCTTCTTTTGCACTCTCGGCTGACGTATGGCCGACTCTATGGGAACAATAGATCTCAAGCTCGTATGGCACGGAAGGATTATTAACGACAGAGATGATCGG
>DHDG01000028.1:834-1268 GCA_002399265.1 Firmicutes bacterium UBA4882 | reverse complement strand
GGTAACGCAGCCGCAGAGCTTTTAATCTGATATCCGGCGTTTTGGATGTCCTGATACAACAGCATCATCGTGTCGCGGGCGGTTTCGTTTGCCTGTGACCGCAACTCAACCAGACGGCTGTCCTGGGTGACATTATCGATCATGGATATGGCGACAATAGCCACGATGGCAAATACCGCCAAAGCAACCATTGTCTCAACTAAGGTAAATCCTCTTATGCGTTGAAAGAGTTGGAGGTGTTTACGTTGCTTGTCGCGCATCATCACTTATCTCACCTCTACTAAATTGGCACTGTGCTGAATACCGCCGCGCTCCCAAAATACAAAAACAGTAACGCGGGTTCTGCCACTCACAGGCGTGTTCGTTTCAACCAGCACAGTTCCAAAAGCATCTTGACTCAATATCGTCTCAATTTCATTGCGCCATCTTTCGCA
>DHDG01000028.1:512-723 GCA_002399265.1 Firmicutes bacterium UBA4882 | reverse complement strand
ATTTCATTGCGCCATCTTTCGCAAATGTCAAAGAATTGCGGATTTGTGGGAAATGTACCTACGGGGTCACTTGTAATAACATTATTAAACTCAACAAGATCATCATAAGCCGTCGTGCCGAGTAATTCCAAAAATGTGGAGGCCAATGTCGTAGCACGGTCGCGGTCCTTACTCATAGTTATTGCTTTTGAAGAAGAACCAACAACAAACA
>DHDG01000028.1:0-380 GCA_002399265.1 Firmicutes bacterium UBA4882 | reverse complement strand
TGAAGAAGAACCAACAACAAACATCAGGCCCATCATGATTAGGGCCAGAATTGATAGGGCAACCAGTACTTCCAGTAACGTTAATCCCTTTTGGTTTCTCATGTTGACAGTCATTTTCCGGCCAGCCTCCTGTAAATGACTTGTTTTTTCGATGATTACCCAATAAAAACAGCGCCCCGCGAAAAAGATTATAATATTTTGGATACTTAATTCAGTTATCTATTGTGACTTAGCATTCTATTCGTAGTATATCCGCCAATTTCCTCCATCTTTTCTTGATCCTTCTTTCTCCACTATACCTGTTTTTAAGAAAATGTCAACGACACACTACTATTGAATCTTGCCAAACGCCAGCTATATCGCTGATGCAATTGCAGATC
>DHDG01000069.1:68539-70665 GCA_002399265.1 Firmicutes bacterium UBA4882 | reverse complement strand
GGGTGGGTTAACTACTTCAAGATAGCCGACATGAAGAAATTGCTTCTGAACACGGACGAATGGATGCGGCGACGCATTCGCATGATTTTCTGGAAGCAGTGGAAACGGGTGAGAACGAGGCTGAAAATGCTCGAATCACTCGGGATTTCCAGACAGCAAGCATGGGAGTACGCGAACACAAGAAAAGGCTACTGGAGAACCTCCAATAGCCCAATCCTGAACAGATCTCTTAAGAACGAAGTTCTTGAGAAACTGGGATTCATATCCTTTTCAAACTACTATCGACAAGTTACAGCGTAAACTGAGGAACCGCCGTGTACCGAACGGTACGCACGGTGGTGTGGGAGGTCGGCTATCCAATTAATGGGTAGCCTCCTACCCGATTATTTATTGGATGCGGTAGGTTTTAGGGCTATTGCCTCGAATAAATCAGCATCATGAATTATAATCGCCATCATGACTATCAGCCGCATCATTAGTTAGGCGTCGCGAGCGCCATTAAAGGAGCGATAATCTTTGCGCAAAGCCCTGTCGTTATTAACTTTCACAATCCCACTTATTTTGCTAGTTGCTCTCGCAGAACCGGTTTTTGGCGCGGAACCGCCCGACCTGGCCTCCCGATTCAGTTTGGCGGGCGGAGCGGCGGCGTCGGCTGCCGGGGCGGCCGGAGACGCGACTGACGGCGGCTATTTTCTAAGCGGCGCGATCCTTGATGATCTCCTGCTGTTGTATAGCGACTGGACCTTGACCCCCGTGGAGACAATGCTCACTATGTCGGGCGGTTTAGTCTTATTGGAGTATGATAAACCAATCTATGACTTTATTTTGAAACATGAGCCGGAGGTTGTTGATAAATACATCAGTCCATTCTTTTCCAAACTGGGTGAATGGCCTGCGCTGATGGGCCTGACAGGGGTAATGGTGTTTGTGGATCCGGAGCTCAGCAAAGAAATTCTGTTGGCATTGCTAGTCGATACCGTGAACACTCAGGTGCTAAAATGCCTGATTGGCATGAGCCGTCCCTATGTTGCAGACGAACCCCAGTTTATCGGGCCGACATTTAGTGATGATTATAAAGCGATGCCATCAGGGCATACGTCGTCGACCTTTGCGGTCGCAACTGTTCTGGCATTAAGATATCCCAAGTATAGCTGGCTCTTTTATGGGGCGGCCTCGCTCATTGGTGCCTCTCGCATCACTGAAGAACAGCATTGGCCGTCAAACGTCTTCTTTGGTGCCATGGTAGGGGTGGCATCTGCCCGACAGGTCCATGAGCATCGCTTGGACTTGGTAGTGCTGCGGCTGCAGTTTTAACTAAACTAGTTGCTAGCCTGCATTCTGAAATGCGGTGAAAATGGCACTTCCTGCTCTTTGATCAAGATCGCTTTTATCGAGACGACCACGCGTTGTTCAAGAGTGCATTCGTTAAGCAAGTTGGCACAGATGTCTTCGATTTCCGGGATAACTCTGCAGCTCATTTGGGGGCTGGCGTTTTCCACTTCGATAAACTTACTGAAACTGGCATTGTCAGCGGCGTGAAAAACCACGCCTTCCTGATTCACAAGGTAGGTCTGCTGGTGCAATATTCCTTGAATAATGACCTTGCCAGGGATGACTTTGCAGTCAATATCAGTAAACTCGCCAGTCGCTTCGGCCACTTTCACAGCCGGGGTGTCCAGGTGCGTTAGATATTCGATGATCAGTTGTTCGGTGCCAATACCCATCACGACCGGGATTAACGCGGTTGTTCCGCTCACCATGTTATTCGCGCTCCTTTGCTGTGTGAAGGTATCCTATCATATTCAAAAGGAGCTTAATGGGACTATGTCCTATATGATTTTGGCACGGGATGGGGAAGGCCATCGTGGTGCCCGTGGCGCCCACCCCCCGTGGTGCATGGGGTGATCACCACCTAATTCCATATTGCGTATCGCCGTGATTCATGGTATACTGAGTGTTGTGTCTTAGCAAATTAAGTTCTGATCCTGTTTTGAGCGCGCGTCCTAGTTCAAGCCAAACTCTTGATTCGAGCGCATTAAGCTTGCCAGCTTAGCTCAGTTGGTAGAGCATCGGTATCGTAAACCGAGGGTCACAGGTTCGAATCCTGCAGCTGGCATAAATACCTT
>DHDG01000069.1:60555-68471 GCA_002399265.1 Firmicutes bacterium UBA4882 | reverse complement strand
TAGCTCAGTTGGTAGAGCAGCTGATTTGTAATCAGCAGGTCGTCGGTTCAAGTCCGACAGCTGGCTCCAGATATGACAAGGGTTCGGAGATTTACTCCGAACCCGTTTTGATTTTCCTGGCAGTATTCACATTATCGACTACATGCCATCCTTTCATCCTTATCCAGCAAAAGACGCAAATTTCGGGCTAACAGTCTTTCGCGATAGAGGTAATCCAGGTTATGCTCTTTGAGAGTATTGACCAATTGCTCGGGGAGTTTATCTATTTCAGTGTCGTCAAGGATTAAGGTAAGCTCTTCCTCAGAGAAGAGCTGATTCATGATCACGACTTGTTCATGTCTGGCATTCTGCGGGCAGACCTTCTGACACCGCAGACAGCCGATCAGAGCGTTATGCGATCCCCTGTCAACCCAGTCCGGAATTGTATCTGACTCGTTCCAAAAAGTAAGGCATCGATCGATATTGATAATAAACCGCTCAGGGTTAATGGCTTGCGTGGGACAGCTTTTGATACAGGCATGACAATTGTCGCAGGCCTGCATCGTTTTGACCGCCTGCCAGTTGTCATGGGTGCAGGGAATATCGCTAACAAAAGTAAGAAGCCTGTAATAGCTGCCGAAACCGGGAATGTACGAGACGTTGTTTCTGCCATACTCACTTAGTCCACTGTGAACAGCCATTAACTTTTGGGGCACAGCCGCACGCACGATCCGGTAGCCCTCCGGTTCCAGCACCTTATTTATCAAATCAATGACTAGCCGATCCATTTTAAAATTATAGGTTGGTGGTATGATGATCTCATGCGGTTGTCCCTGCCAGGATAGACGCATCTTTATAATCGGTTGCGGCATGGCCACAATAATTAAAGACTTTGCTTCAGGGCATTCTGAGGCATAATCATATTTCCAGTGATCAAGCACTTCCTGATATAGACTCCTCTGAGCTATCCCCGAATCGAACAATGATGCGATTTCTTGCTCGATGTCCTTTAAATGTGTGGCGGAAATAATCCGGGCCGGGTAACCTTCTTGTTCAAGGTCTTTCAGTAGTTTTTCCTGCAAAGCTGCCATCACCATTCTCCTTTCATCCGTTCAGGGGCTTTGATTTTTGCGGTCCTACTTGCTCCGCTATTGCGTTAAGGGATTGCGCTACACTCACGTAGACGTAGTAGTTCTCAATATGGGGCAGGGCATAATCCCTTTGATACACTAGATAAATCGTCATGGTATAGATAGATCCAGCCTTTAGTGCCTGATAATCATGGTCCTTAATGCCCGCCAGATGATAGAAGGGTCCCGACCTAGTGATGTTGACCAATTCCAATATGGAGCCTGGATGATACAGTTGGGTCACAGCAACAGTAACGGATTTGCTCTGAGGCAGTGTATATTTGCTGACCTTCATAAACCAATACTTTCTACGCTCGGCTTTCAGTTCTTTAATGCGCTGTTTGTATTCGGACACCTTTGCACTATTATCAGCGGTGTCACTGTTGCTATCACTTCCTCCGCCATTGCCATCGACATCATCAGATCTACTTTTGACGGCCTTGAGGCGCTGCTCAAATAGGTCAATTTCCTGTCCGATGGCATAAATCGTCGCCCTAATACACGCCTTTTTGAGGCTTCTGTTTTCCTTAGCAGCAGCATGCAGCGGTTGGTATGTGCAAACCATTATCAAGGTGATAGTGACGGCACTTACTAAAAATATCGTGAACCTCTTTCGTTTTCCGCGTCGGGCAAGTGTCATCATAGACATCCTCCTCCGATAATTCGATTCACTGCTATAATACTAGCGGCTTGCGGAACCACTGTTTGAATTACTTTTGGCCTGCCGTCGCCACAAAATGATACCATTCAGTGAAAAAGTGTGGTAAATTTATGAAGTATCACGCACCAGATTCTGTAGAAATCTAAATAATTCCTCTGCAGATCGGTTCTTTTTTTATGAAAGGAGCTCAAAATCAAAATGTTGCTAGTTTTCGCAGGACCGAGTAGCACTGGCAAATCAACTGTGGCCAAGGAGATCAAGAATAGGCAGGATAATTGCCAGGTCTATTCCGGAAAGGACTATTTGCGTTTTTCGAAAAACAGGGAAGAAGCCTGGGGTAAATTCTGCGAGGAAATTGCGGCCGCAGCCGGTTCCGCTGATAAAAATGTGATCTACGTAATTACGGAAACCGAGTTTGTGAAGGATCTGACGAATATCGAAGGCGTCAAATTCATCAAGTTTGTCGCGGATCTCGACACGATTAAGACCAGATTCTCCACCCGTACCGGTGGCAATCTGCCACAACCCCTTGCGGCGATGCTGGAGCGCCAGGTGACGGCGTGGGAACCGGTCAAGGCAGATTACTGCTTCGACACCGGTTCGGGTGCATCTGTTGCGGAAATTGCGGACCAAATTTGTAAAGCTGTGTTTTGAAGCTGCAAGAGAAAGAATGGGGACAGGCGAAGTCTGTCTCCAATCGATCTTTAATCTGTGAAGACTTGACTTATTTGGTGGGGGAAGCATAAAATGTAAATATAAATGTCCGGACAATCGGATATGCGGTCATTTCACCTCAAACCGGAGGAGGTTAAGTGGATATGGCTGAAGGATTGGCAGCGGTGCGATCTGCACTAATGCGCAAGAATCTCAATGTTGACGCCAATGAGTGGCGCAACTCCGTTGCACTGACCGGCCATGTTTCGTCCTGGGAACAATATATGGAGGCCGGGTATGCAGCGGCTGGCAAGGGTTATGAGGCGGTCGTCAACGATCTTACTGTTGAGGGCGTCGTGCCCTTTAAACCCTCCATGCCGGAACCCCAAAACCCCATCGATCCAGATACATATTTTGACGCGGTTGTCATTGGAGGAGGCGTAATTGGCTCCGCCATTGCCCGAGAGTTAACGCGCTGGGACATTACTGTGGCATTGCTGGAAAAAGAAAATGATCTTGCGATGCAGACTTCCAGTCGCAATGACGGCATGGTGCATCCGCCTTTCGCAGTGACGCCCGGCTCAAAAAAAGCGCATTACAACCAGCGCGGCAACAAGATGTTCGCGCAAACTGCCCGCGAACTGGGCGTTTCCCTGGAATGGCCGGGTATGCTGATGTTGTTTTCGAATCCCTGGCAGCGCGCATTTCTACCGGCTATTTGGCAGCGCATCAAACAGAATGAAGTCTGCGGGGTGGAGTTTTGGAACCGCCAGCGCGTCTTCAAAATGGAACCGAACATTACGGCGGATCAGCATGGCGGCGTATTTCTGCCGGACTCAGGCATTGTCTCGCCCTATCAGTTGACCGTGGCCTTCGGAGAGAACGCCGTTCAGAATGGCGCAACTGTCTTGCTTAATACGGTAGTCACTGGTTTCCAAATGGAGCACAACCGTATTACCCATGTCTGTACCAATCGCGGATTGATCCAGGCAGGCGTGGTGATCAACGCGGCCGGCGTCTGGTCTGACGTAGTGGCCGGTTATGCTAATGATCGCTTTTTTACCATCCATGGCCGCAAAGGGACGGCCGCCATCCTCGATCGCAAAGTCGGACACACGCAGCGCACGATTTTGTCACAGCCCCGTTTTGCCAGCCATTCGCATACCAAAGGCGGAGGCTTGGTTCCGACCATTGATGGCAATCTACTGCTCGGTCCGACTGCTGTTGAAGTCCCGGAACGAGAGGATTATTCGACTAACGCGTCTGCGCTGGAGTTTGTGTTTGATCATCATTTAAAGCTTAACAAGAGTCTGAAGCGCTCCGACATCATCACCTACTTTTCCGGAGTCCGCGCTTGCACCTTTGAAGAAGATTTCGTCATCAAAACATCTGATTATGTCGCCAACTTAGTCCATGCCGCCGGCATCCAATCGCCGGGGTTGGCTTCTTCGCCGGCAATCGCTCAGGATGTGGCGCTTTTGGCTGTCAAAGCATTAGCTGCAGTAGCGGGGCGCGCGATCCAGCCTAATGCGGCGTTCGATCCCTGCCGCAAGGCACCGCCTGACCTCCGCGGTATGTCGCTTGAGGAACGCGCCGCGTTGATCCGCCGTAACCCGTCGTATGGGCGGATTATCTGTCGCTGCGAATGTATCTCGGAAGGGGAAATTCTCAATACCATCCATTCGCTGGTACCAGTGCAATCGTTGGACGGTATCAAGCGGCGGGCGCGCGCAGGAATGGGCAGATGTCAGGGCGGCTTTTGCACGCCGCTGCTGCTCGAAATCATGGCGCGGGAGCAGCAGATCAATATTGCTGAGATTTGCAAAAGCGGAGGTCACTCTGAAATAGCGCTGCAGCCCACCAAGAATGCCGCTGTGGATTGCGCTTCGGAAGGCGCAGGCAGTGCAGCGCTTGCGCTAAGCGCGGCCAATAATTCGCGAAGGCAGGAAGATTACAATGCCGGTTAAAAAACAATGGGATGTCGTGGTCATTGGTGCCGGTCCCGCCGGTTTGGCTGCTGCAATTGCGGCCTGCGATTCCGGAGCGGACGTCTGCATCATTGAGCGTGAAAAAAAACCGGGCGGCGTGCTTAAACAATGCATTCATGATGGTTTCGGGCTGATTCGTTTTGGTGAACGCCTGTCAGGTCCGGAATATGCCTATCGCTATCATCAGATGGTTTCTGAGCGAGGCATTCCGGTGATCAGTGAGACTTATCTGCTCGGGATAACCAAGAATCAAACGGATGGAAAGTTTCTGCTGCAGATGCAAAATAGCGCTGACAGCATTTTTATCTTAGAAGCGCGCGCAGTTGTCGCTGCCACCGGATGCCGTGAGCGAACCGCTCGACAGGTCTTTATTCATGGGGATCGCCCAGCTGGCATTTTGACAGCCGGGACGGCGCAATATATCGTGAATATTCAGGGCTTTTTGCCAACCCGCCGTTGCGTCATCCTCGGTTCAGGAGACATCGGTTTGATTATGGCCAGACGCCTGACGCTGGAAGGGGCGGAAGTGGAAGGTGTCTATGAAATTAAGCCAGAACCCTCGGGGCTAACGCGCAACATCCAGCAATGTCTGACAGACTTCGAAATTCCACTGCACTTGTCTGCGACTGTCCTCGCAGTACACGGCAAACGCCGAGTAGAGTCAGTCGTGATTGGTAAGGTTGATCAATCTGGTCAACCCATCACAGGAACCGAACGTACGGTGCCATGCGATGCCCTGATTTTGTCAGTGGGGTTGATTCCGGAAAATGAAATTATTGAGCCGTTGGGGGTTGAGATGGATCGCAAAACAGGCGGCCCGATTGTTGATCAAAATATGATGACCTCTCTGGACGGCTTGTTCGCCTGCGGTAACGCCGTACATGTCAATGATCTTGTTGATTATGTCAGCGAGAGCGGACAGACCGCCGGAAAGGCAGCGGCTGCCTACGCGAATGTACAGCAACAGCGAGGCTTACTTTCAGAACGCCGCACGGTGAGTGCCCGGCGCCTTATTAACATACAGGCCGCCGGGAACATGCATTACATAGTTCCACAGCGTCTCGATCTGGCACACCACGTTGGTGCCGACGATGGTGCCGACAATTGCGCCGCCTTTTATTTCCGCAGCCGGGTTCGAGCAAACTCAGCGCTCCTACGGATTAGTGCGGGCAAAACGCTGTTGGAGGAACGACGCTATGCGGTAGTACGGCCTCCGGAAATGGAACGTATCACCCTTAATTTAGCTGATTTGAACCATATCTGTTCGCCAGATTGGAACGACCTGCCTGGGCAAAGCAGACTCATTAAGGCAGAACTGGTGTCGGTGTCGGAGGGAGGTGACTCCGCCAATGACAATGGCTGACGCGCGACAAATCGTCTGTATTCAGTGTCCGCAAGGATGTACCCTGCGGGCGGAAAAACTTGGTACGGTACCGAGCTACGAGATCACCGGCAACAAGTGTCCGCGTGGCCGCGCCTACGCCATCAAAGAGCTGACTAACCCTTCGCGGACGCTGACCACCACTGTGGCTACCGTCTTTAGTGATTGTCCACTGGTATCAGTGCGCACGGATGGTGATATTCCGCTGCGGGATGTCTTCCGGGCGATGCAGGAGCTGAACAGCTATCGGGCTAAGAAAAGGCTGCACCCTGGAGAAGTAATGATCGCAGACCTTGCTGGGACGGGAGTTGCCTTGCTGGCAACCTCAGATATGATCACACCGGACACAACAAACTAAGCTACGGCCTAATCATGGAAAGGGGGATGCTGATGGCTAAAAACAAATGGTTCCAGCCGGATTGGTACGAGAGAATTCCAAACGAAAAGTCCTATCGCGCAATTTTGAAGTGGGGTGCGCTGGACCGGTTCAAACATCCTAATAAACGTTTGGTACGCCTGATGATGGATACCTTCCACATGACCGAAGCCGATTTTGCGCAAAAAAGGGAGCTCGGCGAGGAAACTGTCGATATCGACGTGCCTTCCCGGCTGACGCCGCAGCAGATTGACGCATTAAGTGGGATTGTCGGTGACGAAAACGTCAAAATTGACGGTTTTGCGCGGCTGGAAGTCGCTTATGGCAAGACCATGGTGGATCTGATCCGACTCCGCAAAAAAGTTATTGAAAACCTGCCGGATGCAGTGGTGCTGCCCAGAGACAAGCAAGATGTCCAGGCGCTGGTGAAGTACTGCAGCGCCGAAAAAATTCCCATCACCGTCTATGGCGGCGGCTCAACCGTCATGCGCGGAGTGGAATGTACGCGGGGCGGAATCTCATTGGATGTGCGGGCCCACATGAACCGTGTCTTAAAACTGAACCCGGTCAACCAGACCGTCACCGTTGAGCCAGGCATTTTCGGGCCAGCCCTTGAAAAGGCTCTCAATGAGGCTCCTGAGCGTTTTGGGACCAAACTACGCTACACGAGCGGCTATTTCCCGCAGTCGATCGAATCTTCCACCGTCGGCGGGTGGGTAGTCACGCGCGGTTGCGGCCAAAACTCCACCTATTATGGTAAGATCGAACATATCGTAGTCTGTCAGGAATACATCACACCAGTCGGTGAAATCGCCACGCGCGAATACCCTGCCAAAGCCATCGGTCCGGACATTGATCAGATTATGATTGGGTCGGAAGGGGCTTATGGAATCTTGGTGTCAGCCACTTTGCGCATCTGCCGGTATATGCCGCAGAACACCAAAAGATTCAGCTTCATTTTCAAAGATTGGCACAGTGCCATAGAAGCGACGCGCGAAATGATGCAGCTTGAATTCGGCAGGCCGTCAGTGTTTCGTCTGTCTGATCCGGAAGAAACCGATGTGGCGCTCAAACTCTATGGCGTAGAAGGGACAGCAATCGATACGGCAATGCGCCTGCGTGGCTATAAGGCTGGCGAGCGCTGCCTGCTCCTCGGAACAGCGGATGGGGAACGCGGCTTCACCAGCCATGTCAAGCACATGATCAAAAAAGTCGCCCGCAAGTATGGGGCGATGTACGCGACGGGCTACGTCACAAAAGCCTGGGAACATGGGCGTTTTGAAGACCCGTATCTGCGTGAGGATTTGCAGGATTATGGCATTCTGATCGATACACTCGAATGTGCGGTGTCGTGGGATCAGATTGAAGAAACGTGGCATTTTGTCAAGGAGTATTGCCATCGGCGCCCTGACACAATCATTATGTCGCATTCTTCACATTTCTACCCGCAGGGCACCAACTTGTATTTCATCTTCATTGCCAAGATGGATTCGATTGAGGAATTTGTAGAGTATCAGAGCGGGATTATCGATCATATCAACAAAGCTGGAGCAGCGCTTAGCCACCATCATGGGATCGGAAAAATGCTAGCACCCTGGTATGAGAATTCAGTTGGCTCCAACCAGCTAGCTGTCCTGAGGGCGCTGAAAAAGCATTTTGATCCGGACAATATTATGAATCCTGGTGGTACCTTGGCATTGGATGAGATCGCCGCGCCAGCCGGAGCCGGAACCGGGGCTGGAACGGG
>DHDG01000069.1:58917-60418 GCA_002399265.1 Firmicutes bacterium UBA4882 | reverse complement strand
GGAACGGGGCAATCATCGCCAACAAATTAAAGCGGCAGATCCATATTAGTCTTGATGGAATACACATCACCGCGGTACCGGAAAACCATATAGAAGAAAGGCCGTCCATCCACGGTATACATCAGCCTGTAAAGCTGTAGCACGGGATGGCCTTTTTTTATGCCCAGCAGGTCGGCGGTCTCGTCATCGGCAATGGTGGAACTGATCTCCTGGACAATGCGCCCTGGTTTCAGGCCTTTATCATAAACAAAATACTGATAAATAGAACCGCTGAGCCGATCCCGGTCGATGGGGCCAACCACGTCCAGAAGCAGGTAGGAGGTTTCCACCGCCACAGGCAGTTCGTCCGCTGTACGCAAGCGCTTGAAATACAAAAGCGGAGTGTCCTTGGAGATGCACAGTTCAGCGCGCACCTTTTCGGGAGCGCAGCGCGTATCGTGCTCCAAGACAATCGCGCCAGGTTTGTAGCCGCGGGCGACCATTTCGGATGAAAACGAGACCAACTGTTCCATACCGTCTTCCGGGCGCTGGCGGCAGACAAAAGTACCTTTGCCGCGTCGCCGGTACAAATACCCTTCGTTCACGAGCCTTAATACTGACCGACGCACAGTTTCACGTCCGACATCATACTGTTCCATCAGGATTTTTTCTGGCGGAATCGCTTCGTTTTCCGGCCATTCCCCGGACTTCACTTTTTCTTTGAGCATTTTATAAAGCTGCAGATACAAGGGCACACCGTTGTTTTCAAACATTAATTAATCCTCCGCTGGTTGCCAGTCGCACTTGATATAGATATGATTGGGCTTCTTTAGTCTTCTTTGGCCTTTTGTTTCCTTATTGAACAGGGAACTTCGTTTTCCTGCAGCAAAACCTGCAGGCAAACGTAAATTTATGTAGAAAAATGCAAAAGCCTGAAATCATCGTCTGATACAAATGACCAGAGGGGGCCGCATCGATCCTTGAAGATGAGTATCACGTCAGAGTGGGGTGAATTGGTTTGCAGCTCAGATATAAGTGCCTAATCCTTGATCATGATGATACGGCGGTCAAAAGTACTCCGGAGCTTCATTATCCTGCCTTTGTCAAGGCGATGCAGGACCTGAGGCCCCAAGAACGGCCACTCTCGCTGGAGGAATTCGTGACGTTCTCATATGATCCCGGGTTTGCCGAAATGTTGCGCGATATTGTCAAATTAACTCCGGAAGAGCGTAATTATCAATATCAGGTTTGGAAGGATGCCGTCGACGCAGCGGTGCCTGACTTTTATGAAGGATTTCCGGAACTGCTTGAGCGTTTTAAGGATGCGGGTGGCATTATTACTGTGGTTTCGCATTCCGAGTGTGATCACATCCTCAAACATTATGAACAGAAGTGCAATGTGTCGCCAGATCTGATTTTCGGGTGGGAGGAGGAAGCAGAAAGGCGCAAACCTAGCCCCTATCCGGTGAGGGAGATTCTGAGGACGTTTGCCTTGAAGGAAAATGAGACCCTGATGGTGGAT
>DHDG01000069.1:52883-58792 GCA_002399265.1 Firmicutes bacterium UBA4882 | reverse complement strand
CCATCAGGGCCTCATTTGCCTTGAAGGAAAATGAGGCCCTGATGGTGGATGATCTGAAACCGGGTATTGTCATGGCCAAGAGTTGCTGTGTACCATGCGCTGCCGCTGGCTGGGCGCATCAGATTCCGGTAATCCAGCAATACATGAAAGCCCACGCCGATTTTTACTTCCCCGCAGTCAAGGATCTTGCGGATTTTGTGTTTGTGTAAGTGAGCGTGGGAATGACGTGCGAATGCGTGGGAATGGGTGGCTACCAGTTCAATAGGGAGGGCGGATTTGATGAACTCGTATGCGGAAGACCTTGCTCGGGAAGAGCTTTTGCCGGAAGAAAGAATCCTTTGGGCTGCTCAGCCTTTACCAGGCAGGCTGTTTTCACCGGCGGACCTCTTCATGATACCTTTTGGTTTGTTTTGGTTAGGTTTCTCAATTTTTTGGATGGTGATGGCCAGTGCCGGAGCGCGTACAGCCCCAGGTTCAATGGGGATCATCTTTCCCCTGTTTGGACTGCCATTCGTGCTAATTGGGCTGTATCTTGTCTTCGGGCGCTTCATCTATACCCATTACCGCCGGAAAAGCACCTATTATGCGGTCACGGATAAGCGCATTATTATTATGACTAAGAGGGTTAACAAGACTGTGCGCAGTGAAAAGATTAGCAGCATCACGACGGTGGACAAATATGTCAGGCGCGATGGGACTGGGACCATTACTTTTGGGATGCTGCCGTATCCGATGGAATACTCTACTTCCGGAATGTATTACGGCCGGCGGAGCTATTATCGAAATACGGGCTTTGCCCTCGAGAATATCGCGGATGTCGATCATGTGTATCGCATTATTAGCGAGCTGCGGCCGGCGTGAGAAAGGCAAAGTTGGCGGGCGGTCTCGGCAGTCACTTTATTGCCGAGGCCATTTGTTTTATTTGGTGGAAATAAATAAAAGTGAAGTAAATGCCGTTTGTTAACAGGAATCCATTTACCGGCAGGCGAATTCGGAAAGTATTCGCCCTAACTACTTAATCATAGAAAGGAGCTGGGCTCATTTGAGGAAAATCCTTCCCGCGATCGCTTTGTCTGTACTCTTGCTATTGGTTGTTGCGTCACAGGCAGTGGCGGCTCCGTCTCTGATTGAAGCTTCAGCCAAAGTAGCTTATATCTCGCTTGATACAGCCTTTTCTTATGGTGGGGAAATTGAATTTGCCAATTCTTTCTTCATCCAATACCTGGGCAACAAACATACGCATTACGCTTTGGCGGGTGTCAGATACTTCCTGCTTCCTTATACACCGGAAGCTGCTATGCAGACTCCTTTCAGCCTTATGTTTTCGGCAATTGAAGCGTTGCGCTTTCCTGAGGGCGAGCGCCTGGATTGGCTGACAATTTTCACCCTTGGCATTGATTACGATTTTGGGAAGACCTGTGTTGCAATCGAAGCCGGTGGGGGTATCAGCGTCTATTCCATGAAGCCTTTCTATCTGGTTCAGTTGCAGCTCGGGTTTCATTATACGACTAATCACTTACTTAGTCAGACGCTGCTGCAGTAGTAGTTGTACAGACACATATCCGGTTTTCATAGAAAGGAGCTGGATTTTTTGAGAAAGGCTATTTTTGCTTTGATACTAGCGGCGGTTTTAATGCTACTGGTTGCTATACCCGCGGCAGCGGCTCCGTCATTAGTTGAAGCCAGCGGCAAAGTGGGTTATTATTCTCTGGATGAGACTGTTACATATGGTTTTGAAGTCGAAGTACTGGGCAACTTTTATTTTCAATACCTGACTAATCCTGCGACCCAGTATTTTACTTTTGGGAGTCGCTATGTCATTATACCTCAGGAAAGTTACACCTTAAGCCTTTCAATTGCTCAGTCTCTGCGGTTACATAACACAGAGCCCTCTGATTTTCTAAGTAGCTTTTGTCTGGCTTTTGACTATGATCCTAATTGGATTACGATCGGCATTGAAGCAGGCGGAGGCTTGTCAATGCACACTTATCGCTTCTTTTATATGGTACAGATCAAATTCGGTCTGCAATATATTCCGCGGTGATATGCCGACCTGATCCCTTTGGTCCCTCTAGTGATGATAAAGTAAGAGTTGCGGGGTGATTGTTACGAACCTCACAAAGATCATTATCGCGGTTCTGGTTGTTATCCTGGTGATCGCCGCTGTGGTAGTGGGTCTTACTTATTTGCTAACTGCGCGGCCTGATTTCGAGAGGACCGAAACAGAAGAAGCTTTAGACTTCACTGCGTCAGAATATGATAGCCGCACTGACAACGAATCGCATGGTTTCGCTGATAGCTCTGAGGACCCGGATCTGAGCCAATACCCGTTGGACTATGAGGAGTCGCAGTATTCCCGCGAATTTGAGCTGGCAGGTATTAATCTCGCTGATTCTTATGAGACTGTACAGCAGACTTATGGTCAGCCCTTAAGTCGGAAAGTCACCTCAGAAAAATCAATCCATAATCCGGATTATATTTGTTATTGGACTAGTTGGTATTATGACGACCTGGAAGTTCTGTTTATGAAAGTTGAAGAAAACGGCCAGCAGCTGGGAAAAGATATTGGCAATGTTTTTGCCATAAAGGTTGTCAGCGAGGATTACGCCACACATCGCGGCATTAGGGTTGGCGACACTGTCAGCCAGGCATTGGAGAGTTATAATCAGGAATATGAAGGGGCTTATTTTTCTCAAGATAACGATGAGTTGTTTTTTGAAGACGGTCTAAATTGCATACGCTTTTCAGTTAAAGAGGAACGCATCTCAGAAATACTGGCCAGTCAGATTCTGAACTAGATGAAGGAGTTATGATGAGAACGCCTAAGATTGCCGGTTCATCTGTGATCTTGCGCTATGGGGACCGTTTTGTTTTTGAATTGCAGAAATCATATAAATGGAATATGGACGAGGCTGGCAGGGTCTGGATTGGCCTGGGATGTATCGGCGGCTCGATCGAGACCGGGGAAGGGCCTTTGCAGGCCTTGCGGCGGGAAGCCCGGGAAGAGATAGGCGTTGAAATTGACATCCTTCCAGCACCGGGTATGTTGATCGTTAATACCGATAACTCAGTAGAGGACGCGGCTAATCCTGAACAATACAAAGGGGTAGCCATTCAATGGTACGGGGATCGTCCGGATTATGCGGATTCGATCATCCTATCCTATTTGGGTACGGCAAGAACAAAGCCTGTTCCGGAGGATTTACCCGGGATTATTTTGGCGCAGCCGCGGGATCTGTTAAGGACTCTGCGCGAATCTTTGACACTTGCGGAATTACGGCAATCTGGCATTGAGTTGATTAGTCGAGTGTCATTGCCAGATCACGCCAAACTGGCACCCAGAGGTACCGCCAAGCGCTTGTTTTATCTAATGGAGCATGCACCGCATAAGCTTGCTGCCGTGATACCTGATGATTGGGCGGGCTTTTTCTGCGCGCCGGATTGAAAAACAATCATCATTAACATGTCAAACGCCATCATTACCATTACCATATTATTGAAGTCGGCTGAGCCGGCAAAGGATGAACAACAATGACTGATACTCAAACGAAAAAGCATGCAACCGCGACTAGAGCGAAAAAGCATGCGCCTCTAATCTTGATCGTAGCAGGCCTTGCTACGGTTCTGTGGGCTTCGGCCTTTCCAGCCATTAAGGTGGCTTTGAAGGAGTTTTCGCCTTATCATGTTGCCTTGTTACGATACGGCGTAGCTTCAGTAGCGCTGGCCGTCGTCGCATTGGCGAAACGCCTGCCGCTGCCAGCCGTCAAGGATCTACCGGCCTTTCTGTTGCTGGGCTTTGTCGGCTTCACAGTTTATAACATTGCCTTAAATTACGGGCAGGTAACCGTGCCAGCGGCGACCTCCAGCTTTATTGTTGCTTCTGCTCCGATCTGGATGGCGATCATTGCCGCACTGTTTTTGGGAGAAAAGCTCAAACCGTTTGGCTGGTTTGGCATTATACTGAGTTTTATTGGGGTCGGGATCATCGCCTTAGGGTCCGTGGGGGGCATCAAACTTAATGTGAGGGCTTTGGCAATTCTGGGCGCCTCGATGGCATCCGCGCTGTATTCACTGGGCCAAAAACCGCTCCTCAAGCGCTATTCCCCGCTGCAGATCGTAACCTATGCCATTTGGTGCGGGACATTGCTGCTCATGCCTTTCGGAGGTGGTGTGACTGAGGGAATTCGCAATGCTTCGCTCTCGACGATGCTATCCATTATCTACATGGGCGTTTTTCCCGGGGCAATCGGGTATATTCTTTGGTCAATGGTCTTGTCACGCATGCCTGCCTCTAAAGCCGGCGTTTTTCTCTACATGATTCCGGTGATTGCCTTGGTAATATCGTGGCTGTGGATTGGCGAAATTCCTTCGTTAATTTCAGCACTGGGCGGCGTATTGATTGTCGCAGGAGTTATCACGGTCAATACTGCCGGATAAATGATGAACTGCTAAATTGATAGGCTGGTGGCGACCGCGATATCTGACGTTATAACTGCGCATGTCGCTCCAGATTTATCAGGATTCGCTCCAGATAAGACTCAAATGTGTCAATTTCTTCAGTGCTTAAGCCTTCATAATAGAGGCGGATCATTTCCTTGGAGACATGATCAAAGGTTTCACGGTAAGTGTGGTGTTTTGAAGAGAGATATATAAGTGTTTTGCGCCGGTCGTCGGAACAGGGTTTTCTGCATAAATGGCCTGATTGTTCAAGACGATCGAGCATACTGGTAAGGGTGGACTTTTCGAGGGAAGTCTTTTTTGACAGTTCCTGAATCGAAATGCCGTCTCCTTGCCACAGCACAAAGAGAATACGTCCTTGAGCGGGGTTGAGATCTTCAACCCCGCTTTCTTTTAATTTGCGAGCAAAAATCCTACCGGACAGCTGATGAATTTTGGAAATCAAAAATCCGCCATTGCGATATTTCATAATACTGTGACCTGCCTTACATTATACAGGGGCCTGTCTTACATCTGACCTGTTAAGCCTGAATGTGGAAACACTTCACATATTTGCCGCCATTGTAGAGTTTGCCCCATTTGGCAGTGAATTTTAGAATGCTATAATCCGGATCGGTTTTTCCCAGCGGGTAATAGCGTTCAAATCCAGTACGCCAAAGTTGGTCTTTGGTTGCCTGCTCACTGACAATCTCGATTTCTCCTACCAGCATTAACCCAATGAAGTGATCAGTGTCAACATAATAAAGGCAGGCTTTCGGATTAGCGCGCAGATCGGCCACACGCCGAGAGGACGTATTCGAACTGAAATACATGGTCTCCAAACCGTTCGTTGCTAATTCAAGCATCGCTTTAATGTTGGGATAGCCATCTGCTCCATTTGAGCCCAGAAAAGCGACTTTGCTGCTTTTGACCAGATCTATGGCTGTTTGAATAGCGTCCAGATCCCCGCCCTCCTTAGTAACCTGGTCGGCCGGGCAAGCGGCACAGTTGATTCCACAATTGGCAAACAGTTGTTTTTCCAATCTTAATCCCCCAACCTATAATATCCTGATACAAAATTAATGGTTTCATTACCATATAATATAGTATGATATAAAACTAAAAGTCAAGACATTGACAGGCGAATTTTGGCAAAAAACTATTGACAATATGAGATGAATCTCTTATATTAGAGAAAAGGATAATGATAGACGAAACTCTAACGATAGGAGGTGTTCAAAAGGTGCGCAAAAAGAAGCCCGATGATGGCTTGTTAGAAGAATTCATCATTAGCGAGCCTGAGCAATTTAAGGCATTAAGTGATCGAAAGCGACTGAGCATTCTTAGTATCCTTGTAGAAAAGCAGGCCACGGTATCGCAGCTTGCCGAAGAAATTGGAGATATCCCGGCGAATGTGCATCACCATGTTAAGCTGCTCGAAAGAGCTGGACTGATTCAGCTGGTTGAAACCA
>DHDG01000069.1:412-52789 GCA_002399265.1 Firmicutes bacterium UBA4882 | reverse complement strand
TGATTCAGCTGGTTGAAACCAGAGAAAAGTCTGGCATCCTGGAAAAATACTATCGGGCGGTAGCCGGACGCTTGACTGTGGAACACGACGTGGGTGTCTATACTGATTCTTCGGCCTTGGTTCTGGACACAGTGGCAGCTGCCGTCAAAAAAGGCATTCGCATTGCTGTAGCCGGCAATGGGGCTGAAGTGTTTGGCACAGTTGAGGAGTTGTTTCTCAATACAGATCAGTTGGCCGATTTCAAAGAGCGGCTGTCAGCTTTGCTGGCGGAGTATGCGGAGCAAACGCAAGCGCCAGAACGCAAGCGGTATTGGCTGGCCATGGCGTTTTATCCGGACATTGTTCAATAGAAAAAGGGGGAATTCATAAATGAAAGCAGAAAAAGAAGCGAAATTCAAGAAGTATGCGCCAATCATTATTCCGATCATTATTATTGTAGTCGCCCTGGTATTTTTAGCCGCCACTCTGTTGGTGCAGTATCTCTGGAACTCAACCTTGCCTGAGTTGTTCGGATTCAAGGAAATTACTTTCTGGCAGACTTTCCGCCTCTTCCTGCTGATTTTGATTTTTTTTGGCGGATCGCATACGGTCTCGGAAGGCAGTAAGAGCGTCAAAAAGAACACCAGTCAATATGTGTTCTCTCGCGATTCTTCTGAGTAAAGCCCGACACCTATTTGGACAATCCGGAATAGCATTAAGGCAGAGAGGGGGTACAAGTGTGGGTAAAACAGATAAACTCAAAGGCGCGGAAATGCCGCAGTATCCACGGGATACACATACACACGAATTCTTAGGAAGTACCCGCTTTGCTGAAGAATGTGAGGATCGTCATAATCACAGATTTGCAGGAGTATCAGGTCCAGCCATCTACCTTCCGGATAATAGTCATGTCCATGAATATGCAGCGAACACTGATTTTTATGAAGACCATTATCACGAAGTGGAAGGCCGTACCGGACCTGGGATTCCGGTCGGGGAAGGCCGGCATGTGCATTTTGCCGAAGACGTCACGACCTTTGTTGACGGGCATATGCATAGCCTGATTTTTGCCACCCTGATTGAAGATCCGGTTGGCGAAGAAGAGAACGATAATTAGCCATTTTAGAGGTAATGCGAATACCGTCCGTAAGGGCGGTATTCGCTTCGAAAGGCAGTCTTGATAATAATTATCCATGCCGCGCAAGTGTGTTCTATATTTGCGTAATTACCTTGCCAGTAGCTCCAGATCACCGGAAACGCTACCCCAGGTTATTTTGATCTTACCGGCACCGACAACTGCGGACCACTCATGATCACTTCTTACGCATTCCTTTCTCAGTAACGGAAAATCGCAATAGACTGAGCCTGATACGGACGAGGTGTCCAGTCGGAATTCGGAATTTGCCGGTAAAGTGATTCTGGTAGCACCGGCAGTAGTGGAGATTGAGATATCGTCTGCCAGTTTCTCAAATCGGGCGTTTATTTCTCCTGATACTGAGTTAAAAAGCAACCTGCCATTCATGGCATTAATCAGCACATCGCCCGAAGTAGTGTTTATGGTAGTTTGACCGGTCTCCAGAGTGCCAATATGCATATCTCCTGAGGTCGTATCATAGCTGAATTCGGAGGCGCGCAGAAACTGTGCGTCCAGATCCGCAGATGTAGTATCAATATTAAGACGTTCAAAAGTCATTTTGGGCAGGTAGATATCTAATGTCACATTTTCATAATAGAAGAGGAACATCACAATATGCTTCCGCCTCACACGGACAACAAGCTCACCATTGTCAGAAAACGAATCCAGCCATAACAGATTCTCATCCGGTCCGGCATGGGAGCCGTTCAGATGAAAACGGATAGTATCGGTATCAGTTTCGTGGACTCGGATCGTATTAGTAATGCTTTCGACCCGCAAGGACTTGACATCGCCACTGCTAAACAGCAGTTCATCATTGACAGTATGTTCTTCGGCAAACCTGTTACCTTCGCCGTTATCCGTCAGTAAAATGAGTGATCCAATCGACAGGCAAGTTGCTGCCACCGCCAAAAGTATCAGCGCCAGACGTGCCACCCTGTTTTTCATTGCTCGGCGCTCCTTCCATTAATAATGCGCAGGTTAAAGTTCAGGTATTTGATGGTTAGTTTATAAAACCAAACCGAGAGATAATAAAGGCCAATACATGCTAATACTCCCAATGCTCCCAGGCCGATTAGGATAAAGACCAAAGCGATGGCGGACATGGTGCCTAATCCAAAAACCAGATGTGGGAAAATCAGACTGGCAATTGCGAAAATCGCACCAGCGGGGCCAGCGATAGCGAGTCCGACTGCGCCCGCCCATAGTCCGATCAAGGCACCCAGCAGACCGAGAAATGGCCCAAGAACAAAGACCACATTAAAGAATCCCAGGCTCAGGACGGCTAATACTGCGCGAAAGATATTACTGGCCGACATCTTGTTCCGGGCTTGCTCCACCATGCAGTCAGCACGATAAGCTTTGGCAATGGAGCGCGGATTGCCCAGAGCGGCGGCGATTTCTTCTTCACCTTGGCCTTGTTCAGCGCCTGCACGAAAGTGTTCGGTGTAATCTGCCATTATCTCTTGTTTTTCTTGATAAGTGAGGCCGTGTAGTGCAGCATCCAGCTGATTCAGGAATTCATTTTTCTTCATCGTTCTCACTCCCTCCGATAATGCGGTTAACTCCTTCGACAAACAGATTCCATTCTTCTTCCAGCTCGCGGGCGTATTCTTTGCCTTTCTCTGTCAGCCGGTAGTACTTGCGGGGCGGGCCTTCGGCCGATTCCTGCAGATAAGTCGTAAAGTATCCTTCCAATGTTAGTCGGCGCAGAAGGGGATAGATAGTGCCTTCAGCAATAGTAATATTTTCAGAGATGCGGTGTACCAGTTCATATCCGTAGAAGTCTTGTCTTTTAAGAAGCGCCAACACGCAAAGTTCCAAGACTCCTTTTTTAAATTGAATGTTCACAGCTTAACATCACCTCCTTTTTGGGGCTCCGGGCTTGGCAAGGTATTAAACATTGAAGGGTAGTTGGGACTATGGCAATAATATAACACTTACTATTGTGTATTGCAAGATACCTTACGAAACTTTCTTGGCGTAGTGAAAACAGGCAGAATCAAAACGAAAAACAATTCATTAGCAGGCGGCTATCCGGAAAAGTGCCAAGTTATGGGGTCAGCAGGAGTAGGCCGGCCAAAGGATAATTAGTACAAGGGGATGACTGACCCGCAGCTAATATACCAGGGCATGTAGGGGAGGGGGAAAATCCATGGATGGAAGAACAGTAGTTATTGCCGCCAATCCTGCTCTACCCGGAGACGCTGTACCGGTAGCCTTTTCGTTCAGACCTCCCGGAAAAGCAGAGTGTGTTTCTTTAGCGGGTACTTTTAATGGATGGAATACGCAAGCCTGCATAATGCAAAACGATCGGCAGGAGAGTGTCTATGAGACCGTGCTTGATTTGGAGCCAGGCGCGTATCAATACAAATTTGTGGTCAATGACCGACACTGGTATTTGGATCCGCATGCGCATGACGTGGCTGAAGACGGTTATGGCGACCAGAACTCCATACTCGTTGTCACAGCGGAGTCCCAAGCGGCTAACGCGCTGATGTGGCACGATCCCACCCAAAGATACTTTTATAACGCCATTACCCCTGGGCGCTACGCGCTACGTCTGCGGACCTTCCGCGGGCTAAGGGGAGCGGCGGTGGAGATTGTGAATGGTGGCACTGGGGTTGCCAATAGATGCGTGAGCGGGGGCGCTGGCGCTGGGGCTGGCGCTGGCGCTGGTGCGGAAAAGGGGGCCGGCAATGCCGGTGTGGTAATGATGCGGCCAATGCAGCCGCTGGCAACGGTCGGCACTTTTGAGTATTATGAAGCGGATCTGGCAATTCCTGAAGGTGTGGCGCGAGGTGCGTTGGAGGCGGCAGCGGCGGGAAGCGTGTCAGGAAGTGCGTCAGGCACCGGATATGTGTTTCGCATCGATTTTGCGGGGCGTTCTTTATGGCTTGATCAGCAAGGCGTTAAGCATGCCGGTGATCAACTGGTGCCATGGGCGCTGTTTCTGCCTCAGTCTGAGTTCATCCGGGGCGGCGAGTCCAGCCACTGCGGAGGCAAACAAGTGCGCTATTTTGAAACTCCGGACTGGGTCCAGGACGCCGTGTTTTATCAGATTTTTCCGGAGCGGTTTGCCGACGGTGATCCCACCAATAATCCGCCTGGCACAGTAGATTGGTATGCTGCGCCTGCCAGCGATAACTTTTTTGGCGGGGATCTGCAGGGTATCCGCAACAAGATCCCTTATCTGAAAGAACTTGGGGTAACCGCCGTTTATCTGAACCCGGTGTTTTGCTCGCATTCAAATCACAAGTACAATATTTATGATTATTTTCGGATTGATCCTGTCTTTGGTGATAATGAGCTGTTTGCTCAGCTGATTGAAGACCTGCATAGCGCCGGGATACGTGTGATCATGGATATGGTTTATAATCATACTGCGGTGGATTTTGAGCCATTCCGCGATGTGATGGAAAATGGAGCGGCTTCGCGCTATAAGGACTGGTATTTCTTTCACGATTTCCCGGTACGTTTAGAGCCGCCGAACTATGAATGTTGGTGGGGTTTGTGGCATATGCCCAAACTAAACACAGGCAATCCGGAGGTGGAAAACTATCTATTTGAGGCGACACGTTATTGGCTGAAGATGGGCGCTGACGGCTTCAGGCTGGACGTTCCCTGCGAAATACCACATGAGTTTTGGATCAAGTACCGCCGTCTGGTGAAGGCGATCAACCCCGAGGCCTATATTGTCGGGGAAATTTGGGATGATGGCGGTCCATGGCTGGCCGGGGATCAGTTTGACGCTGTCATGAATTACTGCCTGCGTGATGAGATTGTGGCCTTTTTTGCCCGTCATCAAAAAGATGTCCGGCAATTTGATACTGCTTTGGCACGCCTGCGGCTAGCCTATCCACCTCAGGCAAATCGGGTCATGTTTAATGTGCTTGGCAGTCACGATACCAAGCGGATTTTGACTATCTCAGAAGGAAACAGTGATGCCGCGAAACTGGCAGTTTTGCTGCAGATGACCTATCCGGGAGCGCCTTGCATCTATTATGGGGATGAGGTCGGTATGGAAGGCGGCAAGGATCCGCAATGCCGGGGAGGTTTTCCTTGGGATCCGGCCCGCCAAAACAAGGAGATGAGTGCCTGGTATCACCGGCTGATTGCCCTGCGGAATAGCTACGCTTGCCTGCGCACCGGCGGCTTCAGGACTATAGCGGCTGATCCTGCCAATGGTATTTATGCTTACCTCAGGACGCATGGCGGCGCGGGGGTGGCGGGATCAGAACCGGGGGCGTCTGCAGCTGGCGGATTAGGTGGTGCAGATGTAAAGAGAACATCCGACAATATGGTTGCACTTGTGGTAATGAACTGTGGCACTGAAGCCAGGGAAGTGTTAATTGAACCGGGATCGCAATATGGAGGGCATTGGTGGCGGTGGCAGTCGACAGATCGACCGTTTGAAGCCCTTTCCGGCAAGTATTGCGAAATAGAAGATAGCAATGGAACAGCGAGAATTAACCTGGGCACTATGGCACCAGGTGCCGGGGCGGTGCTTTTGCTGCCGGCGCTAAAAATGTGATAATAAATGATTAGTTGATTGTCTGGCGAAAACGCCGAAAGAGGCATTATCCTTCAGGGATAGTGCCTTTTGTGGTTATCAGAAGTCCGCCAGCACAATCCGAGATAATGCAGCATGTCCATCCTAATCGGTTTGTGATAAAATGTAACTACGATTAAGTTTTTGGGAGGCGTTATGAGAAATGGAGGATTCCAAAGTCGCAGTACTGCTGGAGGACATCAGGTCTCAGATGCGCATATTTGCTGAAGCTCTACAGATGCGGGATGAAAAGTTTGACAGTAGATTTCAGGAGATGGATGCCCGCTTCGATAAGATGGATGCTCGTTTCGATAAGATGGATGATCGCTTTGATAAGATGGATGACCGCTTCGATAAGATGGATGACCGCTTCGATAAGATGGATGACCGCTTCGATAGAATGGAATCTCGCCTCAATAGTTTTGAGCACCAAAATCAGCAAGAACACCGGCTTATGATGCAAATGATTGGGGAATTAGGCGAGGAACAGCTAAAGCTTAAGAAAGTAGAATAAATCTAGGCACGACTGGCGCAGAATTTTATAAATAGAAAACTATTACAGGGCGGCGCTATGAAAACGGCCGCCCTGTAATCATGTCAGGCATCGAGATTAACTAGGATTTGGCTTTCCCTTACCATTAACCTTGATCCGGCGGCTGCGGTCTTCCTGCGGCTGGCTTTTGGTCAGCTTAATTTCCAGAACGCCATTTTCATACTCTGCGACCGCCTGGTCTGGAATCACTTCAGTGGGAAGCGAGACGGTTCGATAAAAGTTTCCATAGCGTCTTTCGGACATTTTATACCCTTTGTCGTCCTTTTCCACGGTGCGCCGCGATTCGCCTTTGATGGTTACAGCCTGTTCATCAACTGTGATATCAATGTCTTCGGGATTAATACCCGGCATTTCGGCCGTCAGGGTAAACCCGTGCGGATCTTCATGCAGATCGATACTGGGCCCCATCCTGCCCAGCATTTCATTAAAGAACATGCGTGACCATTGGGAAATGGGGCGGTCCAGCACATCACGATCGAAGGGTGAAAGCCAGTTGTTATTGCCGCGTTCGTCCATTAGACAACCTCCTGTTTGGCTCAGCTTGACTTTTGCCAGTCTTCTGCTAGTCTTCCCTGAGAGCGGAATAAATGATTCGGCGATGTTCTTTCCCTTTCGGTGCATCAGTGAACAGCGTATAATAAGTCCAGGAAAAAGCTTCAGGCTAATTCGTGATTTATATCCTGGACGCGACCTTTGAAGCTCATACCGGAAGCCTGTACAAATGAGACGGGGAGGGATGTACCAATGAGAAAGCACTTTGTATTGTCTTTAGTTCTGATGGTAGATTGCTCCGCTGGTACAGGCCTAACCCTGAGTCCGGTTTAGTCAGTATGTGCAACATGTTCACTGATTGATGGCGGTCTTCAGGTACACACCTTACCCGTGGAGCAGAGCAAACAAACAGCTTCACGGGTTTTTTGTGTCCCAAAATAATAAGGAGCGTGAACCGCCATTAATAATAGTCTTCAGGAATTAGGATGGAAGTCGACTTTTGAAGGTAGTTTTGAACCTTTCCGCGGACGATTTGAGCCCGGGCGGGTAACAATCGAGCATCGCGGACAATATGTCGTTCTTACAGAAAAGGGGGAAGTATCGGCGACAGTTGCCGGCAAGTTGATGCATCAGGCGACGGGCCGTGAAGACTATCCGGCAGTTGGTGACTGGGTCGCGCTCACGCCGCCGTCTGCGGATTACAAAGCTCAAATTCAGGCGATTCTACCCCGGGTCAGCAAGTTCGCGCGCAAGGCGGCTGGTGCCGTCACTGAAGAACAGATTGTGGCCGCCAACATCGATTTGGTATTTATCTGCATGGGCCTGGACGCAGACTATAACTTGCGCCGACTCGAGCGTTATCTGGCTGCCGCTTGGGAAAGCGGTGCACTCCCGGTGGTGGTGCTGACGAAGGCGGATCTGTGCGAAGCAGAGCTGGACGAGAGGCTGCGTGACGCTGAAGCAGTCGCCATTGGAGCGGAAGTTCTGCCAATTAGCAGCATCAACGGGGAAGGTCTGGGCACAGTCAAGGGAATGCTGACAACTGGAAAAACCGGAGCCTTAATAGGATCATCCGGTGTGGGCAAATCAACCCTTATTAATCATCTGCTGGGTTTTGAGCGTCAAACCATCGGAGAAGTGCGCAACGGAGACGGCCACGGCCGACATACGACTACTCACCGAGAGCTGATTTTGCTGGAGGGTGGCGGCCTGCTGGTGGACACGCCAGGCATGCGTGAGCTTCATCTGATGGATCTAGCCGGAAGCGGAGTGGAAGGCGCTTTTGAAGATATTGAACAATTGGCCCAAAACTGCCGTTTTCGCGATTGCCATCACCGCAAAGAACCCGGATGTGCCGTTAAGGAGGCTCTGCGGGTCGGTAATCTGGATGCCAGGCGCTTGGAAAGCTACGAAAAACTGCAGCGCGAGCAGGCTATGATTGAGCGCAAAGCCGCCCGACGGCAGGCAATGCTTGAGAAACGGAGCTTTCATGCCAGCGGATCCGGAACAACCGATCGGAACGGGCGCAATGACCGGGTTCGTGACCGGGCTCACGATTATGAATCTTAGACCTGATCAAGCTATTACGCATTATAATTAAACGGGCTTCCTGGATCCAGGAAGCCCGTTTCGCCGCCCCGCTATGCGCCGCCGATGGCCAGCTCTTCGAAACGAATCGCCTTCGGGCCATAGTAACGCCTGAGACGTGCGGTCTCCTGACTCATCCGGCAGTTAGTAAAGGCGTTGAAGACATTGCCCGACACGGCACCACCTTTAATGGGCGTAGCATTGCCGCGGGCATCAATTTCATAGCCGAGTCGGATCTCACTGACAAAATCACCGGACATGGGATCAGCATGAAAATCCGCGAACTCTACGATATGACAAGCCGGGCCACGCAGCAATTGCTCAAAAGTCAGTGACCCGGTCCCGACAACAGTATTAGTAGCAGCTCCAGTCGCCGGAATGCCAAGGTAATCCGCATAACGCTTACTGGCCATTAGATTTTCAACCCGGCCTTGTTTGATTAGCTGGATACGACGTAAAGGCAGCCCCTCTTCATCAAAAGGAGCAGAAGCACCGCCGTAAGGAATAGTCGGATCAACTGCTATATCCAAAGGATCGCCGCTGATAGCGCGTTCGCCAAAAACGTCATCGCCAATGGCAGTATTAAAGAACTTACGATAGATCGCCTGACCATTGGTACGATAAACGAATGGGTCGAACAGATGGGCCACAGCTCTTCCGCTGATGATGACCGGGCCGGTGCGACTCTGTGGCGTTTGCGCCGTTAGCATGTCACGGGCGTAAGTGGCGCGCTCCTTGACGATTCTGGACAAGTTAAGGTGGGACATCGCCCGGACGGTAGTCGAGAAATAGTTTTCATTTTCCTCCTGACGATTACCAGCCAACAGCACCATTTCAATAAATGCGCGGGTGGCAGGATATTGTCCCTTGACGCCACGGCTATTTAGCATGGTGTTCGTTTCCAGGCCGACAAAGAATTCGGCAGCTGAGAGCCGGACATCGTTCTCGCGGCGAATTGCTTCATGAAGCTCAGTGCGCCAGCGTTCCATCGTTTCCCAAGGACGTTCCGCCAGCTCCGGATCGCGCAATTCAATCGCCTGGTAATCAGCTGGTCCGGGCAATTCGTAGCGGGGGGTAACCGCCAGCGCCGCCATGTCAAGTGCGCGTTCAATACGCTCGGGAATATCATCGGAAATCCCGGGAGTGAACTGCAATGTGGAAGTGCCGCGCCCCTTAGCATTATCGGAGGGGGCTGCCGCAAACACATCAATATTGATCAAATCCGTTTCAGCGCGTCTTTGCGACTCGACTTGCGTGCCGATCAGGTAAAGCTGATGTTCAACCAGATGCTTCCGGCGTAACTGCCAGTCATCGACGCGCATGTTGGCCTGCAACATTTCAATACCTTTGTCCAGCATCAGCCCAACCTCGCTTTCATCTTCATGTGGGGGCCGCCATCGCCGACCCGCACCCATTCCTTGTAGCCTTTACCGCAGGTACCTCCGGAAAGTCGAATATCATCGGCTGTCATTGAAATGCTGCCCAGCAGGTCGGGCACATAGCCAGTCAGGCCTACTTGGGTAAAGTACTGGTCAGTCAGCTTGCCGTCCTCAATCGCACGGCCCCAGCGAAGCACGCATTGCACGCCCCAGCCTTTGGGATCTTCCATACCGCTTTCAAAATCACCGAGATAGATGCCATGTTCAATACTGGCGATCATATCTTCCAGCTTATCAGAGCCGGCACCAAAGTAGGTGTTGGTCATGCGGGCGTAGGCTTTGCCGGTACCTTCCCGCCGGCCATTGGCGGTACGGGGGAGTTTCAGGCGCATTGCAGCGTTCAGATCGGTCAGTCCGCTTACCAAAACGCCCTTATCAAGCACTTTGGTCTGCGAAGCAGGCTGCCCCTCATCATCAAAGAAAAAGGAACCCGGGCCAGCCGGCCAGGTGGGGTCGTCGTATAAATCGACCAGTTCCGAACCGACCGGGCGGTTAATGTAGTCATGCGCGCGGGCGCGGCCTTTCAGGAACATATCGGTTTCGACGCCGTGTCCGAAAGACTCGTGAGCGATTAGGCCGGACGCTGCGGGGCAGGTGATGACATCATAGAGGCCCGGCTCGACGCGCTTAGCTTGCAGTAGGCAGGGAATGCGTGCGATCATGGCATCGACTTCCTGCTGATCAACTTGTGCCAGCTCATAACCTCCGGTTCCCGCATTATAAAGTATGTCATAGCGGGTTGTACTACCATCGCTGATGACAATCATTGGTCCGAATGTCAGGTAGGTTATCTCCTGAAATAGGTCGCGGTTGCGGTTCACAAAGGTTGTCTTGATGCGATTCTCATTGTAGCGGCAAGAGGCATCCACGATGCGTTGATCAGCTTCTTGGATCTGCCGGCGCATCTCACGACAATGCTCCAGCTTATCCGAGATGGCAACCTGCGCAGGATCGATGCGGTGCGCCGTCGCATAATCTGCCGCGGTCGGCGGGCCCGGGTCGATCGACAAGCCACCGGGCTTTACACTGATGCGACCAATCAAATTCCGGGCAGCTTGGGCCAGGCCATCGCGGCTAAGGTCGGATGTGACTTCTTCTTCAAAATGCTCTCCAGTCCAAGCAGTCAGTACGGCACCAGCCTGCGGTCCGGTTTCATTGACCCGATCCATCCGGGTGGCGGAACTAATCGCCAGGCTGCGGTTTTCATTAATGAGGATCGAGGCATAGGGTGCTTTATGCTCCATTTCCGCCACTAACTCGCGTAAGAAGGAGCGTTCGGCAGGATTACGGCCAATCGTCATTAACAGGCCTCCCTTTGTTTAATAGCAGCATTTTAATTAGTACGTCTATTCTGGCAGAATATCCACAAATAGTTCAATGCCAACTGTACCCATATTTTCAGGTAGAACAGGCACAGCCAAAGGATATTACAATTTGCTGAATACTGCGGTGATGAGTTTTTTCTTGTCCATTACAATAGTATTCTTGGTGGATATTGAAGTGCCATCCGGTCCGCTCCAGGAATCGAAAGTATAACCGGCTTCCGGTGTTGCTTTCAGAGTAACAACAGTACCAGCTGCGTATATATGGGTACCGACTTCCGGCACTACAGTACCATTACCTGTGACTGCTATTGTGAGCGTGTAATTCTGATTTTTATTGCAGCCAGCTCCAAACACCGACAAGACGCATAGCAGAATGCAGAGTACAAAAGATAACCTAAATATAGTGCGCATGTTTCTCCTCCATCCAGTGTATTTTTTACAAACCTTATAACCCTCTATTGCGGCATATTCAATAAATAAGGATACCTTGTCACAGTCAGGACTGCAATTAGCAAAATTCGGTACATTGACTAATAGTCCTGTTCAAGAACAGGAAAGAATTGACCCGAATGATCTTTTCCCGGTCGCGTTGGGCAGTCAGAGATATAATGGTGGCAGCCGCCTATTGCGGCGAGGCAGGGGGATGTGCAATTGCTGCCGGCGAAAAAATAGGGTAACTGACCAAATTGCAGAGGAAACAGGAAGATAATCCGGATCGCAACATATGGATTGGGTCATTAGTGATCGATTCATATGGATCGGGACTTATTTTCTGTTGTCCAGTTTGGTTACCCACGGATTGGTGACGGCTTATCGGCCTGCTCCGGATCGTCCGGGGTGGGTCTATTTTTATGCTCGCCAAGGCGGCCAAGTGGAGGAACTGTGTGCTTCCGCGCGGCTGCTGCTCCGATTGTTTTTGCCGGCTTATTTATTCAGCAAATCACAATATAGTGCCCAACCGCCGAGCACACGGTTCCTTTCAGAGATGGAGGGAAAACCGTGTCGACCTATCATGTTAATTGGATATTGACGGTACAGGAACCATCCGTAGCAGAAAACTCAGCAAACGCAGCTTGCGAAAACAACCGTAATGTTATCAACCGCTATTGCGCTAATTGCGGCAAGGTTGTTCCATTTGCCGATTCGGGAAAAGTGCGCCGTAACGCTAATGGCAAAAATATTCACGTCTTTGCGATCTATAAATGTCCCAAAGATCATACCTGGAACAAAAGGGTAACCGAAGAGTCTCTGGCAGCTGCGGCTGGGCGCGAGGACGACTGTCCTGCAGCAGATCCGCAAACTACACCGCGGCCGCTCTCTGTGAATGAACTGCGCGGCGCCGGGTTCAGCACAATCGTGATCAGGATCCTGGCTGCACCGGCGGGAATACGGCTTGATCAAGTGTTGGCGCAATATTTGCGCGAAATCAGCCGCAGTGAATGGCAGCGCCGCATCAAAGAAGGAAGCGTCCTGGTCAACGAGAATATAGTCAAGGCCAGCTTTGCGCTGCGGGAATCCGTCGAGGTTTCAATTGCCTTAATTTGAAACTATCCGCGCACTTTTCCGTACAAGAATGTGTGTTAATCCCATGTGGTACCATGCATGCAACTGATCATAATCAGAGGAGTGAAATGCTTGATACAAGTTCAGGACTTGACCAAAACCTATAATGGAAAGGTGCAGGCAGTCAAAGGCGTGTCTTTTGAAGTAGCGCCAGGCGAGATTTTCGGGTTCCTCGGCCCTAATGGAGCCGGTAAGACTACCACTGTTCGCATCCTGAGCGGGCTAATGGATCCTACCTCCGGCACGGCGACGGTTGCCGGTGCGCCGATTCCGGGGGATCGTCAGCAGTTGCACAGGTTGATTGGCGTATTGTTTGAAAATAGTTATCTTTATGAAACGATGACAGGCAAGGAACTGCTCCAGTTTTTCGGCGACCTGTACCGTCAACCTCGCAAATTGGTAGATGAGTTGCTGGAATTGGTCGAAATGACACCCAAAGCCAACGAACTGATTAAAAAATACTCCAAGGGGATGAAACAGCGTATTGCATTTGCGCGGGCGCTCCTGCCGCAACCGCGCGTTTTATTCCTGGACGAGCCTACTTCCGGTCTGGATCCTGCGTCAGCAGTACGTTTGCGTGAGGTAGTACGCGAGACGGCTGCTCAAGGAACCACCGTCTTTTTGACAACACACAACATGGATGAAGCGGATGATCTGTGTAATCGAGTTGCCATTATTAACGAAGGCGTTATCGTGGCTATGGATTCTCCGACCGCACTGAAGGAATCGTTCAGCGATCGTACGATCGCTATTATGATGCAGGATGGGACGAATAACATTTTGACACTGAATGATCCGGATTTGAACCAGAAAATGGCCGCCCTGATCGGTCAAGGCGTTGTTAAGATTAATACCGTTGAACCATCACTGGAGGATGTATTCATTCGCATGACCGGGAGGGGTTTACAATGAGGCTAAGCTGGAGAAACGTCTGGATTATCCTTTGGTCGGATATTAAGCAGTCTTTTCGCAGCAAAGGATTGATCTTTTTTCTGGCGCTGCCAGTCGCGCTCTCTCTGATCATGAATCTGGTTAACAGGCAGCCGTCGATTTCAAGCGCGGACGTTGTCATCCTTGGCGAAAACCAGGGGCAATTCGCACAGGCTCTGGAAGAGATCGAAATTAAGGGTGTATCGCTCTTCAAGGTCGTAGAAATGAGCGAAAGTGAAGCTATGCAACAGCTGGAACGCGGCAAGATTTCCGCCGTCATTAAGATTCCGGAGGGCACTTCCGCCGCCCTGCTGGCTGGAGAGCAAGTCCAAATTGACATCGCCACCGATGAGAGTTCGCCCAACACCTCGGTGATCATTCAAAGCACCTTGCGTGAAATGGCCAGGAATTTTTCCGGGATTGTTGAACCGATGCAGCTCAATGTGAAACCGGTGAGGAGCATCAATACTTCCCAAGCCATGTTGCCAACGTGGGTTGTGATGGCGATCATGTCGAGTCTAACGTTATTGCCTGCCACGATCGCCAGCGAACGGCAACTGAAAACGTTGGACGCATTGTTGATTACACCAGCTAGTTTTCTGGATATTGTTATTGGTAAAGCGGCCTATGGTGTAGCCTTGAGCTCATTTGGATCGCTTGTAATCATGATTGTCAACGGCAGCATGGTAGGTAATCTGGCCTTGGCGTGGCTCTATATTTTGATGGGAGCTCTCATGGCTTCGTTCCTGGGGGCGTTCATTGGAGTAGCGGTTAAGGATCTGCAGGCCGCATCCGCAGTTTCCACAGTGGCTTATATCTTCTTACTTTGGGGTATGTGGTTTGCTGAATTGCCCGGGGTCATCGGCACTATTTCCAAATACACGCCGGGTTACTTTATTGCCGACGGGGTTCGCAACGCGTTATATACAACGGCTCCATTTAGTGAGTATATCATCGGGTTGTTGTATATCGGCGCAATCATAGCAGTATCATTGTTACTATCGATTATTGCCTTGAAAAGGCAGGAGGCTTAATCCTAAGCCGGAACCTTTGGGGACGGTTCTAAAAGTGCCAAATCCCAATTAATGACATGTTGCACTTTTAGAACCGTCCCCAAAGTTCCATCGCCGATCAACAGAAAAGCCCGGGCTTTTAACAGCCTGGGCTTTTGCTACCCTAATCTTAACAGGTCTTTCAGCCGATAAATTAAGCAACAGAGGCTTTGATCAGCGATCATGTGGTTTATCACCGGAAGTACTTTTTCTCTGAATCATCTTGTAGAACCTGACCAGACTGATAATGACCTCATCAGACAGTATCTGTTCATCTGTATTCTTAGCGGAATGATCATCGGTAAACGGGCCGTCGCTCTCACGGCATAATTCTAGATAGGTCTGGCGCTCCGTTTGGGAGAGCTGTTTAAGCACAGAAGGCCTGGGGATTGCGGTAAAGCCACTATCTCCATTATCGGTTTTTGTGCTTTCGGGGTGATGTTTATGGCCCGCGCCGCCCGCACCAGGCGCGGACGGAATCGGAGTAATGCCTAGTAAATAATCGGCACTGACATCAAAATGCATGGCGAACTTCCTGAGCAGATCCAAGTCTGGGAATCGTTCACCATTTTCATACTTGGAAATCGTGGAATAAGACACACCCATCGCCTCAGCAAACGCTTTTCTTGATAATCCACTTGCTTCGCGCAGAGCTTTCAGGCGGTTGCCGAAAATCATTATTGCACCCCGTATATTCAGAATAACCTCTTGTCCATATAGTAGCAGAATTCCAGTCCCAGAAACTCAAACTGGACGAAACGGGAAAACAAGGGGTTGACAATTAGTCAATATGTACAATATCATTATCCATATAGATCCAATTCATCTAAGAAGTGGGAAACAGGTGACGATAAGTGCAGATGACATCTTGACACAGGATCAGTTAAAGAGAGGAACTGGTTAGGATGGTTGACTGGTTATTAGTTGCGGCATCTTACATTTGGCTGATAATCGCACTCTTTTTCTGGTTACGCTCTCCTTCCGAAATTAAATCTCATTTGCGATTGACCTTATTGGTAGCGATCCTACTGGCTACCTATATGACTTTGCGAGCTGTTTTTATTGAGCCTGATGGCAGTATGCCCGAGATAATCAAGGGCATGGGCATCTTTGTCTTTTTCACACATACTGCTTCGCTTTTTCATGCGGTCTTCATCTATAGCAGGGCGCTGTTTTTTTTCAGAAATGCCGCTAATACCGACTATTTAACAGGATTACTTAATCGGCGTGGTTTTGAACATTCATGTCGGGAAGGCCACTCCACCGAATTGGGTCCCCGTTATGTGGTCGTGATGATTGATTTATTAAATTTCAAGTCAATCAACGACACGAAGGGGCATGTTTTTGGCGACAAAACCTTGCGATTACTGGCCCGCACGATGATTGAAACGATGCGCGAAAGAGATATTTTGTCGCGATATGGCGGAGATGAATTCTTGCTGGTATTGCGAGATACCGGAAAAGAAGGGGCTGAACAAGTTGTCAATCGTTTTAAAGAACGTCTCCAGCGGCGCCATAGTTTGGTGGTTAATTGCGGGATCGCGGCATTTCCAGAAGACAGCCTGGAGTTGGAGCAACTAATTAAGATTGCCGATGAACGTATGTATTATGACAAAATGCAAAGCCGCGTACTGTAGGCGCACCGCGGCTTCTGCTGTTTGGAGATGCGGTTCTTGCACAGTCGACTTGGTGCAGGCGACATGGTGCGGTCGACATGGTGCAGGCGGCTTTCCGACGATAATTGGTTGCATTCAAGTATTGACAAAGAGGGCGAGTTCGATTATCATCGAATTATAGAATAGTTCGATGGGGGTCGAACATGCCATTTCTTATTGAAAACGACTATTCGCCTGTTTACGAACTATATATCAGCCTGCATGCGTTTATCGCGCGCCGTCGGCATGCATTATTGGATTTGGGGAAAGACTGGGCCGTCAGGGTGAGGCACGGTTTAAATAAGGATTTTGCTTCCAGGCTGGCCCGTATTAAACCTGAATCGCGAGCCTGCGTAATTGTCCCCAGTTTGGTCTGGAAAACACCGCCGGCATACCGGCAGGATATTGGCGCATACCTCAATTGGCTGGCGTCTTTGCCTGCGAATGACACGTTTAGTCTGTTTCAAACCTCCGCCCGTATAGAAGTACTAAATAAATGCTCTGATTTGCAAAAGGCACGGGATCAGGCAGTTGAAGTGCTCAACCTTTGGTATGAGCAATATTATCGCGCTGTGGAATCAGATCTGGCACCCAAGCTTGCTGAAAAGGCAGAGCTACAGAAAATAGCGGCCAAAGACGCAAACCCGGAGGATTTCATTGAACAGCTTACCTTTGGCCTGCGGATGCAGCCGATTGCTGCCACTCAGACAGTCGTGTTAATACCGCAATATCATTTTAGCCCGTGGGATGTCTATGATCTCACACGTGATTCATTAATCCTCTATTATCCGGCCAATATCGACACTGTGGAGCCGGGGAAACCTTCTCTGGCATTGCTGCGCCTAACGCGGGCGCTCTCTGATGAAAACCGCTTGCGAATCTTGCGTTTTTTGTCGGAGGGACAGCGTAGTTTTTCGGAGGTCGTGCGTTTTAGCGGTTTGGCCAAAAGTACCGTGCACCACCATCTGGTAGCGCTACGCGCGTCTGGATTGGTGCGGATACTGGTGGCAGACGGTAATCCCGGTAATCCCGATCGCTTTACGCTCAGGCCAGGAGTAACTGAATATGTCTCCGAACAACTGTCCGGTTTTTTAAATGAGTAAGTAGCAATCGCATTTACTTAGGATTGTTCCTGTAGGAGTGATCTTCTTGAGCTATCAAGCGCCTGCCAAGGGATTCCGTACCTTCGCAATTGTCTGGCTGACGCAGTCATTTTCAGTGATTGGTACTTCGCTGACGCTGTTTGCCATGAACATCTGGCTGACAACCAAAGTTTATCCGGCTTACGAGCAAAAATCCCTTTTGGCATGGGCGCTTTCGGCGATGTCGATCGCCTCCGCTGTTCCTACACTGGCACTGGGCCCTTTGGCGGGTGCCTGGGTTGACCGGCATGATCGCAGGAAAACCATGATTGTTATGAATGCAGTGAGCGTAGGCCTCGGTTTGCTCCTGCTAGCTTTGTTGCTGATGAATCGCCTGGAAGTTTGGAGTCTTTGTCTGATACTGGCTGCCTATTCATCAACCGCGGTATTTCATGGGGCGGCCTTTGATACTTCCTATGCCATGCTGGTTTCAGAAAAGCAGCTGCCACGTGCCAATGGGATGATGCAAAGCATTTGGGCATTGTCCGGCATTCTTTCTCCGGCGCTCGCGGCGCTGCTGATTTCATTGCCGACACTGGCCCGCAATGGCTCTATCTCTGGAATGATAGGCAGCTTTCTGGCCACTATCAGTGACGGAACAGTGCTTACCGCGGCGATCAATGTGCTAACTTTCGCCGTTGCTGCGATTACGTTGTTATTTTTGGAGATTCCTTCGCCCAAAAGAACGGATCTGGTGAGCGCGCTCGGGCAGAAAAAGAAAAGTATCTGGAAAGACATCCTGGAAGGGGCCGATTTTATCTGGCGGCGGCCACCTTTGCTCTGGCTGCTGATCACATTTTTGGTAGCGAATCTGGCGACCGCGCCTTATGGCATATTGCAGCCGATCCTCGTCAAATTTAATTTGGCGGCTGACTGGTCGGCATGTGGGTTCAGTTATGAAACGGCCTTAGCTTTTTTAGGCACTGTCTCAGGCATCGGGGGAGTAATTGGCGGAGTTCTGATGAGTACCTGGGGCGGTCTCAAAAAGAAGCGTGTCCTGGCCATCTTGATTCCGATGGCCTTGGAGGGGATTATTCAGATCATCTTCGGCGTGACATCGCGTTTCTACTTGGCAACTGCGATGACCTTTCTTATTAGTTTCGCACTGCCAATTATGAACGCTCATTCGCAGAGCATTTGGCAGTCACAGACCCCGCATGAGCTGCAGGGACGGGTGTTCGCTGTACGGCGCCTAATTGCGCAATGTATGGGACCGGTTGGCACTTTCATGGCTGGCTGGGCTGGCGGCATTTTCGAACCAGGCGCAGTACTGGCTGTTATGGGAGCCTTGGTGACGGCGGTTTGTCTGGGACAGCTGCTTTTTAATCCGGCCATCTTGCGGGTTGAAGATAAAACTTATCTGGATCAATTGGCCGCCTCGGCGAAAAGGAAGATTGCATTTTAGGCAGCAGCGTTAGCAGCGCTTGCGTATATTAGATAGTCAGCTATTCATCTCATCAATCAACGTTTTTCCATCCCATCCATCAGCAAACGGAGGCAGTCTCTTTTGAGCTGCCTCCGTTTGCGTCGTGCGCTATTAAAAATCGAAATTGCAGGTGCAGATGCGAAGTAATGCGCCATTACAATTCCAGGTAGATATCGAGTCCGGTAAGGACACTTGCTATCGGGGAGGCAATTGTGACCATATTGGAACCAGCGAAAAGCAATCCCAAGGCGTTGTTGGCTGTGTCCATGATTAAGGATCCGCTGTCGCCGCCGGCGGACATATTGTTGAGGAAGATCTGGTTGATAAAAGGCGCGGCATAGCCATTGTAACGGATGGGGTTAGTGTCGACCTCCACTGCCATCACTGCGCCGCGCGTAAGCCCGGTTGTGCGGCCAAACTTTTGCACAGCCATGCCGGGAATGGCTTCGGAAATGCCTTTGACGGGGCCGGCTCCAATAATCTCTGCGCTAATTTCGAGGTCGGCGATTGGTGTTGCCACAGCGGCGTCAACCAGGTTATCCGCTTCGAGGATCGGAATATAGCGGTTCAGAGACGCAACAATATCGCGGGGATACTGGCCGCCATCATAATTTCCAGGTTGTAGAATAGGGTCGCCGGCCCGGCAACGGCCATCGCTGCCATTGGAGCTGTTGGCAAGGATATGATTGTTCGAAAGCAGCAGAGGACTACTCGTTTGGCGGTCACGGACAATGCACCCCAGCGTACCGGCGGCCACCAGATAATGCCCGATACTGCAACCGGGTTGGAGGGGGCGTACCACTTGTGTAGGATCCACAGTCGGAGGATCAAAACTGTGATCAAAGCTCTGTAAAGGTTTGATCACGCCGGCGGCAACAACATCAGTCAAGACGCCACTTACTTCCGGGGGGACCAAATCTTGCGCGGCCAACTGCTCGGCTGGCAGTTTTTCGGAAACAAAAACGACAATACTTGGTATGCTCAATTTTCTGCCGGCACGGGTTTTGTATCCAATTCCGACGGCTACGACATTTTTGAGTTGCAGGAGTTCCTTTTTGTGCGCAGCCAGGACTGAACGCATATTATCCACAGACGTCACCTCCGATATTAATTGCGTGTATTAATCACGCGTATTAATCACATGCCATCCGTGGTGCGGAACAGCCACCTGTACGCTCTGATCCGTGAGCCATCTTTGCTGCAGATAATCATGGCGACCGCATTCAACAATCATATCCAGTTCACCGGAAATAGTCAGGCGATAGCCGCTGGTTCCCGGAGTAATGCGCTTAATCATACCGCTAAACGATGTGCCTGGCCAAGGTAATGTTTGACCGGGCGACAATAAGAGTGCGTTTTCGGGTCGGAATCCCGCCAGTATGGTGGGCCCGGGCGTGGCGGACACAGTAGGGGCCTGTGCAGAGACAGATGCAGGTAATACCGGCCAGGGGATCTGCTTGCTGCACAGAGTAAATGTCTTTGCGCCAGAATGATATTCTGCTTCATAGAGGTTTTCCATACCAACCAAACTCGCTGTTTCCTGCGATCCCGGATGACTCAGGATCTCCTCTGGCGTTCCGACTTGACGGATTTGACCATTAATCATGACAGCAGCCTGGCCGCATAACATGACCATTTCATCCAGAGAATGGGTAACAAGGAGGGCGGTGATGCTGGTCTGAGTTAGTATTTCTGCTAAATCCCCGATTAATGCGGAACGTGTCGGAGGATCCAACGCAGAAAAAGGTTCGTCCAGAAAGATTAGTTCTGGGCTACCGGCAAAAGCCCGTGCCAGGCTGACACGTTGCGCTTCGCCTCCGGAAAGAAGGCGTGCGCGATGGGGGGCGAGCTGAGGTATGCCAAAATAGGTCAGCCATTTATCTGTTTCTCTGTGGGCGGCACTGCCACGAATCCCTTTAAAGGATAAGGCCGTTAGAAGATTGCCAGCCACGGTATCATCAAGGAGTAAGGGAGACTGAAACACCGCTGACATGCAGCGGCGCGAGTCGCGCGAAAGCCTCCAGGAAGCCTTCCGCGATCCCCAGCGCGAATCCCCCCGTGAGGGCCTGGGGGAGAGGGGTACGCCATTGCGCAAGATCGTTCCGGAGTAGTTCCGCTCCAGCCCCATCATCACCGCCATGAGTGTCGATTTGCCAGCACCGTTTGGGCCGATAATCCCCATTACTGCACCCTTACTGACCGCAAAATGCGCTATGTCCAATTTAAAACCGCCAGGATAGGTGAGCGTGAGGTCCCTAACTTCCAGAGCAGGCGTATCAGGCGGCATGTGCGCCAAACCCGCAGGGCCTGACTGTATCCGGGTTGCATTCATTAAGCCGGGGACCTCCTTTGCTGAATAAGCGTAAGAATGAGGGTGATCCCATAGGTGAAGAGCATCAGCACCAGACTCAGTGCGATCGCCACGTCAAAATTGCCTTTCGAGACTTCCATTACGGTGGCGGTTGTCAGCACCCTGGTATCTCCCAGAATGTTGCCACCTACCATCATGGAAGCTCCAACTTCCGAAATAACGCTGCCAAAGCCAGCCATTACGGCGGCCAGAATCGCGAATCGTGCTTCGCGCAATAGCAGTATGAAAATCTGCCACTGAGAGGCTCCCAAGGCATAAAGCTGGTTTTTAAGCTTGGGAGGGATTTGCTGCAACCCCGCAATCGTCAAACCGGCGACTACCGGGGTAGCAATCAGAGCCTGTGCTATAACCATGGCAGTCGGAGTGTAGAGCAAGCGCAGATTGCCCAGAGGTCCGCTGCGCCAAAAAAGAATGCTGACAGTCAGTCCGGCTACTACGGGCGGCAAGCCCAGACCGGTGTTGACGATACTAATGAAAAGGCGCCGCCCGAAAAAGCGCTTGCCAGACAATAGAAAGCCGACTGGTACTCCAATCAACAGACTGATTAGAGTGGCCGTGCCGGAAACGCGCAGTGTGAGCAGGATCACTCTTAATAACTCGGGATCTCCGCTAATCAACATTTGAAAGGCTTGTACGAAACCATGACCAATAAGTTCCATGAGCGTACCTGCACCTCCTTTCCGCTACGGAAAAGGGCATTCCAAAAGCGCAGGAATGCCCGTTTAGTGTTCAAGTGAATATTGCGCCTGTTGCGCCTGTTACCGCCTGCCATTATCATTTATTCCGCGGAGACTTTTTGGCCGCATTCTGCGCAGAATTTAGCGCCTGGGGCCAGTTTGGCACCGCATTCCGAACAGTGGGCTGCGCCTTTGAGTTTTGTGCCGCATGCAGGACAGAATTTGGCGTTGGTGCCTAGCGGTGCTTCACAATTTGGACAGGAGGCACGGATGGTCTCACGCCAGTTTTCTTTGCCTAGCTTTTTATCTTCTTCTGCCATGGCAGAGTGAGCCCAGATCTCTTCGACAGATCTGTTAGCCTGAGCGGCTGACATTTCAACGCCTAAATCTGGCGCACATTCTTTGCAGAGGCCGCGTTTTTCGTTGACGCATTTTGCGCGGCAGACCCAAGCCTGACAACGGGGACATTGGAAAAAATCCGGCTCAGCTTCGTTCCATGCTTGCTCAAAGGCTTCATCATGCGCTTTCTCCCAGGCGGCGGAGCGCACTCTTTCGCTAACATTGGCTGCTTGGTTGAAGATACCACCGAATACGCCGCTGGCGGCATCCAGAACGGAAGAAACTGATCCAGAGACTGATGGTTTGAATTTTGTGCGAATCGATTTGCCGCAGCGATCACAATGAAATTCAAACTGAAAGCCCTTATTAGTGCTGAGGTCCGAATAATTGCCGGAGAATTCGATGTTCTTAGCCATGGTGCAGCCTCCTCGACATCAGAATAGACGATAGATAATTCTGCTTTGAGTCCCGTTCTCCCTGCTGCTTTGCTGAACTTTGTAAGGAATTAATGCTTAAAAAGTAGGGCTGTTAAGCTATAATGAAGTTGCGGACAATTTCGGATGTTTTTATGAGATAGGGGAGTTGACGATGGATCATCCTGTCGCCGTAGAGTGGTATGGCAGGGCTCTGCAATTTGCCACCGACGAGCATCTATTTGCACCGCGTGCGGCGGATCGCGGCTCGCTGGCGATGCTTCGCACTGTTGACTGGCGGAAAGGGGAAAAAGTGCTTGATCTTGGCTGTGGCTATGGTCTGGTAGGTATTTGTGCCGCTGTTACTCCCGGAGTGGCCGAGGTTGTTATGGTAGACAATGATCCATTGGCGGTAGAATTTGCGCGGCGTAATGCTCTGCAACTGGAGCAGGAGGCGGGGGACAGCAAGAATGCCGACGGTAAAGGCGCCAGCGGCACAGATCTGAGGATCTTGTTGGGAGACGGTCCTGGCGCAGTTCTGGCTGGCGCAGACGGAGGAGACAGCGGAGACAGCGGAGATATTGGGGGCTTCACGCTGATTCTGAGTAATCCGCCTTATCATACCGATTTTGCGGTGGCCAAAAGATTTATAGAGCAAGGATTTGCTTGTCTGGAATTAGGCGGGCGGATGATGATGGTGGTCAAAAGGCTGGCATGGTATCAGAATAAAATGTCCGCCGTATTCGGAGGCACAAAAGTTACTGAGTTGGACGGCTATTTCATATTGACGTCGGAGAAAAGAACTGCGCAGTCGCAGCATGCCACCAAGTCAATGCCGCCGAAGACAACAAAAAAGCATCGCAAAAAAATGATGGCCCAGCGCGGCAAACACTGATATACAAAGCGCCGGTCGTATCCTCAAGGGATTGCGAACGGCGCTTTCGGTTTGCAGATGATATGCATCACGTGTCAGGGCATTTATCAGCTATTTAATTGTATAGACAACCGTGACAGTGACTGTGATGTCTTTAGTCCGGGATCCGACATTATAAATGCCATAGTCCGAAACCTCGGTGGAATAAGGTTCGGTAATCTGAAAAACCCCAGTGCGGGCTGATTGAATGGCACCAATCTCATCGCCAGTACCGGAGGCGATTTCATCCGCCCGGCGGCGCGCGTCTTTGGTCGCGGCTGACAATAGGCTGAGCTTCATTTCGCTGAGCTCGGAATAATAGTATTCTAGGTTAGAATACTGGAAGACGATATCCCGTTCCGTGATTTTTCCGGGGTTAAGAGCCAGCTCTTCAATCGCATCAATGTCTTTAGATATTAGGAATATACTCTGCACAAGCGTATACCCGACCTGCATGCCATTTGAATATTTCGGCATGGAATTAACAGGTTGTACTGTAATATCTTCAGGCTTGAATCCGCGCTCGGTCAGAGCGGCGCGAAATGCCTCCATGTCCTTGTTGATCAAGTCATAACCCGTTTTCATACCAGACATTCCGATATCGCGGCTAATTGACAGACGCCATTTGACAATATCAGATTCAAAACGATCGGTGGCGGTGCCAACCACCCGGATTGTATTATCAACGGTGCGGCTGTTGTAGAAGAATAAGCCAAAAACCAACGCGCTGATAATCAAAGAAGCACCCAGAATGATGGCAACAGTGAACTTATTACTACCAGTCATCTGTGTCCCCTCCTCGCATAATGTAATTACGGTTTGAGAGCAAGAAACCGTATAAAACTTGTTATCACATAATATGTGATAATAGGCTTAGTACGGATAGATGTCGCAGATCACCTCCTCGAAGCGAGTCTTCCAACGAAAGGGTTGCGCCTCTGTCTTTACGGTTTTATGCGATAGCGCATGTTTTGCGTTGGTATAGATATAGCCAAAGATAATTATATAATAAATGAGAGATATGAAAAGGCAAAACAATTACAAGAAACAGCAAGAAATTCCTTTGGCGTAAAGCTTGCCAAAGACCTTTTAGTAAATTGCGTGATATTTTTTCTGGATGTAGTTCAGATAAGGTTCAGCCTTAATTTCGCCACCTGCGATGCGGCGGATCAATTCACGGCTGTCGTATTTGCCGGCATGGGCGTGCACATTTTTGTTGAGCCACCTCAGCAAAGTGCCGAATTGACCCGCCGCGATCTCATCGGGAATTGACGGGTGCTCCTGCAGAGCTAACTCATACAACTGCACGGAAAGTACGTGTCCCAGAGTATATGACGGAAAATAGCCAAACATTCCTTCGCTCCAGTGGATGTCCTGCAGCACGCCTTCGCTGTCTTTACGGGGCCTGATGCCCAGATACGAGTACATGCGCTCATTCCAAATTTCCGGAAGGTCTTTGAGGTCCAGATTGCCTTCAAAAATCTCGAGCTCCAGTTCGAAACGGAGGAAGATATGCAGGTTGTAAGTGACTTCATCGGCATCGATCCGGATCAGTGAAGGCGTCACTTTGTTTATCGCCCTGTAAAAAGCCTCGGCATTATTGTTTTTCAAGTTGCGGTTGTCTGGAAAATGCTTTTGCAGTACAGGATAAAAATGCTGCCAGAATGGGAGGGAGCGTCCCACAACGTTTTCCCATAACAGAGACTGTGATTCATGAACTCCGGCTGAACTTGTTCCGCCAATCGGCAAATGCTCATACTCAACCGGAATACCTTGTTCATACATGCCATGACCGGCTTCGTGAATAATCCCAAATAGGCCACTCGCCAGGAATTCGGGCGCGATATGATTGGTGATGCGCACATCATTGGCCGAGAAACTGGTCGTAAACGGGTGCTCTGTCGCATCCTGGCGTCCCCTGTTAAAATCGAAACCGATAGTCCGAACGATTTCTGTAAAGCAATCCCACTGTGCCTTTTCCGGGAAATCCCCATGAAGAATAGCATCGGAAGGCTGATTATCCTTGGCGCAGCAATATTTAACCAGCGGGACTAATCCGTCTTTCAGCTGCTGAAAAACGGGTAAGATCTCGTCTGTGACCAAGCCGGGCTCATTCATGTCAAGTAAGGCATCATAAGGACGTTTTTTGTACCCGAGATAGGTGATCATCTCTTTCATCAAGTCAACGATCTCCTGCAGATGGGGACGGAACAACTCGTAATTGGATTCATTCCTGGCTTTGACCCAGGCATTGGATGAAAGGCCCTGGGCTTTAGCAAACGTAACAATTAATTCGGTTGGAATTTTGATCATTTTGTCGAACTCGTGCCGCAGCCTCTTATAGGACAATGCTTCAATCGACTCCGGATCCAGAGTACTGATCCACGGCTCCAGATCCATGGTTAACTTGGCAGATTCCTCGCTGGTCATCATCTGATGGCTGATTTTGCTTAAGGTAGCCAATTGTTCTGCGCGCGCTTCTGCTCCGCCGGGCGGCATATAGGTTTGCTGGTCCCAGCTAAGTACAGCGGCGGCATTTCCCAGGTTGGAAGCATCCTTTAAAATGTCCATCAGGCGGTCGAATTTCTCTTTCACGCGATGATTCCTCCATTCCCTCGATGAATCTCAGCAATGCTGAGAGCCGCGGTTACATTTTGCTTCTTCTTCGTAAATTCGTGAGATGGAGGCGGTTTCCTCCATCTACTAAGCTTTTGGCTATTAAAGGTTAATCGCTTCCGATGTAGAAAATAACACTGATTGGCCTTTACGCGAAAACGAGGAGGCGATCCCTTTGAAAAAACGATTTATCATTCTGATTGTGATCGGTGTGCTGGGTGCTTTTTCAGGTGGCGTCCTGGCTGGCATCAGCTTTGAAGACAAATTGCAGCAAGTACAGGATATTATCGCAAAAGGCGACTTGGCAGCAACAATTGAGCAGTTGGAGAAAGCGCCCAAAGGCTCATTGACTAATATCGCCCAAGTTGATCTCCCGGGAACCGGCCTGGATGTACCTTTGTCATTTTTGGCAGGCAGTCCTGCACATGTTTTAGCATTGGCAGCGCTAAACCTGCAATCCGGCAATGAGGAAAAGGCAGAGAGTTTATTTGTGAAACTGCTGAACACAGGGATCGCTTCCTACGGCGGTTATCTCTGGGATGAAAACGGCTATAATAATCGCAGCCTACAACCGATATTGGGATCAGTGGCGCGCTATTACTTGTATCGCAAACGCCCTGATCGCGCTTTGGTTGCCGTTGAGCGCATGCTCGTACTGCAGCAGGAAATCAATGCTGCTGCCCAACGCGAAAATGGTCGTATAAACCTCTTTGGCCCAATGGCATTGGCATCCGGGATTTTGTACACGCGCGAGCGCGATGTACCAATGGAGGAAGTAGTTGAGTTCTATACCTTCGCCGGTATCATATACCAACGGAATAATAAAATGGCGCAGGCGCTGCCGCTGTATGAAAAGGCCGTTCAGCTACAACTGGACGCCATCCTGGCGAACATGAACAGTAATCCCGGCCGCTCATCCGATTTCTTTTATCTGATGCAGGCGTACCAGCAGTCAGGCAAGAAGCAGGAGGCCGAGCGCATTAAGCCTGTTTATGAAGCGATGCGCGCTAAAGAACAGAATGTCAATTCCGAAAAAGTGCGTCAGGAGCAGACCAAACAGGCTCTGGCGAGTTTGGAGACGCTGCGTGATTCGCTAGCCCGCCGTTACCCCGGTTATCTGGCGGCGGCCGATGAAGCGCTAGCCCTTGTTAATCAGGCTGGCGCCACCAAAGATCAAGCCAGGCGTGACGCGATGCTGGCTGAAGCGCAAGCCAGCATGCTTTCAGTGCTGATTCAACAGAATTGTGAACTGATGGAACAAAACCGGGCGATTCTTGAAGAACTAAAGAAGAAATAACTTGCAGGCCGCCATACCGAGATGAGGGAGGAACATAAGGTTATATGGAAATTATATCCACAATTGCAACTGAGTTAGGGGTTAAAGCGTGGCAGGTTGATAGCACGGTCAAGATGATGGATGAAGGGAATACTCTGCCCTTTATTGCACGCTATCGTAAAGAAGCTACGGGTGAGCTGGATGAAGAACAATTGCGGCTTCTATCAGAACGGCTCACTTATCTGCGCAATTTGGGTGCGCGTCAAGAAGAAGTTATTAAGATTATTGATGAACAGGGTAAACTTACCCCGGAATTGGAGCAGGCCATCCGAGCCGCTACTGTCTTGCAGGAAGTTGAAGATTTATACCGTCCTTATAAGCAGAAACGCAAAACCCGTGCTTCAGTTGCGAAAGAACGTGGACTTGAGCCGCTGGCTGATATTATCTGGAGTCAGGAAGATATTAACATCGACGTAAGCGAACTGGCTGCCCAGTACGTGGACCCTGAAAAAGAAGTCACCACACCGGAAGAGGCTCTGGAAGGGGCCAAAGATATTATTGCGGAACGCATCAGCGAGGATCCGGTGATCCGCAGGAACATTCGCGAAATGATCATACAAGAAGGCCGGCTATGTTCGACAGGTAAAGAAGAAATGCCGCCGGTTTACGCTATGTATCAGGAATATGAAGAGCCAGTGCAAAAACTGCCTCCGCATCGGGTGTTGGCGCTGAACCGCGGCGAACGGCAGGAAGCGCTCAAGGTTGGGATTGAAGTCAGTTTGGATCGCATCCTGGCTCGTTTGAGGGCTTTCGTAGTACATAAAGAGCAAAGCGCGTTTACCCAACTGCTGGATGAGACAATTGCCGACGGATTTAAGCGCTTGCTCGGGCCGGCAGTCGAGCGTGAGATAAGGTCCATGCTGACCGAGAACGCGGAGGAACATGCTATCAAGCTCTTTGCGCTGAACCTGCGTAATTTGCTGCTGCAATCACCAGTCAAAGGACTGACTGTTATGGGTATCGACCCTGGTTTTCGTACGGGATGTAAAGTTGCTGTAGTTGATGAGACCGGCAAACTGCTGGATACGGCCACCATTTACCCGCATCAGCCCCAGGAAAAGCGGGTAGAAGCGTTGGCTGTTTTGCAGAAGATGTGCCAGAAGCATAACGTTGATTTAATCACGATCGGCAATGGGACTGCCTCTCGCGAAACAGAGGCATTGGCAGCGGAGTTAATCAAGAATTCCAACAGCAAAGGGAAACTTGCTTATACAATCGTCAGTGAAGCAGGGGCCTCCGTTTACTCAGCGTCACCCTTGGCGCGTGAGGAGTTTCCGGATCTGGATGTGTCAATGCGGGGCGCGGTATCAATCGCACGCCGTCTGCAAGACCCGATGGCGGAACTGGTAAAAATTGACCCCAAGTCCATCGGGGTAGGCCTTTATCAGCATGATGTCAATCAAAACCGCTTATCGGAAGCTCTCGCCGGTGTAGTGGAGTCCTGCGTGAACTATGTCGGCGTAGACCTCAATACCGCCTCCCCGGCATTATTGCGCCATGTGTCCGGGTTGCAACCTTCGGTAACTAAGAATATCGTGGCTTATCGCGAAACGCATGGTAAGTTCCGCAAACGGTCTGAATTAATGGAAGTGAAACGTCTCGGACAGACTGCTTTTACGCAATCAGCAGGCTTTTTGCGGATCGCGGACGGCGATGATCCGCTGGATAACACTTCCGTTCATCCGGAATCTTATGAAGTGGCGCGCCGGATTCTGGCGAAAGTGCAATACGCGCCGGAAGATCTCAAAGACAAAGGTAAGGCAGCTGATCTGCGTAAAGCGCTGGAGACGCTGAATCCGGAAAGCTTGGCTGCCGAGCTCGATACTGGCGTACCAACTGTACGTGATATTATCGACGCCTTAGGTAAACCAGGCCGGGATCCGCGCGAAGATTTGCCCAAGCCGATTTTCCGCACCGACGTACTTTCGATGGAAGACCTGCAGCCCGGTATGATGCTGGACGGGACCGTGCGCAACGTTGTTGATTTCGGAGCCTTTGTCGATATTGGCGTCAAGGTGGACGGGCTGGTTCATATTTCGGAGATGAGCGAACGCTTTATCAAGCACCCAACCGAAGTGGCAGCAGTAGGCGATAACGTCAAGGTGCGCGTTCTCGGGGTGGATTTGGAGCGCAAGCGCATCAGTTTGTCAATGAAACCGCTGGTGACGTTGGTGCAGTAACGGCGGCGCGTAGCTATGCATGTAGCACACTGCATGCAGCACACCGCATGCAGCACACCGCATGTAACACGCGACACGCAGTACGGAAGGAGCGTCCTAATCAAGAATGAAAGCCAAAATATTCGTGACCCGCAAAATCCCTCAGGCAGGTTTAGACATGCTAGCGGACCGTTTCGAACTGGAGGTTTTCCCGCATGACCGCACGGCGACAAAAGATGAAATTACGCAGGGTATCAGGGGAAAAGACGGATTACTCTGCCTTCTGACGGATAATATCAGTGCCGATATGATGGATGCCGCTCCGGGACTGAAAGTGATCGCCAATTACGCGGTGGGTTTTAATAATATTGATGTGGCGGCTGCGACACAACGCCAAATAGCGGTAACCAACACTCCCGGTGTCTTAACGGAGACGACAGCCGATCTGGCCTTTGCGCTGCTGATGTCAGCCGCACGGCGGATTGTGGAATCTGACAAGTTTACCAGAGCCGGCAAATTTGAAGGTTGGGCACCGCTTTTATTCCTCGGGCAGGATATTTATCAAAAGACACTTGGTATTGTAGGCTTTGGACGCATCGGACAGGCGATGGCCAGACGGGCGTCCGGTTTTGACATGAAGGTGCTTTATTACAGTGCCCACCGGCGTCCGCAAGCCGAAGAGGAAAAACACGGCGTAGAATACAGAGCGCTCGATGATTTGCTCCGCGAGTCCGATTTCATCAGCCTGCATGTTCCGTTGGTCGCCGAAACCCGTCATTTAATAGGTCAGCGCGAATTTAATCTGATGAAATCCAACGCCATTCTGATCAATACCGCCCGGGGTCCTGTTATCGATGAGAATGCCTTGGTGGAAGCGCTTAAAACTGGGAAAATTGCCGGGGCCGGTTTGGACGTGTTTGAGCGGGAGCCGCAGATAGAGCCCGAGCTGTTGCAGCTTGATAATGTGACCATTGCGCCACACATCGGCAGCGCTTCGGTTGCTACGAGGGCTAGAATGGCAACCATGACAGCAGAGAACATCATTGCCGTCTTCGATGGGGAAACCCCGCCGAACCTGGTAAATAAGGAAATCGCCAAGAAATAGGTGCAGCTGGCAGGCGTAGTGTAGTCGAAATCCCTGTTTATGGTTCTTGACATTGCCAGTTCGTGGTGTTATTATCTTTTCAATGCAGCATTGCAGGCAGGATCTGCGCAGGCTGGCAGGAGTTAGCAGGCAGATCCGCATCTATTTCAAAACTGAATATTACACCTCTTTCATCCAGAGGCGGCTGAGGGACAGGCCCAATGAAGCCACGGCAACCATCCTCATTAGGAACGGTGCCAATTCCGACGGACTTACGTCCGAAAGATGAGAGGGAGGTGCCGCTTGCTTATTGTTTATTGCTTGTTGATCAGTATTTTGTATTTCGGCAACCCTTCTTCTCATAGAGGGGTTGTTTTTTTGTGGCTGTGGCAGCGCTGTTGTGGCCGCCGCCGTAGCTGGGGCGAATGCCGCTGTAGCTGCTGCTGGTTCCACTGCCACTGCTATGACAGATGGAGGAGGCCGAACAGGAGGTTTCAAATGGCCCGTTTACTCAATCGCCTGACTCAGGGACAATTCGTGGTAACCGTAGAGATTGATCCTCCACGCGGACCGGACGCGGCTAAGACTCTCGAAAAAGTACGCGGTTTTGCCGACCGGGTGGATGCCGTCAACGTGGCTGACTGCCCAATGGCTAATGTGCGAATGAGTCCGATCACATTGGCGCATCTGATCCAACGTGATGCCGGAGTGGAAGCGATCTTTCACCTGACTTGTCGTGATCGCAATACAATCGGATTGCAGGCGGAACTGCTCGGAGCCGCCGGACTGGGAGTGCGTAACATATTAGCTTTGCGTGGCGATGAACCTACCCGAGGCGATCATCCAAGCGCTACCGGTGTTTTCGAAATAGGCTCCTCCCGGTTGATTAAACTGGCGTCCACATTAAATGCAGGCAGTACTATTGGCGGTAGCGGACTGGATTGCGGCACTGATTTTACGATTGGCTGTGTTGCGAATCCCAATGCCAGAGATTTGGAAGCGGAAGTCGATCGTCTGGAGGCAAAAATCGCCGCTGGCGCTCATTTCGCACAGACCCAGCCTGTATTTGACCTGCGGATTCTGGAACATTGGCTCATGAAGGTCGCCGGCCGCGTCCGCATTCCGATCCTTTATGGGGTTATGCCGCTCAGGAATTACGAATTCGCAGTTCATCTGAACAATGATGTCCCCGGAATAACGGTACCGGAATGGGCAGTTGAGCGCATGCGAGTCAGGGGACCACAGGCCGGTATGGAGATGGTTAGGGAGTTCATTAGTTCGGCGTCCGCAGCTTCTGAAATAAGCGGCATCCACATTTTTCCAATGAACAACGCCGCCCGGATCTTGAAAGTCGTTGATATTATTGATGAGCTTGGTTTAAGGTGCCAAAGAAAAGCTAAGCCAATAAGGATTGAAACGAGGGATTAGCGCATGAGTATGATGGAGTTGTTTGGCAAACAAGTGCTGGTTTTCGACGGAGCAATTGGCACGCAGCTGCAATCAATGGGATTACCGGCCGGGCTTTGCCCCGACATTTGGTGTCTTGATAATCCGGAAGCAGTCCGCTTGGTACATCAGCAGTATGTTGCTGCTGGAGCGCAAATTCTGCAAACCAATACCACCGGTGCTTCGCCGCTACGCTTGGAACACTATGGCCTGCGCCACAAAACACGTGAGCTGAACCTGGCGGCAGTACGTCTGGCACGAGAAACAGCCGGCAACCAGGCTTTGGTAGCAGGATCTGTTGCGGCGCTTGGCACCCTGATTGAACCCTTAGGACCAATTAGTTTTGATCAAGCCTATGAGATCTTTGCCGAGCAGGTCAAAGCACTGGCGGAAGGCGCTCCCGACTTTATCATACTGGAGACATTTATTGATCTTAATGAGCTCCGGGCGGCTTTGCTCGCCAGTAAGGATTTCGCTCCCGGGATTAAGATCATTGCCCAAATAAGTTTGGATCACAGCGGCCGCACGATTACCGGGACGGATCCGCAGTCTGCCGGATTGGTTCTGCAGAGTCTGGGAGCCGATGCGATCGGATTTAACTGTTCCAGTGGACCCGAGGTTTATCTATCCGCAGTGGCTGAACTGGCAAAGGTAGTGGGCGTTCCGGTTTCTGTGCAGCCTAATGCTGGAATTCCGCATCTCAATTCTGCCGGGCAGACCATTTTTCCATTGGGTCCTGAAGACTTTGCATCATTCGGCCCTAAACTGGTCGGAGCTGGGGCTGCTTTGGTTGGTGGATGCTGCGGTACCACTCCGCAACATATCAGACTGTTGCGCAATGCTGTGGAGGGATTGATTCCCGGTGACGGTACCGGTACATGTTCAGGAGGTACGGCTGGTGCAGGGCGCGCCGTTACCGGATTAGCTTCCCGCTCGCAGGCGGTGTTGTTTACGGAAGCGGCTGGGCCTGTGATTATCGGCGAGCGTATTAATCCTACCGGGCGGAAGCAGTTGGCGGAAGATATCCGCCGCGGCTCTTTTGCAGTGGTGCGGCGCGATGCCAAAGCCCAAGTGGCGGCCGGTGCCCAAATCCTCGATGTCAACGTTGGGGTGCCGCTGATTGATGAGCCGGCGGCTATGCGCGGGGCGGTGCTTGCCGTGCAGGAGGCTGTCGTAACTCCGCTTTGTCTTGATTCAGCGGATCCCAAAGCACTGGCTGCCGGACTTAAGGCATTCAGCGGCAAAGCACTGGTGAATTCATTCAGTCTGGAGCCAGGAAAGGCAGAGGCAGTGTTGCCTGTCGCCAAGCGCTATGGTGCCGCTGTGATTGGCCTGACCATTGCAGAGGGCGGATTGCCGACTACGGCCAGAGAGCGCCTGGAGATCGCCGGCCGATTGGTGGAACGGGCGGCTTCCTACGGCATTCCTCGCCAGGATGTGATTATTGATCCGTTGGCGCTGGCTGCGGGAGCTCAGCCCGAACAAGTGCGCGAGACGTTACAGGCGATCGGCCTGATCAAATCCGAACTGGGTTGCCGTACTTCGCTTGGCATCTCAAACATTTCCTTTGGTATGCCAAACCGCGGTTTTTTGAACGCCGCGTTTTTGACAATGGCGTTGGCGGCCGGCCTGGATTTGGCGATTATCAACCCACTGGATGAACGAATCATGGATACAATACGTGCGGCACAGGTGCTACTAAATCAGGAAGGCAGCGCCCGACGCTATATCAGTATTGTGGGTGCGAAGAAGCTGGTGCATAACGCGGCGGTTGTGACGGCGGCAGTCCCGCCATCTACGTCCGCTGTCTCTGCACCAATCGTGACAGCTTCCAAAAACACGGCTGCGCAGGACAGTGTCAGGCGCGCCCTCTACGATGCTGTCATGGAGGGGGATCAAGGCGGAATCATAGTCATCATAGACGCCGCCTTAACACAGGGTATTGCGCCAATGGCGATTGTCGACGGGTGCCTGATACCGGCGCTGGATGAAGTAGGCCGACTCTACGCTCAAGGAATCTATTTCTTGCCGCAGCTGATGCAGTCTGCATCGGCCATGAAAAGCGCTATGGCAAGGCTGCAACCGGAATTAAAAGATGTACGGGCAGTTGATGGCCAGGGAACAGTAGTGCTGGCAACTGTCCAGGGCGATATTCATGATATTGGAAAAAGCATCGTAGCGCTGCTGTTGGAGAATCATGGGTTTCGCGTAATCGATTTGGGCTGTGATGTCAGCGCCCGTGATATTTTGGCCGGTGCGCGGGCGCATCAAGCGGATCTGGTGGCGTTAAGTGCGCTGATGACCACAACAATGCCACACATGAAAGAAGTCATCGACTTGTTTGCCAGCGAAAAATATGACTGCCCGGTATTAATTGGCGGTGCCGCCACGACCGGAGCCTTTGCCCAAGAAATAGGAGCTGCCGGATATGGAAACGATGCGCATGAGGCAGTAAGAGAAGTCAGGCGGTTGCTCAGCGGCAATAAAAATAAAGGAACAAGTTAATGCATAATCAATCGACGCTCAAGCAGTCGGGCCTTAGCCTGGCAGTGGATTTTGGGACAACCACTATTAATGCCGCGCTGTTGGACCGGGGCAGCGGAGCGGTCCTGGCCAGAGCAAATGCACTGAACCCGCAGATTCTCTATGGCTGTGATATCATGACGCGACTGGATCAGGCAAATAGGAATCCTGAATCGCGGCGCAGTCTTCGGGAAGCAGGTCAGAGTGCTTTGCGCAACCTGGTGGAAACACTCTGCCGGCAAAACGGCATTGTTCCAGATTGTATTACCGGTGGCGTCATTGTTGCTAACACCGCCATGCATCATCTGCTACTGGGACTGGATGTGGCGCAGCTTGCGGCCGCACCATATATTCCAACTGTAGCGGAACCTCGCCAGATTGAGTTGGCGCTGGCGGGGCTGCCGCTCATCCCGTTCTACTTTGCACCATTAATAGGCGGATTTGTTGGATCCGACGCCGTGGCTGGCATTTTAGCGGCCGGTTTGATGGATCGGGATCACAGCGCTTTACTGATCGATATCGGTACTAATACCGAGATTTGTTTGTGGCATCGCGGTCAGTTATCGGTTTGCTCCGCACCCTCCGGACCTGCCTTCGAAGGAGGGGGGATCAGTAAGGGCATGCGGTTGGGAAATGGTGCCGTTACCGGAATCAGGCGGCATTCAAATGGCGCAGGTGCGCTTGATACCGATGAAGTGCATAGTGCACTACAGCTGGATGTGGTCGGTGGCGGGGAGGCCATCGGGTTCTGTGGCACGGGCTTGATTGATGCCATCAGCTTACTATTGGAGGAACAGATCATTGACGCTGGCGGCCGGATTAGCCGATGCGGTCAGATTCAACCATGTGGCTGGCCGCGCCGCAATGGCACCATGGAGGTCCGATTTACAGATGATCTGGTGTTGACTCAGGAAGATATCAGGAAGCTTCAGTTAGCCAAAGGAGCGGTCCGATCCGGTATTGACATTTTAATGGCCGAGGCCGGTGCCAAGCATGGGGATTTGGAGTGTGTCATATTATCCGGTGCTTTTGGCAGTGGTCTTAACCCTCAAAGTGCCGTTCAAATAGGACTCATCCCGCAGAGCAGAGTACAGCTCGCCGGTAATACCGCTTTGGCCGGAGCTGAGATGATGGCCGCATCTAAGGCGGCGCAGCAGGAGGGCGAACGCATCGCACGCGTCGCTCGCCACATTGCGCTGGCGGGTCGGCCGGACTATTTTGAGCATTTTCTGCAGGCGCTTAATTTCACAGACGCCTAAATGCGCAGATCGTTGCGTTAACCTACAAGCAAAGAACTAAGGTAGCAAAGAACAGGATCGATCAGAAAGGATGAGCATATTGAGCCTGAAGAGTTTTGCTGAAATCAACGAGAAAATTAAACAGCGGCGGGCAGTGGTCGTAACAGCCGAAGAAATCGCAGAAATTGTGGCAGAGAAAGGTACCGCCCAGGCAGCTAAGGAGGTGGATGTAGTTACCACCGGAACTTTTGGTCCGATGTGTTCTTCCGGAGTCTGGCTTAACTTTGGCCATTCCGAGCCCCCGATCCGGATGACCAAAGTATGGCTCAATGATGTACCGGCTTACGCTGGCGTAGCAGCTGTCGATGCCTACTTAGGTGCCACAGAACTAACGGAATCAGGCAGTTTGGAATATGGCGGGGCTCATGTCATTGAGGAGCTGATCGCCGGCAAGCAGGTCAAACTGCGCGCCATCTCGTATGGCACCGACTGCTACCCCCGCACAGAGATTGCCACCTATATCAGCAAAGAAATTATCAATGAAGCCTATTTGTTTAATCCGCGCAACGCCTATCAAAACTATGGTGCAGCTGCAAACAGGTCCGACCGGACTATTCATACTTATATGGGTACTTTGTTGCCCAATTGCGGCAATGTAAATTATAGTACTTCTGGGGCATTAAGTCCGCTCATCAATGATCCTTACTTGCGTACGATCGGAATCGGTACCCGGATCTTTCTTGGCGGTACTCAGGGTTATGTGGCCTGGCATGGTACACAGCACAATCCTTCCCGTCCGCGCGGTGAGAACGGCTTGCCATTTCAGAACGCGGCCTCACTGGCGCTGATTGGCGACCTGAAACAGATGAGCACGCAGTTTATCAGGGCGGCAGTGATGGAAGGGTATGGGGTCTCAATGTTTGTTGGTGTTGGCATACCCATTCCAATCCTGGATGAAGAGATGGTGCGTTATGCTGCTGTTTGCAACCGTGACATTTATACTAACATTTATGATTACAGCGTACCTTCACGGTCGCGCCCGGTGTTGGCCAAAGTGTCATATGAAACACTGCAAAGTGGAACAGTAGTTTTGGAGGGACGTAAAGTGCCTACCGCACCGCTCTCTAGCATGAAGACGGCTCGCGCAATCGCCAGTACTCTAAAACAATGGATTGCAGACGGTCAATTCCTGTTGAGTGAACCGGTCGCGCCCCTACCAACAACTGCCAGCCCGCAAAACCTTGAGATTGTTGGAGGTGCTTAAGATGCAAGAAATTAAGGCTTTCCTGCGTTTTCCTCAGGAGCATTTCAGCAAGCCTATTACTTACCGTTTGGTCAAGGAATATAACTTGATGATTAATATCCTGCGTGCCGAAGTGGCTGCGAATAAAGCCGGCGAATTGATCATGGACATTGAAGGAAGCGAGCAGGATATTGCAGAGGCCATTGATTTCACGGCTCACGAAGGGATCGAATTCCGCATCCTAAAAAGCGGAATTACGCTGGACGAGGAGCGTTGCGTGCATTGCGGTGCCTGTACATCAGTATGCCCGTCCGGTGCCCTGACACTCAGGCGCGATGACTGGAGCCTGGTGTTCGCTCCCGAAAAATGCTTTGCCTGCGAGCTATGCGTCAAGTCGTGCCCAGTGCGCGCTATTGTAGCCGTTATGCATTTAAACGGGACTGTACTGGCAGGTTAAGCGATGGGCCATTATGAACCGCGCACCTATCGCGAGTTATTCAATGACAAAGACCGCTTCTTTTTTAATTGCCGGATTCAGGAAACTGATTTGCAGATCGGCCTGGGACAAGGGCTGAGTGGAGCATCCCTTATGCAGGCCGAGGACGATACGCGCGCACTAGTTTTAAATTTGCGGCGACAGATTGAAGAATATATCCGTGCTGTGCCTGAGTTCCTGACCACATTGACACCACTGGCGCCTGCCATCTGGGCGCCGCCTGTTATCAGGCGGATGTGCGAGGCAAGCAGTGTCGCCGGCGTTGGGCCGATGGCGGCGGTCGCCGGCGTAATCAGCGAAATGGTTGGGGAAGCCCTGACAAAGTACTCCCAAGAGGTTATTGTTGAAAACGGAGGTGATATATTTTTAACAAGCACGCAGCCTCGGAGGATCGGCATTTATGCCGGCCAGTCTCCGCTAAGCCAGAAAGTGGCCTTAATGGTGACACCAGAGCAGACTCCAGTGGGAATATGCACTTCTTCCGGTACAGTCGGGCACTCACTTAGCTTTGGGATGAGTGACGCAACCGTGATTGTGGCCCGCAGTGCAGCCCTGGCTGACGCTGTTGCCACTGCTGCGGGGAACCGCGTAAAAACGCCCGATGATCTTGAGTCTGTGACTGGCTTTGTTTCTGGACTAAATGGCGTATTAGGGGCAGTAATCATTATTGGCGATAAGCTGGCTGCCTGGGGAGACATCCAGCTGGTACAGATGTAACCGATAGAGAATATATTAGCAATTGAAATTTTGAGTGTATAGACGCTCACGATGCAGCAGAGCAGATAGGAGCTTAATAGATGTTATATGACTCGATCTTGGATTGCATTGGGAACACACCATTGGTTTTACTTAAGCGTTCAGCCGGTGTACGTATTTATGGCAAAGCAGAGTTCTTGAACCCCGGGGGCAGCATCAAAGATCGCGTTGCCCGCTATATGCTGGAAGAAGCCGAGCGACGCGGAGAGTTGCGGCCCGGGATGACGATCGTAGAGCCCACCTCTGGCAATACCGGCATTGGTTTGACGCTGGCGGGGAGACGGATGGGCTATCGCGTTATGATTGTCATGCCAGAGAATATGAGTGAAGAGCGCAAGAAAATTATCAAAGCCTTTGGTGGAAAATTAGTGCTTACTCCTGCTGAGGAGAGTATTGAAGGCTGCCTGCGACGGGTGGAAGCTATCCGCGCCGAGAATCCGAATGTCTATGTACCTCAGCAATTTGAAAACAAAGATAATCCGCAGGCTCATTATTTAACTACCGGCCCTGAAATTTGGCGTGATCTAGACGGTAAAGTGGACGTTTTTGTCTCCGGAATGGGTAGTGGGGGGACGTTGGCCGGAGTTGGCCGGTATCTGAAGGAACAGAACCCCAATGTGCGCATTGTGGCGGTAGAACCTAAAAACGTCTCGGCACTTCTTGGACACGAACCTGGTTTTCATAAAATTCAGGGGATTGGAGACGGTTTCATTCCCAGCGTGCTCGATCCTGCCATTGTTGATCAGGTAATTGAAGTGACTGATGATGACGCCATCGAAAGCGCGCGCTTTCTGGCCAGTGAGATCGGATTATTGGTGGGAACATCTGCCGGTGCCAACTTCTGGGGAGCGTGCCAGGTGGCTAAAACAGCGGAAAAGGTGGCGACAATTGTAACAGTGTTGCCGGACAGGGCTGAGCGCTATTTCAGCACGGCGTTGATTTAAGCCAGAGCGTTTTCATATACGGATATTCATCAAATCAATATTCAGCAACAAAATGCGGCAGACAACCATGGGTTGTCTGTTTTGCTTTCCAGGAGGTGAATTTTTGCGGGGGAGCGGCATACTTTTTGCTAATAGATTTTCTGTAAACATGCTGTTGGCAGTGCGAAGAAGCCAGTCGCCCCCTCCTACAACCGGCGGCATTCCAGGAAAGAAGGTTGAGTATGCAAGCGAATATGGAAAATGGTGCTCTGCTCACGGAAATGGCTGATAAGGCCCTGCTAAACTATGACATTGAGGTCGTTTCCAAACAATTAATCCGCCATAATGAAAATCAGTTGACCGTCAAAATGGGCGCCTTACAGCAAACCTTGCATGCCCACTCTCAAAAATGGGTTCCTCCCGCTGGTTTCAGGAGATTGATCTATGATGAGATAACAATTGCTCAAGCCTGCGAAAATCTTGGGAAAGGCATACAATCAGGTATTATTGGCAACGACGATTACCGTATTGTCTGTGATGTAACCAAACTAATCTGCAGCCTGTTTGCCAATACTCCCAAAACAAAAGCCAGCTGGGGCTTAGTTCATGCAGATTTTTTGAGCGGCAATTTACTGATTAGAGAAGGACAGCTGATCCCAATTGACTTTTCGTTATCTGGCTGGGCCTATTATTTGCTTGATCCGGCTATTTGCCTCTGCAATCTGAAAAAGCACTTACGCAAGGCTTTCATCGCGGGCTATGGTCTGCAATTGACGGAAGAAAGGCTGTACTTTATTGAGGCTTTGGCGCTCTATATTATTCTGGTGGCGGCATCACGGCAAATTAACAATATTGTCTGGAAAAGTTGGTTTGAGAAAAGGTTTCCGGTAATTACAGGCGAATTCTGTCAAAAGCTGCAGAGACACATTAGTTTCATATATGACATATAGTCCGGAGCTGGAGCATCAATTCTAGAAACACCTTCCGCGGCTATGGTGAATAGGGGGAGCGGTAATGCGAAGAATTGTTTTTCCTTTTTTGGTGGTTGTTATTATATGTCTGACCTGTTTTGGAACGGCGGTATTGGCAGCGGATGAGGATTACGCGGTTACGCCATCCGGCATCCCAATCGATAGGCTTGCACCATTTGTTGATGTTTTCGCCGCCCAACATATTGGTCAAAGAACAGTGGGGGCATCTGTCGCTGTACTGAAAGATGGTGAGTTGGCCCTCATTAACGCCTATGGCCATGCTGATCTGGAAAACGAAATACCTGCCGAGGTTGGCACTGTCTTTGAGTGGGGTTCAGTCAGCAAGCTGCTTGTTTGGACAAGTGTAATGCAGCTTGTTGAGAACGGCCGGCTCGATTTGACAAGTGATATCCGATCTTATCTGCCAGAAGGCTTTCTTACCAAATTGCGCTTCGAACAACCGATTAATATGCTTAACCTGATGCACCACAATGCCGGTTGGGAAGATCATCTTATGGATCTTTTTTACAAATCGGCTGATGATGTGAGTTCGCTTGAGGAAATTTTGCGGATCTGCGAGCCGGTACAAGTGTATGAACCGGGAAAAGTAATTGCTTACTCAAATTTCGGCGTTTCTTTGGCAGGGTATATTGTGGAATGTATCTCTGGCGAGCCATTTTTTCAATATGTTAATGAACATATTTTTAAGGTGCTTGGCATGGATACCACTACCATTCATCCCACGCAGCAGGATAATGCTGCTGTAGCGGCTCAGCGAGAGAATATTCATGGCTATAGGATGGTAGCCCAAGGTTCTTTTGTCAAGTCAGCCACTGAGCGGGTTTATGTTGGGTTGTATCCGGCCGGGGGAGCGATGGGTACTGTCGGGGATGCTGCCAAATTCATGGCTGCGCTGATGCCGTCTGTCGGGCAAACCAGTCCGTTATTTGCCGACAATGCCACTCTGGAAGAAATGCTGTCGACCAGTTATTCTTTTGGTGGCGGACTGTTTGGCATTGCACATGGCTTTTGGATAAGCCCCAAGGGAGTCAGAACCCTCGCACACGGAGGCAGCACTGACAGTTTTTCAAGTTATTTTTGTTTTGCTCCAGAGCGGCAACTAGGGCTGATAGTTATGACTAATCAGAATGGCGAAAGTGCTTTTTGCCGCGATTTGGCTAATGAAATATTCGGAACCTATGCTGTGCCGTCAACCAGTGTTCAGATGCCGGATACTAGTGAGCTCGAAGGGAGCTACATCGAGGCGAGACGGGTGCATAGAGGATTTAGTAAGATTCCCGGGCTGATGCAAATGATTGATATCAAGGCGATCGACCAGCACACCATTGATTTTGCGGGTCGAAACTATACGCAAATAAGTCCTTATATCTATTATAACGACGCAAATAAAGCACTCATGCATTTTGATGTCCAGGGCGGACAGGTTGTCCGGATATCACGGCAGTATGGCTATCTTTTGCCGTTTCCGCAGAATATAATGTACGTCTTAATTGGCGGCGCTATTTTCTCTATGCTCAGCGTAATTTGGCTTATTACCGCACTGGTAATAGCAGCAATCTGGCTGGTTCGCAAGATACGGCATAAAGAAAAAGCGGTTTCTATCATGCCTGCAGCCAAATGGGGGCTGTTCCTGAATTTAGCGGGTATTGCCGTAATCGCAAACATGGCTGTTCAGGTAATCAAGGCTATTTCGTACGCTACTTTTGCAGAACTACGCATATTTTTCATAAACAATTATGTATACCTTATTTGTGCGGCGGTGGGTGTGGTGTCAATTGCTGTGGTATGGAGAAAGGGTGAGAGCAGCAAAAGACAGCGCGTTTTTGTCGCACTGTCCGGTTTGACTGCCACTTTGATGGCGATTGTAATCCTCGTATTTGAGTTTTATAGGTGACATAAGATCACGGATGGGGGGATTGCCAATCCCCCCGTTTCTTATTCTATCTTCCACACGGCCCTAATCTCCAGCTCTCGGCCGCTTCCATGCAGGTAAAGTTGCCATTGACCAGGTTGATCCAGTGCAGCTTGCCTGACCTCATTTTGAGCGGTCAGACCAATGCCCTGAATGCCATCTTCCCAAACAACAGCGCCATTTGGATCCAGCAATTTGAATGTGCCTTCATTAATCTCAGCAACTTTATAATCAAAACGGAAGATCAGTTCCTTGCCGACCTCCTTGGGTTGCACGTCGATAGAGAACAGCAGAAAACCACCTGTAAACTCACAGGCGCGGATGTTTGTCTCCTGATTTGAGTCAGAGGGGGTTAAATCGGAGGCAGCGGTTTTCGACCATTTGATAATCAGTGAATCCTTTTGATTGACGCGCATTTCGATTTCTACTCCAGCAATAAGCAGTAAGAAAATAACTGCCAGCCAGAGCGGCTTGGAGCGCCGGAGAGATTTGATCGCGCTGCTTCCTTCCGGTTCAGGCGTGATTGCATCGGGTTCCCGGAACGTTCTGCCTCCGATCGTCAACAAGAACAGCAGAGTTATCAGAGCGCTCAGGATCGCCAAACCATAGATCCATAAAGGCAATATCTGCGGGGTGACCACTGCTGGCAAGATTGCCGCTCCAAATAGCGACATCAGGTTATTGCCGCAGTGCATGGCGACCGCAGGCCAAATTGAACCGGTACGGCTTGCCAGGAAACCGAAAATCAATCCTAATAAAATCGCAGGAATCAAATTACTCATCCCGTTCATAACGTGCATAGCACCGAAAAGGACTCCGGCAATGATCCAACTCTGCTTAATACCATAGTCTTCGTAAGCGCGTAGCATAAATCCGCGAAAAAAGGTTTCCTCACAAACAGGCGCCAATACTACCATGCCAAGTATGGTAAATATAATTTGCAGCGCAGGCAGGTCGACGGATTCAGCACCGGAGCTGGAGAGGGGATTCATCAGCAGACCAGTCAGGTATTCGAGTGCATTATAAAGCACGGCATTAAACAACCAATATGTTACTCCGACCAGCATACTGACTGCCAGCAACCGGAAAGGGGCTGCTTTCATCCGGTAAGTTTCGCACAACGGCCATTTATGGCGGAAGGCCAGAATTAGCGGGGGTAAAAGCAGGTATGCCAGCTCGTTTACCCAAAGGTTACCGCCGATCCCGAGGCGTTTTTGCAATAGCATGCTGCCGACAAAAAGCAGGATCAACAGTAGCAGGTAAGTACGATTGGCCTGCCGGGGCGTAGGCTTATTGATTAGGTCATTCATCAAGGAACCCCCTCCGTTTTCATTTGCTGCTCAATATTATACCAGTCTTGCAGGAAGAATGCGTAAATAGTCGAACAACTGTGAAAAATAAGGGACACATGGGGACGGTTCTCCTGTGTCATTTTGCCTGATCCCGGCCATCTGTGACACAGGAGAACCGTCCCCTTGTGTCAATAGGAGTGGTAACGCAATGAACATCCGTGAGATGACAATGGCTGATTATGATGCAGTGTTTCAGTTATGGTTTGGCACCGAGGGAGTTGGCCTGCGCAGGCTGGATGATTCTCCGATCGGCATTGCCAAGTTTCTCGACAGAAACCCCAACACAAATTTCGTGGCGGAGATCGATCACAAAATCATAGGTATTGCACTCAGTGGTCATGACGGACGCAGAGGTTATCTTTATCATATGGCGGTCAGGACGGATTACCGCAGGCAAGGCATAGGCAAAGCCTTGCTTCAGGCGATATGTGCCGCAATGAAAAATGAGGGCATCAATAAATTGGCCTTGTTGGTCTTCAGCAAAAACCAAATTGGAAATGATTTCTGGCAATCGCAGGGCTGGAGACACAGAACGGATCTGAATTACTGCGATTTAAGTCTGAGCGATGAGAATGTCTTGATAGAAATTTAATAAGCCTTGTGCTTGAAGTCAGAATGCGAACACATTAAAAGGGGGCGGTCTTTGTGCCGCCCTTGTGTTACTAATCTTGAACATGCCGGATTACTTTATGTAAGGCTTCCCATTAACCGAGAGTAGCTCCAGTTGGGTAGTTCCTGTCGCAGAAGCATTAATACTTCCCATTGAAATATCTTCGTACAAAGTCAATTCCGCATTCGTGATTTGTGTCATTTCCGCGGAAATTGGCCAGCCATCATCAAGTGAAACCCAAATCTGCCCGAATTGTTTGTAATCATAAGAACCACCAATAGAGTTGAGATGCGTGGCCATAATCTTATGGCACCTAAAATTGAATGTATGATTGTTAAGCCAAATGAGCGCTTTGTTATCTTGCATACTCAGCAGCTGCCATTGTTTGGGCAATTCATATTTCCCCACTGTCATGTTTGGGTCGGTCCACACAGTACCAATGCGTAATATATCGTAGTCGGCGGGGTGATAAAGTCGAAAGAGGTAATTCTTATCAAGGTAATTGGAGATTACACATTGCGTGATCTCCGCTGTCATGGGCATAAATGATTCGGGTAGATTCCAATTCTTCCAGTCGCTGCTGATAATGACTCCATATGATGAGACAACCGTCTCGACAGTCAAGCCGCCAAAAGCCAAAAAACTGCGTACTTGTTCGTCAAAGATAGCGGGCGGGGCAGACCTGTCATATTCATGGATTGCTTCCTCGGACAAGCAATAAAGCTTTCGGGGCAGAAATGAAAACTCCAGTTTCGCATTACCTTTTCTGTCTTTTTCCAAGGTCCTGACATTCATTTGAATCTGAAACTCAATGAGTTTTGCCTTATCAGGAAAAGTACGCTCGCAGAGAAAAGATATGGAGTATTCCCTGGTTTCCTTGGTGCTAAACTTCATTTCGAGTTTCGCTGATTCCGAAGCCCTTGCGCCAGGCTCAGCGCATACTCCCAGTAGCGTTGCGGCAATAGCAAAGCATAGAACAAAGCAAAGTTTTCGTGACATTGGCGAACTCCTTCCATATATAATTGGTTCGTACGCGCCAATGTTCCACAAATTACTACTAAATTCCTGTAAAAAATAGACACAAGGGGACGGTTCTTTTGTGCTGTTTTGCGGTTGGACCTCAGCAGCACAAAAGAACCGTCCCCTTGTGTCCTTGTGCCATCGGGTGTTACTTATAGTCCTTCCGCTTGGATGATTCAAAGCTCATGCAATCAGTATCGCCTAAGCCGTCCGGTCCAATTTTAATGGCTTCCAGTTCACAGATTTCATCATCGTGATCGTTATAGACGCATTCTTTAACCTTGCACTTTACGACATCATAGTCTACAGTTTCATCGCGATCCATCTTCATCCCTCCAATGAGCCTTCAGCTGGTTCAAAATCACCGCAGCCGCTATCATCAGTTCCCTTTTTCCGCTCCGGAACGATCACCATGATAGATTTCAATTCGCACATTTCTTTGTTATTCAGGTTATGGATACAGTGTTTTACGGAACAATTGATTTCTGTCATCAGGATCCCTCCCATTGCTTTAGTTTTCGTCCTGGCGGTCTGCAATTATTCATCCCGGCAGGGTTGAGGACACAGGGGGACGGTTCTTCTGTGTCACCAACAGGTGGCCAAGACAAAATGACACAGAAGAACCGTCCCCCTGTGTCACAAATATTTTAGAAAATTATTTCGAAAAGGAGGGAAACGGGTCGAAGTAGAGAAATGTGGCATATAAGTGGAGTCGAGTGGAGCAAAGTGGGGGAAAGCATCGGAGGACGGCAAAGATGTTTATGGGCGAATACCTCCATGCTCTCGATGCTAAGGGCCGTTTAATTATGCCGGCCCGCTTTCGAGAGGAATTGGGAGAAAAGTTCATAATCACTAGAGGCCTCGATCACTGCTTATTCGTTTACCCGCTAGGCGAATGGCGTGTGCTTGAGGAAAAAGTGAAAGCCCTTCCGACCGCCAAAGCGGATGCCAGGGCTTTTGTCCGTATGCTTTTTTCCGGTGCGGTTGAAGCAGAGTTGGATTCTCAAGGCCGCGTACTCGTTCCGCAGAATCTGCGCGATCACGCCGCCATAGAAAAAGAATTGTTTGTGATTGGGGTTTCAACCAGAATTGAAATCTGGGGTAAAGAACGTTGGGAGAATTATGCGGCGGAAGCGGAAGAATCCTATGAAGAGATTGCTGAATCGATTGTTTCTCTCGGGATCTGACCTGCGTCGCCTCGGGATCTGATATGACGGAGTTGATCACTTGAGCGAACAGCTTTTCGAACATAAAACCGTTTTGCTTCATGAAGCAATTAACTTTCTGGATCCCAAGCCGGGCGGGCGCTATGTGGATTGCACCCTTGGCGGTGCTGGCCACACTCGTGCCATCCTTGAAAAGTGTACTCCCAATGGACAAGTGCTCGGTATCGACCAGGATGAAAACGCCCTGATTAACGCCCAGACAGCACTGGCTGAATACCAGGGATCCCTGATTACTAGACATGCTAATTTTGCTGCCCTCCCGGAATTATTGGCCGAGCTTGGGTGGCAAGGGGCAGACGGAATTCTGTTTGATCTCGGCGTTTCCTCGCCGCAGCTCGACGTGGCCGAACGCGGTTTCAGCTATATGGCAGATGCGCCGCTTGATATGCGCATGGACCAGGAAAACCCCCAAACAGCGGCGGACCTGGTCAACTCACTCAGTGCTGACGAACTGGCCAAACTGATCTGGGATTATGGAGAGGAACGTTGGTCCCGGCGCATCGCGCAGTTCATAGTGGAGGCGCGCACCCGCAAACCGATTCGGACTACCGGTGAGCTTGTTGACATAATTAAGGCGGCAATTCCGGCCGCTGCCAGACGTTCCGGCCCGCATCCGGCTAAGCGGACCTTTCAGGCTCTGCGTATTGCAATCAACCGCGAAATCGAGATCCTGGAAGAGACCATCCGGAAAGTTCCGCAGCTGCTGCTCCCAGGCGGACGGGTCGTAGCAATCTCTTTTCATTCTCTGGAAGATCGGGTGGTCAAACAAGTTTTCAAAGACTTTGCCTTTTCGGGCGGCCATTCTAACCGCTATAAGGACCTTGCCACCGGCACCGACGCCAACGCCGACACCAGCGTTAGCGCCACTGACGGTAGCCCAGCAATCGGACTCAAAATCTTGACTAAAAAACCGGTTACTCCTGAGGCCGCAGAGTTAGAAAACAATCCGCGGGCCCGCAGCGCCAAACTGAGAGCTGCGGAGAGAATATCGATTAAGCCGGAATAGATCGGGGAGGCGTGCATAATAATGGAAACAGCTAACGCCAGAAAACTTGAAAACCCAAGTCAAAGAAATGGATTTGAAACAACAAAGTCCGGCCGGACGCGGACCAATAATGGCAAAAAGCCATTTTTCACCCGCAAATTTGTGGCCACCTATTTGCTACTGCTGGCAATGACTGTGGCTCTGGCCTTGGTTTATGTGGCTTTTTCAACTTCGGCAGTCGCAGCTAGTCTCGAGATCGCGGAGCTGGAAGGCCAACTGGCTGACTTGCAGATGCAGCAGGAACAATATGAAGTTCAAATTGCCAAACTGAGTTCTTTTGATAAAATAGAGGCTGAAGCTAAAGGGAAATTGCAGATGGAAATTGATAGTTCTCAGGTCGTTGTAGCGGCTCTGCCTTTTGACGATGGACCAATGTCTATGCCAGCTACCCGGCCAGGAGATTTGCGTGAGAAAAAGAGCGAATCGATGATCGCAAAAATAGGCCGATGGATTGCTTCGATCGGCTATGCCCAAGCCAGTATGGGAGAATAATTTGCTCCTTGACAGAGGGATAGGGCGGGATGTTTGGTATTTATGAAAAGAGACGATCGATCACCTGCCGGATCCTCATTGGAGTGGGAGTGAATTCTGTGGCACAGACTAGTATTACCGCCCGACGCCGGGCCGCCGTTTTATTGCTCGGATTAACGGCGGTTTTTCTGCTTTTAGGCCTACGGCTTTTTTATCTGCAAATAATCGCTGGCAATCGCTTTCAGCAGGAAGCGCTGGATCAGCGTTACCGTCGCATTGCTGTTGATCCTAAGCGCGGCGCCATTTTGGATCGGAACGGGCGCAAGCTGGCGATCAGTGTGCATTCAGACGGGGTAATCTGTAACCCGCGTGAAGTGACCGATCCGGACGCGGTTGCCCAGCTCTTGGGCAGCATTCTGCAGACTGAGACTGCTGCGATTCGCAAATTACTTGATAAACAAGCGATGTATGTCTGGATTAAGCGCCGCATCACACCGGAACAGGCTGACCAGATCCGCCAAAACCTGTCCCGTCTGCCGGGGATCAGCGTAACGGTCCGTTCTGAACGCAGCTACCCTAAAGAAATGCTGGCAGCGCACCTGCTTGGTATTGCGGGAATTGATAACCAAGGATTGGAAGGGCTGGAAAAGTATTACGATGAAATTTTACGCGGCACGCCTGGCAGCGATATGGCTGAGTTTGACACTTCGGGGCTGCATATCCCAGGCGGGGAAAAGACCTATACACCACCTATCGATGGCAGTAACATCGTTCTGACGATTGACGAATTCTTGCAGGCCATGAGTGAACGTGAACTGGATAAGGCCATGCAGGACACCAGTTCCAGGCGCGGATTGATTCTGATGATGGATCCGCGAACCGGTGAAATTCTTGCATCCGCACTGCGTCCGGCCTTTGATCCCACTAACTATAATGATTTCCCTTCTGAAAACCGGCGCAATTTCATGTTGACCGACCAATATGAGCCCGGCTCGACGTTTAAAGTATTTACAACGGCCGCGGCCATTGAGGAAGGGGCAGTCACACCGGAAACGACTTTCTTTGATCCGGGCTTTATCCGGGTTGAGGATCGCAATATTCACTGTTGGAAGGCTGGCGGCCATGGCAGCCAGACGTTTACCGAGGCGGTGGAGAACTCTTGTAACCCGGTTTTTGCTTCTCTCTCATTGAAACTGGGCGTTGATAGTTTTTATCGCTACTTGGAGGCCTTCGGTTTCGGCAAGACAACTGGGATCGACTTTCCGGGGGAAGCCCGCGGTCAGCTGATGAATAAGAAGTATGTCGGTCCGGTTGAACTGGCGAATATTGGTTTTGGACAGGGCATTTCTGTTACCCCACTGCAGATGCTTACGGCCGTATGTGCGATTGCTAATGACGGCCTACTGATGCAGCCATACTTAATCAAGGAAATTCACAATCCGGACGGTACGGTTCATACGAAAAACGAACCGAAGGCAGTGCGGCAGGTCATTTCTGAGAAAACCGCCGCTACAGTGCGTACTTTGCTGGAGTCTGTTGTAGTAAACGGTTCCGGTAATCGTGCCTATCTGGAAGGCTACCGTGTAGCCGGCAAAACCGGTACCGCCCAAAAACCGAAGGGTGGCCGCTACGGGGAAGAACGCATCGCATCCTTTGTCGGTTTTGCACCAGCTGATGATCCCTGCATCGCAATGATCGTGATCCTGGACGAACCGCAGACTCCCATTAAATACGGCGGCGTTTTGGCTGGGCCGGTATTCGGGGCGGTAATGCATGACGCACTCCGTTATCTGCAGGTTCTGCCGCGTACTGCCATCGGGCAGAGTGATACACCTGGCAAGAACGTGACGGTCCCTAAATTGCCGGGTAATTTGGGTGATGCCCAGGCAGCGCTGGCTAAGAGTGGCCTGTCATGGCGTCTGATTGGGAGCGGCGGCATTGTAACAGACCAGTTTCCGAAGTCTGGGGCGGCAGTCAAGCCTGGAACCCAAGTGCTGTTGTATTTCAGCGGCCGCGAAAAGATGGACGGCAAAGGCTTTGTTGAAGTTCCTGACTTTTCGGGGCTGGGCGTTTCCGAAGTAAACGCGCGGTTGAAAGCACTGGGTTTGGTGCTGTCTGCCACAGGCGGAGGAACAGCTCATGCGCAGCATCCGGCGGCCGGGACGCGGTTACCAATTGGAGCCCGTGTACAAGTGAGCTTCCGGCCTCAGATCAACGATTAAAGCGCGCCTTTGATTAATGTGCGGTGCGCCTTTTCTTGCCAATAATGGATATTTGGACCGTTCTCTACTAAGAATAATATGGGGTGATTGATCTTGCAATTATCTGAATTATTGATTGGCATTGGTGCCTGTGTTCGGCAGGGAGACCCCAACATCCAAATCAGTGGAATCGCGCACGACTCCCGGCAGGTTAAACACGGAGATTTGTTCATCTGTGTCAAGGGATATCACTCGGATGGGCACGATTATATAGCGGAAGCGGCCCGCGCAGGGGCAGCCGCTGTTTTGATTCAGGAAGACCGGTCATTTCCCGCTGGCCTGACAGTTGTACAGACGGATTCAACGGTTGCGGCGATGGCCTCAATCAGTGATATTTTCTATGAACACCCCTCGGGAAAACTGCGGTTGCTTGGGATCATCGGTACCAAAGGCAAGACAACCTCCACCTACATGTGCAAATCAATTTACGAAGCCGCAGGATACAAAGGTGGGTTGATTGGAACCATCCGCAATATCGTGGGCGATCAGGAGGTTCCGTCCAGAAATACTACGCCGGTTTCGCCCGACCTGCAGGCCTTGCTGGCGCAAATGGTAAGCGCCGGGGTTTCCCACGTTGCTATGGAAGTTTCATCGCATGCCGTCGCATTGAACCGGATCGCCAGGTGCGATTTCGCGGGCGGTATTTTCACCAATATTACCTCTGATCATCTTGATTTTCACAAAACTTTTGACGAATATTTAAAAGCTAAGGTGCGCTTTTTTGAATTACTGAGTCCGGATGCTTACGCTGTGATCAACATTGACAGTCCGAGCGCGTCCGCATTCCTGGAAGCCTGTCGTTGCAGGATTTTCACCTATGGCATTCAGGGCAGGAAGCAGTCTGATTTCTACGCTACGGACCTCGTGCTGGGCCCGGGAAGCTCACACTTCACAGTCGTAACTCCGCAGCAGTCCTTTCCAATTAAAATGCATCTGGCCGGCAAGTTTAACATCTATAATGCTCTGGGCGTAATCACAGCCATGATCGCAGAGGGGATTGCGCCTGAAGCAATCAGTCGCGGTTTGGAAGCACTACCCGGCGTACCCGGGCGTTTTGAGCGGGTGCCCAACAGTATGGGCCGCACAGTAATCGTTGATTATGCTCATACAGCCGACAGCCTGGAAAATGTGCTGCAAACCGCCAGGGAAATTAGCTGTGGCAGAGTGATTGTCGTCTTTGGCTGTGGCGGGGACCGCGATCGCAGTAAGCGACCGGTTATGGGGCATGTCGCAGCGCAATTGGCCGATTACGTAGTGATTACTTCCGATAATCCGCGTACGGAAGATCCCGCCATGATCCTGGATGAGATTATCCCTGGGGTGATTAGCGGCGGTAAAGAGGCTGGCCAATATACCGTAATCGCTGATCGCCAAGAGGCGATTCACTATGCCATCAACCGGCAGCGGCCGGAGGACATTGTTGTGATCGCTGGCAAAGGGCATGAAACATATCAAATACTGCGCGACCGCACGATTCATTTTGATGACCGGGAAGTGGTACGCGCAGCATTGGAGGCCTTGTCATAATGGTACTGTTTAGTGCACCGCAAATCGCCGACCTTACCGGAGGGACTCTGCAGCCCGACAGCGGCAACGGTATCGTTGCGGAAGTTGCCGGAGTATCGATTGACAGCCGGACGACGTCAGCAGGCGACTTATTCGTGTGTCTCAAAGGCGAGCGCCGTGACGGGCATGAGTTTATTCAGGCGGCTGCTCAAAAAGGCGCGGTAGGTGCTTTGATTACTGAACCGCTCCCAGACTCGGCCGGGGCCGCAATGCCGCCCGGCTTCTTTACCGTACGAGTGGAAGACGCCACACAAGCGCTGGGGCAACTGGCTGAATTTCATCGTAAGCGCTTTCATCTCTCGACTGTTGCCATCACCGGCAGCGTGGGAAAGACTACTACCAAGGAAATAACTGCCGCCATCCTTGGGCAACAGTGGAAAACGCTCAAGAATGAAGGCAACTATAATAATGAACTAGGTCTGCCCTTAACTCTGTTTAAGTTGGATCATTCCTACGGCGCTTGCGTACTGGAGATGGGTATGCGCGGTACCGGACAGATCCGCAAACTGGCTGCGATTGCCAATCCAAACGCTGGCATAATTACGAATGTCGGCGAAAC
>DHDG01000069.1:0-272 GCA_002399265.1 Firmicutes bacterium UBA4882 | reverse complement strand
CATATCGAACTGCTGGGGTCGGTAGCGGCGATTGCGGCAGCCAAAAGAGAATTGGCGGAAGCGATTCCCGCCGACGGGTTGATTGCGCTCAATGCGGATGATCCTAACGTTGCCGCGATGGCCGCCCATACGGCTGGAAAGATAATCTACTTCGGCCTGGACAAAGATGGTTCTCGGCGCGATTTTTGGGCGGAGAATGTCCAACCGCTGGGGCTGGGCGGAGTCAAATTCAGCCTGAGAGGGGCCGTCAATGCGGAATTGCTGGTGCCAAT
>DHDG01000035.1:13951-15356 GCA_002399265.1 Firmicutes bacterium UBA4882 | reverse complement strand
GCAGTACGGAGCAATGCGGGCGGCCGGAATGGACGAGCATCAAATAACAACAATGATCGCTGCCGAAGCGTTTACCTATGCTTTATCTGGTTGTATTATCGGCTGTGCAGTTGGTTTGTTAATCAGCAAACTGCTATATGGTAGTCTCATTACTACTCATTTCAGCTACGCTATTTGGAGTTTGCCTGTCATACCTCTGCTGATTATACTTTTATTTGTTTTTCTTGCTGCTATTGCGGCAGTTCATGCTCCGTCAAAACGAATACGGAATTAATCTGCCAGCTTACTGCCTTTTAGTGCACCGGCCTCCACACCGCCCATCAAAATGTGTCCCTCATTATCTCAAGAGCTTTTCGTAGGTGAATTTTCCCACAGAGCCCTTCACAAGAAGCGCAGCTATTAGCGGTAAGACGATACCCAGTCCTAAGAGAATCCATGTGCTTACCATGATAATCCCTGTAAATTGCCCTATGACAAGCGCAATGATTGGAAAAACCAAGAATACGGCGCGCTGCTGTGCTTCTTCTATGGTTTGCGCCTTTGCGGAGCCACGTACCGTTATGCTGATCGCAACCAATGAGATAGATGGCGCAATAAGCAGCATAATAATCATCCAGCTAAGGTCAGGCATAACTGCACTCCCGGTTAAAAGCAGTACCTCTATTTCCATTACTACTATCATTGCCGCAAATGAGATGAACGAAACCATCATACTTACTGAAAAGCTGGCCAATATTTTTGACTGAAACAATTGCTTCAATGAGAGCGGGGAATAAAGCAAAGTTTCCAGAGTGTGCTTCTCCTTTTCTCCCACAAACGAACTTGCCGCCATAACCGACGACGCCATGATCGGAATCATCAGGAAAAAAACCGGCATGATTTTGTTGAGCAAAAGCCCTAAAATCATCTGCTTTTGATTGCCTATTTGTTCAGTAGACGGCAGCATTTCCAGCAGTTTCTGGAAATCAGAAGTAGTATCCGGAACCAGTACTGTGACAAACACAAAAATGGACGGTAATATAATTGTCAACGCAAGCGGAACCATCAGCATAACCGAAAACACTTGTTTATTTGAGGTAATACCACGAATATCTTTTTTCATCAAGGCAAGCTGCATTCTATTCATCATTTTCACCTTCCTTTCCTGCTTTGCGCCGGTCAATTAAAGAAAAGTAAATCTCTTCCAAAGACATTCTGTGCGTCGAGATATGATATATATTGCCGCCCGCCTCCACAATGCCTTTGACAATGGGCGGAATTTCATCCTCTGAATTTACTGTGATGTCATAAGTGTGCTCACCGGTTTTCTGATATACCAGGCCATCAGGCATACGGCTCGCTTTCACATGCACCACTACACCGGAGAAAACCATAGCTCGAAGCCTCTGGATGTTTCCCGTTGCCA
>DHDG01000035.1:320-13828 GCA_002399265.1 Firmicutes bacterium UBA4882 | reverse complement strand
TCTGGATGTTTCCCGTTGCCAATAAAGTGCCTTCATCAATCAGCCCGTATGTGGTACAGATTTCCTGGGCATAACGTAGCTGGTGGGTACATAAAAAAATTGTTGTACCATCAACGGAAAGTTCCCTGATAAGACTATTTACATTTTGCGCGCTTTCGGGGTCAAGTCCGGAGGTCGGTTCATCCAAAAATAGAATTCTAGGGCTGTGGATCATGGCACGGGCTAGGGAGAGGCGCTGGCGCATACCGGTGGAGTAAGCTGCCAATTTACGATCCTGTGCATCCACCAGACCCAGCCGCTCTAAGAGGACGTTTGCACGCTTTTCACATTCAGCCGCATTCACACCGAAGAGTGTTCCATAGAAAACCAGATTCTCAAGCCCTGTCAGGTGGTCGTACATCTGCGCATGTTCCGTGATTACGCCGGACAATTGATGCAGCTTTTCCGGATTTTGGGCAGGATCAAGATCAAACACCCGGCAGCTACCCTCTGAGGGCGCAAGCATTCCGCAAAGTAATTTGATAGTGGTTGTCTTCCCCGCGCCATTAGGACCCAGGAATCCAAAGACCTCGCCTTGCTCCAAACTGAATTCTATATGATCCACTGCATTTTTACTACCGGTATAGGTTTTTGACAAATTTTGTGTTAAAACTGCTTTCATACCGTTCCTCCTGTTCACTTGGTTTTTCACGATGGGGACTATCTAACCAACAGCCTTACAGTTGCTTCTTTCGAAACATCAATACCGAATAGTTAGTTATTTTTTAGTTTTTCTGCAATCCTCTGAAAACGGCGCTCATCAGCCAATACGGTAAACGCCGGATTGTTTACGACCCCTTCGGTCATGCTTTGCCGAATAATCTTTTCATCGCGGGGCGGAGCGGTTCCCAGGGGAAATTCCTTAAACCAGTCATCAAGCAGAGTAAAAAAGTCGTCTCCCTTTAACTGCAATGGATATATATCTCCTGTGACAAGCTCTGCGTACTCCTCCAGTATATCCAATGCCTTGTCGGTATTTCCAAGCGTCACATACCCCTGCGCGGCAACGAGCAGGAACTGCACCAGGATAGACGGATGAAGCCCCTTTATACCAAAGGCTTCCACTACGGCAAGCGCTCGTTTATATGTTTCATCATACCGTTCCGGCTCATCCGTGCAGAGCGTAAGATAGGTTGGAAGAATATCAAGCAGAGAAAGGACGTGCTGATAAATGCCGACTTGCAGCACAGCTTTTGCTTCCTCAGGTTTTCCAATCATCTGATAGGCTGGCGCAAGTATCGCTTCCGGGGAGTACATCTGCATACTTACCTCCGCAAACAGTCCCAAAACCTCATTTGGATTGCCCAGCATCAATGCGCAGAGCGCTTCCATATTTAGTGCCTGCCGGGCAAGCTCGGCATTATCGCTCTCTCTTTTCACCCGGATGAACAGCTCTTTTGCTTCCTCAATGATAAAGAAGGCTCTATCCGCATCACCCGAGAGCATACTATTGTTTACAAGCATGGCACCAATTTGAAATAACAGAGGAAAGCAGGAGAAATACTTTTTAGCAGTTTCACGGCAGCGCTCCAAGACTTCATCGAATGACTTGGAAGCAAAGTCGGCGGATAAACTTAGATAGAGCTTGCGAATGTCCTCTTTAGTCATTTGCGGCTCATAGCCCATCAGTTCATCAATGCTCATATTGAAAAAGGCCGCAAGTTGTGGGAGAAAAGTAATATCGGGATAACTCTGACCTGTTTCCCATTTGGAAACGGAAGCCTTCGAAACGCCGATGTAGCTTGCAAGGTCATCTTGAGTCAGTCCTTTCTCCCTTCGTTTATTTATGATGGCTCTGGCAATATTGATTTCTTTCATGTTCGTTCCCTCCACCATTATTATACTGGTTGACAAAATCAGCTTCAAGGAATTTGTGGTTGATTTTAGGTAAAAAAATCAACCTTCAGGAAACTTATTGGCGTTTGCAAGATCATAGCTTTAAACCCGCAGAATAGCATGTTGCATGAGAACTTGCTTAACTTTATTGGGATATGGACAGATAAAGTAAGTATTGTATTTGGCAGAAATTTAATCTTACGAAAATGCTTCTAAACACAAGAGGGGAGTGTAAACTTTCAGCCTTGCAGGCTGGAAGTTAAAAATTATAGTTATTTAGAGCTGGCCGCGCTATATTGCCTTTTTTTGGCCGGGCGTGTTTCATCGGGCATGCTGTCGAACATAAGCTAAAACATTTTTTAATCTCTGTTTTGGTAAAAACTATAATTTGCCCCTCCTGTTTACAGTTCCTCCACCATCCGGTAGCCTACGCCCATCTCTGTTAATATAAATTTTGGTGCGCCGGGATTTTCCTCAATCTTTCTGCGAATATTTGCCATATTGACGCGAAGCGTGTGACTGTCCCCAGCGTACAGGCCCCATACCTCCTTCATGATATAATCATGCGTCAAGACCTTTCCAGCGTTCTTTGATAAAAGAGCCAGAATCTTATACTCAACTGGCGTTAGATGAACTGCTTTTCCGGCGAGGGAAACGGACCGTTTTTCATAATCAACCTGAAGCTCTCCAACAGTTGTTTTCTCTGCTCCCTGTATCTGCCCACCCATGCTTTGGGGGCTATGTCGCAGCGCTGTACGAATTCTTGCCAGAAGCTCTGAAGTACCAAATGGTTTTACAATATAATCGTCTGCTCCCAAATCAAGTGCCTCAACCTTTTCCCGTTCGTGTCCGCGTGCTGACACAACAACAACCGGTATCTTCGACCATTTGCGGATACTTTTCAGTATCTCCACTCCATCAATATCCGGCAAGCCAAGATCCAGCAAAATGACATCTGGTGAATAGGATGCCGCCATAGAAACACCTTCTTTTCCTGTACCGGTCTTGATGACCTGATATCCGTTTGAGTTCAGGATTGCTGTTATAAAGTTGCATATTGCTTCCTCATCCTCAATGACAAGAATTGTTGGTTTTATCATAATCACTCACTTCTTTCCAATGGCAGTGTGAATTTAAATACCGCACCACCTTCTTTGCGATTAGCGGCTTCCATTGTTCCGTTATGCGCTTTGATGATTGTCATGCAGATAGACAGCCCGATGCCCATTCCTCGGGAAGAATCCGAGCTTTTCGTTCCATTGGGGACATAGCTGATAAAAAGATAGGGAAAATCCTCGTCTACGATTCCCTTCCCATGATCAATTACCTCAAATATTGCTGCATCTTCGGTTCTTTTTAATATAATCTCAACGGGCGAGGTAACGGCAGAATGTTTCACTGCATTTTCCAGAAGGTTAATGAGCACCTGTGCAATCAAGGTGCCGTCCATAGGCACTTCTAACAGCTCATCGGGCACAGAAACCTCAACCTTGTGGTGTGGAAATCTTTTTCGGATTCGGCTTACGGCCTCCGCCACAACCTCCTCAGCCGCCTCCGGGTTCTTGTTAACCTTAGATTCTCCTTCATTAATTCGCGTTACCGACAGCAGGTTTTCTACCATCCGTATCAACCACTGAGCCTCTTCCTGAATATCTGCATTCAGCTTGTCGCGGGTACTCTCATCTAATGTTTTTGAATTTTCACGTATTGCAGAGCTGGCTCCAAGAATCCCGGACAAGGGCGTGCGCAAATCATGAGCGATAGCCCGAAGCAAATTGCTTCTCATTTTTTCCTTTTCCGCCTCCACAATGATACTGCGCTGTTCATCAGACAAGTTCTGCCGCTCCAGCGCCATAGCCACCTGGGAGGCAATCATGCGCAAAAATTGACGGGTGTTATGGCCTAAAAAACCTTTTACACAGGAAATACCTAAAACAGCCAGCACCTTGCCTTGCGCTATAACCGGCATATAAAGACCGGCCGCTTCCATTAAGGTATCCGTTCCCGATCCCGCCCACTTTTGATTTACAAACACCCAATGCGCGACTGCCTTTTCGTCCTTGGAATTAAGAACTGCTTCATCCGTATCCCCATCGGCCTGCATGACACTGCCATTGGTACCAGCTTCAGGATCGGATGGGAAGAATACGACGGACCGCTCAAACAAATTCACAATATACACATTGGTCAGCGAAATAATATTTTCAAGCCCTCTGGTAACCAGAAGCTTTTTATTGATCTCATAAAGAACCTCTGTGCGACGTTCTCTCTGAACAGCCAACTTAGCCTGTGTCTTAATTCTTACGGTCAGTGTGCTTGTGATCAAGGCCACCAGCAACATAATGAGGAAGGTAATAGGATAACCCGCTTGAATCGCATTGAACGTGTACATCGGTTTGGTAAAAAAGAAATTGAAGCTCAGTACGCTTGCAACCGAAGCAATTATTCCGAAAATATGTCCTTTTGTAATCCTTGATATGACAAGCACAGAAAGGATATAGGTCATAATGATATTCTGATCACCGATTCCCACCTTCCGCAGTCCGAGGGATACCAGTGTAGCCGCCACCAATAGCGCCGCTGTTTTCGCGCAGTCAATCCATGAAAATTCCACTTTGCCTTTCCAAGTTGTCTTGCGGGGTTTTTTATAATCCCGGCGAGCGGTGGCACCGGGGATGATATAGACTTCTATGTTTGGTAAAAGAGAAATCAGTTTGTCTTCAAAGTCTATATCGAATAGGTTTTTAAGTGTTTTCTTATTGCGGCTTTTGCCTACCACAATGTTTGTGATGCCGGATAATTTCGCATATTCGGATACGGATACCGCAATTTCATGGCCTGTGAGCGAAACAATTTCCGCTCCAAGCTTTTCCGCCAGATTCATATTTCCACGTAGTATTTTCTGCTGCTGGGAAGTTAAATAATCACTGTCAGTGCTATCCACATAAAGTGCCACCCATTGCGCATGAAAGGCTTCTGCAGCCCGAGCCGTCCACCTTATACATTTGGCGGAGGATGGAGAAGGGCCAATGCAAACCAGCATTTTTGTATTCGCCATTTTTTCAGTCGTACGGCGCTCATTTTGGTTCTCATTGCTGATTCTATCTGCAGCCTTGCGCATGGCGATTTCACGCAGGAGCTTTAAATTCTCCCGTGTAAAAAAATGATTCATGGCCGTCTGCGCCCGTTCTGGCTTATAAATCTTCCCATCCTCGAAGCGCCGTAGCAGTTCATCCGGTTCAATATCGATTAGCTTGACCTTTTCGGCCCTGTCGAAGATATAGTCGGGTACGGTTTCTTTTACCTGGACACTGGTTATGCCCTCAATTACATCATTAAGACTTTCAATATGCTGGACGTTTACGGTCGTATAAACATCAATTCCAGCGTTCAAAAGCTCCTCAATATCCTGAAAGCGTTTCAGATTTCGGACACCTTCTGCATTGGTATGCGCAAGTTCATCCACTAAAATCAGTTCCGGTTTGCGCCTCAGCGCCTCATCCAGATCAAATTCCTTGAGCTCTATGTTGCGGTAAAACACCGATTTGGGCGCAAGGGAAGGAAGGCCCTGTAAAAGCTGCAGCGTTTCCGGACGGGTATGTGGCTCAACGTAACCGACCAGAACATCTTTACCCATGCGGCACTGCTCCTGCGCATCATCAAGCATGGCATAGGTTTTACCCACACCGGCCGCATATCCGAAGAAAATCTTTAATTTCCCGGAATGATTATCTTGCTGTGTTTGTATATCTGCCAGAAGCGCATTGGGATCAGGTCGTCCCTCAAATCCATCCATTTTACCTCACCTCCTATATATTTAACAATCATACCACTGCTATATTTTATAGCAAGTGGTTTCTTTCTCTCGCTGGTTTTATTGATAGAATAGCAGACTTTTTCAACGCACCGGAAGGTCATGCAAAAATGCATGACCTTCGCAGCTGTTAACCGCTATACGGCTTACAGCAAACCATCCAGCGCTAAGTTAACTTTCAGGACATTTACAGCAGGCTCGCCGAATATTCCGAGAAAGCGGTCAGTGGTATATTTACTGATAATTGCTCGGACATCGTCCCCGCTGACGCCACGTTCCCTTGCAAGGCGGGCCACCTGGTACTCCGCTGCATCCGGTGTAATATTCGGGTCTACGCCGCTGCCGGAGGCTGTTACCAGAACCATCGGTATGTCCGCGGTGTTATCAGGGTCGAGAGTATGCAGCCAGTCAGTGCGCTCGTCTACAAGCGCTTTTTGCTCCTCGCTTACCGGTGAGAGATTTGTTGTTCCCATCGGCCTTCCAATCATATACTCGGCACTTGTAAATTCCTGCGCAATCAGAGCAGAGCCATAGTCCTTCTGCGTGCCATCCTTGAGCGTAACGGTTATGATGCTCCCATTCGCCTGACCTGGGAATATGAGCTGTGCGATTCCCGTAACGGCCGCCGTATAAATAACCCCACATACTATGGTCATTACGAGGAAGCACATAATCGCCGGACGCAGTATTTTCATTGATTTCGTCATTTTAATCCTCCTCACATAATGCCGCAGGCTGTAAGCAGCATATCAATTCCTTTGATTGCAATAAAAGGCGCTGCAATGCCACCCAAGCCATAAATCAGCATGTTTTGTTTCAATAGCTTTCCGGCTGGCAGCTCACGGTATTTCACACCCTTGAGCGCCAGCGGAATGAGCGCAATAATAATGAGTGCATTGTAGATAATGGCAGATAGAATTGCCGTTATGGAGCTGGTTAACCCCATAAAATTTAAGGCTGTCAGCTGCGGGTAAATGCCAAAAAACAGCACCGGGATGATCGCAAAATACTTAGCCACATCATTTGCCACGCTAAAGGTTGTCAGCGCTCCACGGGTCATCAGAAGCTGCTTTCCAATTCGCACAATGTCAATGAGCTTGGTAGGGCTGGAATCAAGGTCAACCATGTTACCGGCTTCCTTAGCAGCCTGAGTTCCGGTGTTCATTGCCACGGCAACATCCGCCTGCGCCAGTGCAGGAGCATCGTTTGTACCATCACCTGTCATAGCGACTAAGTGCCCTTTCGACTGATAGTCACGGATCAGCTCCAGCTTTGCTTCCGGCGTGGCTTCCGCCAGAAAATCGTCTACACCGGCTTCCGCCGCAATGGCTGCCGCAGTCATGGGATTGTCGCCTGTAATCATAATGGTTTTGATGCCCATTTTCCGCAAATCTTCAAACCGTTCCTTTACACCATTTTTGACAATATCCTTTAAATAAACAACGCCCAGCACTTGATTGTTCTTTGCAACTACCAGAGGTGTACCGCCTGCTCCGGCAACACGTCTTACAATCTGCTCACATTCTTCGGGATACTCTCCGCTATTGTCCAGCACAAAAGCTTTTACTGCTTCTGCGGCACCTTTGCGAATCTGAATGCCTTGGTAGTCAATGCCGCTCATTCTAGTTTTTGCCGTAAATTCTATGAAACTGGCATTCATCTTTGAAAGCTCTCGACCTCGAATGCCAAACTTTTCTTTTGCCAGTACAACAATGCTCCTGCCCTCGGCTGTTTCATCTGCCAAGGATGAGAGCTGTGCGGCATCTGCCAGATCTTGTTCTTTCACGCCATTCACCGGCAGAAATTCACTTGCTTGACGGTTTCCAAGGGTGATGGTACCGGTTTTATCCAGTAGCAACACATCTACATCTCCGGCAGCTTCAATCGCACGACCACTCATGGCAAGCACATTCGCCTGATTGAGACGGCTCATGCCTGCAATGCCGATGGAAGATAAAAGTGCACCGATTGTGGTGGGAGCCAGGCAAACCAGTAACGCAATTACATTTGTAATGGAAATCGCTGAGCCAGCCCCTGCCTGACTGCTTGCAAAGCTTGAAAACGGAAGCAGTGTTGCCGTAACAATTAAAAATATAATAGTAAGCGTTACTAGCAAAATTTGCAGGGCTATCTCATTGGGTGTCTTTTTTCTGGAGGCGCCTTCCACCATGGAAATCATCTTATCCAGAAAGCTTTCTCCTGCTTCCGCTGTTACCTCAATCACAAGCCAATCAGATACCAGTGTTGTTCCTCCGGTAACCGCACTGCGGTCACCGCCTGATTCGCGGATTACCGGTGCGGATTCACCGGTAATTGCACTCTCATCTACAGAAGCCGCACCATCGATGACCTCGCCGTCCATCGGAATTTGCTCTCCTGCCCAAACGATGACAATATCACCTTTTTTAAGTTGTGCAGAGAGCACCTCGTTATAGTCATTCATATTATTTGTGGACTTTAGTTTTTTTGCTTTTACATCCTTTCGTGCCTTTCGCAGGGTATCTGCCTGGGCGCGCCCACGCCCTTCCGCGATGGCTTCTGCAAAGTTTGCAAATAATACGGTAAACCATAAGATCAATGCAATTGCAATGATATATCCGCCGTTTTCATCTTTAATTCCGGCAAATGACAAAACATATAAAGCTGTGGTTAGAATCGCTCCGATATAGACCACCAGCATGACAGGATTTTTGACTTGGATACCCGGAGCCAGCTTGGCAAAGGATTGTCTGAGCGAATCCCCTAAAATACTTTTATTGATACTTTTCTTTTCCATTTCAATCACCCCGTTCTATCGCATTGTGAAGTAATCGGCTATGGGGCCAAGAGCCAGCGCTGGCAAAAAGCTCAGCGCGCCGACAATTAGAATAACGCCGATTAACAGTCCCACAAACATGGTATTTGTTGTCGATAAGGTTCCTTCACTGACCGCAACCGCCTTCTTTTTCGACATATTTCCGGCAAGGAAGATAGCTGCAGCCATAGGGATAAAGCGAGCCAGCAGCATAATGATCCCGCCAACAACATTCGTAAACACAGTGTTTGCATTAAATCCGGCAAAAGCACTTCCGTTGTTGTTGCCCATTGACGAAAATGCATAAAGAATTTCTGAGAACCCATGGGCACCTGAATTTGTCAGCCAAGAGTCCACTTCTGGCACCATCACTGCAGCAGCGGTACTAAGAAGTGTACACATCAAAGGTGCAAGCACGATTAAACAAACCATTTTCATATCATAGGGTTCTACCTTTTTACCGAGGTACTCCGGCGTTCGGCCAACCATGAGTCCGGCGATAAATACCGTCAGCAAAACAAAAGCAATCATACCATATAATCCGCTGCCTACACCACCAAACACAATTTCTCCTAATTGCATCAGGAACATGGGAATCATTCCCCCGAGAGGTGTGAAGCTGTCATGCATGGAATTTACTGAGCCATTGGATACTGCCGTAGTTGCTGTAGCCCACAAAGAAGAAGCTCCGATGCCATGGATAACCTCTTTGCCTTCCATACTGCCGGAAGTAACAATGCCCTCGAAAACGGGTCCTCTATACTGCTCACTTATTGTTGTAATGCCGAGAGCAGCCACAAACAGGATCATCATGGCAATGTAAATGGATTTTCCTTGTTTACTGTCCTTGACGGCCTTGCCAAACGATACGCATAATGCAGCGGGAATCAGCAAAAGAGACAAGCATTCCAACAGATTTGAAAGTGTTGTGGCATTTTCCAAGGGGAAAGCAGAGTTAACCCCAAAGAAGCCGCCGCCGTTTGTTCCAAGCTGCTTAATGGCAATCTGACTGGCCGCAGGGCCAAGCGGGATAGTTTGTGCTGCTCTGCTTTCCAGCATAGCTACTTCCCTGTAGGGTGCAAAGGTTTGCACAACACCCTGTGAAACAAGCACAAGCGCCAGAACAAAGGAAAGGGGAATCAGCACATAAAGCGTAATTCTAGTCAAATCAGTCCAAAAACTTCCGATGGTGGCTTTCTGCCTTAAAATAAAGCCTCTGATCAGCGCAAACAATACGGCTATTCCTGTTGCAGCCGACACGAAGTTTTGAACGGTAAGTCCTAAGAATTGCGTTAGATAGGACAGCCCGGCTTCTCCGGAATATGCCTGCCAGTTTGTATTGGAAACAAAGCTTGCCGCCGTGTTAAAGGCAAGATGCCAGCTCGTGCCCTCAATGCTAGCCGGGTTAAATGGTAGGACGCCCTGCAGCATCTGAATCAGCCAGACAAAAAACAAACCAACTGCACTGAAAACTAATGCAGACAGCGCATATTTTTTTGCACTCATTTCCTCGTTGCCCTTAACACCCATAATTTTATAAATCCCGTTTTCTACCGGGGCAACGGCACGGGATAAAAACACCTTCTGACCATCCATGACCTTGTACATATAAATGCCAAGTGGAATTGATAATCCCACCAGCAAGACAAAGTAAGCAATATCTTGTAAAATAATCATATTCATAATTCCTCACCTCGAAACAACACATAGAATAAGTAAATCATCAAGGCAAATCCGATGATACCGATGATCGCCAACACTACACTCATATTCTCATCTCCTCTCACTTTCTCAGCGTATCTACGGCAGAATCATGATCCATCGCACTGCCATGATAATAGCCATCGTAACAATTAAAAAGGCCACAAAGCATAATATTTCTTTCCAAGTGCATTGAGTCTTATCATTTTTCATACCAAAAACGCCTTTCCTTCAATTTTGCTGTAAAGTTTTCAGATATTGCACGCAAATGTACATTTTTTACCCAAATACCATTCTTTACGCTATTAATCATAACAAAAAAGAGATCAATGAGGTGTCAATTCGAACGGCGTAAATGTCAAGAAAGCGTCCAGATATTTTATACAAAACGTTGTTCCAAATATAGATGTATCGTATCTTAGATCTATATCCATTTAGTATTTACGATATCAGTTTCAGAATTTAAAGCATTAAACATAGAAAAAGATCAAAGCAGGACTCCCATAACTTAATACCTGACCTTGATACTCTGGATGATGACGGCAATCCGGTTGATAGGAATGGCATGGTAGAGCGTGCCAAGGACCTGATTCAGAATCTAAGGAAATATGATCGGGTAACTTCTGCCGGTTCAGCGGCATATGTCCAGAATATTTCTTTTGATAGGACAACCGGTGAGATTATTGACGGAAAAGAACTTGCCCTTAATCTTTCCAAGATAGAGGAAGAGTCTAAATACGATGGCTATTATTCCATTGTTACAAGCGAATTAAATATGAGTGACTACATTCTCCAGGCAAAACTTGACAATAAATATCCTGTTGGGAAAATGCTGCAGGCACTCCGAAAGTATTCTTGTATTCTATACTGTTCAGTACCAAGGCGGTTCAATAGTTTTCACGTACTTTCAGATAGTGGGCTGACATGGACGGATATCCTAGTCTGTCCACTATGATTCTTTTCGTGAGTGCCGAGTTCAGCATTGCCGCCGCTCTCCACACTCCCTTTCGACAGTTTGCCAGTTCGTGTATCTGCCACTCCGGTAAATTCAGCGCTTTCAGCATTCTATACCTCGTCCGCACCTTTTTCCATTGTTTCCAATACACTGCACGGATTCTATGGCGCAGCCATTCATCCGTCTTGTCCATTAGGCTTTTCATGTCCGCATACCGGTAGTAGTTTATCCACCCGCTTGTATATTCTCTGAGTTTCTTCTCTCTTTCCAAGTTGCTCCATTTATTTCCTCTGGTCGTCAGTTCTCTTATTCGGTTTTCCATTTTTGCTACCGATTTTGGGTGCACCCTTAGTTTACATTTCCCTTTATTTCGATAGAATCCGTAGCCCAGGTACTTGATTTTACTGACGTGGCTTACTGTTGTTTTCTGGAGATTGATTTTCAGAAACAGTTTCTTCGTAATGAATGGTATGATGTGTTCCAGCGTCCTCTCCGCACTTTTCCTGCTTTTGCAGAAAATGATGCAGTCATCCGCATATCTCACATACTTATGGCCCCTGCGTTCCAGTTCCTTATCCAGTTCATTCAGCATTACATTTCCACACAGCGGACTTAAGGGGCCTCCTTGCGGCACTCCCTCTGGTGTTGCATGAAATCCGCCGTCTTCCATAACTCCCGAATTCAGATACTTATGAATCAGCGATATGACACGGCCGTCCTTTATCGTTCTCGACAGCACCTCTATCAGCTTGCTGTGATTGACGGTATCAAAGTAAGACTGTAAATCCATACTGACTACATACACATACCCTTCCTCAACGTATTCTTTACATCTTTTCAGAGCGTCATTGGCTCCTCTTTTCGGTCGGAAACCAAAACTGTTTTCCGTAAACTGTTCTTCGTAGACCGGCGTCAGTTCCTGTGCGATTGCCTGTTGGATCACTCTGTCCACCACCGTGGGTACTCCCAGTTTCCTTACTTTTCCTTTCTCCTCTTTTGGTATCTCTACCCTCCGAACCGGGTTGGGTCTGTATTTCCCTTCCCTCAACTGCCGGACCAGCTCGCTCTGGTGTTCTCTCAGATAGGGCAGAAGTTCATCCACCTGCATTCCGTCAATTCCCCCAGAGCCTTTGTTTGCCTTTACCTTCTTATAGGCGGTATTGAGATTGTCGCTTCTAAGAATCGTTTCCAGCAGGTTGTCCGTCCAAAAGTCCGTGCTGGTGTCAGGGTTCCCGGTAATCCATTCATGGGCGTACACTCCTGTTACCTTTCCCTGTTCCGCAGGTATCTCTTGCAGGTAGTCTTCTATGTGAAGTTGTCTGTACTTGTTTCCATGTCCGGTTTCCATTTGGAATTAACACCTCCTACTGTTTAGTCCTTCCGGAAACATCTATAGCTGTTTCCGTACTATGACCTCTGCTGACTTCTCACGGTGAGCTTTACTCCGCGGCGGCGAATGTTTTATCGCCTTTGCCGCGTCCGTGAGACCTCCCCGGGTACTCACACGTTCTTTCCCTCCATGTCCCCACCATCTTTACTCCACAGGATTCCGTGCAGTTATTGGGCTTTGACCTGTTTAGCGGCCTTACCCTCCTGTATAAGCCTATAAATGGTTTCTGTACGTTGAGGCGGAGGTTTGCCTGCACCTTCCTTCAGCCCTCTTAAACCTCACGGCGAGAACCTTGGTGTTCGGCTGTATCCTTCCCACTGCCAGGCGGATTTGGGACTTTCACCCTTTAGAACGTGCGCCCGCCGGGCGCACTAAAAACCCGCTGTACTTAGCATACAGCGGGTCCGGTTCATTTTTATCCTATTTTTACGCTGCTCATCCTCCTGTTAAACAGGAGATGAACATATTAGTTGGTAATAACCTGTTCTGTTTCTTTGTCAAAGATATGAAGTTTCGACATATCGAATGCAATCTTTAATGTGTCATCCGGTCTTGCGGTAGTACGTGGATTTACACGTGCGGTGATCTCAAGATTCTCATCAACCGTAAAGTACAGGAATACTTCGGCACCTAACAGCTCGTAAACCCTTACGGTAGCTTCGATAACACTATCCGGAGCGCTGTTGATGAACATCTCTTCGTCATGGATATCTTCCGGACGGATACCAACAATAACCGTCTTACCCGCATAGCCGTCTTCAACCAGCTTTTTACCCTTTGCTTCAGACAGCTTGAGGGAATTTCCGCTGAAGGATGCATATACTCCGCCGTCCTTCTTTTCAACAACAGCGTCGATGAAGTTCATCTGAGGAGAACCCATGAAGCCCGCGACAAACAGATTGATCGGCTTGTCATAGAGGTTCTGGGGGGTATCAACCTGCTGAATAATGCCATCCTTCATAACAACGATTCTGGTACC
>DHDG01000035.1:0-128 GCA_002399265.1 Firmicutes bacterium UBA4882 | reverse complement strand
TGGTCATGTGTTACATAGATAATCGTTGCCTGTAATCTCTGATGTAATTTGGAAATCTCGATACGCATCTGAACTCTCAGCTTGGCATCCAGGTTGGATAACGGCTCATCCATAAGGAATACCTTAGG
>DHDG01000043.1:32994-40626 GCA_002399265.1 Firmicutes bacterium UBA4882 | reverse complement strand
GAAGCTGTAGCTCATTTGAAGGTTGCTGAAGGCGTAAAATTCCTCGATAACAAAAAGAAGCATTACTACAGCTGAGAAGCTGTAGCTCATTTGAAGGACAAGCGCTATCAGGATATCGTCCTCAAACTGCCCGTATTACTATAGCTAAGAAGCTGTAGCTCATTTGAAGCGATGGTGTCAGCCTGTTGTCTGGGCTGACACAGGGCCAGAACGAACGCGAGATTTTGCAAAGTTAATTTACTGAAATGTGATGGCAGCCAAACTATGTACTTTTTAATTGTCAAATTTGTCAATTCGTGATTGCCAAACACATCCATCTGAGGTGAGCAACTATGTCTGTCGGTAACTTCTTCATAACACCACATGCTGTGCGTCAGTTTCAGAACCGCATTGCGCCCTGGCTGACCTATGGAGCAGGCGTTGCATATTGTTATCACTGAATAAAACGCAGCCTTGGAGGTTCAGGAACAACGCCCGACCGAAAATGGCAAGGCTTACTACATTCGCGTCAATGGTGACTGGCAGTTTCGGGCAATCTTTGTCGCCGGAGAAGAGGGTACCAAACCCGCAGTCATCACCATACTGCGCAGCGGCAAAGGGAAGAAACGCAAACGCAGAGCTAAACCTTAATCCACCTATCGGCCTAAGCCGCATTGCTATTCCAGCAATTATTGGGTATAATAAATGCGAGGTGATCGCATTTTATGGAACGTAAAATTGTAAACAAGCTGCTGGCTTGGAAAGATAATGCCAGACGCATGCCTCTGTTGCTGCAGGGTGCACGGCAGGTGGGAAAGACTTACACTTTGCTGACGTTTGGCAAAAAATACTATAAGAATGTTGCCTACTTCAGCATGGAAGAATCCGGGGACATTCCCGCCGTTTTCGAACGTGATTTGAATCCTGAGCGCATCATCCGCGAGCTATCTGCATTGTCAGGCGTGAGTATTCTGCCTCATGACACGCTGTTGATCTTCGACGAGATCCAAGCGAGTGAAAAAGCGCTGACTTCACTCAAATACTTCTCCGAACGCGCTCCGCAGTATCATGTCGCTGCGGCCGGAAGCTTGTTTGGCATAGCGCTGAAACGCGAGCAGTTCTCTTTCCCCGTAGGCAAAGTAGATCTGCTCCATCTTTATCCGATGGATTTCGAGGAATTCCTCTGGGCAGTTGACAAGAAAGATCTTAGTGTCATGATCCGCGAATCCTACGATTGTTTTACGCCTTTTTCGCTTCATGAAACAGCGCTGGACTTGTATAAAACCTATCTTGTTGTCGGTGGGATGCCTCGTGTGGTACAGGAATACATCGATAAACGGGATTTCGATTTTATCGCAGCTGCCCAGCGGACACTGAATGATTCTTATGTCGCAGATATGGCGAAGTATGCTATGCCGCAGGAAACAGCGCGTATTATGGCAGCCTGGGGTTCCGTACCGGCGCAGCTCGCCAAAGAGAACCGCAAATTCCAATACCGCGTGATAAGATCCGGCGCGCGGTCTGGTGAATACCAAGTTGCTCTCGATTGGCTAAGTGCAGCTGGCATGATCTATAAGTGCGTGCGTGTGACAGAAGGGAAATATCCGCTTGCTGCCTATGCTGAAAATGAATCGTTCAAGGTATACATGGTCGATACAGGCTTGCTTTGCTCCAAGTTAGAAATCGGCGTCCACGTGGTGATGAATACGCCATTCAGCTTCGAAGGCTTCAAAGGTGCACTTACGGAAAACTACATTATGCAGGCCCTGGCGTCCAACGGCGTAACTTCATACTACTGGAGTTCGCCGGGTAAAGCGGAGGTGGACTTTGTTTTTCAAGACAAGCAAGGTAACGTGATCCCGCTGGAAGCAAAATCGGCTGAAAATGTCCGTTCCAAAAGTCTGCGCACCTTTCGGGAGATCTACCATCCGGAATATGTCTTCCGGGTATCGGCGCGAAACTTCGGTTTTGAAAACGGCATAAAAAGCGTACCGCTCTACGCCATGTTCTGCGTAAAGCCTTAAGCAACTCCTATTTAGTGCAACTCTTAATTTCCCATGATTTACTTTTTTATTAAGCGCTCGTGTGATATGATAATTACGTAAGGGTTCTCAGGTTCTCAGCAAAAATATCTAAGAATAAAACGCCATGTATCTGCCTGCAACCGGCCAATAACTCGCCCATAACCGTGTTGCTCGGAGATACAGGGCCACCATAATTTTACCCGACCGCAAGGTGTTTCCGAGCGGGAAGGCGCGCATCCGGCATGTGTGGCATGTTTGTTAGATTCCTTTGCCGTTTTGCTCCCTTTTCGCGCACTTTGCGAAAAGGGAGCTTTTCATTTTTCTAAGTAGCGCAAACCCATAATCATAAAACAGGGAGGCCAAGCAATGGAAAACAGGATTGGAATCATCGGAATTGTCATCGAGGACCTTGAAGCCGCGGAACCAGTCAACGCCATTCTTCATGATTACGCATCCTCAATTATCGGCCGGATGGGGCTTCCGTATCGCGAACGGGGCGTATCAGTGATCACGCTGATTGTCGACGGCAACAATGATGAGATTAGCGCACTTACCGGCAAGCTGGGCCGCATCCCCGGCGTGTCAGTCAAATCCATGGTCACGAAAAATAACCCGCAGTAAGCGCAGAACCGCAACAAACCTGCAGCAAGCGCACTAACTAAAGAAAGAAGAAAGAGAGAGGGGACAGATTATGAACTTTCTCGCGAAGTATGAGAAAGAGTTCGCCGAGTATGACAAACTCAGTCACGACTTTATCGATGATGATAAGATCTGGGTACAGTTGAACAAATGGCACAACCCCAGCCCGGCGGATGTCCGTCAGGTCCTGAAAAAAGCCGAACAATGCATTCGCCTCGAACCGGAGGAAACGGCCATTCTGATCCAAAACCAGGACCCCGCCACGATTCAGGAAATGTATCAGTTGGCCCACCAACTGAAAGAAGAAGTCTACGGTGATCGCATTGTGCTGTTTGCCCCGCTCTATATCAGCGATGAGTGCGCCAACAACTGTGTCTACTGCGGTTTTCGCAGCAGCAATAAAGCGATGCACCGCAAAACCCTCTCCATGGATGAGATTGAGCAGGAGGTGCGCTGCATGATCGAAGAAGGCCAGAAGCGCACCGTGCTCGTTTATGGCGAATCGCCTGCCACCGATATTGATTTCATGTGCGACACCGTCAAGAAGGTTTACAGCGTCAAAGCCGGGCATGGTGCCATCCGCCGCGCCAATATTAACTGCGCACCACTGACCGTTGCCGAACTGGCCAAGTTGAAAGAAGTCGGCATCGGCACCTTCCAAGTCTTTCAGGAAACCTATCATCATGACACCTACCGCACCGTGCATCCGCAAGGCACCATCAAAGGCCATTACCGCTGGCGCTTATATTGCATGGATCGGGCGCAGCAAGCGGGCGTCGACGACAACGGCATCGGAGTCCTGTTCGGACTGTACGACTGGCGCTTTGAAGTCATGGGCTTGCTGTACCACACCATCCATCTGGAAGAGACCTTTAATGGTGTCGGACCGCACACGATTTCATTCCCGCGCATCATGCCCGCCACTGGTACACCTTACTCCGAACGCCCCAGATACACGGTTAGCGACGCCGATTATAAGAAGCTGGTCGCGATTCTGCGCCTGTCCGTGCCTTATACCGGGCTGATTTGCACGGCTCGCGAACCGGATCACGTGCGCCGCGAAGTCATTCCGCTGGGCGTCTCCCAGATCGATGCCGGCACGCGCATCGGTGTCGGTGCTTATGCCAAGTCGAAAAGCGCCAATCAGCTGCCTGACAAGGAACAATTCACGATTGGCGACTCCCGCTCACTGGACGATGTCGTCGCAGAAATCTGTGACATGCATTGCATTCCGTCCTTTTGCACCGCCTGTTACCGTCTCGGGCGCACCGGCGAACAGTTCATGAAAGTCGCCAAATCCAGGTTCGTCCATAATTACTGCATTCCGAACGCCATCTTTACCCTTAAGGAATACTTACTGGATTATGCATCCGACGCCACCAAGCAGCACGGCACCGCGGTTTTGAACCGCCACGTCGAACAGTTTAAGGGCGATCCGGTTTATGAGACTATTCGCACAAATTTGCAGCGCCTCGAAAACGGCGAGCGCGATCTGTATCTCTAAGGAGCGGAATCGCGCCGTCGCGCTGTCGCCCGTCGCGCTGTCGCAGAAGTCGTGCAGCGGCGCTCGCGTTGAATAGCTGATAAAGGAGCACTGCAATGGAAACCCGTATCACACCCGAAACCGCGGCGGCCTTGGCTGCTACGGACGCCGCCGCGGCCTTCTCGCTACGGATGCAGGCCGCCACCCAGTCAGAGCTGGCCGACCTCATCCGCTATTATTGTGCCGAGGCCTCTGCTGCCGAACAGGTTCAACTGGCGGAGTGGGCGCGCACCTTGTGCCGCCAGCATTACGGCACCAAGATCTATTTCCGCGGGCTGATCGAGTTCTCCAGCTACTGCCGTAATAATTGCTATTACTGTGGCTTGCGCCGCGACAATACGCGCGCCAGTCGCTACCGGCTATCTGACGCCGCCATCCTGGCCTGCTGTCAGGAAGGCTACCAGATCGGCTTCCGCACCTTTGTGCTCCAAAGCGGCGAAGACCCTTATTATATGGACGCACGCCTGTGCAGCCTGGTCTCTGGCATCAAGAAACGCTATCCGGACTGCGCGGTCACACTCTCGGTCGGCGAACGCCCTTACGACTCCTACCAGCGTCTCCTTGAGGCCGGCGCCGATCGCTATCTGCTGCGCCACGAAACAGCAGACGCCGTCCATTATCAGCAATTGCATCCGCCGGAACTCAGCCTGGAACAACGTCAACAATGCCTGCACCACCTAAAACAACTCGGTTATCAGGTCGGCGCGGGCTTCATGGTCGACTCACCGGGCCAGACCGATGCAACCCTGGCGCAGGACTTTATCTTTCTCAGAGAACTCCAGCCACACATGATCGGTATTGGACCCTTTATCCCGCATGGCGACACGCCCTTTGCCCGGCATCCAAGGCCGACCGCCAACCGCACGCTCATACTGCTGTCGCTACTGCGCATCATGCTGCCAAAGGTCTTGTTGCCCGCGACCACCGCCTTGGCGACCATTGATGAGCAGGGGCGGACTAAAGGGTTTCTGGCGGGTGCCAATGTCGTCATGCCCAATCTTTCGCCAGCCAAGCATCGCTCCGCTTACGCGATCTATGATCATAAGCTGAGCACGGGCTTAGAAGCTGCCGAGCATGTACAGGAGCTGGCACGCCGTATTACCGCCCTGGGCCTGACCCCGAACTTTTCACGCGGCGATTATGTGGATTGTTGTACTGCAAAGGAGTGAAGAACATGGCCAATACCAATACCAATCTGAACGCCACCCCAACTGCCAACCGCTTTACAATCGGACTCTTTGGTAGGCGCAATACAGGCAAGTCGTCCCTGCTTAACGCCCTGACCGGACAGCCAGTGGCCGTCACTTCTGCGGTGGCAGGGACGACCACCGACCCGGTCTACAAGGCCATGGAGCTTTTACCGATTGGACCTGTCTTGTTTATTGATACCGCCGGGCTGGATGATACTGGCGATGCGCTGGGGCAGCTGCGCGTCGAGAAAACCCGCGCCATCATGCGCAAATGTCATCTGGCACTCGTCGTGGCCGAAGCCGCGAGCGGCCTGGGCGCATTTGAAACGGAGCTGATCGCACAGTTGCAGGAGCGCCAGATCCCCTGCATCGGCGTCTTGAGCAAATGTGATCAAGGGATGCCGGACGCTCAGGAACGCGCTCTCATCCAGCAGCGCCTGAATAACATCCCACTGGTTTATACCAGTACCACCCGGGGTACGGGCATCGACACCTTGAAGCAACAAATAATTGCCAGCGCTGCCAGTCTGACAGCTGCTGATCAGCAAGAAGCGCCGCTCATGGCCGACTTGATTCAGGCCGGGGACCTGATCGTGCTGGTCACGCCGATTGACGCCTCCGCTCCCAAAGGACGGCTCATCCTGCCGCAACAGCAAACGATTCGCGAGATCATCGACAGTCACGCGATCGCGGTTGTCGCGCAACCACAGGCGCTACCGCAAACGCTCGCCAACCTGCGCACGCAGCCCGCCCTCGTCATTACCGATTCGCAGGCGTTTCGCTCTGTGGCGGCTGACACCCCGGAGGCTATCCCATTGACTTCATTTTCAATTCTCTATGCCAGACAAAAAGGAGATCTCGTTGAAATGGTAGGCGGCGTCAAGCGGATCGAGCGGCTGGCACCCGACGCCAAAGTGCTGATCGCGGAAGGTTGTACCCATCATCGGCAGTCGGATGACATCGGTAGCATCAAGATCCCGCGCTGGATCCGCGGCATTGCCGGGGACGGGATTCAGTTTGCGTGGTCCGCCGGGATAGGTTATCCTGAGAATTTGGCAGACTATGACCTGATTGTGCATTGCGGCGGCTGCATGCTGAACTGCCGGGAGATGCAAGATCGCATTGCGCACGCACGGGCAGCCGGGGTGTCGATTACGAATTATGGCGTCTTGATTGCCTACGTGATGGGCATTCTGCCGCGGGCGCTGCAGCCTTTTCCGGAGGCCTGCCGTGCGCTGGAGTCGGGCGTCGCGCAACCTGATTAGCACCGGCGCGGCCCGGGCAGCCTGAGCAGCCCCCAGCATCACGAGTTGGCATGGCTGCTAATAATCTACTTTTTTTATATAGCGCTCCTGTGGTATGATAATAACATATTGAACCTGGCTGATAAACAAACGGTCTGTTAGCGAAAATAGAGGAGGATTCACACAATGAAAGAGCGCGTTGAAGCAGCATTAGACAAAATTAAACCAGCCCTGCAGGCGGATGGCGGAGATGTCACTTTAGTTGATGTCAAAGACGGCGTCGTCGAGGTCAAATTGGTTGGTGCCTGCGCTGGCTGCCCGATGTCCCGTCTGACCCTCAAAAACGGAATTGAGCGGGTTCTGAAGGAAGAAATCCCGGAAATCAAAGAAGTACGCGAAGTCAGATAATCTGCTGCGCACCTGTGTGCTCAGCTAGCCAAACTTCAAAAGAAAAAGGGGCTGCCTCCGGCAAGCCCCTTTTTAACCCAATGCTAAATAGCAAAGACATGGTTACCGATCTGCAAGACAATTTTACGGCTCCAGATAAAGCGGTTGCGTGTCTTGGACGGGTTAAAGAAATAAATCGCGCCACCGGTAGGATCCCAACCGGAAACAGCCGCTCGGGCTGCCTGGTAGGAGGTGGAGGCGGCCGCTCTGTAAAACCAGCCATTGCTGACCGACTCAAAGGCCAGGGGCTGATAAATGACGCCTGCTACAGAATTGGGGAATCCCGGTGCCCGCGTCCGATTGAGGACTACCGCGCCAACCGCCACTTTGCCGGTATAGGGCTCGGCCTGGGCTTCGGCGTGAATTAGCCGCGCCAGCATATCGACATCGCCACCAGCCAATGTGTTCGACTTTTGGGCCTGCGAAGCCGGAGGGATCGTCAGACGTTGTCCAATTCTGAGATTATTGGTGCTCAATCCATTATAGCTACGCAACTTTTCCACGGTGTGGCCAAAGCGCTGGGCAATTGAATAGAGTGAGTCCCCGCGTTTGACAGTATAGGTCCA
>DHDG01000043.1:25168-32797 GCA_002399265.1 Firmicutes bacterium UBA4882 | reverse complement strand
ATCAGCCAGCGGAAAGAATGAATCGCGTCGGACAACGGTTCGGTGGCACCAGTCGCCACCAAAAACAATAAACTCAAGCTCAACAGCAGCTTAACATGTACCAGGGGACGTTTCATTGAGGTTTCCTCCTTCATCCCTGGACTGTAAAGGTCACATTGCTGCTGTTATTTTACCCGTATTAAGCTGACTTAATCAGTGTTTCCCATAGCCGCCATTATTTTTACATCCACAATCATGTTGATGCGCGTGGCCATGCCCCGTTTCCTCTTTGCGCTGTGGTTTGGCAGTCGTGCCATCCGGGTTGACAATAGTGATATTGCCAAGCTGGGCGGTGACCTGTGCCTTAATGGCGTTGACATATTGCTGGCGCAGTTCCGCCTGCTCCTTAAGTTCACTCGCAGTTAGCTGGCGGGTTTTGCTAAGGTGCGCCAGTTCATTAATGCGCGCAATCATTTCTTTCGTAATCGGATTATTTTCTGTCATTATACCGCTCCTTGCCGGATGTTTTTACATGCCTATTATACCATGCTTTCCGGGCCTTATGGCAGCCTGCTAGCGGCGTCCCGCCTCATTTTGAAATACGATTCCCAACAGGCCGGGGCCGGTATGAACCCCGACGGTCGCGGACATTTTGGAGATTTCGATATTTCTGGGCGAACCGGTCTCTCTCAGCCGCGCAGCCATTTCCAGCGCGTCATTTTCGCAATCCCAGTGGATCACGCCAATGTCCTGTCCCGCGAGGCCGCCACTGGTTTCGATCACCCAATCGGCCATGAACTGTAACGCCTTTTTGCGGCCGCGCACTTTATGAAAAGCAGTTATATGCCCATTATCAAGCATATGCAGGATCGGCTTAATATCGAGGACATTGCCGACGAAGGCTTCAGCGCGGGTCACGCGGCCGCCGCGCCAGAGGTATTCCAGCGTATCAACTGTGAAAACGTGATTCATCCGGGAACGCATCTTTTCGATTTCAGCTATAATCGCGGGTGCCGGTTGATTAGCAGCAGCCATCTCCGCAGCACGAATCGCGATCAGCCCACCACCCAGTGAAGCGCTCAGCGAATCAATCGCCGTAATATCAAGTCCCTCATCCTGGCGCAGGCGCTCGCCGACATTGCGGAAGAGATCGTAAGTACCGCTGAGGCCGGAAGAAAGCGTCAACGCAATGACAGTCGAACCGTCTGCAGCACAGTTGCGGAGTGTATTCTCAACCCGGCTCATCATCGGTGTCGCGGTCTTAGGCAACACCGGACCAGCCTTAAACCGGCGGTAAAATTCGTCAGTGGTCAGAGTTTCGCCGTCAAAAAACTCTTCTTCGCCGAAATAGATGATCATCGGAACAGTATATAAGTTGTCGAATTTTGCCTTGATGTGTTCCGGGAAGTCCATGGAGCTGTCAGTTACAATTTTAATCATGCGGAACCTCCTTCGAGATGGAATGAGGGATCTGTTCGCCTGCGATAATAACTTTCCCTTTAAATATTGATAAATGATGAAACTATTTCCGAAGTGTATTAGTCTAAATAAATCTAGTCGGCCATCATCAACCCATCGTCGTTCGCCCATAGGCGTCTAAAGACGTTGGCTATGTCCAGAAATTGACTTTTCTTGATAGCTCCTGCTATAATGGAAGGCGGATGTCAACGATTTTTTCTCGTCTCCTACAGATGAGCGTTTCCATCAATGTTGCCGGTGGACGAAACAGGAATCTCTAAGACAAATGCCCTGAAGAGAGGAACGGTGATTCACTGTTGTTGGAACAGGATTTTGCGGTTGACTCCGCCACTAATCTTCCCAATATGTTCGGCCTAGTCGAAACGGAAACAAAGAAAATCGCCAGCTTTGAAGGCACCGCCGTTCTTTTCGATTTGGTTGGGCTTTGTCGCGTTAATGAAGAATTGGGTATAAGCATTGGCGATCATTGTATTTTGGCAGCTGCGCGCAGCCTTGAGGACAGCCTGCCGGATTCCCATAGCCGCTGCTATCGTCTTGGCGGCGATGAGTTTATCGTGCTGCTCCCGGATACTGACCGCGCGGCAGCGGAAGTTTTTTGCCAGGAAGTCATCGCGCAGTTTTCAGAACGTTGTTCGGAAAGCGGATTGCGTTATAGTATTACTGTCCTTCCGGAACAGGCGCAAAGCCTGAGTACCTTGTTGCGCTGTGCTTTTGATTGCTTCACTTCGGATTCCGTCACTTCGGATTCTGTCGTTCCGGATCAGGCGGCCCCCAAGCCGGAGCAACTACTGGAGCGTTTGCTGAATTTAACCGGAGATAGTATTATGCTGATTAGGGAAGCCCAGGAATCGGCCTTAACTGATCCTATGACGGAATTGCCAAATAACAGGGCAGTGGAGGCCGCCTTCTGCCGGTATGTCCAGCAATATGAAGCGACTGGCGATCCATTTTCAGTCCTGCTGATTGATGGCGATCACCTGAAGCGCTATAACGAAGAGCTGGGGTACGCCGAAGGTAACCGGATGATCACACGCTTAGGACGGCTCATTGATGCGCAGATGCGCGAAGGCGACTTGGCCGGACGCTGGATGTTTGGTGATGAGTTTTTAGTACTGCTGAAGAACACACCCCGTGCTAAAGGAGCCTTGATGGCTGAAAGAATCCGCAGGGTCATCTGCAGTCATTCCAATACATGGCCAATTCCGGTCTCAGTATCAATTGGCGTGGCAGGGTGCCCGGAGAACGGCACAGACTATGCGGCTCTGATCAAAACCGCCGAAGAAGCCAATAAGACAGCCAAACGCGAAGGCAAGAACCGGGTTAAATAAAAGTTAATTCTGTGTAAAAAATAACGTTCGACCTTAACTGCAAAACACCGGATTTTTGTTAAGCTGTGCCGCTTTGCAGGACAACATTCTTATTTTATGCTATTCTATAAAAATGCAGGAAAATGCGAAAATACCGCCAATTTAATACTGCGATGGTTCGTAACGCGCTCAATAGATTTACAGCAGTCAAGCAGATGAAGAACATTGAAAGGGGGTATAAAATGACTCGTGTTTTGATTATTGAGGATGAGCCCGAGATTTCCATGGTCCTTGAGGAAGTGCTCACGGAAGAAGGTTATGAAGTCACGGCAGTATCAGACGGCATCAACGGATTGAAACATTTGAAGGACGATCCGCATCCTGGGATTGTTCTGGTTGATCTTTTTATACCCGGCCTCAACGGTAAAGGTGTTATTGAGGCGATGAGGACGGACCCGGAGTTGATGGAGATTCCTGTAGTGCTAATGACCGGAGCAGTTCCGACCCTGCGGGATTTTCCGGACGACATGAATTACCAGGCTTTAATATCCAAACCATTCGATCTGCAGGAAGTCATTAGTATTGTGCATCGTCTAGCTGATTTTTCCACACCTGTGCTGGTCGCTTTGGAACACTGTGGCAGCTGCATATAAGTGGCGGAACGGTTGCATGCGAAATGTGCCGGGAGCTTTGGTGCTTTCTGGAGACAGCAAGACTAAACAACTGAAAGGGGAAGTATGATGAGCAGATTTGCCAGTTCCGGCCTAGTACCGGAAAAGTGGGAGACTATTGCACCTTTTTATGAGGCATTGCAAAAAGAGACCGTGACGCCGGATAATATGGAAGGTTGGCTAAAACAGTGGAGTGACCTACATATTGTGCTGGAAGATGCCATTTTTGCAGCCTACCGGGCAGTCAGCGAAAATACTGCCGACGCAGAAGCTGAGCAGAAGTATATGCATTTTGTCGAGGAGATTCAGCCGAAGGTGGCTACCGCCGAACAGCTGCTCGCCGAGAAAATGCTGGATATCAGCGACTCAGCCATTCCGGAAAGCAAGATGGAAGCAGTGCGCCGTCTGAAAAACTGGGCTGCACTGTATAATGAAAAGAACCTGGCGATCAATACTGAGATAGCTAAGCTCGGTAACGAGTATGACAAAACAGTTGGTGCCATGACGGTGGCCATTGACGGCAAAGAACAGACTATGCAGCAGGCAGGCGAGCACCAGTTCAATGTCGACCGGAACCACCGGGAAAAGGCGTGGCACATCGTGCAGGAAAGATGGCTAATAGACAGGGCCGTACTCGATCAACTCTTCCTCGAAATGCTGGCACTGCGGCGGGAAATTGCCGGGAATGCCGGGTTCTCTGATTTCCGCGATTATAAGTGGCGCAACCTGTCCCGCTTTACCTATACGCCGCAGGATTGCCTGGCCTTGCATGAGGCCATTGAACAAGAAGTCATTCCGGTGGTCCGGAAATACACGACCCGCAAAGCAGCCCAAATGTCCATTAAGACGCTTCGGCCATGGGATTCAAATGTGGACGCCCTCGGTCGGAAAGCGCTGCGGCCATTTGAAACGGTCGCGCAGTTGGAAGATGGTATCCAACGCATCTTTAATCGCATTGATCCGGTTTTGGGCAGTCATTTCAACCGTATGCGGGACGGGAATCTGGATCTGGAATCACGTCGGAACAAAGCTCCCGGGGCTTATTGCGGCGGGTTTCATCAAACAGGCAAACCATATATTTTCGCCAATGTCATCGGCGTACATGATGATGTTGTTACATTGCTGCACGAGAGCGGGCATGCATTCCATTTTCTTGAATCCGCTCACCTTGACACCATTTGGGATAAGGGCGGTATGGAAGCAGTCAACTACGAGTTCGGTGAAGTGGCTTCCATGGCTATGGAACTGCTGGCAGCCCCTTACATCGAAAAAGAACAGGGCGGTTTCTATGAGGCAGATGAGGCCCGTCGCGCACGCAACGAGCATCTGTTGAGCATCATCAAATTCCTGCCCTATATGTCAGTTGTCGATTCATTCCAACATTGGGTCTACGCAGAAGCACCCGTACAAGTGAGCGCAGCCGAGTGCGATGCTAAGTGGGGCGAGCTCTGGGATCGCTTTATGGGCTGGGAGGACTGGAGCGGTCTGGATAATGAGAAGGTCTCCGGCTGGCACCGAAAACTCCACATCTTCCATTCGCCATTCTATTATATTGAATATGGGCTGGCACAGCTGGGGGCGTTGCAGATTTGGCGCAATGCGCTGCAAGATCACGCCAAAGCGCTGTCGCAATACCGTTACGCCTTGAGTCTGGGCAATACCAAACCGTTGCCTGAGCTTTATCAGGCGGCCGGTGCGCGCCTGGCATTTGATCGCGCGACTGTGGCGGAACTCATGCAGTTAGTGGATCAGCAGTTGGAGAAGACGCTTTAAACGGTCCCCGTTAGCGATTCAAAATGGTGATCAGCTGATCACCCTGCGCCGACATCACTCTTAAGCGTCCGGATTCATCCAGAAACGCGACTTTTTCGCCGTCAGGCGAAAGAATCGCGTTTGTTTTATTTTCGGGAGCGTAGATGGCCGGCTTATACAGACAGACAAGCTTCTGATCCCGATTATTATAGCGGTAGATGGCGTTCATCAACGAGAAAATCAAGAAGCTACCATCCGGGGAGGGGCAAAGCCATCCAAAGTGATTGGCAGCCGTGGCGATAAAGTGCTTTCCGTCCCAGGCGGCGGCGGTCTTGAGCGCTGGCAGGATGCGGTCCAGTGCGCTGTTCAAGTCGGTTTTGTTTTTAAAGATGCCGACCCGAATGCGATACCATTTCGTGTGATTCACTTCGGCTGCGACAACATAGATTTGATAGGGATCACATAGGGGTTGGCATACGCTGATAAAGGCGGCCGCTTCTTCTGGATCCGTGTAAGCCGCGATTTGAATCGTCTGAAAAGCAAAAGCGCTTTGGTAGATTAACGCCGCGTTGGTGGCACCAGTGGCATTAGCGCCGACGGCGCTGGTTTGCGGACTGACTTTTGCCAGAGCCAACTGGTTGTTGCCCTTAACCGCAGCAATATAGGCAATTTCATTTTGCGCCAGCCAGACAGGCGATCTTCCTGGAGGCAGGGCAGGCGCGAATGACCGGGCGGAAGCGGAATGCAAATCGCGGATGCGGATTTGGCCAGCTTCGTTTGGCGCAGCAGTCCAGAAGACCAGGCGCTCGGCACGCAGGGTACCCGCCGTCAACGAAACTTGCGGATCCAGCCCTTTTTCAAGGGGGGTCAGCTTTCCAGTAGGGGCTTCGTATGCCATAATGTCGCCATCTGCTGATCCGTAATAGGCGGTATTGCTCAGTAATGACCAGCTGGCGCGGCGCAGTCCTTCCGCATCAGGCATGTTGACAGCGGCCGGGGCTTTTTCGGAGACCGGGAAGGTTGCTCCGGTCAGCAGGGATAGACCCAATAAACTCTGACCGTCGCCGGCCAAAAGCTGTCCGGCAGGTCCGGGCAGGACGAAATCGATCCCGCTGCAGATATATCTTAACCCTTTGCCGTTCGCAGCAATACCGTAAAGATCAGTATCCGAGATGAATAATAGGCTGTTGGAATCAGGCATCCATACCAGCGCATCAATAGTGCGCGGTGCAGTGCGCGGTGCGCTGCCAGCAGCTTCCGCCGCACCTGATGGTTGCCAGATGAGGGAGCTTAGGCCCAGTAGCATCAGCAGTATGAGGGCGGCGGCCATGACAGCCGTCCGGCGCGGAAGCACCAGAGACTGCCTCAGTTGATCATGATCATTGTCATAAGCTGGCATACCATTTCCCCCTATAAGTGCCTGACGCTGCGGGCGGTCTTAGAATGCGGTCTCAGAATTGCTTAATGCGGCCGATCACCTCAACCGAGCCAGTTCCGATATTCAATAAGCACATTTCATGCTGTTCGTTCACAAAAGCCAAGTGTTTGCCGTCCGGAGACAGCGCGCATTCCCGGGCAATCGCCGGGGCCATCAGTTGCGGCTTCCAGATCGGCGTCACTGCCCCGCTCTTTAGATCCGCACGGTAAATGGTGCCCATCAATTCAAACAGGAGCGCGGAGCTGTCCTCATGGTACCACAGTGCGCCATAAACGTTGGTTGCGGTGGCAATATAGTAATGACCATCCCAGGTTCTGATCAAGTCTAGTTTCGGCTTCAGCGCGGCCAGAATACCTTCAGCGGTATCTTTATCTTCAAAGATTCCAAGCCTAATGCGATACCAGTAGACACCATTGACTTCGCCGGATATGATATAAACGGGCCAGCCATCGCTGAACGGCAGGCACTGATCTGCAAAAAGACGAGCCTCTTTCATGGTCGGAAAGGAGGCCAGCTGAATCGTATAAAAGGCAAATCGTGATAAGACAGTGTGGCTATCCTGCCTAAGGTTTGCAGTTGCGATTTGCCAGTTGCCTTTCTCCAGCGCCAAATAGGCCAGTTCGTCACGGCCGATCCAGAGCGGCTGTTTTCCCCCGGCGGTCGCAACCAGACTCTGCTTACCGCTGCCTAATTCCCGGACAAAAAGCGACGGATGATTGCCGTGCATCTTCCAGAAGGCGATTTGACTATTATCGCGCTTGGCAATCGCCGGGTCAAAACCGGAAGTAAGGCTGGTGGCTTTACCGGTGCGCTGCTGATATTGGTAGATCTCACCGTTATGACTGAAGAAGGCCATCTGACCGTCGCCATTCCAGACGATGCGCCCATCCGGCCGGAAGGCACCGATCAGCGTGGGCGGGCTGTAGGTGGAAGTCATGGCGTAAAGGTGTGTCGTGTCATAAGCCAGTGCTACCGCGGCACCAGGGGCAATCCCCAGCAAAGA
>DHDG01000043.1:22178-24960 GCA_002399265.1 Firmicutes bacterium UBA4882 | reverse complement strand
GACGGCAAGTACTGTCCCGTCGCTGGAGGCCCCGGTTTGATGGCATCTTTGCCGGGGTTGTAACCGGACGGACCCTCCTGAACTTTGAGGACACCGGCCTCATACCAGACATAATAGTACTTATCATTAGCAACGTTATAGAAATAGGCCTTGGCAGGAGAATCCTTTACAAAGGCAAATGTCTGAACTGTAGACCGAAAGTTATAATCCGCCAGTCGGGCCGGCTTGGAAGTACCGGCCACCTGCCACCAAAGCCCGTCGAGTCTTTCGATTAGAAAATGCTCCCCGGATGGTGACCAGGCATAGCGAAGGCCAGCGGCCAGCGGTTCCTGTTTGGCGACAGTGCCGGACTTTTCCAGGTGCCAGAGCCAGTAGGAGGCGGCGTCGCGTGTGAGCATCAAAAAGCCGCCGGAGCTGGAGTTGCTAAAGCGGGCTTCCATCAGAACGTGTCCGGACGGGGGATCCCATAGCAATTTCAGGGTCTCGGGACGGTCGTTTGTCATCGTCCAGGCTTCCGTGTCAGCGATGATCATGCTTTTTTGATCAGCTGAGATGGTGCAAACGGAGTTCGCCAGATGGGCCGGTTTCCGGGTGCGACCGTCGGGTGTCAATGCGAACAGAGACTGAGGTGCAGCCATGTAAGGCTCATTATCCGGACCAAAGACGACCGGTCCGCGCAGCGTATAAAGCAGCTTGCCATCCCAGCTCCAGACCGGGGTAAAATAGCCGTGATAACCGGTGACAGGAATGGTGTCAGCGGCGCCGGCGGCGCCAGCGGTGGTGGCAGCTGAGGCGGCTTCAGTGGGCTGCTGAGCCTTGGTTGTCATTGGTATCAGCAGGGCCAGCATGGTGCATATGAGCAATAAAGTGCGTAGCAGGCGGTTCATGGCGAACCCTCCGTTATTTACTGATGAGGATGCATTTGAAGTTACGTTTATTTGAACATATTCTTTGGCAGTCCGGCGTTGATCGAGTATTCGCTGAGCGTCACTTCAAAAGCGACCCCGTGCTTGCCGGCTTGATTAACAGCCCAAAGTGCCGGTCCGGGAGGCAGAGAAGCGCGCAACAACAGAACACCGGTTCCGGTGAGCTTCTGGGGCAAAACGCATCCAGCGCTATGGTGATAATAGGTGACCCGCACTTCAGATTCTTCAGTTGCGGATGTGACGTAGGCTTTTGTGATCAGCCAAGTCCCGGCCTGAACGATAAATTGCCACTGATATTGATCCGTATTTGCCTTGAGCGGCCGCGCATTCAAAGTATATAGCAAGGCATTGCCAGTAACGGTATAATCGATCACGGTCATGTCATATTCCGAAGAGTCCTGGAACTGCAAAGGATCCGGCAGCAGGAATCCTCCTGGCGGATAAATGGTGATGCCGATAAACTTAAGGGCGACTTTATCCGGACGGCGACAGAAAATTGTGGTGGAGATCGGTACGGTAAGCGAGCCGATGGTAAGGCGCATGTCTACATTGGCCGACCATTCCCGCAAATTCTTCTGGGATTCAACCATCTTGGCGATGATCTCCTGCGCATTTGGTAATCCTGTATCAGGTGATGGCGTGGTCGCACTCAATAGCGTCGTACGCGTACCCGATGCCAATGCGAACATCACACCAGCAAAGAGCATGATCAATAGGATCCTGTGATTAATGCGAACGCGAATCATGGCTGTGGCACCCTTTCGGTTCTGATTCGGCTGGTATATTTCATTTCATTCGCTGATTAGTCAGATTATCCCTGCAAAGGACGGTTGAGTGATTTTGGATGAGCATCGGGAGCACCGGGACTGCCCAAATTTGCGTCTGGTCTTAACAACCGTGGTGCAGAGCGCAACTCCGCGGCGGTTGGGTTCCTATCTACGCTCGGAACTGGGGATCTCGCGCCGGGGGCTCCGGCTGCTGAAAGATTGCGGCGGTTTGGCAGTGAACGGGGCGGCTGCGGTTCCAGTGGGCACTTATGTCGAAGACGGGGATGCAATCAGCCTCAGCCTGCCTTCAGAGGCTTCTCCCGGTGTTAATCCGGAATCATTCCCGGTGGCGCTTATTTATGAGGATGAGCATCTACTGGTATTGGATAAACCGGCCGGTATGGTAACGCATCCGGTAAAGAGTCATCAAAGCGGAACATTGGCCAATGGCGTGGCCGGTTATCTGGCGGACAAAGGCATCTGCTGTGCCAGCCATCCGGTCAATCGTCTGGATAAAGATACTTCGGGGTTGGTTGTTTTCGCGAAGAATCCGCTGGCACATGATCAGGTGGCTGCGCAGATCGTGGCTGGCGCGTTCCAGCGAACCTATCTGGCGCTTGTGGTGGGGGTCGTAGCTGCGGATGCGGGTTGCATTGACTGGCCGATTGGGGAGAAACCCGCCAAAGGGGCGGAGCGCTATATTGATTGGGCGGACGGCAAGCCAGCAGTGACAAAGTGGGAATTGGTGCGGGCTTATCCGGGTTCGGGCGCGGGTGACGGCGCGGACGCGGGCCAACCGGGTCATTCGTTGTTGAAGGTTAGGCCGGAAACCGGTCGAACCCATCAAATACGGGTGCATTTAGCAGCAGCTGGTTTCCCGATTGTCGGTGATGCGCTGTATGGCGGGGAGGGGGGCAGCGAGGAGGGGGGCAGCGAGGAGGGGGAGCCCCCCTTGATCGCGCGGCAAGCGCTCCATGCTGCCCAAATCTGTTTCACGAAGCCGTTCAGCGCTGAAAAACTCTATCTGGAAAGTCCCCTGCCAGAAGACTTCGCCGTCGCCCTGCGCCATTGTGAGGGCGCGGCGGACAC
>DHDG01000043.1:16993-22018 GCA_002399265.1 Firmicutes bacterium UBA4882 | reverse complement strand
CGCGGCGGACACAGGAACTGCATCCGCCGCGCAACCCTCTAAAGCTCCAAAAGCTCCCAAAGCTCCAAAAGCTCCTAAAGCTCCTGACGCTTAAAGATCAGCACCGTCAAGACCAGTAGCACCACCACGGCGGCGAGTGTGATCATCAGCGCGGGAACAGCCTCGCCAAATGTCGCTGTACCGGCCAGCAGTTTATCCTGAAAGTTCGGTAAAGCACCCGGGGTGTATTGCGCCAGCGATTTGTGCAACGCCGGCAGAATGCTGAGCAACAGGAAAGCGCCGACTGAGAATGCTCCGGAAAGAGCCAGCGAACGGCTGATGGTACTGGCCAGCAAAGTGACGGCAATAATCAAAAGATAATATGCGACCGCTAAGACAATTGCCTGTGCCGATATCGCAAACATAGCGTCTTTAAAGAGAAAAAGGGTATAGTACAGGCAGACACCATAGGCCAACAAAAGCGCGCCCAGCACCAGTGCAGATGTAGCGATAAACTTTGATATGATGAACGACCATTTGGGCACTGGCTTGGTGAGCATCAGAATCGCGGTGCCGCGCACTTTTTCATCAGCCACCAGGCCGATGGAAGTAAAGATTACCGCCAAAATGCCAATCTGGTTCAGATTCTTGAACAACTGCAGATAAGAATCGGCTGCTTTGGGCTCTGGCAAGGTAACTTCAAAATTGGGCACCAAAGACTTTACCAACTCCGGGGTCAACTTGGCGAGCAAAGGGCTTGAGATCGCGAAGAACAGAAAGATGCACGGAACAACATAAATCTTGTGCGTGCGTAATATCTCACGGAATTCTTTTTTTAGAAAGACTATTGCTCCTGTCATGATTGGCTCACCAACCCTACAAAAATGTCCTCCAGAGAAGGTTCGATTAGTTCAAAACGCCGGAGCGCCAGCCCCTGTTCGGCAATGAAGCGCGGCAGAGATATTTGGGCCGCTTTGAGGTCGGTTGGTTTGATACGCCAGCCTTCCTTGTATCGTTCAATCCCGGATGCTGCTGAGGCGGCAGCGGACAGCGCTTCTAAATCGGGGGCCGCGCCCGCGCCATTCTCCAGTTCCAGATAGATAAAATGGGAAGAATAGGACTGGCGCAAATCCTGAATGCGCTGTTGGGTCACTAGTGCTCCCTTATTGATAATGGCGACAGTATCGCAGACGCGTTCCACGTCATTCAGGATGTGCGTGGAGAAAAAGACTGTTGTCGTACCAGCTAATTTGCTGATCGTCTCCAGCACTTCTTTTCTGCCCAGGGGATCCAGTGCGGAAGTCGGCTCGTCCATAAAAACGAGCTCCGGCTCATTGATCAAAGCTTGAGCCAGACCTAAGCGCTGCTTCATGCCACGCGAGAATCCGCCGATGCGCTTCTTGACGCCTTTCAGTCCTGTTAGCTCCAGCGTTTCAGCCACTCTGGACTTCAGCTTTTTTCCAGCGATGCCAAAAATGCTGCCTGCCAGCGATAAAAATTCATCCGGACGCATCCAGTCATAAAAGCCGGGGACATCGGGTAGGAACCCGATTTTGCCCAGGTAATTGCGGCTATCGTCTCGAATGGACTCTCCCAAAACAAGGGCATCACCAGCTGTCGGACTGGCCAGCCCTGTAAGCATGCGCAAGGTCGTAGTCTTGCCAGCTCCGTTAGGACCCAAAAAACCGAAAACTGACCCTCGGGGCACATGCAGATTCAGGTTATTGACCGCCAATTGGTTGCCAAAACTCTTTTGAAGATTATGAGTTTCAATGGCTGGCATTATAGTCGTCGTCATCGTCATCACTGCGATCCTTTCTTCCAAAGACAAAATAAACGAGTGGTCCCAAGATACCGAAAAGCACACAGACAATAATCCAGGGCCACTTTTTGCCACCCCGGATTTCATTGGGTTCTCTCCTGATGACGTTGATAATTCCCGTAACTGCCAAGATGAACTGCAAGAGGAAAAGCGGCACTAGTAGCGGCCAGTATTCAAGCAATTGTTCCAGATCCATTTTCTTACCTCCTAGTCTTTAATCAGCTTAAAAATATCGATCATTTCCTGCCGCGTCATGATTTTAGGCACCGGATAGAGCGGGTGGGCTTCGCTTAATGCGCGTTCTGCCATGACTGGGATATCCTGCTCCTTAATGCCTTTGATTTTTTCCGGAATGTCCATTTTGCGGTTCATGTCCCTGACAGCAGCGATAAAGCACTCGGCCTTCTGCGCCAGGGAATCTCCGGGCGCGCTGATACCGGCCAGATCCGCCAATTCGGCAAGCGGCTTGTGAACGGATGCGCCGAAGTAATCCAGAATATAAGGGAGGAGGACGGCGTTGGCCAAGCCGTGCGGTACGCCGTAAAAGCCGCCCAGCGTGTGGGCGATGGCGTGGGCATAACCGACGTAAGCCCTGGTAAAAGCGGCTCCGGCCAGAAAAGCGGCCTTCTGCATTTTAGTGCGAGCATCCAAATTGGCCCCATCGGTATAAGCGATATAGAGATTCTCGAAGACCAGCTTGACGGCTTCTTGGCTGTAGTGCCTGGTTTTGGCGGTATTACTCCTGCCGATATAGGCCTCGACGGCATGGGTCAGTGCATCCATACCAGTGGTGGACGTAATGTGGGGCGGGAGTTTCACAGTCAATAGCGGGTCCAGCACCGCATAATGCGGAATCAGAGAAATATCATTGAGAGCATATTTTTCATGGGTTTGGCTATTAGTGACAACTGCGGCTAGAGTCGTTTCGCTGCCTGTGCCAGCTGTGGTCGGGATGGCCGTAAGTGGCGGGATTTTCCCAAGTACTTTTAGCAGACCCTTCATTTGCCGGATGCTTTTCTTCGGCCGGGCAATTCTGGCGGCGACGCCTTTAGCGCAGTCCATCGGAGAACCGCCGCCAAAGGCAATAATCCCATCGCACTGGTTGGCCCGATACATAGTCAGAGCTTCTTCAATATTGTCGATCGTGGGGTTGGGGACAGTCTTATCATAGATGATATAGCGGACGCCCGCGGCGCTGAGGCCGCTAAGGAGACCATCCATCAGGCCTAAGGCTACCAAACCGTGATCAGTCACGATCAAGACGTGATTAATCCCTTTACTTTTGATGAAGGCTGGTAGCTTTCCCAGACTGTCGGCACCCTCAAGCAGTCTGGGCTGGCGCCAGGGCAGGAAATGGGATGCGATCCATAGTGTAATCTGAAAAGTGCGGTAATAGAGTTTGGACATGTGAAAATGTAGCTTGGACATGTAACTCCCTCCGCTCTCTCTCGCCAAAATGCGAGTCGCTGGCTGGTCACGTACAGGTCACCCGCAGATCAGTTGGCGAGCGGTGCCTGTTCTTTATAAAAGCAACTGTTGCCGATAAATTCCCGTAAAATGGAGTTCAGGGGAACTTCGCTTTCATCCATCGGGACGAAGTACTGCAGCATTTTGAGGAGTCGCTTAGCCTCAACATGCGCAGGGTCATCAGGGCGCACTTGTTTCAATAGCGGTTCAACATAGGATTTGAGAATGGCCAGCTCATAGACGAGCGCCGAATTGAACATCACATCTGCCTCTTCTTGAAATGGGAAAATGTGGCGTTCTTCACCGCGGCGCACCGATGGCCATATCGCAATCGTATTGGTGGCGGAATAGCCGCGCGTTCTATGATCGCGCACAATTCTGCGGATCATCCGGTTGTCGGTGGTCGGGATGCGGTTGTGCTCATCCATATTTAGCTGCGTTAAGGCACTCACATAAATCTTAAATTTTTCGTGCTTGGGCACAGAAGGAGTCAGCCGCTCGTTCAGGCCATGGATGCCTTCAATCAAAATCGGCTGATCTTTGGTAATCTGCAGGATACGATCCGACTTTTCCCGAGCGCCTTTGATGAAACTATAGCGCGGCAACTGCACCGGTTTGCCAGCAATTAAGGCGCGGAGGTGCTCGTTGAACAGATCGAGATCGATCGCCTCAAGGCATTCGAAGTCAAATTCGCCGTTAGCATCTTTGGGAGTGCGATCCCGATTAACAAAGTAATCATCTACTGAAATGGAAACAGGTCGCAGGCCATTGACGCGCAGCTGCACCATCAGCCGTTGGGCAAATGTGGTTTTGCCCGAGGAAGAAGGTCCGGCAATAAGAATCAGGCGGAGGCGTTCTTTTTCGGAAGAGATGCTGTCAGCGATGGCGGCCATTTTCTTCTCATGCAGAGCTTCGGCAATGCGGACGATTTCATGGCCTTTACCGGACGCGATTTTTTCGTTTAGGGAGGCCAGATAATCAACTTCCAGAATCCGGCCCCAGCGTTCAAATTCGCCAAATACTTTCGCCAACTGCGGGGAATGGACAAAGGTTTGGATCGCAGTTGGAGATTCGGTGCGCGGGAAGCGCAGAATGAACCCAGTATTATAATGGCGCAGTTCAAAGACTTTTAGATAACCAGTCGATGGAACCATATAGCCGTAGAAATAATCATGAAACCATCCGCAGCGGTAGACTTTGACGATGTTGCTCTTTTTGTATTTCAGCAATCTGGCTTTATCAGGCTGCTGGTCGGCCTCAAATAAGGCGATGGCGTCGTTGACAGACATCGGCACGCGGATAATTGGCTCATCGGCAGCGATAATGCGGCGCATGCGATTCTCAATGAGTTCAATACTGTCGGCATCGGCGTATTTGCCGTTCGGAAGGATGACCTCACCGAAAATGCCCTTTGATAATGAGTGCTCAATTAGGACATGGCAGCCGGGGTAGATTTCACGGGCGGCCCTGATTAGTACGAGGTTCAGGCTGCGCCAGTAGATTCGGACACCGAGCTCGCTGGTCAGGTCGATCGGGATAATTTCGGCGTCAGTGCTGACGGGATAGGTCAGCTCCCGCAAGGTATTGTTAACAAGAGCGCCCACAATGGGGACGGGTTGCCGGTGCTGCTCTGCAGTTAGCAAATCAAACACCTTTGTCCCGGCGGGGACTGCTTTTGTCGAACCGTTCGGAAAAGAGACTTCTATCTTTAGTGGAGAAGGTATTGCCAATGTACTCGTCCTTTCGTGCAGATAATT
>DHDG01000043.1:12177-16793 GCA_002399265.1 Firmicutes bacterium UBA4882 | reverse complement strand
CAGTGCGATATAGATCGTTGATCCGTGTCAGTGCGATATAGATCATTCTTCAAAGATAATATATTCGTGAAAACCCGTTGATGTCCTGTTTTGCGCAGAATGATAGCGCGCGGGAGGAAAAAAGCCGCGGGTGCCGAAAGCAGAAGTTAGCGTTTTTGGGGTACGCGACTATACATCAAAGACTCGGGTGGAGGTTAATAATTATGAAGAGACTTGTTGTCTGGCTCAAGGCGCTGCTTTGCTTTGCATTATTGCCATACGTAATGATCAGGCTTTCCCAGCATTGGGATCCTTTTTTGCCGCAAATCCCGGATTGGTGGGCATTAGCGCCGGGAGTAATTGTCACCTTTTTTGGTGCCTATGTTGCTCTGCGCGGTTATCTGATCTTAGCGGCTCTTGGTAAAGAATGGCCCTTCGGACCGACGCGCTATCTGATCGATAAATATATTTACCGCTTTGTGCGCCACCCGATTTATTGGGGTTATGTAGTTTTTTTGACTGGTGTAGGACTTTGGAGAAATTCTACGGCGCTGGTACTGGAAACGCTGGCTGTGGGATTGATACTCCTGGCTTGGGTATTGCTGGTTGAGGACCCTGGCCTGAAGCGCAGGTTTGGCACGCGCTTTTTGGAATACCGCCGCAGTGCGCCATTGCTCTGTCCTTATTGGAAAGAACTCTATTATGATGTGGTGGATTATAACTGGATTCTTTTACTGACGGCGACGCTTTGCCGCAAGCTTTTCCCGTTTCTGTGGAATATCAAGGCGGAAGGGCTTGAGCATGTGCCGCAAGAAGGCGGTTTCGTCATTGTCTGTAATCATGTTAATTATGTAGATGGATTTTTGATGGGTATGTTTCTCAATCGACCGGTGCGTTATATGGCTACCGATGAGTTGTTCCGCAAACCAATTACCAGAGTGCTATTTACACTGTGGGGGGCATTCCCGAAACGTCGCTGGAGTAGAGACATTTCGGCTTTGCGTAAGATGCGCAAGTGGCTGTCCGAAGGCCAGCCGGTTTGCATTTTCCCGGAAGGCCAGCGCAATTGGGACGGGGGTCCGGTGCTTGTTGGCGATGAAGTTTATCGTTTCTTGTACTCCTGTCAGGTTCCGATTATGTGCGTTTCGCTGCTGGGGGCCCATGAGGCTTTTCCACGCTGGGCTAAACTACCTTCCTTTACAGAATTAACGGTGAAGTTTTTCCCGATGATTCAGCCCGGGGAATATCAGAATGCATCTGGTCTGCGTAAAGTAATTGAGGCACGCATCTTTGACTTTGTAAATCAGCCGCCGATCGAAAGACGGATCTTGAACTCTCACAGCGGGATCAATATTGTGACGTGGGGTTGTCTGAAATGCGGCGGAGTGCGTACGATGGAGGAGACGGAAACCGGCTTGAAATGCCACAAATGCGGTGCTTCCTGGCTGGTTAACTCCAGGCTTGAGTTAATCGATGAACAGGATGGCAGGGTGTTGCTCGAGAGAGAGTATCACGGTTTGCTGAAGAAGAGGCTGGCAGCCGGAACGTTGCAGGGTGGGTATGCCACCAGTTCACCGGCATTTGCGTTCAGCATCGAATCAACTGATAATTTGATTAAGTTAGGCCCCGGGACTTTGACGATTGATGAAAATGTCATTGCTTTCGCTGGTGGGGAAGTTGAAATCAGCATGAATGTCAGGGATATCAAATTTGCCTACCTGAATCTGGCCAACCACCTCGTCGTCAATGACGGACAAGGTGCTTTCCAGTTCGCGCTGACCGATGATTCGCCGGTCAGATGGGAAGATTATGTTACCGCGATTCGTAGGTTGAGCGGTGAGGTGCACGAGACTGGGCAGGACACTGGCGATAACAATGAGGCCGCGGCTGCGAATGATCAGACGGAATAAGAAGGCGGAATAAGAATAGGGATAGGGAGTGCGCGTGTGAGGAATATCAGCGTTATTGCGTCCGACATTGGAGGAACGCTGGGTGGACGTCAGAGTGTGTTATCGGCACGCACGGCGAAGGCAGTGGGGCAGGTTCTTGGTGCCGGGGTTCCTTTTATTCTGGTGAGCGGCTTTAATCTCAAAGTTGTTACGCGTATCAGGGAGCAAATTCGCACACGGAATGAATCGGGCCTGTGGTCAATTGTGCAGAACGGTTCTTTGATTCTGAAGGGCAACAATATTGTGGAACGCAATTATCTTGATTTAGAAGTTGCCAAAGAGGTTGTGCGCTTCTTCTGCGACAAGGGACTGAATCCGATTGCTTTTGCCAGCCCGGAGATGGACTGCCGTCAGTTTACGCAACCGGTGGGTCGCGACACCTCTTTTGCAGAAGCGTACGGCTGCGAAATCGTGCCAGATATCGCGTCGCAATTACTGTCGGATCCGATTCAGATTTCGGTTTACGACGATAATGATTTGATTTTTGGAATGCGTGCAGAGGCCGAGTGTCTGTTTGGTGGCGGTCGATGTAATGTGATCGTCTCAGTAGGCGCGGAAAAATCGTGGCTGGAAATCACGAATGCCAGGTCTAGCAAGCTGACTGCGCTGACAACTATTCTGCGGCAAATCGGAGCCCGGCCGGAAGATGTGATGTATTTTGGGGATAATCTGAACGATGTCGAGCTCTTAAAAAGTGTCGGTTATCCCGTGGTCATGAATAACGGACTACCGGAAGTGAAAAAGTTGGCCCGGCGTATCGCTGCTGATTGTGATGCAGACGGGGTTGCCGAAGTGTTAGAGGAGTATTTGGCGCTGGTTAGTGGCACGACGGTCGAAATGGTCGGCGGCGGCGGGGAAGCGACCGGTAGAGAAGCAACTGGCGGAGAAGAGACTGGCGGAGAAGTGGGGGAGACAGCTCAATGAGATTATCGGTTGTCCGGCATGGAGAGACGGACTGGAATAAAGAACACCGCATGATGGGGCAATTGGATATTGGCCTGAATGCGAACGGTATTGCGCAAGCGACGGCAGTCGCTGCCAGGCTGGCTGGGGAGCATTATGATGTGATTGTCAGCTCGGATTTGCAGCGGGCTGTTGATACGGCGCGGGCGATTGCGAATGAGCATCGGGACGCTGTTTTTGTGATGGATCCGCACTTTCGTGAGCGGAATATTGGTATTTTCCAGGGGCTGACCAGAACCCAGACAGCCGCTGAGTATCCGGAACTGATCAAGGCAGTTCAGGAAGATCCCTGGAACGCCAAAATACCGCAGGCGGAGACGCGTATGGAGATGGCGGCACGGGTGCGGGAAGGGTTGCAGGATTTGCGGCGGCAATATGGTGGAAAGAGCGTGCTCCTGGTAACCCACGGCGGCGTGTTTCAGCGCCTAACCGAATACCTTAACGAAATCGGGTGCGCTTGTGAGCTGGATCGCAAATTTGCCAACACCTGCGTTTTCGTGCTTGACTGTAGCGGAGACATACCGGTAATTGTGGAAGACTGCGATGCCAGCCACCTCGACGGGGCACAAACAGCCGACAGCGGACACTTCCAAATCTAAGCCTGACCTTTGGCACTTTGGGGACGGTTCTAAAAGTTCCATTTTACTATAAATGTATATTACTCAAAATGACCCAAATAGGGATAGACCTATTTGGGCCTTTTTGATCCATGGCACAGTTTGGGCGAGGCGTTTCGGGACAGGTTTAGTTGTCTCATTTTGATCCGTTTTGGGACAGACCTAATTTTGATGCGTATGTTTTTGAGTGGGAAAATGGGGGCGGCTCTATGTGAACCGCCCCGACTTTTTGGCGGATAATTAAGGTTTCAACGGTTTCAGTGCCACCAAAACCGCATTGTTTTTAAATCTAACCTGGACATCGATGTCGCAAAAACCAGCCTCCTGTAATAGCGCAAATTGGGTGGTGACCGAAAACGGGATGTCGATGTGACACAGCGTGTTGGTCAGCTGTCCGGAATCTAGCATTTCAAGGTATTCCGCCATTAGCGCCCGCTCAGTGGCTGGTGTTACAACATAGTCCCCTTCGATATATAGCCCGCCCGGTTTGAGTGCGGACCACACCTTTTTATAAAGCGCCAGTTTTCGATCGGGCAGCAGATGATGGACGGACATGACTGAAACGGCGTAATCATAGGCCTCTGAGGAAAGCACCACGGTCTCGTATGAATCCTGAATTAACTCCAAAAAAATTGTGCTGTTTTTGTGTTTCTCCGCCAGTAAGTCCAACATCTTGCGCGACATGTCAATACCTGTTACTCTAGCCTGCGGCGTTTTTTTGATGATCTCCTTCAGTTCCAAGCCGGTTCCGCAACCTAGATCCAATATGCGGATTCTCTCCTCAGTTGGCAGGATCGGTTTAGCCACCGCCTCATAAAAGAGATTGTATTCCGCAACAGTATTCTTCATATGGCGATCGTATCCGTCTGCCCGGGCATCGAAGAATGCCGCCATTTCTTCAGGGTGATGATTCTGATTTTCACTCATGGGTGCTCCTCCTTCAACCGTTATGTATTCTTTATACGCTACTAATGGCTCACGAATCAAGATACAGGACAAATCCCGAATGAAAATTTTTAATCCAAATAGGTCCGTCCCCAACGGATCGGACCGCACCCACGAAGCCAAATAATGGAAAAAGGCACTTTTAGAACCGTCCCCAAAGTTC
>DHDG01000043.1:7676-12040 GCA_002399265.1 Firmicutes bacterium UBA4882 | reverse complement strand
GAAAGGATAATTATGTCTAAAATGGGGTATCCTCTCTAGCAAGGCAGAAAAACCTTGCGATGCCTATTTAGGGATTTGGCAATGGAGGTGGGCGTCTGTGGAAACAATCCGGGTTCGGTTAGCGATTACCGGAGTTGTCCAGGGAGTCGGTTTTCGTCCGTTCGTGTACCGTACCGCCAAAGAGTTTCAACTCAATGGCTGGGTAGCCAATGATCGATCTGGGGTGCAAGCGGAACTTGAAGGCGCACCTACGCAAGTATGGTCGGCTGTGGAACGTATCCGCAGCGCTCCGCCGCCTTCTGCTACCATTGGCGAGTTGGTCGCGGAACAAACGGCACCCAAAGGCTATGATAAATTCGAAATTGTTGACTCCGCGGTCGACAGTGCGGAGAAGGTGGTTGGTGCCGCCGCTGCTATGTCGGAAATCGCAGCCCTCGAGCACCGCATTAAGGAGGCCACATTGGCTGTTGCGGTTGCGCCCGATATCGCAATTTGTCGCGACTGCCGCCGCGAAATGACAACCTCGAAGAACCGGCGTTTCAGGCATCCTTTTATAACTTGTACTAGTTGCGGCCCAAGGTACACGATTGTGAAGGCAGTTCCTTATGATCGTTCGCGTACCACTATGGATAAATTCCCGCCATGTCCGCAGTGCGCCGACGAGTATCGCGATCCGGAGAGCAGGCGGCATCATGCGCAGCCAATTGCCTGTCCGGATTGTGGACCACAAGTCAAACTGCTCGACGCCAATGGCGTGATCATTAGCGGCGGCTGGGGCTGGGGTGGGAGTACAGACGGTGATCGGGGTGGCTCATCTGATAACGCCGCAATCCGCCGCGCGCGCCAACTGCTCAAGAGTGGCAAAATCATCGCCGTTCAAGGGATCGGCGGTTTTCACTTAGCTTGCCTGGCCACCAATTCAGCACCTGTCAGGCGTCTGCGCCGCTGCAAAGGGCGCGCAGAAAGTCGCCCGCTGGCGGTGATGGTCCATGATCTGGCACAGGCGAACAAAATCGCGTCCGTCAGCGCCACAGCGGCAAAGATAATCGGCGGCCCGGAAGCCCCCATCGTCCTTTTGCGCAGCAGATACGAATCCGAGCTAGCTCCAGAAGTCAATGTCGGTAGCCGCTATACCGGTATCATGCTGGCGTATACTCCGTTGCACTTCTTGCTAACTAAAGACATGCCTCCGCTCGTCATGACCAGCGGGAATCGCACCGGTGAGCCAATGGTCACAAGTATCAAAGAAGCCCTCAACAAGCTGACGGGCATTGCGGATGCTTTTCTGATCCATAACCGGCCAATCGAGCGCCGTTGCGATGATTCGGTGGTGCAAATAGAAGGATCAGCCACAGCTAAGGTCATTCGCCGCAGCCGGGGCATGGTACCCGGGGAAATCGAACTCCCGGTCTATAGTCGTCCGCTACTGGCGTGCGGCGCCGAGCAAAAAAGCGTCATTTGCCTGGCGGCTGGTAACAAGGCAATTCTATCAGCCCATTTGGGTGATTTAAAGAGTAGCGCCGGATTGCAGCAGTATCAGTATGAAATCGGCCAGCTGGCTTCGCTGACCGGAATCAAGCCACGCCTGGCGGTCTGCGATCTGCATCCCGATTATCTTTCTTCTGCTTTTGCAAGGCAACTGGACCTGCCTTGCATCGCGGTGCAGCACCATCATGCTCATATCGCCGCAGTGCTGGCGGAGCATAAAAAACGCACGCAGGTGATCGGGGTGGCGTTCGACGGCGCGGGGTATGGCGCGGATAGTCAAATATGGGGCGGCGAGTTTTTAATTGCGGATGCCCGAGAATATAAGCGTGCCGCTCATTTGGCCTACATTCCGCAGCCGGGTGGCGATTTGGCGTCACTTAATCCTTGGCGGATGGCTGGTGCATATCTGGAAACCTGTTGTGCTGATCTGCACCATTTATGGCCTGCCAAGATCAAGCGGCGGCTGAATAAGGAACAATGGTCGCTCATTTGGGCGGCGACTTGCCTCGGCTTAGGTGCACCAAAGACCTCCAGTATCGGACGTCTGTTTGACGCGGTTTCTGCGCTACTTGGCTTTTGTGATCACGTGGGGTACGAGGGTGAGGCAGCCGTCAAGCTGGAGACCTTGGCGCGTTTGGATTTTAGGTCTTACGCGTTCGACATCAAGCGCGAGCATGGCGCCAATGACGCAAGTAGCGCCAATGACGCAAATGGACCATGGATCATTGATCCGCAACCGGTGATCAGAGCTATTTTGACAGATCTGCGGATGGGTGTGAGTCCGTCGCTGATCGCGGGCCGTTTTCACCTGGGTTTGGCTGAGATGATCGGGAAAGTCTGCGGGCTGATTCGGACAGAGACCGGTCTCAATGAGGTCGCTCTGGCAGGAGGCGTGTTTGACAACGCGGTGCTTAGAGAAGTCGCCATGCGAGTGCTGGCCCGGATGGGATTCACTATCCTGCTGAATAAAAAAATACCCGGAAATGACGGTGGCATTGCGCTTGGCCAGGCGCTGGTAGCCGCCATGCAGCCGTCGCAGAAGTATGGTGAGCTATTCCGACCCGTCGCTGCGGCGTCGCAGTTAAGCACTTTAGGCCGACCGGAAGGGGGAGAAGACGATGTGTCTGGCGATACCGGGGCGGGTCATTGAAATTCAAACCTGTGCGCCACCTGCTCCACAAATGGTCGTTATGGATTTTTTGGGCGTAATCCGCGATGTCAGCACCAATTTTATTGATGCAGTTGCGGTGGGCGATTATCTTTTAGTCCATGCCGGGTGTGCCATCGCCAAGCTGGCGGCAGAACCGGCAGGGGCGGGCGGCGCGGAAGCATCGGCACTTTGGGAGGCGTTGATCAATCATGCCGCATCTTCATAAACTGATTGACAGGCTTACCGACCTGGTGGGGCAGCATGCGAATTTGCGTTTTCGGTTCTTGGAAGTCTGCGGAACGCATACAACTTCCGTAGTCCGGCACGGTCTGGATACCGTTTTTCCGGACAGGCTGGAACTCATCTCCGGACCGGGATGCCCGGTCTGTGTCATGCCGGTCGGTTACATTGATCAAGCGCTGAGACTGGCGGGTATTCCGGGAGTGATCATGACTACTTTTGGGGATTTGATGCACGTCCCCGGGGGTGGGCATCGGACCTTGGCAGACCCTTCTGCTGCCGGGCGCGGCGAGCGGGTCAGAGTCGTCTACTCGCCGCTGGATGCCCTCAAAATCGCTGAGGAAAACCCGCGCAGCGAAATAGTGTTTCTGGCAGTGGGGTTTGAGACAACTGCACCGGCGGTGGCCTTGGCGCTTGAGAAAGCAGAAGCAGCCCACATTGACAATTTTAGCATTCTTCCAGGGCACAGGCTAATCCCGCCCGTTTTGAGGAAAATGGCCCAATCAGGAAATCTGGAGGTCGATGGCTTCCTGGCACCTGGTCATGTGAGTACTATTATCGGCATGGAGCCTTATGCTTTCTTGCCGCAGGAATATGCCATGCCGGTTGTAATCGGCGGATTTGCGCCGGAGGAGATCATTGGCGCATTGCTGCTGTTGGTCACGTTGGTTGCCAATGATCATTATCAGGTGATCAATGCCTATCCGAAGGCAGTCAGTCCGCTCGGAAACATGAAGGCGCAAGGTTTGGTGGCAAAATACTTTGAGCCGGGCGCTGCCTTTTGGCGCGGGTTGGGGGAAATCGAAAAGTCGGGTTTGAAGTTGAAGGAACAGTATCTCAACCGCAACGCAGCGGTGCGCTTTAAAATTCCCTTCAGGGATGTGCCGGATCCAGCCGGTTGCAGTTGCGGCAGTGTGTTGGCAGGCAGGCTCAAACCGACAGACTGTCCACTGTTCGGGTTGGCGTGTCGGCCGGAGCATCCTGTTGGACCATGCATGGTTTCCAGTGAAGGTTCTTGTGCCGCCTATTACAGGTATGGAAAGGGAGGGAGTCGTGTTGTCCCTGATTTCGTTATCCCATGGTAGCGGAGGAGAATTGACCCATCAACTTATTGATCGTGTGTTCATGTCGAAACTGGGCAATCCGATCCTGGCGGAAATGGATGATGCTGCCAGATTGCGCGATTCTTACTGCGACTGGTGTTTTACAACGGATTCTTTCGTCGTCAAGCCGCTATTCTTTCCGGGCGGTGACATCGGGCGCCTGGCGGTTTGCGGAACAGTCAATGATTTATGTGTGGCGGGGGCTGTGCCAGCCTTTCTGTCCGCCGGGTTTATCATCGAAGAAGGCTTTGAAACAAGGCGTCTGCACGATGTTGTGGATTCAATGAAAGAAGCGGCGCTGGAATCGGGAGTGCAAGTAGTGGCGGGCGACACCAAGGTAGTTGAGAAAGGCGGTGCCGACGGGCTGTATATCAACACGGCGG
>DHDG01000043.1:0-7533 GCA_002399265.1 Firmicutes bacterium UBA4882 | reverse complement strand
GGCTGTATATCAACACGGCGGGCATCGGGAAAATCCCTCCCGGACGCAAAATCAGTGCCAGTATGGCGAGACCGGGGGATGCCATTATCGTTTCGGGAACCGTTGGGCAGCATGGCGCGGCGGTATTGCTCGCCCGCGGGGAAATGTCCTTTCGCGGCAGAATCGAAAGCGATGTCAATCCGTTACGAGCACTCACTAATGCTTTACTGAACGCCTGTCCTGAAATCCATGTGATGCGCGATCCTACCCGGGGCGGATTAGCGACGGTTTTGAATGAAATCGCCAGACAATCGGCGGTATCGATGTTGATCAATGAGCAAAGCATCCCTGTTAGCAGTGAAGTTGATAGTATTTGCCAGCTACTTGGGCTGGATCCGCTTTATCTGGCCTGTGAGGGGCGGGTGGTCATATTCCTGCCTGCGCCATTGGCATCGAAAGCGTTGGAAACCTTACGCCGGCTGCCGGCTGGACGCAAGGCCGCGATCATTGGTGAGGTCAGCGGCAGGGCACAACGGTGGGACGGAGGCGCAGGGTGGCAAGGCGCAGGGCGACAGGTCGGGCAGGTCGTGCTGAAAACGACCGCCGGTGGGTATCGTCCACTGCCAATGCTGGCGGGAGAGCCGATTCCGAGGATTTGTTAGTAGCGAAGCCGGATGGAGCAGTTCGATTTCGGGAGCGGCGCGGTCGATGGGCGCAACGCGACGGGCGCGACGCGGCGCATGTCAGGTACATTTAAAGCATCAACATTGGGGATGTTAAAAGGCAAAGGCACCGAGAGGATGCCCATGGAACACCGACAATGTTAAAAAGGAGTGCCCGTGATGGTCATACATTTACCCAACCTGGGGCTTCCGGAAAGCATGCTGGAACAGGCGGACAACGCCGAGTATCAGGCCAAGTGCCAGTCATGTGGCGATATGTTCCAATTGGATAGTCTTGATCCGGAAGATATCGCGGTCTGCCCAATGTGCCAACAGTCAGTCCGATTAGGCGATGCAGTGATTTTGGGATGTTCGAACGAGGATTATTGATAGAGCGCGGAGGTTGTTACAAATAAGTCCGTCCCAAAATGGAACCAGTCCCCAAATAGAGCAACAAAAAAAGCGGGGTGGAAATCCCGCTTTTCTCAATAGAAATCTTGCTATTTTCGTTTTTCGCTGGTTTAATTGAGGACTGTGATGGCCTGGTCAAGGCGCTTGAGGACGCGTTCTTTGCCGAGAGCGTCCATTGTTTCAAAGATGCCCGGCGTCGCTGTGCGCCCTGTAATCGCGACCCTGAGGGGCATAAATACCTGGCCGGCCTTGATACCCATTGTCTCCGCCAGGCTGCGTAAAGCCTGCTCCATTGCGTCATGGCTGAACTCACTCAGTTCCGCCAATGCAGCGCGACTGCGCTGCAATATTACGTGGGTCTCTTCCGGAGTAGATTTTTTCTGCACCAGAAGTTCTTTTTTCGGCACCGCGATATCCTCATTGAGGAAGAAGTCGACCAGCTCGCTGATTTCGGTCAGCCATTTCAACCTTTCCTGCACGAGCGGGATGATCTTCACTAAGTACTCAAAACGCTCGGGAGGGCAAGGATCCGGCAGCAGTCCGCTTTCCTGCAGGAATGGCAGGCACCGCTTGGAGAGCTCACGCGGGTCCATTTTCCTGATATAAACGCCATTGAACCAATCCAGCTTGTCAGTGGAAAAAGCCACCGGCGATTTGTTGATGCGATCGACTGTAAAGACTTTCAGCGCTTCTTCCGCCGTGAACAGTTCCTGCTCGTCCGAGGGATGCCAGCCAAGTAGCAGCAGGAAGTTGAACAGCGCTTCTGGCAAATATCCTTTGTCGCGATACTCTTTGAGACCGGTGGCACCATGTCTCTTGCTCAGCTTACCGCCGCCAGAAGGTGCTAAGAAAATGGGCAGATGCACGAATTTCGGCAGCTCCCATCCAAGCGCCTGATAAAGCAGGACGTGACGCGGGAAGCTGGCGATCCATTCTTCGCCCCGAACAGCGTGCGTAATCTTCATTAGATGATCATCAACAACGACCGCCAAGTGATAAGTCGGGAAGCCGTCGGATTTGAGGAGAATATGATCATCGAGCGTGCGGTTCTCAAAGGAGAGCTTGCCGCGCAGTTCGTCATAGACTTCGGTTGTCCCCTTAAGAGGCATCTTGAAGCGCACCACCGCTTTTTCGCCAGCATCAAACCGGCTTTGGACCTCTTCCGGTGAGAGGGTGCGGCAGTGACGGTCATATCCAGGCGGTTGTTTGGCAGCTTCCTGGGCGGTCCGTACGGCATTCAGCCTTTCCGAACTGCAGAAGCAGTAATAGGCGTGGCCATCCGCGATCAGCTGCCGGGCATATTTGTGATACAAATCCAGACGCTCCGATTGGAAATAGGGACCGTATGGTCCATGCGCCGTGGGGTCGCTGCCATAGCCGGCTTTTTCGTCCGTACCGCGAGCACCGGGTCCTTCATCCCAGTCCAGACCGAGCCATTTCAGGCTGTCCATAATGTCCTGGAGTGACTCTGCGACAAAGCGGGTACGGTCAGTATCCTCGATACGCAGAATAAACTGGCCGCCAGTCGACCTGGCGAGTAGCCAGTCATAGATGGCAGTTCTAGCGCCGCCAATGTGCAGAAAACCGGTTGGGCTGGGCGCAAATCGCACCCGGAAGGGAAGATCGCTCAATGGAAAAACCTCCTGCATAACTATTTAGCTATTTAACGGTAACCTCTCGATGTTCTGATGACATTCTTCTTATGACGATTCCAATTACTATTCTTAACTCTTTTGCTGAATCCTTTTCATAGTATTAAAGTTTTACCGAAACCACATGGCGATCTAGAGCTGTGATGGCCTCCTTGATCTTCTGCGGCATGTCAGTATCATTGGCGTTCTCGGTGTGGGCCGGGACGCTTGCGCGGTCAAGGGCTTGAATGGCGTCGCTGATCTGCCGCAGCAGGTCGATCGCACGGCGGCAGGCGGTGACAAAATCGCCTGGCGACATGGGAAAGTCCCGCAGGATTCGGTTGAGGGAACGTCCCTGCACCCAAGCGCGGATGAGTGGCGTGATTGCCGGATAAATCTCCGGCTTGATCTCGGCGAAACCATCCAGACGCTGGTTAACCCTAGCCAAGGCTATGTCGGCCGCGGCCAGCCAGCGCGGAGGCACAAATGGAAAGGCCGTCTCCGCCGGTCGTGGTTCATAAACCAGCGCTGCGGCAAAACCCGCCAGCGTCTCGGTATCCATGTCCGCCAAAACGCCATCGAAAATCAATTCGGTAATGAGGATTTCCTGAACATGCAAGTGCCGGCAAACCTCACCGCGCGGCAGTAATCCGTCATCGTTCAGGTAATCCAGACGACGCAGAATTTCCCTTTTTTGATCAAAATCCCGAAATACAGAGGTGTTTTCCGAGTTCTGAAAGCCAGCCAGCGAATGGGATAACAGTGCCGTGATTCTATCATTCGGCCAGCGAGCGGCCAGGTTGGCCACAAAATTGAAGGACAACTGTATTTTGCTGTTAATCGGCTCAAGTTTTTGCTCATCCCATATGGGAGGCTGCTCCTGCTGACTGAAAGCACCAAAATCAGCGGCGATCAGGACGGTGCCCTGGCGGTCAAAACCGCGCCGACCGGCACGCCCCGCCATCTGAAAGTATTCGCCTTGCGTGAGATAACGCACTTCGCGGCCGTCATACTTTTTTAGTGAGTCGAAACAGACCGTGCGCACAGGCATATTGACGCCGACCGCAAAGGTCTCGGTGGCGTAAAGCACGCGCAGGAGCTTGCGTTCCAGTAAGGTTTCGACAATCTGTTTGGTGGCCGGCAGCATACCCGCGTGGTGAAAAGCAATGCCGCGCCGCCACATTTCGCTCACCTGCGCGAAGCGGGGAATGCTGTCGGGGCGCAAAGCCATGGCAGTCAGCTCTTGTTTGATGGCCACTCTGACCGCTTCTTTTTCGCGGGGCCGGAGGTAATCAGCCTTGGCGGCCAGTTGGTGGGCCTTTTCTTCGCATCCCCTGCGGCTCATCACAAAATAGAGGCAGGGGAATAAGCGATTGGCGGCGACGTAGCGCACCATATCCAAGTGATTGGAATCATCCTGGAAGCCCAGATCACGGTCACTACGCAGGCCATCCAAATCTCGCTGAGACAGGAAACCAGCCTTGATATCCAACCCTTTATGGGCGAGCACCGAGGAAGTCCGGGCATACATAAGTTTCTCGGGCTTGATCGTCCCGCACATGCGGTTATAATAAAGATGTTCCAACGGTACGGCGCGTTCGGTATGACTGACAACGGCCACGGGAGCTTTGTGCACGCTTTCGATCCAGTCTGCAATTTCGGAGGCATTCGGCACAGTCGCCGATAAGCCCAGGAGTTTCATGGCAGGGGGCATCAGCATGATGGCTTCTTCCCAAACTGTACCGCGCTGTGCATGATCAAGATAATGGATCTCGTCAAAGACGACCCAGGCAATCTTCTTGAGAGTGGGCGCGCCAGACACCAGCATATTGCGGAATACTTCCGTGGTCATCAGCAAAACGGGGGCATCTGGATTTTCGGATAAGTCGCCAGTCAGAATGCCCACTTGATTGCGGCCGACCATTTGCGCGTAATTGCGGAACTTTTGATTGACCAGTGCTTTGACAGGCGCGGTGTAGGCGATGCGTTTTCCTGACTTGATACACGCATCCACCAAAAAGTCGGCAATGACTGTTTTGCCGGTTCCGGTCGGTGCACTGACCAGTGTGGAGGTATTGCGTTGCAGGTGCCAAATGGCCTCGGATTGGAACTCATCAAGCAACAGGTTTTTGAAAAAGCGGGGGGGTGCCGCGAGTATGGCATCTTTCATATGGCATTCCTCCCGGATCATATTAATTGCCGATACAAGTGCTGCTAGGGTGGTGCGGCCAAGACACTCTCAAGGTGCTATCATACTGTTATTATAATAGTATCAGAAATCATTAATTACTGCTACAGGTTAAGGCCATTTGACAGGGTTTGGTGGCACAGTATTACAAATGCCACGATCGCCCCGATCAAAGTGCGATTGCTGAACGACACAAAGTGCGACACTGACTTGACAAAAACCGCATTAGGAGATAAAATTATATATTGCCCCAGAATTCCGGAACCATGACGCAAGAGGTGAACCCGATGCCTGCTGATAGCGAGCGCAACAATGGCGAAAAGAATATTGTCGTCAATCGCCAAGCCCGCCATGAATATTTTATCATTGAAACTTACGAGGCTGGGATTGCGCTGGCAGGGACGGAAGTTAAGTCATTGCGTCAGGGAAAAGGCAGTTTAAATGATGCTTTTGCCAGGGTTGAGCATAACGAGATGCTGTTGTATAATATGCATATATCTCCTTATGATTTTGGCAACCGCTTTAATCTAGACCCGTTGCGGCCGCGCAAATTACTTCTGCATAAGGAGGAAATCCGGCGCTTATACGGGAAGACCCGGGAGAAAGGACTGACCTTGGTCCCGCTGCGCTTCTACCTCAAACGGGGAAAGGTCAAAGTCGAGTTGGCACTGGCAAAGGGAAAGAGACTGTATGACAAGCGCGAGGATCTGGCGGCCCGGGATGCCAAGCGTGAAGTGGAACGTGCATTTCGAGGGAAAGAATAGCGGCGCGGTACGTTAGGCGCGGTACGTAAGGCGCGGCACTTAATTGATAATTAAATATGGGGGCGTACTGGTTTCGACGGGGAGAATGAGGTGCGCCGAAGCGAGCCGAGGTTGTCGCAGGCCTCGTTAAATAGGCGGCAGCGTCAATTAGACGCCAATAATAACTACGCTTACGCTGCTTAAATAGCAGCCGTCCAATCCGGCCTTAACCTGGGAGACCGGTGCGGGCGTCACTTAAACCAGGACGCTCTGCTGTCAATTCTCGGAGACAGTAGCTAAGATTATCGAGATAGCTGACGGAGACTTTGCCGTGGGAGGCTTCAGAGGCGAAATTTAAAACACCGGCTGCGCTCGGAGAAACGGTTCACAACATCTTTTCGGACAGGGGTTCGACTCCCCTCGCCTCCACCATATGGCCACTCTGTTATTGATCAACTGTTTGTATCGTTAACAGAGTGGTGTTTTTTATGTCGTTCACATTGACAACTTTGGATTTAAAACATATGCTATAGCATATCAGGTATTTTGGATTTGAGGTGAGGACATAGTAACCACATATGATGACCAAGTAAAGGTATTCAAAGCCTTCTGCGATGAAAAGCGGCTACGTATCCTTGAGTTACTTCGGGGCGGTGAAAAATGTGCCTGTGTGCTGAAAGAACAGCTTGATATGCCGCAGTCTTCGCTGTCCTATCACATGAAAATTCTCTGTGAGTCTGGGATCGTGGACAGCAGGCCAGAGGGCAAATGGACGTACTATAAAATAAGCGAAAAGGGTAGCGGAGAAGCTATGGCGCTTTTGAGGGCGCTCATCACGCTCAAGTGGAATGACTGAAGAAAGTATTTGCTATCTGTAAAAAGCCATTTATCTTATATAAATGGCTTTTTACAGATACTATATATCAAGATATTTTAGATATGATTATCCAATTGTGAAAGAGAGGGTTTACCACAATGCAAGTATTAAGATCTGTTTGGGATTTTTTTCAGAACCAAATACTCGGCATGAGTTGGCTCAATGATGTGATAGGCAGCGGGTTATCGGCTTTGGGGCTGGATACCGGTAATCGATGGGTGGCCAGCGCACAGTTTTTTATCTATGATACGATCAAGATTACGCTTTTGCTTTGCGTCTTGATTTACATTATTTCTTATATTCAGAGCTACTTTCCACCGGAAAGGACCAAAAAAATACTGGGACGCTTTCATGGAATTGGCGCGAATACCGTCGCTGCTTTGTTGGGAACAGTGACGCCGTTTTGTTCCTGTTCGTCCATTCCGCTGTTTATGGGCTTTACTAGTGCGGGGCTACCGTTAGGGGTAACCTTTTCGTTTCTTATTTCTTCTCCTATGGTTGATTTAGGATCGTTGGTTCTTTTGATGAGCATTTTTGGAATAGAGGTAGCCATTCTTTATGTGGTGCTTGGTCTGGTTATAGCCATTGCCGGCGGTACCATGATTGAAAAAATGCATATGGAAAAATACGTCGAGGGGTTTATTTCCAGAGGAGGAAATGTAGACATTGAAGCTCCTGACTTGACAAGACATGACCGATTGGTTTTCGCCAAAGAACAGGTAATTGACACATTCAAAAAAGTATTTCCATATATATTGGTGGGTGTCGGAATAGGGGCTGTTATCCATAACTGGATTCCGCAAGAATGGATTGTAAAAGTTTTAGGAACCGGTAATCCATTGGCTGTTCCTTTGGCAACGATAATTGGGATTCCCATTTATGCCGATATTTTCGGTACTATTCCAATTGCAGAAGCCCTACTTGCCAAAGGAGCACAACTTGGCGTCGTTTTAGCCTTCATGATGGGGGTTACCACCTTGTCACTGCCATCGCTAATCATGCTAAGTAAAGCCATAAAACCTAAATTGATGGCGCTCTTCAT
>DHDG01000056.1:13263-13401 GCA_002399265.1 Firmicutes bacterium UBA4882 | reverse complement strand
AGCCCTGTGGGGCACGAAAGTGTTGCCGGGTACGATCAGCAAACTAAACAAGAAAGTCTATCTCCATATCGACAAGTGGCGTGCAAGACCTCTGAAAGGGCATTATCCCTACGTTTATCTGGATGGTATCTACCTCAA
>DHDG01000056.1:5081-13007 GCA_002399265.1 Firmicutes bacterium UBA4882 | reverse complement strand
AACTGGGGTGGTGAATTTGAAAACATTGCCATTCTCGTTGCTCTGGCCGTCAATAAGGAAGGCTACTGGGAAGTGATCGGAGCTGCCGAAGGGATGAAAGAAGACCGTGAAAGCTGGAAGGCCTTTCTGACCGGTTTGAAAGAGCGTGGGTTGACCGGCACACAGCTTTTCATTGAAGATAAGTGCCTGGGGCTTCTGGATGTCGGTACTGTCAAGGACTTTTCGAAAATTCAAGAATTGCTGTTTGGAATCCGGCGGCAGTCAGCCGGCGGCGGATTCAGACTCTGCAGCGTCCAAGTGTTTCATACTCATGCAGCGTTTTGTTCCCCATGAGAAGTATTCTCTCACTTTTTGCTGCATCTTTCGATACGCCAACCTATTTGACGGTTACCGGGAAACAGCTTTGACCCCATCATTACATCCAGCGAAACTACTTTTCGGAAACCGCATCCAAGGATCTTTCAATATGCTCTGCGAAGGGCCGGACTGCCTGCATCCGAAACCTTCCATTGCGGAGATAACCCCATGTGCGACGTTGAAGGGGCGTCAGCATCTGGTACATTCTCCGTATGGTATAAAGGGCGCTGTACTTTTACAAACAACGTGCAGCCGGGATGTAGGCATCTGACAGTCCAAAGCTGGAAAAAATTACAGAACAAAATTTCAGAGCGTCTGGGATAAAGCAAGACAAATTTTCATATACAAAATGCGCCTTGATTAGGCTATCAAGCCATCTCAAGGCGAATTCTCCTACTGCTGCATTGTTAATTCGCAGTAGCAATTTTTATAGGCGAATTACTGGATGTGGGCTATTACGAAAGGCGTTTTCTGGCTATTGATATGGAACCCGCAGGCGGCTTTTGTCTTGCCTACAGCTTTAACTTTGAAGAATCAGTTGTTTCCAACTTGCTTCACAAAGTAAACAGTGAAGCTCTTGGAACCGGCCACAAATTTAGGTTTAGACTGTGCTGTCAGTTTAAATTGATATGCGTTGCCTTTTTTAACGCTAAATGGTGTTGTTGTTTCGCTGATTACGACAGTTTTAGATTTACCCACCGTGAGGACCAAGAGTCTGCCTTCGCCATCTACGTACACGCCAGCCTGTTGTCCAACGACTCCAATAGGAATGACCTGGCAGAAATAATCATTTCCTTGCTGCTTTATCAGCTTTACCTGGAATACAAAGGGAGTTCCAAGCACAAACGTGGGCTTTTTCCATCTTTGCTGGTAATCTTAAACGTGTGGGTTCCGCTAACACTTATACCGTGGGTTGTATCAGATGAATAGGAAAGTTATGTTTTCGGAGGATTCATATCATGTGGTTCGGCTTTTTCCCAATCTGGATAGTGGCATCAGCACTATGTCCTTTGAACTGGGCCGTCACATGCTCTTTCCCAGCTTTTATGGCTGTTAAAGAACCATCTTTATTAGCTGCAATCGATGAATTTTGGAATGTGAATTGAGCGTTCTAATGTAATTTGTGGACTTGGAATCTGGACCGTGACTCCTTTACTGGAGTTACCTGGCTGATAGTAGGAGGCCCTGTATCTGGCGAAAGATCAACAGCGTAAGTATTGTCGATATAGGGTACTGCTTCATTTCCTCTTGTGTCAGAAGCTTTAGCAATTACCCGTGTACGATTTTTTATCTTCCAATCCAGTACATTTAAATGTCAGTTTTCCGGTTTTGCTGTCATACTGATAATCTGTTACAGGCTGTCCACCCATAGTAACGGAAATGAACAAAGGATCAACACCGGACATATTATCGGTAACCGTAGTCGAAAAGTCAAGTCCAATATTATAAAGTCCGCTTGCGCTGGGAGTCATATCAGTGAACGTTGGACTTTTCAGGTCTTGCTTTTCCTCTGAATAAATAAATTTGTTCTGAACTTTGTCAAGCGGGCCTTCGTTCTGCACGATAAAGAGTACCATTGGCTTTCTGACCAAATAATATCTTTTCTCATGATAGACAAAGCCTACTTTTAAAGGTTCACGGATGCATTGTTTATTCGCCAACAATGCTCTTTACATACGCTTTGATTTTCTCGTTTTTCACGTTCGTGTAAAACAACTCTTTAAAGTGTCGGCCGTCAAGCGCCCCTCTAACGAGTACCGGGTCGATACCTTTAAGACAGGTGATAAGGTCGTGCATATTGTTAGCACGCACGGCGTCCAGAATCTTTTTGTTTTGTCGCTCTACCTCGCGCTTTTCTGGCGGATAACCGTTACCGCTACCAAAGCCGAACAGTTTTTCGAAGCAATATTCCAAGTTGCACTCAGCCGCCCAGCCGAAGCCTTCGGCAAAGGGCATGGAAATAGCGTTTCCGTCGTTGATCTGCGCGAATGTGTAGGCATCCGTCGGATTCTCAATATGGCCACAGATGATACCCGGGAAGCTGTTCAGCGCCAGCATGGCACCCTCGCCTGTACCGCAGCCTGTAACGACGTAATCCGCCGCTCCGCTGTTAAGCAGGACAGAAGCCAAAATGCCGTTCTGCACGTAGGTTAACCATTCTTTGTCAGTACCGGAATACATACCGTAATTATCTACGGTGTGGCCCATTGGTTCAACAACTTTTTTCAGTGTACTGCAGATAAGCTCATTCTTGGGGGCTTGGCTGTTCTCATTAATCAATGCGATTCTCATGGTTAAAATTCTCCTCTTTATGTTATTTGTTGTGGCGTTCAGCCTAGTAGAGTTTTTATCCGTGCAAGCGAGCCGGCCGTGTCGAGGCCGTACTCTGCTAGCAGCATTTCCGGTTTACCGGATTGACCAAAGCGGTCCTGCACGCCGATTTTCGTGAACGCGAAGTTGCCGTTGCCCAGTAGCACATCGCTCACTGCATCGCCAAGGCCGCCGATGACGCTATGTTCCTCCATTGTGACAACGCGTTTACAGCGCTGTGCCCACTTGAGTACACAGACGCGGTCGATTGGTTTTACCGTGTGGATGTTGACAACTGCGACGGAAATGCCGTGCTGAGACAGCGCTGCGGCACATTCCATTGCCGTAGCGACCATAATGCCGCATGCGAATAGTACAATATCCGTGCCGCTGCGCATCACGTTAGCTTTGCCGAGGGTGAAAGACATATTTTGTTCAAACACGCGTGTAGCCGGACGGGCTAAACGCAGGTATACGGGACCGTTTATGGTTGCAGCAGCAAACACCGCTTTTTTCGTCTCATTGGCATCACAAGGAACAACAACCGTCATTCCCGGGATAACGCGCATTAAAGCCATGTCCTCAATGGCCTGATGACTGCCGCCATCCTCGCCAAGTGTGATACCAGCATGTGTCATGGCCAGCTTTACGTTAAAATGGGGATAAGCGACACTGTTGCGCACCTGTTCGTAGGCGCGGCCTGCGCCAAATATGGCGAAGCTACTGCAGAAAGGTACAAAGCCCATAGTGGAAAGTCCGGCTGCCATGCAGACCATGTTGGCCTCGGCAATGCCGGCATTGAAAAATCGTTTTGGGTATTGGCGGGAAAAATTTAGCGTCATGGTGGCGTGCGAAAGGTCTGCATCCAGTACAACGACCCTTTTATTTTCTGCGCCAAGTGCCACGAGCGCTTCACCGTAAGCGGCGCGAATTGCTTTCATCTCACTCAATTTTTCCATCACCCAGTTCCTTCAACGCTACCTTCAGTTCTTCGGCCGACGGTGCTCTACCGTGCCAGCTAACCTGATTTTCCATGAAGGAAACGCCCTTTCCCTTCGTGGTGTGAGCCAGAATGCACTTAGGCTTTCCCGGAATAGTGGGCAGTGCAAGCGCGTACACCACAGCCTGCATATCATTTCCGTCCGGTAATTCGATAACATTAAGGCCAAAGGTTTCAAACCGCGTATGGAGATTGCCTAACGACATTACCTCGTCATTTGTTCCGTCAATCTGCAAGCCATTATTATCAATCATAACCGTAAGGTTGTCCAGCTTATAATGGGCTGCAGCGGTGCAGGCCTCGCAAACCTGTCCTTCCTGCAGTTCTCCGTCGCCGAGGATGGTATAGACCTTCATATTTTTCCCCGCGGCTTTTGCACCCAGCGCCATACCGACCGCAATCGACACTCCCTGCCCCAACGAACCAGTGGAAGCGTCTATACCTGGTACCTTCTTAACGTCTGGGTGGCCCTGCAGGATACTGTGCAGCTGGCGGAAATTTTTGAACTCCGCCTTATCAAAGAAGCCAAGCTCACCCAGAACTGCATAGTAACACGGCGCTGCGTGGCCTTTGCTGAGCACGAAGCGGTCGCGTTCCGGCGCATCAGGGTGCTTCGGATCCACATGCATTTGAGTACAGTAGGTTGCCACAAGTAACTCTACCATTGAGAGCGAGCCTCCCGGGTGGCCGCTGCCAGCACTGCAGATCATCGTCAGAATATCACGCCGTACCGTAACGGCCATTTTTTCCAATTCCAAACAGTTCATTTATTTTCCTCTTCTTTACTTTTTGAGGGAACGTGCTTTCTTCAAGAAGTCAATGTAAACGGCGCCGAGAATAATGCAGCCTTTAACCACGTATTGCCAATATGTATCAATGCGCAGCAGATTCATGCCATTGTTCATCACACCAATAATCATGGCACCGATGACGGTACCACTGAGTGTACCAATACCTCCGTTAAAGCTTGTACCACCGAGAACTGAGGCCGAGATGGCGTCACGTTCAAATCCTTCACCGACATTCGGTTGCCCCGAGTACAGACGGGATGCCAGAACGACTCCGGCCAACGCAGCCATAATGCCGCTGATCATGAAGTTGCGCATCTGCACTGACTTTACGCTTACACCGGCATACCTGGCAGCTTCCTTATTACCACCTACTGCATACACATGGCGACCGAATGTGGTGCGGTTCATAATGAAGAACAGAATAATTAATGCGAAGATAACAATCCACACGGGGATAGGCAGGCCCAACCAGTAGCCTGTTCCAAGATTGTTAAAAGCTTCATTGCTACACTGCGTAGGTTGGCCGCCCGTCATAATATAACTGACACCACGAATGATGATCTGTACAGAAAGAGTAACAATAAAAGGCGGTAATGTTGTGTGTGAAATGACATAACCGTTAAACAGTCCGACCGCTGCGCCGAAAAGCAACGCGATAAAAATTATGAATGCGATCTGTACCCAGGCTGAACCACCCATTTTCATGTTAGCCATACGCACGGCCAATACGCCCGAAGCAGCCGCCACACTGCCGACGGAGAGGTCAATACCTCCACCAATAAGAACACACGTGATACCGAAAGCGATGAGACAATTCACACAGTTGTTGCGCAGTACACTGAGCAGGTTGGTATTCACTAGGAAAGTATTTGTAAAGAGGGACAGTCCCACACACATAAACATCAGCGCGATGATGGAGCCGAGGTTTCGTTTAAACCACGCCAGCAACGCATTGTTCTCCAGCTTATTGATATTTATAGTTCCTATGGCAGTTGGCGCGTTCGTCGTTTTGTTGAACATCATTCAGTTCCTCCTTCGACTGCGTAGGACATGACGATTTCTTGTGAAATCTTATCCTGAGCCGGATCCAGAATCTTTACAAGCCGCCCTTCACTCATTACGGCGATACGGCTGGAGTGGTTGATAATCTCAGGCAACTCCGACGAAATCATAATAATAGAAACGCCTTCTTTGGTCAGGTCGCTCATCAGTTTATAAATTTCTGCCTTAGCTCCCACATCAATGCCACGTGTTGGTTCATCCATAATAATAACCTGAGGCTTATTTGCCAGCCACTTGGAAATTACAACTTTCTGCTGATTTCCACCGGAAAGTTCCTGTGCCAGTTGGTCTATAGACGCCATACGGATGGAAAGCTTGGTTTTATAGGTTTCAACAATCTCTTTTTCTTTTTTGCGGTCAACATGTAATCGGTAAATAAACTCACGCAGTACCTGAAAAGTCAGGTTTGTAGCAATGCTGTGACATAAAAATAGGCCTTGGCTCTTTCTGTCCTCTGGTACAAGCGCAATTCCTGCACGAATGGCATCCTCTGGGCATTTGATCTTCACAAGTTTGCCATTCATTTTAATAGTACCACTGGTGACCTTATCGATACCGAAGATAGCAAGTGCCGTCTCGGTGCGACCCGCACCGACTAAACCGGAAAGCCCGAGAATTTCACCTTTGCGCAGTGTGAAAGTTACATCTTTTACATAAGCACTGGAAAGATGCTCAACTTCCATAACAACATCGCCGCCAACTGCACGCTCATTACCGTACATATCTTTAAACTCACGACCTACCATCATACTGATAAGTTCCTTATCATTTGTTTCAGCCGTGTTTTTCGTCCCGATGAATTGACCATCACGCAACACCGTTACTGTGTCACAAATCTGGAATGTTTCCTCCAAACGATGCGAAATATAAAGAATAGCTACATTCTTTTCTTTGAGCCGACGTATCTGATTAAACAGGTCTGAAACCTCATCGTTAGCCAGAGAAGCAGTTGGTTCATCCATGATAATAATGCGGGCGTTCTCATTGATAGCACGTGCAATCTCAAGCATTTGTTGCTGTGCGATGGAAAGTCCTTGAATTAGGCGCGTCGTTTCTAAACGAATTCCAAGAACATCCAGCGCCTTACGTGTTTCTTCATGCATCTTCTTTGTGTCTACCAGGTGATTTTTCTTTTTCGGTTCGCGGCCGAGAAAGAAGTTTTCTGCCAAATTCATACTGGGCACATTGCTGATCTCCTGATGAATGAAGCTTATACCATAGCGACGTGCATCATCTACGGTATTGATGACAACCGGTTCACCGTTTATTTTGATAAGGCCGGTGTCCGCGTGATAGATACCGCCCAAAATTTTCATCAGCGTGGATTTTCCCGCGCCATTCTCACCCATCAGCGCGCGTACTTCACCCGGCTTTATAGCAATGCTGACGCCGTCAAGCACCTTATTTGAAACGAATGATTTTTTGATGTCTTCCATCTCTAAGATGTACTCGCTTTGCATTAATTTACTCCTTTACATCCCGATTTAGGGAATCTGAAAAAATAGAAAGGACAAGGCAGAGCAGGAGCTCTGCCCGTCCTTTAGCCGTTTCATTGTAAATACAGTAGAATTACTTTGTGGCAGCGCCAACGTTGGAGGAGTCAATGATGTGCATAGGAATGATGACATCCTTTTCAACTGTCTTGCCAGCCAGCAAATTGTAAGCCGTCTCAATTGTTTTGGCTCCGATTGTCGTCGGCTCCTGTGCAGCGGAAGCGACCATTTCGCCCGCACGGATGAAGCTCTTGCCTTCATCGGAACCATCGACGGAAACGACCTTTACACTTTTGATCTTATTGGCTTCCTTCAGAGCAGCAATAGCACCGCGGGCCGTAGGATCGTTAATGCAGAATACACCGTCCAGATCTGGATAAGCGTTGATGAAGTCAACCATGATAGGTTGAGAATAATCAGAGGTAGCCTTTTCAACATCTTTGTTAATAAGAATTTTGATGTTCGGATAATTAGCTTTTATTTCATCTTCAAAGCCCTTTTGACGCTGATAACAGGTAGTTGTCGTACTGAAAGTAATTTCAGCAACCTTGCCTTTACCACCTAAAGCTTTAGCAAGTGCTTGTGCGCAGAGGTGACCGGACTTTTCGTTGTCGGAAACAATGGTAGAAGCCACAAGAGACTTGGCAGACTTGGCAACGCCCACGTTGAAAGCGATAACCGGGACTCCAGCTTTTTGGCAGGTTTCCAGCGTAGCGCGTACACCATCTGAGTTAATGGGGGAAAGACCAATGACATTGCAGCCCTGGTTTATCATATCCATTACATCATTCATCTGCTTATTCTGGTCGCCGTTTGAGTCCATGACAACCATTTCGTCCTTGGAATCCTTCAGTGCAGCCTTCATGCCATCACGAACCTGTAAAAAGAAAACGTTCGTCATGTTCGGCAAAGG
>DHDG01000056.1:0-4946 GCA_002399265.1 Firmicutes bacterium UBA4882 | reverse complement strand
GCGTTCGTCATGTTCGGCAAAGAAATACCAATTTTGAGTGGTTTGCCTGTGGAAGCTGTACCGCTTGCAACTGAAACTTTACTTGAAGCCGATGTACTATCTTCGGAAGAATGTACCACACTGGAAACGCCACTACCAGAATTGCACCCAGCCAGTATAGCGCTGATGAGGATAATGGAAGTAAGAGTCAGGAGGCGCTTATGAATTGTCTTTTTCATACAAATTCTCCCCTTTATTATGAATTTATTCTCGTTATAGTCGTAAACTTTTACCCGTTACAATACGCTTTTTCAGCAGCCAAGATAGCCACCGTCCACGGGGATGACTGCTCCGCTCAAATAATCAGAAGCGTGGGAAGCCAGAAAAACAACAATCCCTTTTAAATCGTCCGGAGTGCCCCAGCGGCCTATCGGAATACGGGCAGTAATGGAAGCGTTGCGCTTCTCGTCCTGTAAAATACCAGTATTCATTTTTGTAGCCATGTAGCCAGGAGCTATGGCATTTACGTTGATGCCTTTGCTTGCCCACTCATTGGAAAGTGCTTTGGTTATCTGCGCTATCCCACCCTTGCTAGCTGCATAAGCAGGGACCGTATATCCACCGAAGAATGAAAGCATTGAGGCAAAATTAATAATCTTGCCGCTTCCCTGCTTCAGCATTTGCTGCCCTGCCAGTTGGTTCAACTGGAACACAGCCGTCAAATTAATATTCAATACGGCATCCCAATCTTTCATTGGAAACTCTTCGGACTTATGACGTTTCTGAATACCCGCCGCTGGAACTAAAATGTCCACACGACCATCTAGTTTTTCCAAAGCTGTATTGAACGCGGAAATAAGCTCCTCACTTTTGCTCAGGTTAGCATGAACTGCGTATGCTTTAAAACCCCGGTTGCAAAACTCCTTTGTAACATCCTCCGTGTGGGAAGAGATGTCGATGATGGCAACTTCTGCACCGGCTTCCATCAATCCCTCGGCAACACCGTGTGCCAAACCGGAGGCACCGCCGGTTACAATCGCCTTTTTACCGGTGAGATCAAACAAATCCATTTTTCCTGTGCTCCTTCGCTTCATTTCACTTATTTACGATGTTCAGCAGTGGTTGGTCCAACGCGCCGCGGACGGCTTCCTCAGCTACCTTACGTTCCAGTTCCAGCGCAGATTCCTCGGAATACCACGCAATATGCGGTGTGGCAATGAAATTTTCACACGAAAGCAGTGGATTGTTTTTGGCAATCGGCTCCTGGCAAAACACATCGCAGGCCGCACCGGCAATTTCACCGTTCTTTAGCGCTTCATAAAGATCTTGCTCATTTATAATACCTCCTCGAGAAACATTAATTATGTAAGCTGACTTTTTCATCTCCTTTAACTGTGGTGCAGCAATCAGATTTTTATTACCGTCCAGCGGGCAGTGGATGGAGATAATGTCTGAACGCTCAAGCAGTTCATCAAGGCTGACCATTTCCATATAGTCCTTGGTCTTTCCGTTTTTTTGCGCATAGTCGTCATGTGCCAGTACCTTCATACCAAAAGCTTTGGCACGTTCGGAATAAGCTGTTCCAATGCGGCCAACGCCGATTATACCGACCGTCTGGATGGAAAGACGGTAAATGGGAATCGCTTCCTGGTAATCCCATATACCGCTCCTTACGCGATTATTGCAAAAAACGACTTTTCGGGCCAGTGCCATCGAAAGTGCCATAGCCTGATCTGCCACCTCGTACATACCATAATCAGGGACATTGCAGATCCTTACGCCATGTGCCGTAGCCGCAGCCAAGTCCACGTTGTCTACACCAACACCATAGCGAACAACCACCTTTAGATCCGGCAGAGCATCAAACACTTTTTTCGTAAAAGGTGCATATTGGTTGATCAGTGACTTGAATCCTTGGCATTCACGGATAAGATCGTCCTCAGTTTTGCAGTGCAACCATGGTGCGTCCAATCCAGACGCTGCCAGCACTTGAGATTCCACTTTGATATTATCGTGGTCGCAGTCTGTAATCGCTACAAGTTTCCGATTCATAAATTCCCTCCATTTTAATAATTTAAATTTTAGATTTTAAATTTTATATTTTAAATAAAAAATTTATTGACACTATTATATACACGGTGGTAGAATAATTCAAGAATATTTGTGCCCAAATAATCGATATGCTATTTGGCTATATATTACAAAATATCTATCTGATTTTAGCTTTTTTTATCCGTTACTTTATTGTAACGATTTTTACTTTAATATTTTAAATATTTTACTTTTTAAATTTTTAGGAGGCTTTTCAAATGAAGAATCGACCAGTGTCCCTCTTGGAGTGGGCCTATGGTGAAATTCGCGATAAACTTTACTCTGGTAAGTTTGCTCCAGGCCAAAAACTCGTGGTTAGTCAACTGGCAGATGATCTGTCCATAAGTCCGACACCTGTAAAGGAAGCCATGAACCGACTTGTCTCGGAAGGCCAGCTTGAAAAACTGCCACACCGAGGTTTTATTGTCCGGCAGATCACGTCAAAAGAGATCAATGACGTGATGAATTGCCGCATGATGATGGAGTTGTTCTCCGTTCCAAGTGCTATACGGAATCTTCCCCATTACCCTAAAATCCAGAAGGAAATGCACGAGGCTATGCTTTCGCTGGATTTGGCGGGACAACATGACTTCATGCAAGAGACACGTCTGGAAGAGATCTTTCATGGCAGTCTCATCCGTCTGACGGGAAACACCATGCTTTGTAACTTGTACGACCGTGTTTATGGTGTCGGTATTGCGCCCTATGTTTATGCATCTGGGAACCACCCTGCCGCATTGCACACTCAACCGCTGAAAGAGCATCATATCATTTACGATTCACTTGTAAAGGGCGACTCGGAAACGCTTTCCCGCACACTGCGAGAACATCTTGAACGTACCACTTTACGCTACCAGAAGTATCCTCCATCAGGTCAGTTGCACCGCCATTAAAAATAAAATTTATATTATTGCAAAAAAGCGACCATTGTCAAGTAAACAGACTAAAGAATAAAACGTTTATAGAATGAATATCATAGACGGCCGTTATGAGCGAAGCATTCATGCAGTTGATAAATACTTAATATGGAGTGGTATTGAAATGAACAAATAAAAATATTATTGGGCGGTATGAGTCTTATAAAATATAGGTAAAGTCTGGTCCCATAGCCTGAGTCCGAAATTAGCAGGAATCTGTCGGAGTCTTGATGAAAATCCCGGGATGGTCTTGAAGATTAACTTAAGGAATGCTTCATTTGAATTCTCTCAAAACAAAAATTGAATCCGGAACGGCTGTGCTTGGCACTTACAGCAATTCCAGATAAGATTGCGTAGAATGATATAATAGAAAAAATGATAAGCGGATGAAAAATGATACCAATGGAAATAAGGAAAATCATCGTGGCAGATTACGATGAGGGCATGAGAGTGAAATCAATCAGTCGGGCGGTCCGAGTCAGCGCGTCTGCAATTTATAGATTGCTTGAAAAGAGACAGAAAACCGGGACAATTGAACTATCCTATGAAAAAAGTGGCAGACAACCGGAAGTAACTACGGAAAAATTAGCGAAAATGGAAGCGCTGATTACTGAAAATTCGGATATTACTCTTGCGGAAATCAAGAAAACCATGCACCTGTTCATCCAAAAGTCAGAAATCAGCAATATCCCTCGCAACAAGCTGGGATTCCGATATAAAAAATGGTACATGCCAGTGAAAGAGATCGGACAGATGTAAAAGCAAAACACACCGTGTGGAGTAAAATGCAGCGCACGATGCACGCGACCTTGTTGGTATTTCTTGATGAAAGCGGCGTTAACACAAACTTAAACTGTCGGTATGATCGAGCCAAAGGAAAAGCGCGTGTGAAAGACAGTGCCCCGCTGAACACGCCCAAAGCTACAACGATTGTGTCTTCTGTGAGGCTTTATGGCCAACGGTACCCAAATTCCTCTCAGAAGCCATGAATGGCAGCATGTTTCCCGACTACATACAGCATGAACTCGTTCCGTCGTTACATGCCGGAGATTTGGTTATCATGGACAATCTCCGCTGCCATAAAGTGAAAGGCGTCAAAGAAGCAATCCAACAAACCAAACCGGCGCACAACTACTTTATCTGCCTCCATATAGTCCGGATTTCGACCCGATTGAAATGATGTGGTCCAAGTTGAAAGCCATCCTGAGAAAGGTCAAATCCAGAACGGCGGACTCATTGCTTACGGCTCTTCCAAAAGCATTCCAGGATGTTTCCGTAAGTGATATCACAGGCTGGTTTCGTGAATCTGGCTATTCGCTTTCTTAAGTGGGATTGCTGTAAGCTGTAAGGGCCTCAGCCATTTAAGGCGAACCTGAGTCCAGTAGGTTCTATCATATCTGTGATTATGGCAAGGACAGAATGCCAAGATCTGTTGTTTGATCTTTTTAAGGCCAGCTTATGGTCGTCTCGTATCCGGATATACTCCTTCACCTGCTCGTCCTCAACGGTGGGAACATGCACCGAACTGTAGGTATGATAGGTAAGACATTTTGCAATTTCAGCCGCGTCGTGCTTGTCTGTCTTGATGCATTTTTTGGCTTCTCTTGTATCTAATTATCTGAATGGTGCAAAGATTCCAGTTGACAGTGAATCTCTTGTAAGATAACAATGGTGCATTAAAAATGGTTTTGTGTGTTAACTTTCATTTTAATTGATAGGAGTGAGCCTCTTGGATGTTTTGGAATCGTTGGGAAATATTGGGCTTGTCCCTCTTGCCGCCGTTGATCGGGCAGAGGACGCAGTCGATTTAGCAAAGGCACTGAAAGCCGGAGGAATCGGCACTGTCGAAATTACATTCCGCACGGAATGCGCGGCGGAAGCGATCAGACAGGTCAAGCGAAAAACATCGGATTTCTTAGTCGGCGCGGGAACGGTTATCAATCCCGATCAGGCCAAGAA
>DHDG01000071.1:83381-83553 GCA_002399265.1 Firmicutes bacterium UBA4882 | reverse complement strand
GGTCTTGCTCCGGGTGGGGTTTGCCAAGCCGAACGGTTACCCGTTCGCTGGTGCGCTCTTACCGCACCGTTTCAGCTTTGCCGATGACCGGGTTACCAGTGATCAGCGTCTTCTTTTCTGTGGCACTTTCCTTGGGGTCGCCCCCACTGGGCGTTACCCAGCACCCTGCCCT
>DHDG01000071.1:74627-83230 GCA_002399265.1 Firmicutes bacterium UBA4882 | reverse complement strand
GCACCCTGCCCTGCGGAGCTCGGACTTTCCTCGTACGGCTGAGACCGCACGCGATTACCTTAGACAGTTGCAAAAGCCAACGTTAATGTCAGCAAGAAGTATTATACCACGCTTTAAAACGGTTGGTCAATGGAAAACCATGCTTTATTCATTTTTCTCTGCTGTCGATCGCTTGATTGGCAAGTTGATCGGCAATCTTGTTACGGCTGCGCGGAACATGAGTATAGGTCACTTTATTCAGCTTGGATGCCAATTGCCGGGCCTGTTCGTATAGCGGGATTAGCTTTTCGTCTCGGACCCGGTATTCCCCATTCATCTGGCGTACCATCAACTCGCTGTCTGAAAAAACATTCAACCGCCCAACATGCATCGTTTGCGCTTGCTCAAGCGCTGTCAGCAGAGCGGTGTATTCAGCGACGTTGTTGGTGGCAGTCCCCAGAAAACGATGCATCCTCTTGATTTCTTGTCCGTCTGAACCAAAAAAAACAAGGCCAATACCTGCCAGCCCGGGATTGCCTCGTGATGCTCCATCCGTATAAACCGTCACTTCTGATACAGTCAAACTACCAACCTCACTTACATAAATAAAATCGTTTTTATAGCAAAAGCCGTCCGCAATGCTCACAGTGATGTAGCTGCTCGCCGCCCTGACTAACCCGCCTTACAAAATCTTCGGGCAGCGAAACTCGACAGACTGAACAGCAGCCATTAACTAAGCTGGCGATCGCAGTGCCATGACCGGAAACCTTTAAACGTTCATAGCGCGCTTCCCACTCGGTGCCCAGTTCGGCAACGGCTTTCTGACGTTCGTTGTTTAATTCGGCAATATTTTTCTCCAGGGTGCAGCGTTCTTCGGCTTCTTGGTGCTCGGCAATGGCCAGTTCTTCCTGGAAATGTGCGACCGCCCCAGCCACCAGATCATATTTGGTGCGTTCGGTTTCCAGTCGCACCATGAGATCCAAAATCTCATCTTCGGTATCGAATTCATGCCGCCGGAGTTCAGTGAGCCTCTGCTCTAACTGAGATAACTCCCGTGCACCAGCAGTTCCACTGTACAACCTCTGCTCGCAGGTTTTAATTTGATCGGCAAAGGAAGCCGCCTCAAGTTCAAGGCGCTTTATCTCGGACTGCGTCTTTTTTAGCTGGTGCTCGCGTTCGGAAAGTTCGTGGCTTTTCTCTTGCAGTGAGTCTTTCAGATCGGCGCATGGTTGTCCAATGGATTGCAGCTTGAGGAGGAAGCCAGCCAGTTGATGGTCAATTTGCTGCAGTCGTGGCAAAACTGCACGAATTTCCATGACCACCTAACTCCGGATTGCGCCAAGTAGATCTTTGTAAGTGTCGATATCCATGCCGATATCAGTCCTCTTAGCGACAATATCCGAACCTTTCTTTTCGGCGCATTCCACACATCGCTTGGTCTCTGGTAAGGCTTTTACACGTTCTGCCGGAATAGCCTTCCCGCAAAGCTCACACTTTCTAGGCACTTCAATCTCCCCTCTCTCAAGGTGGAATGAGGAAACCGCATGTTCCATCCAACACAACATTTTATAAATTTCGCTAAATCCGGGTGATCTCCTGCTGCCAATTTCCGGTGTGGATGACATGGTATAACTTATTGCATTGCGGACTGAGATCTTACTGGTATGTTGTTCCATGTGGGCGATAAAAATAAAAAGCCCTATCCGGGGCAGAATACCTGGAAAAGGCTTAAATAAAGCGCTTCCGAGGAGTGCCATAGGACATGGCTCTTTCATTGCAACGCTATAGCGCTATAATTATTAATTTAGAAATGATAGCCCGCCATTCTGGGATTCCATAAACAGCAGGCTTATCATTTCCTTTTTCAATAATCCGGTCTGTATGTTCCAGAAACTTTTCAGGATCCCAGCCGACAATTTGCACAGCATCCATTCCAAACAATTTAAAAGGCTGTGTTTCAATAATTTGATACTGCATCGCTTCAACTCCTGTTAATATAAATTGAAAAGAGATTGGCGGATATGCCATTAGCGAAACACCATCCGTGCGTACTTTTGACGGCGTCACACCATGCATCAACTGAAAAGCGCGAGTAAATGATGAATGTGTCTCATAGCCATACTTCAATGCGATATCTGTAATCTTCCCATCAGAATTCTGTATCTCAAAAGCAGCCAATGTTAACCTTCTTCTGCGGATATATTCAGATAAAGGAATACCGATTAGAGAAGAAAACATCCTTTGGAAATGATATGATGAGCATTTCGCTTTTTTAGCCACCGTATTCAAGTCAATATCACTGACCGGGTTTTCTTCGATGTATTCAATCGCGCTTTCAAAATCAGATGCAAAAGGCATTTTAGCACCTCCTTTCAATTAGGAGTATAGCAAATAATGATTTCATTTGCTGTTCATTTCATGCACCATTTTGGATAAGTGTATAAACCATCTTGTCTCCTCAACCTATGTGTTATCTAACCAGTCCACTCAACCCTACCTATTTTCGTATTTTCTCACTTTACTCTTGACTCTGCCGTTGGGGAAGAGATTATACTTTATCTATAACCAACTGTCAGGAGGATTTATATATGAACGGACTAATAAAAATCAGAGATGTTTCGACCAAATATGACATATCAGCACGCACTCTCCGTTATTATGAGGACATGGGATTGATAACAAGCACCCGGAGTGATGACTACGCTTACCGGCTGTACGATGAAACAGCCGTACAACGGCTTGAGCAAATCCTGATTCTGCGCAAACTGAATATCAGCATTAAGGATATTCAACGCATTTTTAATACTTCCGGTTCGGAGGTTGTTTTAGAGGTGCTTAGTAAAAAAGTTGACGATATAGACGGCGAGGTATCTCTATTACATGAACTGAAAGAAATCGTTCTTGAGTTTATCAGGCAGATAGAAAACGCTGATTTTGGCAAAGAATCCGATATCAAGCTGTTATATGAAAAAGCGAAAGAAATTGAAACTCGACTTGTCAATGTGGATTACGAGGGAAATACGGCAAATGTAAATCGTTTGTTAGCCGCCGCTGAAAAGGTGGAAAAACAACCGGATATTCTCCTTGTTGAAATGCCACCTTGTCGCATGGTGACTTCGGGTTATCTTAGTGTTGAGAGTGATGACGAACACCGTCGGTTTGATTCAATGTGGGGACGACTCGCTTCACGAATCGCCGATAAAATAAATCCACGCGATTTTATGTATTATGACGCCGAACAGAATAAACTCGTTTGGATGTTTATGCTTGAAGATTGGATGACCGAGTCCGATACCGAAGGATTTAAGATCATCAACTTCGACGGCGGCTTGTTCGCTGCTGCGCTTGCGGATGGCTGGGAACTTAGTGAATATGATCGAGTATATAAGGGGATAAATGCGTGGCTCACTCAACAAGAATTTTTAGAACTTGATAAAGCTCCTGACCGACATATGCTATACCATTTTGCCGGGCCGCATTCGGCGCAGATGAAAAAATGGAATTACGGCAGGGTCCGTTATTTTGTGCCGATCAAAGCAAAAGGGGGAAAATAACGGAAACACGGCAAGGGTGTGCATTTTGTATTAAAACTCGTGTTCTCTGCCATATAAGAACGTCAGTATTGATATAATGCTGGCGTTTTAATTTTGTTTTTTGACATCAACCCATAACCTTTTTCATTAATGTATCATAGCTGTCCACGACATCATACACTATCGAACCAGTACTTATAGCCTTAAAATGCTCACGGGCGCAATGGATTTTTGCTTCCTCGATCAGACGCAGCTGCAACGTTGACATGGAACCCTTCGTTTCAGTGACAAAATAGATATGTTTCACCTTGCCTTCATAAAACGCGATCGCCCAATCAGGATTATATTTCCCAACCGGTGTACTGATAAAAAAGCCATTTGGCAGTTTTACATACACCGCCACCTCATTGCTGGTGTAACGCACGGCTGTCATAAATCGAGTCAAGGATTACCATAACGGACTCCTGACAGTCTGCAGCTTCCTCGGCAATCTCGATCTTGCCCAGTTTTTTATCTTCGTAATATTTATTGGATATATTCATGCAGTGTTTTGGTCGCCCACTGGCGGAAGCGCGTTGCTTTTTTGGAGTTAATGCGGTAGCCGACGGCGATGATCATATCCAGACTATAGAACTGCACTTTGCGCTTAACTTCCCTGCTGCCTTCGGTTTGAACTATTAAGAAATCCTTAATAGTTGACTCCGTATCCAATTCTTCATCTTCAAGGATGTTCTTAATATGGATGTTGACATTTGCCGTGGTTGTTTCAAACAATTCAGCAATTGCTTTTTGTGTCATCCAGAAGTTTTCATTTTCAAATCGTACCGAGACGGTTACATTGCCGCTATCGGTTGTATATAGAATAACTTTATCTTCACGGTCCATATCAGATCACCCTCACACTGGTGTTCGGAGCTAATAGTTTAAAAATCTCCTCTACATTGATTTTTGCGGGTGAGCTGGCAAAACTACTATCGCGGAACACAGCGCGCAGAGGCTGACGCCTGGCAATTTCTTTGACTGCCGCGTCACTGATGTGCTTATCAAAACAGGCGATCAGATCGCCGCTGTTGTAGGTATGAACGGTGAACCCATCGATCTTTTCTTGTATATGAGGCATGGAAAGAGGCAGACCCCAATCCAGCAGACAAGCATAGAGCAAATCCATGTCGGTACGATCTTCTTTGATATTGTCTTCCATCTGTGTAAGTAAGTTCTGGTTATATTCGCCTGCGGTATAGTACACGTCTTTCATGTTTGTATCGTCCAATTTAAGGTTCTCGGCCCAATTTTTGCTTTCCTCCACACAAGGACGCAGTGTCTTACGGATAGGCCTGCCAGCCTCAGCGCTCTGCGTTTCAATCTGTTTTACAAGCGACTGGATATACGGCGCATCCCAGTCGCTTAACATCTTTCGAGTTTTTGGCATATTAATCCTCCTCAAGCAAGTTGACATGACAAGCGGAATCTCTTCTTCTCTTTACCTTTGGCTTTATCAGGTCATAGCTGTTCTCGATCTGCCGCTTGATTTCCTCGTCTGGCACATCCGAACCGAGTATTACCGAGTTCCAATGCTCCTTGTTCATGTGGTACCCGGGTATAACGCCCTCAAACGCCTGCCGCAAAAAGCCCGCTTCGAAAGGGTCACATTTGAGGTTGAGGTACAACCTCCCGCTGTGTCGCATTATCAATGCAAAACTCCTCTTATTTACCTTGTGGCGCATCACAGTGGTTGCGTTTTCGTCCACAACCTCGTCAAACGGGTAGTCCTCGTAGGCGGATGGCAATGTCAGACAGAAGTCGATCAGATCCTGTCGCGTCATAGTCATACGCCGCACCTCCCGCAGGTTTCGGAGAGCGGGCAGCCCTCACAGGCCGGCCTTTTCTTGCAGTGTTCCTTACCGTTAATCACAATCAAAGCATGAAAATTATTATAAACCTCCGCGCTCCGCTCAAGGTTGCCCTCGAAATGCGCCTTGATCGCCTCGTAGCCTTTACCCGCATCAATCGGGTAGCGATCGCAAAGCCGGACGGTGTATGCATCCACCACAAATGTCGGGAAGCCAAAAGCATAGAGTAAAATAGAGTCAGCAGTTTCTCGCCCCACACCCTTTGTTGCGAGCAGCTCGGTGCGCATCCTGGCGAACGGCTCACGCTGGACGGCGGTCACATCGAAACCGTACTTTTCGAACCATTGCGTGACTGATTTCAGGTAGGCCGCTTTCTGGTTAAAGAAACCTGCCGGACGGATCATGTGCGTCAACTCAGTCAGGTCAGCGTTCAGCACAGCTTCCGGCGCAAGGTCATCGCCGAAATTGGCGATCGCCTTCTCAACGTTGCCCCACGCCGTGTTCTGGGTCAACACCGCGCCAACCATAACCTCATAGGGAGTCTTGGCAGGCCACCAGTGCAATTCGCCGTAATGCGCGCGGAGCGTTTCGTAGATTGCTAACAACTTACCGCCCATCCGTCCCATCCGCGACCTCCTTATCTTAGCGCCGCGCTGAACGACACAGCACAAACCAATACCGCACTCAATGCCGCAGCACAATCGCAATATCACAAAGATTTTCGGGCTTTTAGTCTGCTAATCCTGCCAGTCCTGTCCTGCTACTAACCCCGCCCAAATAAAAAAACAACCATGGCTCACTGCCATGGCGATTCAAACTCTATATTTCCTGCCAAATATGAATGTTGGTGGGCCCACCTGGATTCGAACCAGGGACCGACCGGTTATGAGCCGGCTGGCTCTACCGCTGAGCTATAGGCCCCAAAAAATTGGCTCCCCAAGTTGGATTCGAACCAACAACCACTTCGGTTAACAGCCGAATGCTCTACCGTTGAGCTATCGAGGAGCAAGCTCATTAGATATTATATACTGTAAAACCCGGAAGGTCAAGAGCGCGCTGCAATATCCATAAATTGGCGTCAGCTAGAACCGCGTGCGCGCTGTGCGCGCCGTACAGCGCCGCTTAGCCTAATCCAGAAAATCCTTCAGCTTCTTGCTTCTGCTGGGATGGCGCAGCTTACGCAGGGCTTTCGCCTCAATCTGTCTAATGCGCTCCCTGGTTACCCCAAACACCTGCCCTACTTCCTCAAGGGTACGGGCGCGTCCGTCTTCCAGCCCAAAACGCAGCCGCAAGACCCGCTCTTCCCTAGGAGTCAGCGTATCCAAGACCTCCTCCAGCTGCTCTTTCAACAACCTGAACGAGGCTGCCTCAGCCGGGGCTGGCGCATCATGATCCTCAATGAAGTCTCCCAAGTGACTGTCTTCCTCTTCGCCAATAGGAGTTTCCAGCGAAACCGGCTCTTGCGCAATTTTGTTGATTTCACGAACACGTTCGACACTCATATCCATGTGTTCGGCGATTTCCTCTGCGGATGGTTCACGACCAAGTTCCTGTAACAGCTGCCGTTGCACCCGCACCAGCTTATTAATAGTCTCAACCATATGCACCGGGATCCGGATCGTCCGGGCTTGATCAGCAATCGCCCTGGTAATCGCCTGTCTAATCCACCATGTAGCATAGGTGCTGAATTTAAAGCCTTTGCGATAATCAAATTTCTCGACTGCTTTAATCAGGCCCAGATTGCCTTCCTGAATCAGATCCAGAAAAAGCATTCCGCGCCCGACATATCTTTTGGCGATGCTCACAACTAAGCGCAGATTTGCCTCTGCCAGCCGTCTCTTAGAGAACTCATCCCCGGCCTCAACGCGCTTAGCCAGCTCAACTTCTTCCTCCGAATCAAGCAGTGGTACCCGCCCAATTTCTTTCAGGTACATGCGCACCGGATCATCCAGCGCAATGCCTTCAGGCAAAGATAAATCCAGTTCCTGTTCCTCATTACCGGACTCAGTTTCAGCATCGGGTTCCGCGACGGTATCAGCAGTGCCTTCCGCAATAATGTCAACACCGCTTTCAGCCAACTCTTCATAGACGTCATCAATCTGATCGGGTGTCAGCTCAACGTCATCCAGGGTATCCATAATCTCTTTATAGGAAATGGCCCCTTTGCGCTTGGCTTTGGATACCATCTTTTTTAACTCTTCTATGTTGGGAGTCTCCTTGCCCACTCATTCTCCTCCTCTTCAAAGGGTCACCGTCATAATCGGCAACCTTCCTATCAGGCACTGATTAACGAGGAGCACTCCTTATTCGCAGTTGCCCGTGCAGCTCCCGCAGTTCGGTAAGTATCTCACTCATTTCGGCTTCTCCTGTTTCTGGGACCCCTCTGGTTTCACGCTTAATAATTTCCTGTTCCAATTGATGAATCCGTAAAATTACCCGCCCCTCCCGAATTCTTTCAATGCAGCCGCCGATATCAAAATTAAGTCCTGAGGCAGCTTCTTCATCAGCCTTCAGCATCAGTTCCCTTACATACCTAATTTTCGGCGCATCTAACGCTTCAAACAAGTTATGTAATGCTTCCCTGCCTGATTCATTGTATGATGCCAATACATTCAGCAATTGCTGATGAAGTTCGATAACAAGTCCCCCAGTCCTTTCTTTGATCTCGGAAGAAATTTCGGGGGTCAGCGAAGCCTGCTTTAATAATTCCTGCTCCGCTAAGATCGCCTGCTGCGGATAACCCGGCGGAGCAATCGGAGCGTATGGCGCTACTTTTCCAGAATCCATAACATGCTTAGTATGACTGCTTTTTGCATTTATATCCATTATTTGAGAGCGGTTCCGCGGTTGTGCCAGAAACTGTCGTACTTGCTGCCTGATTGAATCAGCGGAAACTCCGACAGCCGTTCCCAGCCTTTGAATATGCAGATCACGCTCAATTGTATCGGTGACTCCACCCAAAATCGGTAAAGCTTCCTTAACCGCTGCAGCCAAACTCTCCGGCTGATCCATGTTAACCCCTTCCAGAACTCTGGCAATCTGAAATTCAATGATTCCAGGGCCTTTTTCGGCTAATGCCAGGAAAGCATCGAGCCCATAGCGTTGCACAAAAGTGTCCGGGTCCTCGCCAGAGGGGAGTTCGGTAATATGAACTTCCAGCCCTTGCTGTTTAAGGATTTGCAGTCCTCTCACTGTGGCTGCCTTGCCCGCCGAGTCCGCGTCATAGCACAGATAAACCTGT
>DHDG01000071.1:32466-74508 GCA_002399265.1 Firmicutes bacterium UBA4882 | reverse complement strand
CATAGCACAGATAAACCTGTTTGGCGTATCTGGCAAGCAAACGCGCATGATACTCGGTAAAGGCAGTCCCTAAAGAAGCAACCACATTATTGAGACCGAACTGCCTTAGGGCCAGTACGTCCATATATCCTTCCACGACAAACACCCGGTTATTTTGTCGGATGCTTTCCGCTGCAGAATCGAGACCATAGAGAATGCGGCCTTTCGAAAAAGCAACCGACTCCGGCGAATTCAGATACTTCGGAACGCCTTCCCCCAGCAAACGACCGCCAAAGCCAACTACTTTTTTGCGATGGTCGCGGATTGGGAACATCAGCCTTTCCCGGAAGCGATCATAGTAACCGTTTTGCCCCCAGATTACCAAACCGGCGCGTTCCATTCTTTCCGGAGTGACGTTTTTCCCTTTTAGTACCTTATATAATAAAGATCCCGGGGGAGCATAACCCACGCGAAATTGCGCGGCAATCTCAGCCTTGATACCCCGGTTTGTCAAATAAGCACGTGCCTGTTTGCCGCTCTCTGACTGCAAAGCTTTCATATAGAATGCCTCGGCAAAACTGCACAACTTGTTGATGTCAGCGCGTTCATCTGCCAGACCGGCATTTTCTCGGCTTCTTTCGGCCAGCTTGACGCCAAAACGCTCTGCCAGCATACGCAGGGCTTCCGGAAACTCAACGCGCTCAATCAGCTGGATAAAGGTAAACACGTCGCCACCTTGACCACATCCAAAGCAATGAAAAAAGCCACGTTCCGGCGAAACCGAAAAAGACGGCGTTTTTTCTGAATGAAACGGGCATAAGCCGACGTAGCGTTGACCGACCCTCTTTAACTGTACGTAATCGTTGACAACATTCAGAATATCAGCCTTATCCCTGATTTCTTCTATTTCGGCACGGAAATCTGGAGACATAAGACTGCCTACTTTCCGAAAAGACTTCTCTCTGCAAATTCGCTTAAAAACGCCAATATCCTTCTTTACAGTCGAACGATTGTTCCGAAGCCATCCGAAAGCTAGGGCAGCAACCCCAATTCGCGGCGCAGACTATTTTCGAGGCATTGATCATCTTGAGCGGTGCGCGCCGCTGGACCGCGCGTGCGGCCGCCGCCTCTGCGCCAGCGCGCACTGGCGTTGCGCAATTCTAACATCGCCGGCATACGGCTGTCATCATATTTCTTTCCGTCCGGAGCCAGGCATACGGCTCCTTTTGCCAGACATATCGCTGCCAGGCCCCAGTCCTGAGTAATGACGACGTCCTGCGCCGCAGCCAGATTACTGACTAAAATATCCACCGCCTGCGGATAGCAATCTACCTTGCGCACCTCTACCCAGGCAGGCGCGCTAATCTCATGGGCGAATGACGACACTAAAATTAAGGCCACGCCAGCTTCATGGCAGACATCGATAATGATATTCTTTCCCGGACAGGCGTCGGCATCGACGATTACTTTTCTACTCATAGTTCATAAACCACCTATCACTGCCAGGCGGCAGGCAAAAACCGGCGCGCAAAATCAGTCATCGCAAAGCGGTCAGTCATGCCAGCGATATAGTCGCAGACTTCCCGGTCCGGCGTTTCGTCTTGTCGGTCATCCGGCGGCATTTCTTCCGGATTTGCCAAGTAATACCGGTAGAGCATTTGTAGCATCTGGCTGACTTTCGTCTCTTCCACCTTCGCGCGTGAACCGATGTAGACCTGCTGAAAGAGAAAATAGCGCAATTCATTCATGGCGGCCCCGATTGCTGATGATTGGATAATCTTGTCGGCAGCCCCCTGATGATCAGCAGCCGCCGCACTGGAATTGATGATATCGCGCACTAAGGCATCGATCCGTTGGTTACCGGTGGCTCCTAATAGTTCCAGCGGCCCTTTGGGAAGATCTTCCTGGTGCAACAGATCCGCCCGGATGGCGTCGTCAATATCGTGATTAATATAGGCAATGCGATCCGCAAATCTCACGACTTGGCCTTCCAGCGTACAAGGCACGCCGTCGCCGGTATGATTGACAATCCCATCGCGGACCTCAAATGTGAGATTAAGTCCTGGAATTGGCAGCATGCCCCGTTCCAACTTTTCGACAACCCGCAGACTCTGCACATTATGCTGAAAGCCTTCCGGATAGATCGTGTTCAGGGCTTCTTCCCCAGCATGACCAAAGGGAGTGTGCCCCAGATCATGCCCCAAGGCAATGGCTTCGGTTAAATCTTCATTGAGAAAAAGGCCCCGGGCAATTGTCCGGGCAATCTGAGTCACTTCCAGTGTATGAGTCAGTCTGGTCCGATAATGATCACCTTCTGGTGCGATAAAAACTTGCGTTTTATGCTTCAGTCGGCGGAAGGCTTTGCAGTGGATGATGCGATCCCGGTCGCGCTGATAGTCCGTTCTATAATCGCAGGGCTTCTCTTGATAAACCCGGCCAGCGCTTTTGCTACTAAGGGTAGCGAATTGCGATAAAAACTGTGCTTCTCTTTCTTCAAGGGTTTTTCGAACGGTCAAACAGATTCGCCTCCTCTTAGTCATCAATGTAATACGATTTTCAATGCGAATCTCCTTCCCACCCGTTATTGTTTAGATCAATCTGATCGGTAAGGTCACGCGGCAGGTGCATCAAATAGAGGAAATAGAACTGCGGCGCAGAATTTTATGCAGTAATCGTTGTTACATTCATAAAAAGGAATCGGGGTGCGCGTTCATGACAGGCAATATAAAATTACGGGATCCAGTTATCGATAGGCTATTTGATGCGATTTTGAAACTTGATAGCATTGATGAGTGCTACGCCTTATTTGAGGACTTGAGTACCATCAACGAGCTGAAGGCAATGGCCCAACGCTTTGCTGTTGCAGAAATGCTTGATCAAGGTAAAACCTACGAGGACATCACCGCTGTTACAGGAGCAAGTGCGGCCACAATCAGCCGCGTAAACCGCTGTCTGAATTACGGAGCGGACGGTTACCGGCTGGCAATTGATCGGCTGAAAAACAACGACGCTAAGAACGAAGAGTAAAACGGCGCAAAAGCACATTATGGATTACGGCACATGGTACATTTTTTCTGAACTTATTCTTTCATGATCAATTTTAAAAGGGACTACCAATGCGCCGGTAGTCCCTTCTTTATTGCCGTGTTCACATGAACATTCAGAAAGTCCTGTAAATCTCGCGTGCTGCCAGCAGGACTTGCAGGATGTCCTGCGGCCGGGGTGGACAACCCGGTAGCTCAATCGCCACCGGTAAAATATCCGCTACCTTGCCAACAACCGCATAACCGTCGCCAACGGCCCCTTTATTACAGGCGCAAGCACCGCAGGCAATCACGATTTTGGGATGCGGCATCGCGTCATAAGTCCTCCGCACGGCGAGCTCCATATTGCGGGTCACTGCTCCGGTAACCAGAACGATGTCAGCATGGCGCGGTGAAGCCACAAAATCAAACCCCAAACGCTGAATATCATAAACCGGGTTAAGGAGTGCCGCCATCTCAAAGTCACAAGCATTTACATGAGCCAGCATCCAAATGGCGAATATGCAGCGATTGAGCACGCAAACGCCGCGCAAACCTTCTGCGCGGATGAACGCACGCTTCCTCGCCAGCTGCCGCTTCGGCAGCCGCACTCGCTGGATGGACTACCACGTATCCCCCGCATTTGTCCTGATCAAAGGGATCCTTCTCGGTCACCAGACCCCGCTTTAAACTGCGCCTGACTATTTCAAACATGCTTTAGCACCTTCTTGTGGCATTCATTAGCGATCCAGGCAAGCATAACACAGCTCGAAGCTTTTGTTGATAATCGGGAAATCCGGCACAATGTTGCCCGGAACAGCCAGCGCTACTGCCGGCCAACTGAAACAAGCAACATCCGTGCAACCCCCAGAATACTCATGATGAGATACTACTTTAATATAGCACTCCCCACTAGCCGCCACAAGCATAATCTTGGAAATTCCCGAAGGCCTTCGGGCGCACAGGCAAGGCAACTGAAACTAATAAAAGGCAGTCCGAAACGGACTGCCTTTGCTCTCTAGTGCGGCGTGCACTGCACCTACGCACGCGGACTGGTGAGGTTAGCTTGCGCGGCTGCCAAACGGGCAATGGGTACCCGGTAGGGCGAGCAGCTGACGTAATTCAGACCCACGTTATGGAAGAATACGACGGAAGCGGGATCGCCGCCATGTTCGCCGCAAACGCCCATCTTAAGCTGCGGATTGGTTTTACGGCCACGTTCTACCGCCAACGCCACCAATTGACCAACGCCTTCCTGATCAATCGACTGGAAAACGTCGTCTTTCAGGATTTTCTTGTCAACATAAGTCGGCAAGAAACGTCCGGCGTCATCGCGGCTATAGCCAAAGGTCATCTGGGTCAAGTCGTTAGTACCAAATGAGAAGAACTCGGCATCTTCGGCAATTTTGTCTGCCAGCAAGGTTGCGCGCGGAATTTCAATCATGGTACCAATCATATACTTCACTTTGATCTTGGTTTTGCTCATGACTTCTTCGGCGACTCTAATGCTATACTCTTTGATCATTTTCATCTCGCCGATGGTGCCAATCAGAGGGATCATCACTTCCGGCTCTACTTTGATGCCCTGGTTCTGGGCTTCGCAGGCGGCTTCAAAAATGGCCTGTACCTGCATTTCAAAGATTTCCGGATAGACGATTCCCAGGCGGCAGCCGCGGAATCCAAGCATCGGGTTTGTTTCTTCGAGCGAATGGACTTTATCGGCCACGACCTTCGCCGAAATGCCCAATTCTTTGGCGATGGCAGCCTGTTGATCCGCTTCTTTCGGTAAGAATTCGTGCAAAGGCGGATCCAGTAGGCGAATGGTGACCGGAAGGCCGTTCATGGCTTCAAAGATCCCTTTAAAGTCGGATTTCTGGTACGGAAGCAGTTTTGCCAAAGCTTTCTTGCGATCCTCAAAAGTGTCCGCGATAATCATCTCGCGCATCGCTTCAATACGCTCTTTCTCAGGACCGAAGAACATATGTTCGGTACGGGTCAGGCCAATGCCTTCCGCTCCGAAATTACGGGCAACCCGGCTGTCTTCTGGTGTGTCGGCGTTGGTGCGTACTTTGAGAGCGCGGAACCGGTCCGCCCATTCCATTAATTTGCCAAAATCACCGCTCAGTTCCGGACTAATCAGCTTGGCTTGGCCAAGGATCACGTCACCGGTGGATCCGTTGAGGGTCAGCCAATCGCCTTCTTTAACAGTGATTTTGCCTACTTTAAAGCTGCGACTTTTCTCATCTACAATGACTTCGCCACAACCGGCCACACAGCATTTACCCATACCGCGTGCCACAACGGCAGCGTGGGAAGTCATACCGCCGCGTGCGGTCAGGATGCCTTGGGCGACGTTCATGCCACCGATATCCTCAGGGCTCGTTTCCGTACGCACGAGCACCACTGGCTCTTTGCGCCCAGCCCACTTTTCGGCGTCGGCTGCATTAAAGACAACCTTACCGACGGCGGCACCTGGGGAAGCTGGCAAGCCTTTGGTTAGTTTATCCAATTTGGCATTCGGATCAATGCGCGGATGTAGCAACTGATTGAGCTGTTCCGGGTCGACACGCATCACAGCGGTCTTTTCATCGATCAGGCCTTCACCGACCATTTCTACGGCAATGTGAACAGCCGCTGGTCCGGTGCGTTTGCCATTACGGGTCTGCAGCATATACAGTTTATGATCTTGCACGGTGAACTCGATATCCTGCATGTCATGGTAATGCTTTTCCAGACGAGCGCGGATTTCGATCAATTCTTTATAGACTTCGGGCATGATTTCTTCCAGTGACGGGAACTTGGTTTTGCGATCCGCTTCGCTGACATTGTTACCGGCGGCCCAGTTACGGGAAGCCTCCAAACCGATCTGCTGCGGAGTACGAATACCAGCCACGACGTCTTCGCCCTGGGCATTGATCAGATACTCGCCATAGAATTCGTTCTTACCATTGGACGGGTTCCTGGTAAAAGCAACGCCAGTAGCCGAAGTGGTTCCCATGTTGCCAAAGACCATTGACTGAATGTTAACGGCAGTACCCCACTCATCCGGGATCTTGTTGAGCTTGCGGTAAGTAATCGCGCGATCGTTCATCCATGATCCAAAAACGGCGTTGATGGCTCCGTAGAGCTGCTCTTTCGGATCCTGCGGGAATTCATGCCCGATTGCTTTCTTGACCATCGCGAGGTAACGGGAAACCAGATCTTGCAGGTCCTCAGCAGTCAATTCTGTATCCAGTGCCACGCCACGCTCATGTTTCTTTTCTTGCAGCAAATGCTCAAAGTCTTCGTGCGGCACTTCCAGCACAACATCCCCGTACATTTGGATGAAACGGCGGAAGCTATCCCAAGCAAAACGCGGATTGTTAGAACGTTTAATCAGGCCTTTAACGGCCGCCTCGTTCATACCAAGGTTCAGAATTGTGTCCATCATACCCGGCATCGAAGCACGTGCTCCAGAACGTACCGAGACTAGCAGCGGGTTTTCGGAGTCCCCGAATTTGGCACCAATGGCCTGCTCCAATTTGCGGAGATTCTCGTCTACTTCCTGCTCCAGTCCAATCGGCCATTTTCTGCTGTTTTCATAATAAGCGACACATACCTCAGTGCTGATTGTGAAACCCGGAGGAACCGGAATCCCCAGGTTGGTCATTTCAGCCAGATTAGCGCCTTTACCACCGAGCAGGTTTTTCATGCCTGCATCGCCTTCGGCTTTACCATTGCCGAAGAAATACACATATTTAGCCAATGAATTCCCTCCTTAATGATGTTTACCACGCATGTCAATTTCGACAGATTTTTTTCGCTAAAGCAATGACAATTCCTGCATCAAATTACGATCTTGCTCCAATCCCAGAGATTGTCGAACAAGGCAACGATCGAACGTAGTAAAGCCAGCCTGCTGCGGCGGATTTTTTCATCCGGCACCATGACCAGTACGGTATCAAAGAAGTAGTCCACCGCCTCGCGCAGGCCAGCCAAAGCTTGAATCGCGGTGGTCACGTTGCTGGTACTTGCATCGCCGTCGCCATTGCTATTGCCATTGCCGTTGCCGTTGCCACCGCGGTGGAGCGCCTCGGTAACCTTCTGCCGGGCGTTTTCATAGGCCGCGACCAGCTGCTGATCGGCTTCTTCCGGAAGAGCGCCGCGATCAAAGGAGTCGGTCGTGGCTTTTGAAGCCAGATTGCCTGCGCGATTAAACACCGCCAGCGCTGTCAGGAAATCTTCCGTACCGGATACGCGATCCAGAGCCGCGATTCTGGTATGAAAATCAAAGGGATCCAGCTCCCCGCCAGCCAAAACGGCATCTACGAGATCATAACGATAACCGTCCTCCGTGAGCGCGGAGCGCATGCGACCTCTAAAAAACTCATCCAGCAAAGAGCATGTTGTGGAGCGGTCATTCTTAAACTGAACGTCCCCGCCATACAAATCATATGCCTGCTTGATCAATGGTGTCAGCGCGACACGAACCCCTGCCTCCTTGATAATAGCGATGACACCGAGGGCTGCACGCCGCAGCGCAAACGGATCCTGTGAGCCGCTGGGAATCGAGCCGATCCCAAAATAGCCTGTCAGCGAATCGATCTTGTCCGCCAGGGCCAGCGCTCGACCGGCCACTGTTTCTGGCAAAGCTCCACCGGAGGAGTTAGGGCGGTACTGCTCACTAATGGCTTTGGCAACCGCCGGATCTTCCCCGTCGCTGATGGCGTAATGACCACCCATCACGCCCTGCAATTCCGTAAACTCAAAAACCATGTTCGTGACCAAATCCGACTTACTTAACAGCGCGGCTCGTTCAGCAGTGGCGCATTCCTGCGCCGAACCGCCGAGGACGCGGCAAATTGCCGGTGCCAGCCGTTGTAGCCGTTCAGCCTTGCAGCGCATCGTGCCCAGCTTTTCCTGAAACACTAGCGTTTCCAGACGCGGTAGACGGTCGACCAACTTGATTTTGCGGTCTTCCTCATAGAAGAAGGCGGCATCCGCCAGACGGGCGGCCAATACTTTTTCATTGCCGACCCGCACATTGCCCTGCTCATCCGCCAAACCGTTCCGGATGGTAATAAACAGCGGCAAAAGCGATCCATCAGTCTGATAAACCGGGAAATATTTTTGATGCAGACGCATCGGGGTAATAATCACTTCTACAGGCAGCTTCAGATACTCCGGATCAAATCCGCCCACGACTACCGAAGGATACTCGTTGATATCAGTGACCTCCCGGAATAGCGCCTCATCATTTTCGTCAACATGTCCGCCTCTTTGGGCAGCCGCTTCCTGGACCAATTGCTTGATCGTCCGGTAGCGTTCCTCATGATTAAGGATGACATGCGCTTCCGACAGTAGCCGTTCATGTTGTGAAGCGTCCGGCACGCTAATTGGATCGGGATGCAAAAAACGCAGCCCATATGTCTGGCGATCGGCCTGAATCCCGGCCACTTCAAAATTAATGACTTGGTCGCCCAGTAGCGCCACGATCCAGCGGATCGGCCGGGCCCATTTTATATCATAACTCGCCCAACGCATCGCCTTTGGGAAGGAGAACGACAGCAGCAATTCGGGTAGTACCTCAGCCAGCACTTCTAGCGCAGACCGCCCACGTTCTTCGACCTTGGCGAAGACATACTCGCCGCCTTCATATGGGGCGCGGTACAATGACTCCGCCGAGACTCCCTGACCGCGCGCAAAGCCTAGCGCGGCCCTGGTAAAAGCGCCTTGAGCGTCATAGGCCGCTTTGACTGGCGGACCCTTGACTTCTTTTTGCTGATCCGGTTGCATCGCACTGACCGTAGCCGACAGTACCAGTCTGCGGGGTGTGGCGGAAACCTCCACACTTTGAGGCCGCAGACGGGCGGCGCTGAGCAGCTGCTCCCCACGCTCCGCCATATGTCTCATGGCACCTGGTATAAAACGGGCTGGCAGTTCTTCGACACCGATTTCAAACAATAATTTTTTATTCAAGAATGTACTCCTCCCTGCAAAAGAGGATAACCGAGACTCTCACGATTAGCGATGTAGGCTGCTGCGCAAGCGCGGGCCAGGTTTCTGACGCGCAAAATGTAGGAAGCCCGCTCCGTAACCCCGATGGCCCCCCTGGCATCCAATTGATTAAAAGAATGAGAGCATTTTAAAACCCAGTCAAAGGCTGGCAGGACCAGACCGGCTTCCAGGACTCTCTTGGCTTCACTTTCGTACTGATCAAATAACTTGAAAAGCAAGGCAGCATCGGAGACCTCAAAATGATATTTCGACTGCTGGTATTCATTCTGATGAAATAAGTCACCGTATTTGATGCCGCGAGCCCATTCCAGATCGTAGACGCTGTCCACTCCCTGTAGATACATCGCCAGACGCTCGACCCCAAAGGTTATTTCGGCAGAAACCGGCCGTGCATCGACTCCCCCAACTTGCTGGAAATATGTAAATTGGGTGATTTCCATGCCATCGAGCCAGACTTCCCATCCGGTACCCCAGGCACCCAAGGTTGGTGACTCCCAGTTATCTTCGACAAAACGAATGTCATGCGCCAGCGGATCAATGCCAATCTCCTGCAAACTGGCCAGGTATTTGTCGATGATATCATCCGGAGAAGGTTTCATAATCACTTGATACTGATAGTAGGAAAAAAGACGATTGGGGTTCTCACCATAGCGTCCGTCGGCTGGGCGCCGGGAAGGTTGAACATAAGCCGCGTTCCAAGGTTCAGGTCCGAGGGCACGCAAAAAAGTATGCGGACTCATTGTTCCCGCACCCATTTCAATGTCATAAGGCTGCACGGCCAGACAACCCGCTGCGGACCAAAAATGCCCCAAACGAAAGATCAGTTCTTGAAGATTCAAACGCCGTTCCTCCCATCACGATGGCGCTACCAACACCCACGCCGAAACTGATGCCAGCAATCAAGCTCAAGCACTACAATCACTACCAAGCATCATATGAGTCTGGCACTGACGTAAATTTCAAGTATGGCGGCAGCTAAAAGCAGCAAAATCATCAGCGGACTGAATCCTAAAATCTGCCTGGAGACGCGACCAAGCGTTTCAGTTGGCCGTCCCAGGAGGCCGCTCCATAATTCCTTGGCAATACGCAGACCGAGCATGCCACTTAGCAAAATGGCAGGTATTTCAAAAACGCCATGCGGTGCCAGCGCCGCCAGAAATCCGGCCAATCCAATACCCTCTGTCATAACCGGCGAAGATCCAAATAAGCCGATAAGGAAACCGTTCGCCAGTAACACGAGTGGAGGAATCAAACCGCCCAGGTAAGCTCCAACCAACATCATTATCATAACACGAGCATTGTTAAAAAAGATATATGCCGCACGGATGTATAGCGGCTTATTTCGCAAAGATTCCGCCATTTCACCTAGCGGCTGAATTAATTTTTCTAAAAGCGCCGCAGCGGTTTCCGGTATCAGTAGGCCCACCAAAACTCCGGCAACCAGACTGCCGAAAAACAGAACGCTTGCGACCAGCAGAAATAAACGGTGCTCTTTGATAATAGCATGCCAATATCGCAAGATCCTCAAACTGATTGCTCCTCACAAAAAAACCCCCGCCCAAATAGCATTAGTAATGCCAGGGACGAGAGTATTTCCCGCGGTTTCACCCTGATTGGCAAACAAGCCGTTGAACGCTATTTTCTTCACTGCAGTGAAGTATACCAAAAACTCCAACCGTTGTCAATGCAGCCAAACCCACTCGTGCGACCGCTGTCAATGCAGCAGCAAATTAGGATCCTCCGCTGCAACCCGTGCGTCCGAGACATTTATTTCGTCTAATAAATCTGTGACATCCGAAGCACTTGGAATCGGTTCAAGTTCGAGGCGGCACCCTCCGGCCAGCGCAGCTACAGCCCCTAGTAAGGTCAGTTTTGGAGCCAGCAACGCACCGACTATGCCAGCTGAGACTGGAACCTGGGCTACAACTTCCTGATTTTGTTTTACTAGAAGCCGGGTTGCCCGCCCTTTATCTATCCAGCCGGAAATAAGAGACTCAACCTTCTGCCAGCGTTCAGAGGCTGGCTCTTCAATAACACATTCATTTTCCAGAAGCGCCAAGGCATCAATAAGACTGCCTCCGGTTTTATCAAGGGCATTGCTGGCCGCTTCATAAGTTACCGGAATCCGCGCTCTGATTTGATCAATCATTTGCAGATGCAATTCTGTGTTGGTATTGTCCACCAAATCACCCCCGTCAGGGGATATTCTGCCCTTTGAGAGCACGATCCTATGCGCAAGAAGGACACAGGGGGACGGTTCTGCTGTGTCATTGACCAGCGTGACAGGACTGGGTGACAATGACACAGCAGAACCGTCCCCCTGTGTCCGCGTGTCACATATGTGCTTCGATCGAACGCAGAAAATCCAATGATTTCAACGGTTTTCCGGATTGTTCCGCTGCAAAACGTCGAATCCCGTTTTTGACTTCCAAGCGGGCGGTATCTGGCAGCTTGAGGACATTCAGTTTTCTCAGATCCCAGACCAATAGCATCCGCATGAACCCAACAGCGGCAGCAGATAACACTTCACCGGAAGCATTGGACTGTGTACAGGAACTGCAGAGTAGTCCTCCGGAGGAAGTCAGAAATGAACCAGCCCCGCCCTCAGCCATCGACTTGCCGCATCCACAGCAGCAGTCCAGGGCCGGACGATAGCCCAGCTGTGCCAGGAACCTCAACTCAAAGTAGATCGACAACAGTCCAGGATCATCAGTCGAATCAAGCATCAATAAAGATGCCAGAAAGAAGAGATAGACTTCTTCATTCGGATCCCGCTGCCCCATAAATTCATAAGCCAACTCGCACCAATACGTACCATAAGCCGTGCGCAGCAGGTCTTCCCGGATAGCGCTAAAAGTATTGACTATTTCTGCCTGACTGAGATTGTCGAGCGACTTCCCGCGAAAGATCATCGCCTGTATCTGCGTAAATGGCAGCGTCGCTCCGACCAGCCGGCTCCGAGGGCGCCGCGCTCCCCGGGCGACCGCTTCAATAACCCCTTCGGTACGCGTCAGTATGGTAAGGATGCGGTCGGCTTCCCCAAATGGCCTGACCCGCAGAATAATTCCTTCGGTGCGGTAAAGAGTCAACAACATCACCCTTTTTTGGCATATCGATCTCGTTCACTAAAGATGCAGCCGCAATAGGGCTGGAGATAGAGTCCAAGCTCGCGGGCGCGTTTTTGTCCTTCCCGGAAACCCGGTCGCAAATCCTGATCATAAAATGCAATACCATATTCCTGTGCCAGCTGATTGCCGATCCGACGAAGTGCTTCCTGATCCTGATAAGGACTGATCAGCAACGTCGTACCGAAGATTTCGTATCCTTTTTCGGCAGCTTCCTGAGCGGCAGGCCGCAGGCGCGTTTCATAACAGTATTGGCAACGATCCTCCAAGCGCTGTACTGCCCCCGTAAGGTAACCTTCTAAATCATATTCGTCGCGAACCGTCAGCGGCAGATTGGTGTTAGCGGCATGTTCTACAAGCGTATCAAGGCGCCGCCGGTATTCCTGATAAGGATGGATATTGGGGTTATAGAAGAAACCATGCGGCTCAAATCCTTCGGAACGCAAATGATCAATCGTATAGATGGAACAAGGCGCGCAGCAAATATGAAGAAGTATTTTTTGCACCGCCACGGTCACCCCTTTCCTTCCGGCATTTCAAACAGGGCGTTCTGTTCCGGCTTTCCCGGAACTTTGATGCCCAAATGTCGACAAGCTGGATAAGTGATCATCCGCCCCCTGGGAGTACGCTGCAGGAATCCGATCTTCATTAAATACGGTTCGTAGACATCTTCGACCGTCTCAGGTTCTTCACTGATTGAAGCGGCCAAAGTCTCTAATCCCACCGGTCCGCCCGCAAATTTCTCTGCCATCGTGATCAAGAGCTGACGATCAATGCGGTCAAGGCCGAGCGCGTCGATTTCCAGCATGGTGAGCGACTCATCCGCCACTGTTTTGGTAATATGGCCATTTGCACGGACCTGAGCAAAGTCGCGTACCCTTTTCAACAGCCGATTGGCCACCCGCGGAGTGCCACGCGCCCGCCCGGCAATTTCAGTCGCGCCCCTGCTATCAATGACAATTTGCATGATGGAGGCCGAGCGTTTCACAATTTGCTCCAGCTCTGCGGTATCGTAATACTCGAGCCGGTCGATGATGCCAAAGCGGTCCCGCAAAGGCGAGGTCAACAAGCCGGCGCGGGTCGTAGCACCCACCAGTGTAAACGGCTGCAGATCGATGCGCAGGGAGCGGGCCGAAGGTCCTTTCCCGATAATAATATCGAGCGCAAAGTCTTCCATGGCCGGGTAGAGAATTTCCTCAACCGTGCGGTTTAGCCGATGAATCTCGTCAATAAAGAGCACATCATACGCTTCCAAGTTGGTTAAAATAGCAGCTAAATCACCGGCTCTTTCGATTGCCGGGCCGGAAGTAGCCCGAAACCCGGTGCCGAGCTCATTGGCGATAATGCCAGCTAACGTCGTTTTACCGAGACCAGGAGGCCCGTAAAGCAGGACATGATCTAAAGCTTCCCGCCTACCTTTGGCAGCCTCAATATAGACCTGCATATTTTCTTTGATGCGGGTTTGTCCAATATATTCGTCTAAACGGCGCGGCCGGAGCGTTCTTTCGATTTCGCCGTCTTCAGAAAGCTCGGCTGGGGCCATAAGGCGTTCTTCTTCCATGTAAGGATTGTTCACCCTTTCCCGATGCTACCTACTGCCGTGCAAGCAGTTTTAACGCGTGTCTGACAACTGATGACGCATCGCCCGCACTTTTGCACGCGCCCGTGCCAGCGCCAGTGCCAGTGTCAGCACCCGCGCCGCCACCCAGAGCCTTGCGGGCAGCCTCTACTGCCTGAGCAGCAGCGGCGCGCTGGTATCCCAGGGCCATCAGCGCCGCGACGCTGTCGTCCTCGGGAAGTTCCTGCATGAAGGCGGGTGCCCCAAAAGTGGTCGCATCGAATTTGCCCTGCAACTCCAGTACCAGGCGACCGGCCGTTTTGGGTCCTACCCCTGGTATGCCTTTGAGTGCGGCGGCGTCACCGCCTCTGATGATTGCTGCCAAGCGCTCAGCAGGCACAGCTGATAATATAGCCAGGGCTGTTTTCGGACCAATGCCGGAAACGGACGTCAGCTGCTCAAAAGTCTTTTTCTCGGTGGCCGTCAGAAAGCCATAAAGCACCATGGCGTCTTCGCGGACGTGCAGATGAGTAAAAAGTTTTATTTGTTCGCATTTGGCGGCCTCATTAATCACATTTGACGGAGCTAGCACTTCGAAACCAATACCGCCGGTTTCTACAATTAGCCGATCTGAACCAGCCTGCACTACTCGGCCGCTTAGCATAGCAATCATTTGCATCAACCTCCGCCATGACATTGTCCGCCAGACCATTTTTGACCAGAACCAGCCGAATGAGAATGGCAAATCGCGATTGCCAGCGCATCTGCAGCGTCGTCCGGTTTGGGCAGTGACTCTAGTTTGAGCAGAATCCGGACCATTTCCTGTATTTGGCGTTTTTCAGCCCGTCCGTAACCGACGACCGCTTGCTTAACCTGTAATGGCGTATACTCAGCCACCGGAATACCTCTCTGCGCAGCGGCCAGCAAAATCACGCCGCGTGCCTGCCCCACCGCCAAAGCTGTGGTGACATTCTTGTTGAAAAACAGTTGCTCAACAGCCATACATGCGGGATTATATGTATTAATAAGGGCGTTCATTTCACAGTAAATAGACTTCAGCCTTTCCGGAGTAACCGTTTCGGGAGACGTACGAATCACCCCGAAACGAATCGCTTCCATTTTGGAGGGCTTGAAATCCACAACGCCATATCCTGTGATCGCAGTACCCGGGTCAATTCCGAGAACGATCATCGGCCAGCCACCTTTCTCCATACCTTTCGGTATTCGCTTTCGGAGGCAGGGTATCCTGCTGCCCGCAGCCCGAATACTGAACATATGTTCTACCCAATTTTAATTGTGCTACCCAAATTTCATTGCTTTGCCCAACAATTGTCTGAACCCTATCATAAGAAAGAAGCCCCCGCAATCGAAAGGCTTCTTAACATTTACAGTCGGTTTCTGCCCGATCTCATTCACTGGCTTTTATTCGCGTTCCATGTACTCTGATAGTCCCTCCAGAATCTGCAACCGCTCACCGACATCTTTTACAGGGATCCCGTTCTTGAGTTTGAGCCGCTCGGATTGCGGCAGCCTGGCTACAGGAATGCGGGTGGCTTCCAGCATTGGACCAGGTTTTTGCGGAGTACCGGCAAAAACAGATACATAGCCGTTCAAAATTCCAATAAACTCGCCGGACTTACAGCTGTCGCAGAGCAGAGCCTGCCGCCTCGCAAGAATAACCTGTTTGACACCGAACTCTTCAATCTGGTAGTCGGTAACCTCTTTTTCAAAAGCAGCCCGATCCATGCCGATCTGCTGTTCCGCAAACTGACCAGCTATTAGGCGTTCGTGCCCGCAGCTATAGATCTCCCGCACCAGTCTGCCAGTCTCTCTCTGGATGCGCAGCCCGCGAGCCGATTGTTGTGCTGGCGCGGCCGGCTGTTCGCCAGGCCGATCAACATAGACTTTGCCGATAATTACTATAACAAGAAAGAGTAATGAAGCAGCAAAAATAAATATCTTCTTGGACAAACGGGTTTTACAAAAACTCATTCCACAACTACCTCCGGTCTGCCAGGTTGCGCATTGAGCGATTGCCAATGGTGGCGTTTTTTGCCAGACAGCCTTTGGGTAATATGATTCCCGCAATCAACTGTATTATGCGAGATTGGGTGCAGAATTTTCTCCTATTCCACGTTCACTTGCAGATTAGAATGCACCTTTTGCACGTCATCCAGCTCTTCTAGAGCCTCCAGCATTTTGGCGACCCTCTGAGTAGCATCTTCATCAAGCGCGATTTCATTCTGGGCGATCATTGTGTTTTCGGACTCGGCAAACTCGACACCTTTGGATTCGAGATACTCTTGGACGGTCTGTAAATCTTCCGGGGCCGTATAAATCTCGATAATGCCATCACCGGTTTCTAAATCCTCCGCTCCGCTTTCAATCGCCCATTCCGACACCTGTTCCTCCGAAAAAGGTTTATCCTCCATCTCGACCACTAAGTACCCTTTGCGGTCGAACATCCATGCGACGCACCCGTTTTCACCCAGGTTGCCACCATATTTCGAGAAAAGATGCCTGACATCGCCGGCCGTCCGATTGCGGTTGTCTGTCATCGTCTCAACAATCACCGCCACCCCGGCTGGTCCGTACCCTTCATAATTAACCTGTTCCAGATTGGCACCGTCTTCACCACCGGAGCCACGCTTGATGGCACGCTGGATATTATCATTAGGCATATTAACACCACGTGCATTTTGAATGGCAAGACGCAGGCGGAAGTTGCCTTCCGGATCGCCGCCGCCTTCGCGGGCAGCAATAATTATCTCGCGCGTGACTCTGGTAAAAGCCTGAGCTTTGGCGGAGTCGCTCTTTTCTTTGCGATGCTTAATGTTAGCCCACTTGGAATGACCTGACATATGAATTCCTCCTTCTAGTCTTCTTTCGCTCCGCGAAATGGTGAAAATTGCTGTGCGAAAGTGATTTTCCTGCCTACGGTATAAGCCAGCCCGAGGACAATTAACAGGCTTCCAAATCGCCAAAGCGGATAAGGACAGAGTAGCAGGAAATTATATGTGCCGTGCCAGAAACTAGTAATCAACAATCCCTTTAGTATCAAGCCTATTCTTTTTTCGGGGTTGAAGCGCGCCAAGGCCATATAATAGCCTGACAGTCCCGAAAAAAGCGCATGCGCCAAACAAGTAAGCACTGCGCGTGACAAGGCCACCCATAAACCCCATGTTCTGGCGTAAAAAAGGTTTTCCAGAGCGGCAAAACCCAAACCCACCGATGCACCATAGATGATGCCGTCCATAATCTCATTGAATTCGGGCGTACGATAAGCAGAAATCCAAACCACGCCCATTTTGAGTCCTTCTTCGACCAGTCCGATTCCTAATACGGAGAACAGGAACAGACTGAGCAAGTCGCCGGACAGTCGCGCACTTTCCAGAGCATTCCTGAAAAGAGTCTCAATCAAAGCCGCCACTACAACAGCTACCATACCGAGCATAAATGACCGCAAAACGATTCCTTTTGGCTCCGGCTCATAAATATCTTTGCGGTAGAAATACAGCAGCCACAATAATCCCGGTACAATCGTTACCAAAATCAGAACCGCCCATGCGGCCATGGATTAGTCTCCTTTCGTTCCGGAATCGGTCAAAGGCGGTATGTTTTTAAGTTGCCGGTAATAGACCAGCCCGGCGAAAACAGAAAGCGCCAGACCAATTACTAGAACAACCAACCCTACTACTTTCAGACTATCCCAGAATAGGGCACCGAGCAGAAAAAGGAGCGCCCCGCCGTAGAGCACCAGACTGGCGGTTTTGCCCCAGAGGTTGGCTTGCAGCGGACGTCCAACTCTGGCAAACAGTACCGCGCCAACAATTAACTGCGTCAGCTCTTTTAGTCCATAAAGAGCAGGCACCCACAGCGGCAAGCCCAGCTTGACACTAAAAGCAACAAAGAGCGCGAATATGGCGATTTTATCAGCCACCGGGTCTAGTACTTTGCCCAGATCGGTGACTTGTCCCAGCTTGCGGGCCAGCCAGCCGTCTACCAGATCTGATAATCCGGCGCAGACAAACAAAGCCATGCCCCAGTAAAAACGGAACTGATTATCAGACACAAATAAAAACGCAGCAATAATCGCGAGTACGGCCCGGGAGGCGGTAATCGCGTTAGGAATATTCAGTGACTTTTTCAAATCAATTTTTAGATCAGCAATGCCGGGTCTTCTTGTATCAGTCAAAACTATAATTAGGCGCCTCCTTTGTGATCTGCACATCGTGCGGATGGCTTTCCCGCAGACCAGCGCTCGTGATCCTGATAAAACGTGTCTTTGTCTTTAATTCGTGAATGTCTTTCGCACCGCAATAACCCATGCCGGAACGCAATCCACCCATCAGCTGGAAGACGGTATCAGCCAGCGCACCCCTAAACGGTACCCGTCCCTCAATGCCTTCCGGCACTAGTTTTTGCTGTTCCTCCTGAAAATAGCGATCGCTGCTACCGGCTTTCATGGCGCTCATTGAACCCATGCCGCGGTAAACTTTATAGGTTCTGCCCTGATAAATCTCCGTCTCGCCGGGGCTTTCCTCAGTTCCGGCAAACAAGCTGCCAATCATGACAACATCCGCGCCGGCGGCAATCGATTTAGTGATATCACCAGAGTACTTCACACCGCCATCTGCGATTACCGGAATATCATACTTGGCCGCTTCTCCCGCGCAATGGTAAACCGCAGTTACTTGCGGCACACCGATCCCGGCTACGACTCGGGTAGTACAAATTGAGCCTGGGCCGATTCCGACTTTGACACAATCGACACCTGCTTCAATCAAAGCCCTGGTACCTTCCGGAGTAGCCACATTGCCCCCAATGACTTGTAGTTGCGGGAAATTCTTTTTCAGATTATAGATTGCGTCCAATACATTTCTGGAGTGGCCATGTGCCGAATCGACAACGACTACATCTACCCCGGCGTCAACAAGCGCGCCAACACGCTCCAGGATATCTGCGGTAATTCCGGCAGCCGCCCCAACGAGCAGACGTCCTTTGGCATCCTTGGCTGAATCAGGATACTGACGCGCCTTTTGAATGTCTTTAATGGTAATCAAGCCCCTGAGGCAAAAATCGCCGTCTACCAAAGGCAGCTTTTCAATTTTATGTTTTTGCAGGATCTGCTGGGCTTCTATGAGGGTGGTACCTACAGGTGCCGTGACCAGATTAACTTTGGTCATTGCTTCACTAATTGGCCGGTTGAATTCGGTTTCAAAACGCAAATCCCGGTTGGTGAGGATTCCGACCAAGTGCCCGGAGTGATCCGTGATCGGAACACCGGAGATGCGATAACGTTCCATTAATTCGAGAGCTTCCTTAAGCGTGTTCTCGGGGTGGAGATAAAAAGGATCCAGTATGATTCCGTGTTCAGAGCGCTTTACTCGATCAACCTTCAGCGCCTGATCGCTAATACTCATGTTTTTATGAATAATTCCAATGCCGCCTTCTCTGGCCATGGCAATCGCCAGTCTGGATTCAGTCACTGTATCCATTCCGGCGCTCATCAGGGGAATGTTAAGGGAAATTTCCCTGGTAAGACGTGTACGTGTCGAGACGTTTCTTGGAATAACTTCTGACATCGCTGGCACTAGCAATACGTCGTCAAAAGTGAGCGCTTCCCCTAAGAACTTCTGCTCATTTAGGAACTTCTGCTCATTCAATATGATCCCGCCTTTCTTCAAAAATTGGATTGTCTCCCGAAAATGACACAGGAGAACCGTCCCCTTGTGCTAATCGAAGAGTCCTGGGAGGTTTGAAGGCTCCCGTTCCGGATCTTGCATTGGCAGGGGCGGTGTCGGAAAATCTACCGATGGCTCAGGCGCAGGCCTGTTCAGATGCAATAATAAAAAAACACTAATCACCAGACAGCAAAGAATGATAACGATATAAAATAGGGTGCGTTTTGACATCGGAGAGTCTCCTTATTGGTGTTAATCAAAAGTATTTCTCATGTGTTGATCGCTTTTCCTTCTAAATTTGGACTTGGGCTGAAAAACATGCCTGCTTCGATATGGTTTATTGTCGTGTCGATTCCTGACTTCTATGCACCATAATTACGCCTGCCAAAATCGCGGCCCCGCCCAAAAAGTGCATTGGCGAAAGTACTTCTGAAAGTAACGGCCAGGCGATCAAGGCTGTGACAACAGGTTGTCCTAACAAAGTGGGCGAAACAATGGAAGCAGGCAAATGCCCGAGGGCGTAATTCACGCACAAATAGCCAATGACCTGCGTGATTAGTCCATTAGCCAGAAACCAAAGGTAAGTAGTTGAGGAATAACCTGTCAAGGGGAGCTTCATGATGAGGTTATAAATCAAGAGCACGATCGTGCCGCTCAAGGCGGCGGGCCAAAAGTAGGACAGCGGACCCAGGTATTTGCGTCCCATTTGGGTCATAACAAAATACCCGCAGTAAAAAAGGCTTGATAGCAAGCCGAGCAGACTGCCCAGGCCAAAAGTGGCAGAATTCAGCAAGTCATTTCCGAGAATGAGCACCGCTCCAGACATTGCAATGGCCAATCCCACCCAAAAGAGCGGTCGTAGCTTCTCTTTGAAGATCACCAGCGCCGCAATGCCTACCCATAATGGTGCCACGTTGGAAAGCAGCGTCGGAATGGTGGCCCCGCCGATCATTACGCCGGTTGCCCAAAACACAAGATCGCCGGCAAAGAAAAGTCCGCCAATAACAGCAAGCTTGATGCCTTTGCGAGAAAGTCCGCCTGTGGTTTTGCGGGCGCGATAAAAGAATGGCACCGCCAATACAATAGTGCCAATCAGCATACGATAAAAGCTGGCTACCGGACCAGGTGCATTCGCCATGCGCAGAAAAATCGGAGAAAGCCCCAGACTAATAATGCCGAAAACCAGGGCAATATATGACCTGTAATCCCTGTTGCGTATTTTTGTATTTGCCATGCAAGATGCCTCCTGCTCAATGCAACCTGTTGATCGTATGCCTTTATTATAGATTTCACGTCTGAATACGTCAATGCCCGACAGTACTACTCTGCCGGGCACTGCAGATTAAATATTTCGACGCATCAACAGCGCTGCAAACCTATGATTCCAGATTAGCAAGCAGTTTGGTCAAAGCCTCCTGGCGCGGCAATAACAGAAAGTGTCCCCGCACGTTATTCTGTGGCACAGTGATGTCAGTCAGGAAAACCATCGAGGTGAAGTCATAGACACGGTTTGACAAGGTCAGTATTTTCCCGACATCTTCCACAATCGTCGGCACGGTGATACGCCAGTTCAGCGCTTTCCGGTCGGTCATGGCATACCAATACGATCCTGTCAGGATGTTGGCGATTTCGCTTAATGCTGAGGATTCAATCCGATTGAGGCTCAGAGTCAGGCGCATCCGCTCCCCAACAAGCATCTCAACCAAACGCAGAGCATCTTTACGCGTAAACAGAAAATACATTTCTCCGCTTACTTCGCCGATGATGCGCACATGTATGCCAATCAGATCACGCGGTTTGGAATCCATTTGCTGCATCAGCATAGCGAGTGGTAACACTGAAATCCTGGGCGTATCAAGAATGGTTTCACGTTTCAGAAACTCGCTTAACGCACTTTGCGCTCTGCGTGCCCCGGCCTCGTTGATCCGGCGCAGAATGTTAATCTCTTCAGCGCTGATACGGTTCTTGGCACGCGGGCAGTCTTGTTCAGCGGTAGCAGCATGTACCGACATGTGATCCCTCCCGGTCTGCGATCAGCGATTCACTGACTAAATGATTTCTCGCATAATACCGGGCTTTCCTCTGTAGAAAATAGCCTATCTTTGACAGATTATCGCGATTCTTTCAGGTCAAGACTACCGACGCTCATGTTAATGATGATTTCCAGGGTAGGCTTCGCGCTATTGTATGCACCGTTGACATATTCCCGTGAACCTGCCACGAGGAAAGAACCGGGCGAAATCGAAGTCAGCGCGCCTTTCATCACCACGCGGGTACTGACATCGTGGGGTACAATGATCGTTAAGTCACATACACCGACAGAAATATCCGCCTGAACACTATCATCATGCTGCAGACTCCCACCAAAATCAAGCGTGTAGGAGCCTGCCCCGCCCTTAAAATCCAGATGTTCAAAATCGGCGTTCAGTAATCCGCTCAACTTAAATGACGAAGCGCCGGTTGAGAAGTCAAAACGCCTCATTTTCTGCGGGTTTCTCTTATTGAAAATTACTTTGCCTTCTGCGGCACCGGTTGCCATAGAGAGACTGGTAAGCTGCAATCCTGAAAAATCGAATTCGCCATCGAAAGCACCGGCAGAAATCGACAGATCAAGCACTTGCCGTGTTGACAAGTTTAAATTCCACTCAGTCTTGACATTGTCAAGACTGCCAGCAATGCCACTAGTCTCTTGGCTGATTTTGACGTAATTGTTATCGTCGATAATTTCGGGCACTAATCTGTGATCATAATAAACGATTTGACCTTCTGCTAAAGGACTCATATTGGCCGGACGCAGTCTGAATTCAGCAGCGCCAAATCGCAGATCCATTCTGACTGTATCAGCTGACTTGGCAGCAATGGCGATTTCTTCTACCATTCTGCCACGCTGTTCCCAAGAACCGCTTTTTTCGTCTTCATTCCGAGAGTTTCCGGCATTCCGGCCGGCGCATCCCAATAATAGTAACAAAGCCAGAACCAAAAAAGCCACGATAAGTAATCTGACGCGTTTCATAAGCCATTCTCCTTTTGAAGGAACTTTGGGGACGGTTCTAAAAGTTCCTTTTTACATATTTAGACATTAAGGGCAGATGTAAGAGGATGGAACTTTTAGAACCGTCCCCAAAGTTCCCCCACAACCGTCAAACAACCGTTATGCTGCCCATTCCCATTTGGATTTCGATGTTCAGGATGGGATTATTATTGCGGTAAGCGGCGTTATTTCGATATAGATCCCGCTGCGTCCTCGTAAATGCCGGAGCATCGATCGGCGCGAAGATATTGCGTAAATTGATCTGAGCCGGCAGGTCTTTAGGAATTCTAAACTCGACCGCGCTGAAGCCCATCCGGAAAAATGCGTTTGCTTTATACGTAGGATCGGCCGGAATCGCTCCGGAAAAATCGAATTTGTAGTCTCCTGCCCCGCCTTCAAAGATCATATTACGAAACCCCGCGTTCATCAAATTGGTCATGCTAAAGGAGGAGGCTGCGGTGATGAGGTGCATTTTGCCCATAGCTTCAGGATTAGGCGCCGAAAAACGCGTTTCCACTCTGGCAGCACCGGTCTTCATCGTCAGTTCCTTCAGACGCAGACCTCCGCAGTCCAGTTGACCGTCAAAAGCACCAGCTTTGATTTTCAGGCGCATTTTGTATCGGTTCGAAACGGTCAAGTCCCAGCGTGTCTTCCAGCTTTGGAAATTGAACAGGCCGGCAGCGTCTTGTGAGATAAATATGCCATCCGGTTCAGTATATGCCGTTGGGGCCAGCTTGAGATTGGAATGGTAGACATCGCCATACAATAAGTCTGTCCGATCTTCCGAAACTAACCTAAAATCCGCCGCTCCAAAACGTAGATCGAGGTTGGTAACCTCGGCATTTCCGGCCTCTACCCTAAGAACCGTATGTTTAGTCATGTTCGGCCCCACCCTTCCTTTTAAATCTGAAGCACTAACTTCTGAACCATTCCTTTTCAATAGAATATCTCCTGCACTAGTGGGAGTCAAAGAACATTTTATCTGCTTTACTGCAACTTTTAAAGCCCTTTTGCTGTCAAACTATCAAAAGCATCTTGCTCAAAAGCATTTTGCTCGAGAGCATTTTTATTTAAAGGTTATTATAGTTCAGGGGGAGTAATGATGGACGTAAAGGATATCTGTGTGTTTGGCGATTCTATTACAAAAGGGGTTGTTTTGCACCCAATTACATGTCATTATGAGATCATTAAGACTAATATCGGGCAGTTTTTGGGACTCAATAAAACGCGGATTCAGAACTATTCCATGTTCGGCTGCACGGTTTCCAAAGCGCTCTCTCTAGTTCAGAAACGTTCGAATGAACTCCGGAACTACCAGCATGTTTTTCTGGAACTGGGAGGCAACGACTGCAATTTTGTGTGGGGCGAAATTGCTGAGGACCCCGGCAAAGAGCATCTACCCAAAACACCGCTTGTTAAGTTTAAGGAGCTCTACCGACAGGTCGTCAGCGAAATCCGCAGCAATGGCAGCAATCCCATCATCCTGACACTGCCGCCTTTAGAGCCAAACCGATTCTTCACTTGGGTCTCTAAAGGGATTAATGGTGATAACATATTAAACTGGCTGGGCGATGTCGACATGATTTATCGTTGGCAGGAAATGTACAATATTGAGGTTATGAAACTAGCCGCAACCATGGATGTTCCCATGATTGATATCCGTAGCGCTTTCCTGACGAAAAATCATTATCAGGATTTGATCTGCGCCGATGGCATTCATCCCACTAACGAAGGATATAATCTAATTTATCAGACAATCAGCGAACAATACCCGAATCAGACTGCTGTAACAGTATAGAAAGGGCCCCCAATTAAATTACCACCGATAAGGAAGGGAGAAAAACATGAGCAAATTTGTCCTGACTGCCTCCTCCACAGTTGATCTGCCCTTAGAGTATTTTGAGAAACAAAAAATCCCCTATGTCTGTTTTCACTATATGATGGATGGCAGCGAATATCCGGATGACCTGGGACAGACCGTGTCTTTTGAAGATTTTTATCGCAAGATTGAAGCTGGCGCCATGCCCACTACTTCTCAGGTATCTGTGGGGCAGTTTATCGATTTCTGCGAGCCTTTTCTTAAAGAAGGTTTGGATATAATACATATCGCGCTGTCCTCCGGCTTATCCGGCTCCTTCGATTCCGCAATGACTGCTAAAGATCAGCTTGCCGAGAAATATCCGGACCGCCAGATCTATATTGTTGATTCTCTGGGCGCTTCCTCAGGATCCGGATTGCTGCTTGATATGGCAGCTGATTTACGTGACAATGGTGCAAACGCTGCCGAGATTTATACTTGGCTGGAAAACAATAAACTCAAAATCCACCATTGGTTCTTTACCACCGATCTGTCCCACTTTAAGCGTGGAGGCCGCATCTCTGCCACGGCTGCATTCATGGGCACTCTACTGGGTATTTGCCCGCTGATGAATATGAGCTATGATGGCAAACTCATTCCCCGCCACAAGATTCGCAGCAAGAAAAAGGTCATCGAAGAGACTGTAAATATGATGGTACTCCACGCTGAAAACGGCACAGACTATTCCGGCAAGTGCTTTATTTCCCAATCGGTTTGTCTTGAAGATGCCCGCAGCGTAGCTAGCCTGGTGGAGGCGAAATTCCCCAAACTGAACGGCCCGGTGATGATCAATAGTATCGGTACAGTCATCGGTTCCCATACTGGCCCCGGAACGGTCGCTCTTTTCTTTGTCGGTGATCAGCGAGTAGATTAATATTTCTTCTGTCCGTGAAGGATTATCCCGACAGAAACAGTATTAATAAGCTGGCATCATTACCCAGCGCCAAGCAAGGACTGACATTATGAAAGGAGCACTACATTACTATGTCCAAGATTATCCCATTCCGCGGTTTGCGTCCGGCAGCCGATCTGGTAACAAAAGTCGCTTCTCTGCCTTACGACGTAATGGATACTGAAGAAGCCCGCAAAATGGTCGAAGGTAATCCAAAGAGTTTCTTGCATGTCACCAGATCTGAGGTCGACCTTGATCCCAACATTGATCCCTACAATATGCAAGTGTATGAAAAAGCCCGCCAGACCCTTGATCAATTCATCAAAGATGGCATCATGATCCAGGATCCCAAACCTTGTTTTTATGTTTATAAGCAAAAAATGGGCAATCATGTTCAGGTCGGTCTGGTAGCCGGTGCCTCGGTTGATGAGTATCAGGCCGGAACCATTAAGAAACACGAGCTGACCCGTGCCGATAAAGAACTGGATCGTACCAACCATGTTAATATCACCGGCGCCCAAACCGGGCCGGTATTCCTGACCTATCGTGCCGTGACAGCCATTAATCATATCATGGAAAAAGTCATGGAGCAAAAGCCAGTCTATGACTTTGTAGCTGAAGATGGCATCGGGCATACCTTATACGTGGTCAATGATGATAATACCATCAAAGCTATTGAAAACGAATTTGCCAAACTGAATGTACTTTATATTGCCGATGGTCATCACCGTTCCGCTTCCGCTTCTGCGGTGCGTGAATTACGAAAAAAAGAGAATCCGAACCATACCGGCAATGAGAATTACAACTATTTCTTAGCTGTGATCTTCCCCCATGATATGATGCAAATCATGGATTATAACCGGGTTGTTAAAGATTTGAACGGCTTAAGCACAGAAGAGTTCTTGAAGCGTGCCGGGCAGGTCTTCACCATTGAACGATTGCCGCAAGGCAGCGCCCCTGCCAAGCCAACGCAGCGGCATCATTTTGGCATGTATCTGCAGGGTAGCTGGTACCGCATAACTGCCAAACCTGGTACTTTCGATGAAAAAGACCCTGTGGCAGCACTGGATGTCAGTATTCTGCAAGAAAACTTGCTTAGTCCGGTGCTGGCAATTGGCAATCCCAGAACCGACAAGCGCATCAACTTTGTCGGCGGGATTCGGGGTATGAAAGAACTTGAAAAACGCGTTGACCAGGATGGCTATGCCGTGGCATTCGCGTTTTACCCGACTGCGATTGAAGAACTAATGGCTATCGCTGACGCCGGAAAGATCATGCCACCCAAGAGCACATGGTTTGAACCCAAACTGCGTGATGCAATGGTCGTTCATAAACTCTAAGCTCTGAGGAGCTATAACCCGGATCCCGTCAATCATAAAGGGAAAACAAGAACGCCAGAGAAAACAAAAACGCCCGGATCGCATGAAGAATGCGACCCGGGCGTTTGCTGTCTGTGATCCAGGGCAACAGGATTCAATCCCTTTTCGCGCCCCAAAATCAGATGCGCTTAACGCTTAATAAGTGGTTCCCAGAATGTCATTAATCTGGTCTAGCAGTTCTTTAACATCTGCCACCGTAAAATCAGCCATGTGGGCAATGCGGAATGTTTTCTCTTTCAATTGAGCGCCGTAACCGTTAGAGAGATGGTATCCGCGATTGCCAAGTTCCTTATTCAGATCAGCCACGCTGATCCCTTTAGTATTGGCGATAGTGGTAAGAGTGATTGACTGATAATGCTCATCGCCAAACAGAGCAAAGTTCTTCTTAGCCCAGGCTTTGGTGAAATCAGACATTTCCTTATGACGGGCGAAGCGCTTATCCAAACCTTCGTTCATCATTTTCTCCAGTTGGAAATCAAGGCCGTACATCAAGGAGACGGCTGGTGTCGCCGGGGTTTGGTTCTTATCATGGTACTTCTTCATTTCGATGAAGTCAAAGTAATAGCCGCGACCTTTCACAGTAGCGCAGCGATCAAGAGCAGCCTGACTGACGGAACAGACTGCCAGCCCCGGAGGAAGTCCGAAGGCTTTCTGAGTGCTTGCCAGACAGACGTCAAGGCCCCATGCATCTACTTCGATTTTGACCCCGGTCATTGCGGAGACAGCGTCTACGGCAATGAGCACGCCGGGGTATTTCTTGACTACCGCAGCTAACTCTTTGACGGGGTTCATAATACCGGTGGAGGTTTCGTTCAGGCAAACTGTGACGAGATCATAATCGCCGCTCTTCAGTTTGGCATCCAGCAATTCCGGTGTGATTGCCTGACCCCATTCTACTGACAGATTATCGGCGGGCAGTCCGCAATCAAGGGCGATCTTATGCCAACGCTCGGAGAATGCGCCGTTAACGCAGCTGAGAATGCGTTTAGCGCAGAGATTCCGCAGCGTACCTTCCATAACGCCGGTAGCAGAAGAAGTGAAAACAAACACCGGGTTTTCAGTATAGAGCACTTTTTTCAGCTTGGTCTGGATGGAAGCGTATAGAGCATCAAATTCCTTCATGCGGTGTCCGATCATGGGCTTCGCCATTGATTGGATGGTATCTTGGCTCATCTCAACCGGACCGGGTATGTAGAGCTTCTTATGCATGATAAGTTCCCCTTTCATTTGACTTGATTGTTTACTTCCTGGACCACGCGATCAGGATGTCGGCCAGTTCTTCCCCAATACGATCCTGTGCTTCTTTCGTTGCGGCACCAATATGCGGAGTAAGAATCACGTTGGGATGATCAATCAGAGGCCAGTTTTCGGTCGGTTCTTTTTCGAACACGTCCAGAGCGGCAGCTTTCACAGTGCCGTTTTCCAGTGCGGCCAGTAATGCTTTCTCACAGACAACGCCGCCTCTGGCTGCATTGATGATAGTGACACCTTTTTTCATCATACCGAACTGTTTCTCACCCAAGATTGCGCCATCCTTGGAGGCCGGGATATGCAGGGTGATATAGTCCGCATTACTGACCAATTCATCCATAGAAACCATTTTGATGTTCGGATCGTCAACTTTGGTGATAAACGCATCGAAGGCCAGGACGGTCATGCCGAGAGCGTGCGCTCTTTTGGCCACTTCGCGCCCGATTCTCCCAATGCCGATAATACCAAGGGTTTTTCCAAGAAGCTCGGTGCCGGAGAAACGCTTTTTCTCCCACTTGTGTTCTTTCGTCGATGCAGTTGCTTGAGGAATCTGGCGGGCGCAAGCAAACATCAGCCCGATAGCAAGCTCAGCCACTGAAGCCGAACTGGCTGCCGGAGTGTTTTTGACTTCGACGCCAGCTGCTTTAGCAGCCTCGACATCAATATTGTCAACGCCAACGCCGCCGCGCACGACAACTTTGAGGTTTTTAGCAGCCTGAATCACATCTTTTTTGACCTTAGTTGCACTTCTGACGACCATCGCGTCGTAATCGCCGACTACGGCAAGTAATTCCTCTGGCGCCATCCCTGTCTTTTCGTCGACATCCAGTCCGGCTTGACGCATCTTGGCCAGTGCTGTAGCTGAAACGGAGTCGCATACCAAAACCCGCAAAACAAACCCCTCCCAATAAATTATAATCCGGGGGCAACTAGCTATACTTTAATAATGATGCCAATTTGCCCCATATCGAGTATACGACATCCTGTATACAAAGTCAATTAAGCAACGGGCGCAATCCCGGGTGAGTCATACGGTTATATGACACTGGCAAATGGGAATAATGAAATGGTTGACGTTTCATGTTGAGCACAAGGAAATGTCAGACGTCTCTAGTCAGGGAGGCATGCAATCATTGAAGGAATTCAAGACGGTCGCCATCCTCTGCACCGTACCGTTCATTATGGTGTTGGGCAATTCCATGCTGATTCCGGTGCTGCCGACAATCCAACATCAACTATCGATCGGAGCATCACAGGCAGGGCTGTTAATCACAATGTTCTCGATTCCAGCTGGGCTTGTGATCCCCTTTGCCGGACTGCTTTCGGATCGTATCGGGCGCAAACCGATCATGGTTCCGGCTCTGATTGTCTATGGCATCGGAGGACTCTTAGCTGGCCTGGCTGCTGTTTTCATTGAAAAGCCGTTTTACTTCCTACTGGCAGCCCGGGTAATCCAGGGCATTGGCGCAGGAGGAACTTATCAGCTTGCCATGGCACTCGTGGGCGACGTCATTCAGGGCAGCGATCGGGCTCAGGCACTTGGTTTGCTGGAAGCATCCAACGGACTGGGCAAAGTAATCAGTCCGCTGGCTGGTGCAGCGCTGGCCTTGATCACCTGGTATACGCCTTTCTTTGTCTATGGTGTGCTGGCGCTGCCTATCGCAATAGCAGTATGGTTAATTGCTAAAGAAGCACCGGTCAAAAAAGAACAGCAGCAATCTTTGCGGGAATACTTCCAAAGCTTTGCGGAAGTGATGCGCGAAAATGCGTCTGTATTGGCTATGACGTTTCTGTCAGGGGCAATCGTGCTATTTGCCCTTTTCGGGATGCTCAGCTATTTCTCAGATATTCTTGAAAAGCGCTTTGGGCTGGAAGTGTTTCAGCGCGGGATGGTATTGGCAATTCCCGTTTTTGTGATGGCAGCGGTCTCTTTTATACTCGGTACGGTCCTGAAATCCCACATGAATAAGTTCCTCAAATGGGCCATTTTCGGCGGTCTAGGCGCACTGGCAACCGGTATGTTTCTGTTCCCGCTGATGAACAGCATCGTGACGTTCAGCATGGCGGCTGCTCTCATTGGATTGGGAACCGGGTCGGTGCTACCGTCGCTTAACACTCTGGCTACCAGTGTCGCCTCCAAAAAGTCGCGCGGCATTGTAACCTGCTTATATGGCACGGTCCGCTTTTTCGGGGTGGCAATCGGACCGCCTTTGTTTGGGAATTGCCTCAAAAGTGAGCTTAACGAGCGGACTGTTTTCTGGATCACTGCCGCCGTCGCCCTCATCATCGGATTATGTGCGGCATTCTTGGTTAACCCACAGGATGCTTTGCCGGACGCGGTTAAATCGAATGAGGAATGATGAAAGAGAGACGGTCCCTGCCCCTGCAGCCTGACCGTCTCCACTTTCTTTGTGCGCACAACGCACTTTCTTTAATAACTTAGTGATCAGTAATTAGTATTCTTTGGACTGCTCCTCGCCGCGCAACACGCGCAGTGCTCCCCAGGCGAGTGCTTCGACTTCAAACTCGCCAGGCATCAGGAAAAATTCCGCAATCCAGTCCACCCGTTCGCGAATCCAGTTTACCAGGATTTTCGAGCGGGCCATACCGCCGGTAATGACAATACCATCGACATCCCCTTTCAGTACAGACGCCATGCCAGCAATTTCCTTAGCGATCTGATACGCCATGGCCTCGTAGTAGAGATGCGCTTTCTCGTCACCGGCGTTAATGCGGCGCTCGACTTCGCGAGCATCGTTGGTGCCCAGGTGCGCCACCAGGCCACCGCCGCCGACTAATTTCTTATAAATCTGCTTCTCATCATTAATTTTAAAAACCATTCTCCGGTAAGGTCCGAGTGGCAAGGTGCCGCAGCGTTCCGGAGAAAATGGTCCATCGCCATCGGTGGCATTATTGACGTCAATGGCGCGTCCGCGTTTATGTGCTCCAACACTGACACCGCCGCCCAGATGCACGACGATCAGGTTGATTTCCTCGTACTTCTTGCCCAACTGCTCGGTGGCCACTTTGCGCGCCATCGCCTTTTGATTGAGCGCATGAAAAACAGATGTACGCGTAATTTCGGGAAGCCCGGTAATGCGTGCCAAAGGTTCCATTTCATCAACGGAGACTGGATCGGCAATAAATGAGGGAATGCCCAGTTCATCGCCGAGATCCCGCGCCAGTAAGCCCCCGAGGTTGCTGGCATGCATGCCACCATTATAGCCAGTCTTCAGGTCCGCAACCAAAGCGTCATTAACATGATACACGCCGCTCTCAATCGGTTTGACAACCCCGCCCCGCCCTGCTATAGCTGAGAGTGTTTTCAGATCGAAATTCCTGGCCTTCAAAGCTTTGAGAATAGCTTCTTTACGAAAATCATACTGCGCAATTACGCCGCCATAGGGAGCCAATTCTTCCACACTGTGCTGCAAAGACTCCTTAAATAGCGGCTCTTCATCTTCAAAAACGGCAATCTTGGTCGACGTCGAACCTGGATTAATTACGAGAACGCGGTATTTATCCATTTTCACACGAACCCCTCGCCTTATTTTTTACGGGCAGCCATCAAAACGGCGACTGCCATTGAGTTAAGCTTGGATTCCGGAGTATCGGCACGCGAAGTAAGGACAATCGGAGTACGTGCGCCAACAATTACCCCAGCGGATTTAATATTGCCGAAATAAACCATCGCCTTATAAATCACGTTTCCAGACTCGATTTCCGGGACCATTAAAATATCGGCTTGACCAGCCGCTGGTGAGCTAATCCCTTTGTGGCGCGAGGCTTCCACTGAAACCGCGTTATCGAGCGCCAAGGGGCCATCGACAACACAACCTTTGAACTGACCGCGCTGTGACATCATTGTCAGGGCAGCGGCGTCGAGCGTGGCCGGCATATCTGGATTAACAACTTCCACAGCTGCCAGGCAGGCTACTTTTGGCTGCGGATTATCGAGCAAATGCGCCATATCAACGGCATTATTGATAATATCTACCTTTTGAACCAGCGTCGGCGCGATATTCATACCACCGTCCGTCAAATAGAATAAGCGGTCATAGCCTTCAGCTTGAAGCAGTCCCACATGACTGAGCAGCCGTCCGGTTCTCAAACCATGTTCTTTGTCGAGTACTGCCCGCAACAGATCTGCGGTTGCAACCAGGCCCTTCATCAGCAGATGGGCCTCTCCGGATGATACCATGGTAACCGCTTTACGGGCTGCCAAAACCCCGTCTGGCTCGTGCACAACCTCAATCCCGGACGTGCTGAGATTGAAGTCGAGCTCGGCGGCTATCTGTCGGATTTTGGCCTCATCTCCGACTAATACCGCACCAGCCAGTTTTCGATCGACCGCCATTTTAACTGCTGTCAGAACATCCTTATCTGCGGCTGCTGCGACCGCTAGACGTCTGGGCTGTTCCTTTAAGATGGCGTCATGAATTTCGGAAAAACTACGAATCACAAGAACCAATCCTCCTCTTTAGTTGCAGTGCAAAATCAGTCGCGCTTCACAGGTCGCCGCAATGTTCCATAGCGGCTCCGCATAATGCGCATTTTGCGTTCCAGCCGACCAACCTTCTCTTTCAGCTGCGCGATTTCTTTTTCTGCTGCGACAGTTTTTGCTTGAAAATCACTGCGCCAGAGCAAACCAAAACCCCAGGTGAAAAAGAACAAAAAGATGATGAAATCACTGAACTTGAAGTTCTCTTTGAAGATGCACACGAGCAGCGAACCTACTGATAGTACTAGAAAAATGAGTCCCAGATAATAATTGGAAGAACGTTTGTCAGTCTGTTCCAACTGGATGCGCCCCTTTCTACCACCAAATGAATATACGCCGTCCCGGCAACTTCTCCTGCCCTGTTATGCATGCTCATCCGCATCATCCGCGACATCCGCATCATCCGCGACACTATCACTAGCGCCGGCATCAGAATCCCGCTCACGCAGGATTTCTTCCTGAAGCCACTTGTCAATGCCCGGCAAATCGGAAAGCTCTTTGAGACCAAAATATTTGAGAAACGCACGCGTCGTACCATATAGAATTGGCCTTCCGGGTGTGTCTTTGCGCCCCGCTTCGCGAATAAGATCCTTTTCAAGCAGCGTATTAAGCGCGCTATCCACGCGCACCCCGCGCAAAACCTCAATTTCCGCACGCGTGATGGGCTGTTTATAAGCTATAATCGCCAAAGTCTCCATCGCAGCCTGGGAAAGTCCAGTTGACCTGGGATTTTTCTGCAGTTTTTCGACATACGGGGCGCAGTAAGGATGTGTGCAAATTTGATATCCTTTGGCGACTTCGATCATCTGCAAACCCCGGTGCCCTTTTTGATAATCCTCGCTTAAATCGGCCAGGATTTGCTGTACGGTATGCCTGGTCAGACCGGTCAATTCGCATAGCTGGGGTACACCGATTGGCTCTGGCGCTGCAAAAATTAACGCCTCGATAACAGCTCTGGCCTGTAAAAGATTCATCCGGTTGCACCTTCTTCCGCTGCAGCAGTGATCAAAATCTCACCGAACGTCACGTCTTGCGATACCCGCACTTTGCGAAGGCGCATCAGTTCTAACAGGGCCATAAAGCCTGTGACAAGCGCCGTTCTTGAGTTGCTTTTGCCAAACAGATCTCTAAATTTAATCCGTCCGCAGACAGCCAAGCTTGCCGTAATTTCTTGCATCCGCTGCCGCATGCTGATTTCTTCCTTTGGAACAGCGGCCGGTTCCTCTTCCGGAGCCAAAGAATCCAACACATTTTTGAAGGCTGCCAGCAGGTCCCAGACACTAATGCCTTTTAGCGGGTTATCGTCAATTACCAGACGATCGGCAGTTTCCCCAACCGGACGGACAAAAACCCGCGCAAATTCCTCTTCGCGGGCCCGCAAATCCATGGCAAGTTCCTTATACTTTTTATATTCGACCAGTTTTTCGACTAATTCCTGCCGCGGATCTTCTTCCTCTGCGGAATCGGCTTCCTCTTCGCAAACTACCGGTTTTGGCAGTAACATGCGCGCTTTAATCTGAATCAGCGTCGCTGCCATAACCATAAAATCGCTGGCAACATGTAGATTAAGCAGCTGCATAGTGCTAATATACTCCAGAAATTCAGCCGTAATCCTGGCGATAGGAATATCGTAAATATCGAGCTCATCACGTTCGATTAGGTGCAGCAGCAGGTCAAAAGGCCCTTCGAAAACGTCAAGGTGTACCAAATAGCTCATCGTGCGGAGATCACGCCCGCCGTTGTTTTCATGATCGGCCTCCATCTTCAGGATTTCGCATCCGCTTCCTGCAAAATTCTCAGTTCTTCAGGATCACTATTCTGCGGCTCATCATGGTGACGCCGGATCAGATCGGCGATTTCGGGACACACACCCGTTGATAAAGCCATATATGCCCCTCGGGCAGGGTGGATCAGGTCAACATACAAGGCGTACTGGAGTTTGTTGCCGCCCCGATCTGCGTGTTTGCGGCGATAATCAGGAAAAACGCGACGAATAAAGCTTACGCATAACCTCGTAGGCAAACCAGCATCGCCCTTCACTTTTCCGACATCATGCAATAGAGCTGCCTTAATTAACGTCAGCAGCCGGATTTTGGTTTCCGCGCCGCCACCAATGCTGGCACCTGAGGCAGTGTCCAGACCTGTGCCCGCGCCGGTGCCGGTGCCGGTGCCCGCGCCTGTGCCGGCGAAATGCTCCAGAATTAGCTTGGCGGTATTGACAGTATGATACTGATCCCATAGTGCCATCTGATTAAATAGCACTAACTCATTGTCATCCAGGAAACGTTCTGTAAAAGAGCGGTGTTGAATGTCAAGTCCCTTGCGGGCACTCCTCACAATCCGGAGTAACACGTTCCACAAGGGTTTTCACTCCCTTCCAAACGATACGCTAGATTGCCAGACCGGTAATCAGCGAGAACAGGAAATCCCGCGGCACGCCGATTAGGACTGTAAAAAGACCAGGCAGCACCAGGACCAGCCCGAAAAGAATGACCATCCCGTAAGATTCCAGCTGACGATAGATATTATAAGCTTTGCCCTTCAGAAAATAACGCAATATTCGCGAACCATCCAGCGGCGGTATCGGCAGCAAATTGAAAAATGCCAGCGACAAATTAATCAGTGTGCCAAGCTGCAGGAAAACGGCCAAACCGGGGGATATCATATAATTGGCCACGATCATAAAGCGCAATATCAGGCCGAAGAAGACTGCCAGCAAGATATTGCTCAACGGGCCGGCGACGGCGACCAACACCATATCACGAGCCGGCTTCTTAAAATTTCTGGGATCAACTCCAACTGGACGGGCCCATCCGATCCCAAAACCGGTAATCATTGTTATAATGATCATGATAGCGCCAAAAATGTCAAAATGTGCGAGAGGATTTAGTGTCAATCGCCCTTCCCAGCGGGGTGTTGGGTCACCAAGGGCCGTGGCTGTGATGGCGTGCGCAAATTCGTGCAGCACCAAACTGGGTATGAATATGGCCAACATTAGTACCATTTGCGTAAGATCCATGAAAAGCCTCCATTAAATACTGTGTGCGACACTTTAAAGGCCCCCCGTTAGGGAGGCCCGTGCGGTCTTTAGTAGATATACTCCAAATCCGGTGGCTTTTCCTGCCACTCCCTCAAAACTGAACCGCCTTTTTCAGACAGCGGCGCTAGAGACCCACAACGTGCTCCTGCCGAGCGCAAAAACGTTCCGGAACTATATCGGATTTCAGCAAATCGGCGTAGGTCTCTCTTTTTATGATCAAATCGGCTCCGGCATGATTGGCCATGACAACCGCTGGTCTGGGAATACGGTTATAGTTACTGGCCATGGAATACTGATATGCACCAGCCGAAAAAACAGCCACCAAATCACCACGTTGAACTGGTCCCAGTTCAATGTCTTTTGCCAATAAGTCGCCGGATTCACAGCATTTGCCAGCTATGGTAACCGTCTGCCGGAGATCGCTGCGGACTCGATTGGCGACTACGGCTTCATACTGCGAATTGTAGAGCGCGACTCGCGGATTATCAGACATGCCGCCGTCCACCGCCACATAAGTGCGGGCCCCAGGTATATTCTTAACCACACCGACGCGGTAGACGGCTAGTCCAGCCTCGCCAACGATTGAACGCCCGGGCTCCAGAATCAAGTATGGCAATTCCCACCCTTTGTCCTGAAAAACCTGCTTCACTGCTGATGACATCAAAGCGACCGCCACGTTAATCTCCATTTTTTGATCGTTATCGGTGTAGCGGATTCCCAGCCCGCCGCCGAGATCCAATTCTGCGGGAAAATAGCCGGTTGCCAGATTTACCTGTTTGATAAAAGCAGCCATGGCATTCACAGCCGTCCGATAGGCATCCAGTTCAAAAATCTGCGATCCGATATGGCAATGAAACCCTACGAGCTGAAGATTGGTGGAGGCGAGGATGCTGTCGACTGCGGCCAGAGCCATCCCGTCAGTGGCACCCAGGCCGAATTTGCAGTCCGTAATTCCGGTTTGAACATATTCATGGGTATGCGCTTCCACACCCGGATTTACGCGCACGAGCACATCTGGTCTGCGGCGCATCCGGCCGGCCAGATCATCCAAAACCTCAATTTCGGTCAAACTGTCAATCACGAAACGACCCACTCCGTAATGCAGCGCGGCTGTCATTTCATCGACAGACTTGTTATTACCGTTAAAGATAATATCTTGCGGATCCACGCCAGCCCATAAGGCGGTGGCCAATTCTCCACCGGAGACCACGTCCAGCCCGAGACCTTCTTGGGCGATTAGCTGCGCCATTGCCTGCGTAAAAAAGGCTTTCGCGGCATAATAGATGCGCCCTTTCGCAGGCGGATAGGTTTCTGCAAGACTGTTGCGATAAGCACGCGCATTAGCCCTGAGCAGTTCTTCGTCGTAAATATACAACGGTGTTCCAAATTGCTCTGCCAGCCTAACCACGTCTTGCCCAGCAAAAACTAAATGATTCCGCTCATTAACCAGAACACTTGACATTAAAACAGCCCTCCCAACTTGGATCTTTATCCATTGGAAAGGCAAAAAATAATGCCCGGTAACCCGGGCATACTCCGGTACCTCTCCTCAGGACGAGATAGCTCTCCACGGACGATTTTGAGGTTATCGTGCGTGACAGTCCCGGACCTGTTCGACCCGGACCCAGCTCAACCGCTTAGGAGACGGTTGGCTTCGGCGATGTTCCCTTTCCCCGATTTCACAGGTTCCCTAACCTCAACCCGGGTACTATTGTTCACCGCGCCTCTACCTCAACTTCCGAGGAAGATGAGGTACTTATGTTTTTCATTAGTTTAGCATAAGGATTTTGCCCTGTCAATGTAAGTATTTTCTGCCGCGTTATTCGCAGCAGCGGTCGCAGCTTTGCCAGGGACCACGCCGTTAGAATCCCACTTTCCGCAGCGCCCTCCCCAATTGGCGAGTAGACCGCTGTCATCAGTGAGCCGCACGATTTCGCACATGTTCGGACAGCCAGTGCATTCAAATGATGAGGTGATATAATGGCGATCCGCAATCGTGAATCCCCGGAAACTGCTGGGCCGGGGGTTCTCAAGCATTTCCTCCCGCGCCAGTAGTGCGGAGCCAATTGCGCCCATCACACTAAAGTGCTCGGGGATAATGAGCTTAACCTCCAGCTGCTTTTCAAAGGCCGCTCTGATACCAGCATTCGCAGCCACGCCTCCTTGAAATAAGACCGGTTCCCGGATTTCTTTGCCCTTGCCGACATTGGCCAGGTAATTGCGCACCAGCGATTCGCAGAGCCCGGCCGTAATATCCTCGATTGAATGACCGACTTGCTGCTTATGGATCATATCTGATTCGGCGAAGACAGTACACCGACCGGCAATACGAACGGGATTCTCAGATTTGAGCGCCAGTCCGCCAAAGTCGTTGATGGCAACGCCCAGCCGGGATGCCTGCTGGTCAAGAAATGATCCGGTTCCGGCAGCACAAACCGTGTTCATGGCAAAATCACTGACCACGCCATTGCGGATCACGATAATCTTCGAGTCCTGGCCGCCAATTTCGAGAACGGTCTGTACTTCCGGATGACAATACATGGCAGCTACGGCGTGCGCGGTGATCTCATTTTTAACCAGATCCGCCCCGGAAAGAACCCCGGTCAGGCGCCGTCCACTACCGGTGCATCCCACTCCGAGAACCTCTAAATCTTGAAATTGCTCCATTATTGAGCGTAGTCCGTTTTGGATAGCCGCTATCGGCTGCCCATGCGTGCGCAGATATAGGTTGTGCTGCATCTGACCTGTTTCCGACAGAATTACAATGTTCGTGCTGACTGACCCTACGTCTATTCCCAGATACCCCTGCACTTGCTTTCGTACCTTCCCCTCTTGATTCAGCTTGGTGTCGCTTGGGCCAGTGTGCCCAGGCGCTATGATCCGCCCGCCCCCCGCCGGCCGGCCCCGCCTGTGCGCTTAAGCGCGCCCGGTGCGGCGCCGTTTGACCATATCGGTGAATGCTTCCAAGCGCGTGATGATTCCGGCCTCGGCAGAATGCTCGTCCACAACCAAGGTCATGATTGGCACATCGAAGTCCGCACTCACTTTAGGCAGGATGCTTTGTGCCACAATTTCCGGCATACATGTAAAGGGTGCTACATGAATAATGCCGTCCACGCGATTATTAGCATAATTGACCGAATCAGCCACACTTTCCAGTCCGTGCCCGCCAACAAAATGCGGCAGATAAGGGCCAGCCAGCAAGCGCGCCTTTTTTTGCATGTCAAAACGCAGCAGGCTGTAAAATTGCCCACGCAGCCAATCAGACAGAAAAGAGGAGCGTCTAACTAATACGCCCATTTCACCGAGCAATCGTTCCAGCTGCCTGTTAGCAAAAGGCTCGAGCATCACATAGATTTCGCCCACCAGTCCGATTACAACTGGCTGGCGCTGCAGATCGACCGGTACTTGCTGAAAAAGTGTGCCTATTTCTTCTAAAAGCTGGGGCAGATTTTGGCGGTGCTTAGTTTGGCGTAGTTTGGCAATTGCTTTGCTGCGCGCTGCTGTGGCGGAGCCGCGTACCGTTTCGAAAGCGCGCACTTGATGCGTCATTTTTTCAATATCGTCGACAATCTGAGCCTTCGCCCACGCCAATCTAGCCGCCGCGAGTGTTTCTGACAAACTGACCTTGGTAAGCAGGGGCTTAAAACGCTGCCACGCCAAAGATAGCTGTCCTTTAGGCGGTTCCAGGACCATCATATCGAAGTCGTAGCCAGCGTCTTTCAAAATCTCGCGCTGAACTTCAGCATAGTAGCCAAAGCGACATGGACCAACCCCTCCGCCCATCAGAATAACATCGGCCCCGTTTTCCATGGCTTCAATATAATTGCCCAGATTGATCTTTAGCGGCAAACAGGCAGTCTCTGGCGCGCCGTGCTGTCCCAGTTCAATTGTCCTTTCAGTGATGGGTGGTGGTACAATCACCTCGTGGCCAAGGCCTTCCAGCAGAGATTCCACAGCCACATACATGGTTCCCATATGCGGGAAAGTACATCTCACAAGCGGCCCCTCCTGGTTAGCATTTCTCCGAAAGCCTCTACTCTGGTCAAAAAGCCGGCTTCTCCAGTATGTTCGTCCAGCACTAAAGAGATGAAGGGGATGCTCAGCCGGCGGGCTTCTCTTTCAACCACTTCGCCAATCATTGAGTCCGGTCCGCAGCCAAAAGCTGCTAAATGCATGACACCTGCGACTTGCTCAGCAGCGAACAGATGCATCGCTGTCCCAACCATGCGGCGTCCCAGACTCCAGAAAATTGCTTTTGAAAGCTTGTCAGCCTCGTACAAAGCATTGCGAGCGGGGACGCTTTCCATAGTAGTCACCCGAAAATGCATTCCGGACAGGCGTGTTTTGAGTCCCAGGTTAAAGCCGCCGTCATGAACGTTATAAGGGTGTCCCAGCAGCAAAATGTTCGGCTTTGGCATGTTGCTGCTGAGCCCAGACTCCCCGGTCCCTCTTCCCTCTGCCTTACCGCCGTTCCTCCTACCGCTTGATCTTTGCCGATCCCGCTCCCGATTATCCCAGCTGTCACGACAATCTAAACTGGCAATCGCCTGATTTGGATCTAATCCAGCCAGCAGCATCTGTTCATATTCCTTTTGCATGGATTGCCCGGCATGAAAAGCTGCCTTAGTCTGACGCGCCGAACCGTCGCCTAGCTGGACAGCCGCATCGCAGGCCGCGCGCCATAAGCCGTTGCTGCCTCTGAGACCATCTTTGCGGGCATCGACTTCCACTTCGATCAGGGGCGGCAATTCAGGCAAGGACGCCCTAATCATTGATGGCAGTCCCATGAATTTCGGACAAATATAGGTCTTCTGTTCCAAGCTGACCAGCCGCGGCAGAAAGACGGCATCGACGCTGTCTTTGAGCGCCAGAGCATGCCCAAAAAAGATCTTTACCGGCAGGCAGGCTTCGCCCACAGTCTTTTCAATACCACTTTCCAGCAGCTTTTTGGTTGTCTGTCCGGAAACGCAGACCTGATGTCCAAAATGCTCCAAAAACCCCTTCCAGAAGGGAAAACAATGATAATAAAGTAACGCTCGTGGATAACCAACTCGCATTTAGTTTGCATCGCTCCCGGCCCTGTTAATTATTTCTCTGATCGCCCTGACCGTAATGTTGGCATGATGATCGGCATGGTTTTGTTTGCCCAAATCGCCAATGCCAATCACGATCGGTACCTGCAATCTATTTAGAACGTCGACTGTATCACCTTCGACTTTTTGATGATCCATCTGCTCCGGAACGCCGTCCTTATCGACCGGCCCGCTAATCAATTCACCGTTACGGTCTACAGAAGCCATAACTGGCACGCCCTCCACCTTCGCGGTATGCGACGCGACTGCCAAAACTCCCAATAGCTCAATGGAGTCCTCTGTTGCCAACTGCTCGATCAGTTTTTCGCCAGGCCCTTTTCGGCGCGTTCCGGCATCATCCACCATTACCAGTACCGGTTCACCTTCCGCATCATGAATTAACTCGATCAGTGCCGGCGCGTCAATTTCCGAAGGATTCCCTCCCGAAGCTGATATGCACCTCCCGCCAACGCGTCGAGCGGCTTCTTCAACGACATGCTGGGCAACATGATCACCGTCTGTGATCAGGATTACCTGTTTCTTGGTCTTTTGCTGCAATTACGCTCAGCTCCTTTTTCACCGATTCGACCAATTCGCAGAGCAGATCATAACTGCGAATAATTCCGTGCGCTACAATCGGGCGTCCGATCTTTACAAAGTGCAACTGCCGTGAAAGAAACCCGCCAAATTTGGCGAGCCAGCCAATCGCCCCCAGTGTTTCGACGATCAGGAACTCCCGGGAAGGGACCGCCAATATTGCTGCCAGACTCTCGATGGCAGATTGTGCTTGTACCCTGCAGCCATCCAGCCCCACAATATATATTTCACAACCTTCCGTATCACAGCCAACGAACTTAGGGACCCCTAAGTCACTTGCTTCTGAAACATCAAATAGCGGCAGTTTGGTCAATTCTGGCACGGTTGGCGTCTGCTGCGGATCGAGATAGCCAAGATGAATCGCGGAGGCCACCACCGACGAGTGCGCGCGGCCAAAGCACATATATACTACTTTCATTAATACCCCAAATTTTCTTTCGCATTTTTTACGACTGCCGCTATTTTCGCAAATGACTTGATCGATTCTCGGCAATTCAGGCGCAAACCGCTGGGATCCGCCATCGCCAGCTTCTTAGCCAGAAAACAGCGCCAGGCTGGAATCGACTGACAATCGAAAAATAGAAATTGTGCCTCCGATTTAAATAACTGCCTGGTCGCTTCCAAAATCACGCGCTGGATCATTTCGGCTTTGTTCAGGCAGCCCAGGGTAAACACCGCGTTTTTATACCCGTCAACCCCTGCGAGATATAAACGTCCCGCCGCCCGATCAACGCGTCCGTAATTGGGCAGCGCCAGAAGTTCCCCAATCTTTGGAGGGCGTTCCTCCGATAGATACCCCAAGTGGATCATCGCCGCCATCGGAGAATCAAAGATGCCGTCCCAGCAGTAATAAACAACATTCACGACAATCCCTCCCCAAAGACCGGGCACCTGTTTTATATTCTCCTTCCGGCAGCGGGGATATACTGAGACGCAGGGACACAAGGGGACGGTTCTTCTGTGCTATCCATGGTTTTGATATACCATGGCACAAAAGAACCGTCCCCTTGTTTCTGAAATTATTAGCACAGAAGAACCGTCCCCTTGTGCTA
>DHDG01000071.1:14250-32329 GCA_002399265.1 Firmicutes bacterium UBA4882 | reverse complement strand
CCCCTTGTGCTATTCTTCTTTGTCTTTGATCATGTCGGCGATGGTCACGGGGGCTGATTCTGGTTGCATGTATTTTTGGTATTCCACTTCTTCCGCGCTTGGCTGAACCGCTTCACGCATCGACAGACTCAGGCGACGGTTTTCGGGATCCACTTTGATAATCTTAGCCTGCACTGTCTGTCCGGGTGATACTACTTCTTCAGCCTTGGCCACCCGCTGATTGGACAGTTGCGAGATGTGAATCAGGCCCTCAATACCTTCCTCAATTCTGACAAAAGCGCCAAATGGAGCAATCCTGGTAACCGTGCCGCTGACCACCTGGCCCTCACTATATTTCTCGGCGATCCCTTCCCACGGATGCGGCGACAAGGAGCGCATGCTGAGAGAGATGCGTCCTTTTTCGGTGTCTACCTTAGTAACTTCCACTTTAACTTTCATACCTGCCGACAGACGCTCCGCAGGGTGCTTCAGGCGCTCCCAGGATATTTCTGAGATATGCAGGAGCCCTTCAACGCCTTTGCCAAGATCGACAAAAGCTCCAAAGTCAGCTAAGCGGGAAACCACGCCTTCTTTGACATCGCCTTCCTGCAGGCTGGCAAAGATTTCTTTCTTGTTTTCCTCATACTGCGCATCAAGAATAGCCCGTCTGGACAGAACCACTCTGCGACGGCGCCCTTCTTCCAATTCGGTGATCATAAAGTCGCAGGTCTCACCGATAAATTTGGACAAATCTTCAACAAAGCCCCGATCAATCTGCGAGGCCGGAATGAAAGCACGCACGCCAGCCAAATCCGCAATCAGACCGCCTTTGACGACTTCTTTAACCTTGGCCTGCACCGGCGTATGATCGCGATAATGCTGATTTAGATCTAGCCAGACAGTTTGCTGCGCCGCCTGCCGGGCCGACAGCTTAATTTTGTCTTCGTCCGCAGCCCGCAGAACCAACACATCGATGACATCTCCGACTGCGACAACCTCTTTGGCAGACATGACATCTTTAGCAGTAAGATCCGCCAATGGAATAGCCAGCTCGGATTTTGTCCCGACATCCACAAACACCATGTCATCCCTTACCTGGACTACATGTGCTTTGACGATTTCGTTTTCTTCCAGATGGCGGATGTCACGGCGTCCATATTCCTTTTCAAAGTCGTACCCGGCCATCGATTCCCCACCTTCGGAAGCTACCTCCTCAGGAACAACTTCCTGCTGCTCGGAATCCTTAACCTTTCCCTGTTCATCGATTTCCATCATCCGATTTACTACCTCCTCAATCTGTCCCTGGGGGGTTGAAGCCCCCGCTGTTAAGCCTATTTCAACCGCTCCAGCAAACCATTCCGGCTTAAGTTCTGCGGCGCTTTCGATCTGATAAGCCGGCGTCCCTGTTGAACGGCAAATTTCAAATAACCGGGCGGTATTCGCACTATTGCGGCCACCGATTACTACCATTACGTCAACTTTTTTGGCCATCTTTTCGGCGGCATTTTGTCGCTCAACCGTGGCATTACAGATTGTGTTAACAATTAAAAATTCGCGGGTTTTAGGCAATAATGCGCAAGCCACTTCCTGAAAATCTTCATAACGCTGGGTGGTCTGCGAAAGTAAAGCTACCTTTTTACTGCATTGCAGCGCCTTGGCCTCTTCCGTTGATTCAATTACATGGATTGTGCCGTCCACACTGCCCAATATCGAGCGCACTTCCGCATGCTCACGTTCACCCAGTAGCACCACATAGTAGCCATCGCCGCATAACTCATTTGCCCTTTTTTGAGCCTGTTTCAAGCAGGGGCAGGTGGCGTCGACCACCTTTAGTCCTTTGGCTACAGCACGTTCAACTTCGTCGCGCGTTGCTCCGTGCGAGCGAATCACCATAATCCCGGCCTCGGCGGATACAGGATCATCGATCACCCGCACACCCTGATCGCTCAACTCCTTGACTACTCTGGGATTATGGATCAGTGGTCCCAGAGTGCAAACCGGGCCTTGTCCTTCTTTTAGTACATCCTGAACAATATCAAGCGCCCGCTTGACTCCAAAACAGAAGCCCGCCTTATCAGCAATATGTATGTTCATATTCATCCGTTGGTCACCGGCCTCGAATTTTCTTCCGACTCTCCGGCTGCAACTGCTGCTTCAGCAATATCAATGATACGCTGCACAACTTCTGAAATGCTCAATGACGTCGTATCAAGTAAAATGGCATCCATAGCCGGCTTTAAAGGAGCGACAGCCCGTCCTGAATCGTTGGCATCTCTACTTTGCAAATCCGCCCTGATTTGCTCAAACACCGCGTCGCTCTCCCGGCCTCTCTTGAGCAGTTCACTCACCCTGCGGCGGGTCCGTTCATCCAAAGAAGCTGTCAGAAATATTTTAACCTGCGCATGGGGCAAAACGACGGTGCCGATATCTCGACCATCCATCACAACTGAATTGCGGTGCGCAAATTCCCGCTGCTTGTTAAGTAAGGCCTGACGCACACCCGGCCAGGCTGACACGCGCGAAGCGCCCTCGGAAATATGGTGCGTGCGAATGGCGTTTGAGACATCTTCGCCATCCAAAAGTACGCGCGATTGCCACACTGCTCCTTCGCCCAGGCATAAGCCAGTCAGCTTGATCTGGCAGGATTCGGCAAGATCAGTCAAAGTCGCCTCATCATCCCAAGAAACGCCCATCCGAAGAGCTTTCAAGGCTATTGCCCGGTACATAGCGCCAGTATCGATATAGGTAATGCCTAAACGCTCGGCAACCAGTCGGGCGACGGTACTCTTTCCGGAACCTGCCGGACCATCAATCGCAATTATCAGACCGGAGGACAAATTTAATACACCACCTGCAAACGGTGTGGCTTTGCCAGCCGCACCGCAAACAAATTCAACAAGCCGCTAAAATTTCCTGCAAAATTCAACACTCCAGATCCGGTCGCAGTGCGGCCGCCTCTTTTAAGAAAATATGCCTAATGGCGCTTTGGGGTTTGTCAGTATTCCACAAGATCAGGATCCGGACGCATTGCGGCAACGAACCCGGCGGGTTGATTTCACTAGTGCCAAACAATGGTACTGCTTCGTAGCCAGGCAGTGTACGGGCAGCGGTTGCCGGGAACCCAGCGTTCAAATCCGGAGTGGAACTGAATAATACGGCGGCTAGATCCTCTGTTTGAAAACCATTGACATTAGTCATTTTGCGCAGCAGTTCCACCACAGCCTCAGTGATTGCCAATCCGCTGTTTTCATCAACGGTAATCGCACCGCGTATACCTCTGACGGCCACGTTCATTCTCCCCTCTGGCAAAGCCTTTTCATTCTCCCCTCAGATCGCTGATTAATTCTCCTTCCCAGCGTTCCATGGGGCACAGTTTTGTCCGCCAAACCCCGCTGCGCAGCAATACCTGCGTAATCAAAAGCAATATGAAAAGAGTGATCGACAAAAAGGCGACCATTTTTCCAGTAAAGTCAAACCATTTCATGCCTGCGGACTTCTTAACAGTCATACACATCCACCCCCGCGGGTCAGTTTTTGTGACAATACTCCGCAGCTCCGACACCGGCAGCATAGCCAGTAGAAAAAGCTGCCTGCAAGTTGTATCCACCAGTATAGCCATCCACATCAATGACTTCTCCGGCGAAAAACAGACCTGGTGCAAGTTTGGATTCCATTGTACGTGCATTGATCTCTTTGATATTGACGCCTCCGGAAGTGACAATCGCCTCGGCTATTGGCCGATAACCGGTGACAGTCATGACCAGTTTTTTTAGCAGACTGACCAGCCCCAAACGCTGCTCCCTGGTAATCTGATTGACCGGCGTATCTCCGTCAATACCGCAGAGTGCAATGATGACCGGGATCATCTTCTTGGGCAGCAGCGCATCCAGCGCATTACTGAAATGCTTACGCGAAATACTTGTCCAATCACGCACAACCCGGGCATCCAGTTTTTCAATATCCAAGGCGGGCTTTAAATCCAATTCCAGAACAATGCGCATCGCTGGCACTTTTTGCGCTTTTCCCGCTGTGAAGGCCGCCGCACCTGTGCCCGGCTGCATGGCGCGCACCACCGCCCGGCTAAGTGATAAAACAATTGGGCCGGATACACCATAATGCGTAAACAGCATTTCACCAAATTCTTCTCCGATAATCTGCTCGCCTGACAGCGCCCGCATGGTTACATTTTTCAGACTTAACCCCTGTAGCTGGGGAACCCATTTTTCGGTAGTTTCAAGTGGCACCAATGATGGAAAAGGATTTGCTATAGTATGCCCATACTGGCGGGCAAAACGATAGCCATCTCCCGTTGAACCGGTTGCGGGGTATGACAAGCCACCTGTAGCAATTATTACAGCCTTACATTGCAGCGCATCCTGACTGTGCGGCCCCGCCTGGCTGCCCAACCCATCCTGAACGCCGCCAACGCCGCCAACGCCGCCGCTGAATGCTATTTGGAAGATGTGACGGTTATCGCCCCCATCATGTTGCGCCTTGCATTCGTCCACTCTTTCCACCCGACTGTCTGGGCGGAATTGCACTCCAGCCCCCGCCGCAGCATTGCGCAAAGCTCTGACAATATCCGATGATCGATCGCTTTCAGGAAAAACCCGGCGTCCTCTTTCCACTTTAAGCGGTACGCCCTGCTCTTGAATAAAACGCATCAAATCATCAGGAGTAAACCGGCTGACCGGACCGAGCAAAAAACGACCGGTTTCCGGAAAGGCAGCCACAATACCCTGCGGATCCGTGCCATTGGTAACATTGCAGCGGCCTTTGCCAGTCAGCAGTATTTTGCGCCCTGGATGGTGGTTACGCTCGACTAAAACTACCTTGGCACCTGATCTGGCAGCGGCATAAGCGGCCATCATTCCTGCCGCCCCGGCACCGATTACGACGATATCGACCACTGATTCAGGCCTCCCGTTCCTGGCGGGCTGGTTTCTGGCGCTCTGTTTTCTGACAGCCCATTTCTTCGGCTTTTTTAGCCAACAGTTCTCGAATGCGCGGTAAGGCTTCTTCGGCGGCCTGTTCCCCGGCAGCAATACATTCAGCCGCTCTGTAAAAGCCTGCCGGACCAATTTTGTCAGTGTTAGGCGCGATCACCAAATCGGCGCTTTCCAGCTGTGCTTTATTAATATAGGCTCCCATCACTTCAAAGGCTTTAAACAGTACTTCCACGAAATTGCGCGGCTCGCTGGATCCCTGATCGTGGGACACATCCACCGCGATCACTACATCAGCCCCCAAATCGCGTACTGGCTTTACCGGGACATTGTTAATAATGCCACCGTCAACTAGCATCCGGTCTCCGCATTTGACCGGTTCGAAAACTCCCGGAATGGCGATGCTGGCCCGCACTGCCGAATAAATCGGGCCGGATCTGAAAATTACGGGTTCTCCGCTGCCCAGATCGGCGGCGATAATCGCCAGCGGCATTTGGAGTTCCTCAAAATTGCGATTCTTAGTAAGGACCTGGATCACGCGTTCAATTTTGTCACCCGAAATTAGGCCCATTTTATTAAAGCGGATGTCCACCAACGTTTCCCAGCGGAGTTTTTCCGCCAGACGCGCTATATAATTGGGGTCCGTTCCAACGGCGTAAACTGCTGCGACGACCGCACCCATGCTTGTTCCAGCCAAATAGTCAACATTGATGCCTTCTCTTTCCAGCACACGTAGCACGCCAAGATGAGCCATACCCCGTGCCGCACCTCCTCCGAGCGCCAGACCCAGCCCGACAGATTTCTTCTCCAAATTAATTGCCCCTTCTTTCCCTCATCGCACTCCGCCTTATCAAAATCTGTGTATGTATCCCACTTGGGAAAAATGCGCGCAGCCAGTGATCCAGCCATCATAAAATGAATCTTGTACGCCTACCGCCTATCAATATACCATAAAAGGGAATGAGCGCGCAAAAAGGTCTTTTATAGGATAACAAAAGGATTTAGGGCAAATCAGCGGAATTCTAAAGCAGCGGAGTTCCAAGTGATAATTTGCATGCTTAATTTTACAACGCGGAGGTCATTAAAATTGAAAGATGTCCAAAGTCTTACGGATAATCGCGGAATTGAAATACAGAGAGTAGGAATCAAAGATATCCACTTGCCATTCTTAATCCGAACTATGGATAATGGCTTTCAAAGCGTGCTAGCCAATATATCGCTAAGCGTTAACCTCCCCCAATATTTCAGGGGAACGCACATGAGTCGGTTTGTTGAAATCTTAACCTCCTGGAGCGAAAAACCCGTTTCCGGACATGAAATCAGACTGATTCTCGAAGAGACCACCCAGTCATTATCGGCATCGCAAGCGGAACTTAGTCTGCGCTTCCGTTATTTTCTGAAACAGGCGGCACCCGTAAGCCACCAACAGGCTTTTCTTGATTACCGCGCCGAATTTTGGTCCCGGCTTTCCGGCAAATCATATGACTATACTTTAGGCGTGGAAGTTCCGGTCAATTCCCTTTGCCCGTGCAGCAAAGAAATTTCAGCCTATGGCGCCCATAATCAGCGCGGGGTGATCCGCACCCGGATTCGCTGTCATCCCAAGCAGTATCTCTGGATTGAGGAGCTGGTTGAGCTGCTGCGCAACCAGGGCAGCGCCCCCATTTTCCCATTGCTAAAGCGGGAGGATGAGAAATTTATCACCGAAAAGGCTTACGAAAACCCCAAATTCGTTGAGGATGTACTGCGCGACTCAGTTTTAGCCTTACGCTCGGATCAACGCATAAAATGGTTCGATTTGGAGGTCGAGACCTTTGAATCGATTCATAATCACAGTGCCTTTGCCAGCCATACTGAAAAAAAGGCTCCGGCAGAGCCGGAGCAGATTCTGTAGTTTAGTTTACGGAAGCATCCGGTTCTGAATTCGGTTCGGGGTCGAGTTTTGGCTGCGGCTTCGATTGTTCAAATCTTTAATTAGCCTATCGAGTCGAGTCAAATCCCTGAGGGTCATATCCTTATCGCGCAGATTGACATTCGCCTTCAACCTGGCATAGATGGCGTCGAACGACGCGGTATCAATCGCCGGCCGCATCCCAGTCGCGCGGGGTTTAAAACGTGCCCATAGCGAACCGAGCCTGGTCGTCTCCCGACGAGCCGTTGCCCAGTCCCCATCCCTGGTTGCTTCGCGCGCCTTACTAATGGATGTATTTAGATCCTTAATATCGGTCTCGCTTATGCCTGGAACCCGCTTTGTTGGAGACTGTTCCGGAATAACTCTGCGGGTAATACGGGTCGGAGTGTTCGGACTTCCATTCCTGCGAGTCATCGTACTCGAGAAAAGTCCTAATCCGGCCACTGCCAGAGCCAGCAGAGCCAAAACGGGTACAATCCAAGAATTGCGCTTCCCTTCCCTTTCCAGTTCCACATGGCGCTCTGGTTCACGTTCACGAGACTCGATCTTATGGAACTCAAGGCCATCCTCATGCCTATCCTCGTTCTCATGATCATGCCCATGCATTTCAAGATGCTCTCCCAGGCGCTTTTCTTCATCCATTGCCGTGATCACCTCCCGGCTTTAGCTTGACCGGATTGCGAGGCTTCATGAGGTGGCAACGGAGGATTAATTGTCAGGCTATGCCGACAATGTCAACAGCTCGGAGTGTCAGGAAACAAAAGTCAGCCAAGCTTCGGTCAGCGAAAAAGCGCGGCCGTCTTCCGCTCCAATCCATCGAACACGATCGCTGAGCAGGCGCACTATTTTGGCGGAATCCTCCCGCGGGCAAGATTCCACGATCTGCACTTGCCCGGGAATGCGATCCGGATCAACCATCTCAGCTTGTTTTCCGTAAAAATCAACCTGTTCCAGGCGGCCCTGCCGAAATACTTTTAGGCATTCTTCAGCTTCCTGAAATAGGACTATTTTGAGCTCGTCGATAAAGGGACGTCCCTGACAGAATTCTTCAAACGCCCGTAAAACAAGGGTGTTATTGTTCCGTTCAATAAACTCAAATGGTCCGGAACCGATCGGAGCGTCAAAAAAAACTTGCGCAGGTGCCTGACACTCTTCCTTTGGCAAAATGGCAGCAGCAGGATGTGATAATAAAAGTGGCCAGTTCGGGTCAGGTTGATCGAGGTCAAACCGAATTCGGTTTGGAGCTATAACCTGTAATCCCGCAAGTTCCCGACTCTGGCCACCTTTGAAATTGATAATCCCTGTAATCGCGGCAAAAAGCTTGGCATAGGGCGATCGCAACAGCATCCGTTCCAGCGAAAATTGAACATCTGCCGCCATTACTGTTCGGCCATTATGAAACCGTACCCCGGGGCGCAATGTGAAAAACCATGTGGTAAAATCCTCGTTACACGACCAGTTGATTGCCAACGAAGATGACGCATATTCACCGGCATGTTTGGTCAGACATTGATATAAATAACCATTAATATGCAAAGACAATGGATCATTTGCCGTGGCAGGGTCCAGATTCACCGCATCTGCCAAAAAGCCAGCGCTATATTCGTCACGGCGTTGCGCCGCATTTGCCGGTGCAGCCACCAGTGATGCCGTTTTTTGGTAGAGTGTATCATTGAATTCAGTTAAGATTTGTCTGGCTTGACAGAGCGCTTGCGCTTGAGTACTCAACCGCGCCCGGTTTTCGGCGCAAATGCGCAAATCGTCATGGTTACTCTGGGCTGTTTTGCCCAAATTGCCGAGCGGCTGAGCCATATTCCTAATCTGTTCCAGAGCAGCATTGCTCCCATCTGTCAGCATTGCTGCGGATTCCGGCAGCATAGCGGCAACTTCCGCCAGCCTGAAGCTATCATTCTGAGAGGTCACAACCATTGACTGAATATTCTTAACAGCGGCCAACATCTCCACACTCTCTCGCAACGCTGTACGGCAATGTTTAATAAGATCATTTCCTGATTGTGCGACGGCCTGTGCCAATGAATCTGTTTGTTCAGACAGCTTAGTAACGCTGACCGAGGTCTCGGAAAAGTCAGTCTCCCACTTATCCGCAGCTCGAACTGCTTCTATGTTGGCATTCAAAGATAGCAGCCGGGCTTGCTCGGCGCTGCTAAAAATGGATCCGGCTTCTTTTTCAAGACCTGGTATCAGAGCAGAGCATAAACGCAACTGTGCTTCTAGGTTATGTAGGCCATCGAACAGGTCTTGGAGCCGTGTCGATGCGGCAGCAGCATCCTGCTGCAATTGGGTGATCAAAGTGTCTGTGTCAAAGATAATTTCGGCGATCAGGGTAGCAGACTCCTGCAGCTTAACGGCCGAACGCCCAGATGCGGCCGCACTGCGCATGACTTTGGCGAAGCTATCCAAACTGGCATTCTTTTTTTCGGGGGCAAAGACCTGCAAGACCGCCTCATTATCAAAAACGGCGATTGCGTTCTCTAGATTGAATTCCAGTTTGGCAAGGCTTTGACCGATTAAGGAAATGCTGCGCAGTAAAGCGGCGGTTTTTTCGGGTTCTAGTCTTGCTAACACTTTGGAGTCCAAAGCATGACACGCTCCTTTACGCAGACTTGAGCATACATCTGCATTAATTGATTAGACCAGTTGATTAGTCTCACATAGCGCGTCGGCTGTCTAAACCTATTGCTGCTGAACCCAAACCTTAGCCAGGTCCACATAGCCTAGTGGATTCAGCTCAAAGTCGCGGACATTATCGCCAACTGCAAAGGCGTGCACGGGATGGTAAAGGAAGACCCAAGGTGCTTCCTTGTGAATATGCAATGCCAAATCACGATATACCTGGGTTCTTTCATCAGCACTTTCAACTGCCCGTGCCTTCTTAAGCATGCGGTCAGCGTATGCATCGATAAATGCTCCAAAATTACCGGAATTTCGCGAACCGGAATGAAACAACGGATAGAGAAAACTGTCAAGATCCGTCGTCTCAGCCGACCAACCGGCAATGTATAAATGCGCTGGCGCCAAATAAACCGGATTCTGAAAATCCTCCCAGGAGAGTACTTCTATTTCTGCGGGTACACCAATCCTAATAAGGCTTTCCGCCAGGAACTCCGCCAGTTCTACAAACAAACCGGCGTCCGCCGTAAACAGACGCAGCGGCTTTTCCGCAGAGGCGCTCCAGCCACATCGCTGCAACAAGAGGGCCGCCTTTTCGGGGTTATATTCATACTCCGGATAAACCGCTCCACCAAGCCATTCTGACGGAACTGGTCCATAGGCTGGCAAGCCGGCTCCGGCCAGCAAATCGTTGATCAATCTTTGGCGATCAACGCCATAGTTGAGTGCCTTGCGAAAATCCATGCTGCGCCACGGACCAGGCCGTGCCAGGTTGAATCCGGCAAAGAATGTTCCGAACGCCGTCCGCTGCGCCAACGATTGAGAATGAAACTGACGGATTTGGCTGCCGCTCAGTCGCAGATGACTGAGGTTGCCACGCAGAAACTGTGCCAAACGCTCACCGCGATCCGGATTGATCTCAAAAGTGATTCTTCCAGTGAATGGCCGCCCTTTATAATAATTATCAAAGGCCTCTAATAGCAGAGCATTCCGGCTTTGCTGCTGAACTCCCCGCAACAGATAGGCACCGCTGCCTACCAGAACTGGTTTCCGGCTGCCATTCTCCTGATCCGCATGTCGGATTTTTAATATGGAACAAGCCACATGCGAAAGATTAGCCGCAAAAGGCTGATAGGACTGCTCGAGATGAAAGCGTAGCGTATGCCCATCTACCACTTCGATGCCTTCAATTTGAGGGGCTGAACCTGACAAATAATCAACTGCACCGTTGATCATCATTAACAGCCAGGAGCCCGGAGAACGCAGCTGAGGCGACAGGACCCGCTGCAGAGACTCCGCAATTTCGGTCGCAGTAATCGGTGTGCCATCATGGAAGCAAGCGTTTTTCCTGATATAAAAAGTCCACTCTCTGCTCTCATCTCTGGATTCCCAAGCAAAAGCCAATCCCGGCAACAAACCGCCCGCGCTATCGATATCAACTAACCTGCCATAGATCAGGCGGCACACTTCTGCAGAAGCTGAATCATCCGCAAAAAGCGGATCAAAGGACTGCACCGGACCTGGCAAAACCAGGTGATAGGCGGTTGCATCCCCATTAGCTGCATTGGTGGCTGACGGAAGATTCTCATCAATAAAAAGTCCGATACCAATATCAGTTTCTGTTAGAAAAGAAGCGTATCCGGCGGCTTGTGCCAACGCGGATTTCAGCCTGTTGGTCATCTTCTGCAACTGGTGCAAAGCTGCCATATAATTTTGTGCGATGCCAGCATAATCCTGCAGGGCCTTGATCGATTCATCAGCAAACAACGTTACTCCCCGACCGGCGTCATTAAACTGATCCAGGATTTTGAAAAGTCGTTCAATGCCCTCTGTCAACCGGCTGATTCTTTCAGCATTGTCTGTTAACGACCGTTCTGTCGCCGCAGCCGCTTCCAGACATGATGACAAGTATTCCAGACAGACCGCTATTTCGTTGCGTAGATTAGCGGCGACCGGGATAATATTCGCAGCGGTTTCTTTATTCTTGACCGCCAATTTATTAACTTCGCCAGCGATTACCGAAAAACCCTGACCGGCAAACCCGGCCTTTTGTGCTTCCTGAATCGCCTTGTGAGCCAGCTCATTTGTTTTCTCGGCAATTTGCCCGCTGGATTCTAATTCTGCTAAGATTCTTACGGATAGCTCTCCCAGCGTTTGCACGTTTTCGGCGAGTTTATCGAGCATCAACATCGTATTGCTAAATTTCCCGGCCGCAGCCAGTGTATGCTCACGAGAGGCTTTCAGTATTTCGCCAAAGCTGCTCTGAATTTCTTTCAGCTGTAAACCAGCAGACAGACTACCATTTGGCGCAGTGACGATCCCAACTGCATCGGTCATGATCGTGGCACACTCTTCTGAGAAACTGCATTCTTTTTGATGCGCCTGCAGCGCACCGCCAAACAGAACTGCTGAACGCTCTGCGTTACCGACCACTTCTGTCAGAAGTGCCTTCAGCCGATTAAGCGCCAAGGTCTGTAGGCGGCTGGTCTGTGCAATTTGAGCTATCAGGTTTTCCATGCGGCACCTCTCGCCTGTTTATTCTTCGCAGGTTACACGGCAAAGAGACTGAGCTGGTCCGAATCAGGCATTCCCTGTAGACACCCGTGTCTTTTGAGTGTATCAATTACAGCTGATGAAAGCCTGGCCCTGGTTTTTAAGTCTTCCACAGACATAAACTCACCTTGAGCGGCGGCTTCAGCCAACTGCTGAGCAGCGTTCTCACCCAGCCCCTGCAGGCTGCTGAGCGGCGGCAGTAAACCCTCCGTCGTAATTAAAAACTTTCGGGCGTCCGATTTGTAAATGTCTACTTTGAGGAATTTGATACCACGCGCTATCGCCTCAATGACTACTTCAATAATGGTAGCCAGATTCTCCTCTTTACCGGTAGCTTCTTTGCCTTTCGCCTGAATTTTACGTAGCTCAGAGCGTAGAAAATCTGCGCCCTTGGACACCATGTCAGCGTCAAATTCGTTAGCTCTGACAGTGAAATAAGTTGCATAAAAGGCTTCCGGATAATGAACCTTAAAATAAGCTATTCGGAAAGACATCATCACATAGGCGGTCGCATGCGCTTTAGGGAAGAGATAGCTGATTTTGCGGCAAGACTCAATATACCAATCCGGTACATCGGCCTGTCGCATCACAGCTTCGTCTTCATCAGAGACGCCCCTGCCCTTACGAACCGATTCCATAATCTTAAACGCCGTCTTCGGCTTAACCCCCAGATATATCAAGTGATTCATGATATCATCCCTGGCAGAGATGACATCCGCGAATTTCGCCTGTCCAGAACGCACCAGCTCCTGGGCGTTTCCCAGCCAAACGCCGGTCCCGTGTGAAAGACCGGATATTTTGATCAGTTCGCTGAAAGTGGTTGGCTTAGTGTCTTCCAGCATTTGCCGAACAAATGATGTTCCGAATTCGGGGACTGCCAAAGTCCCTAAGTTCGTGCCGCTTTCCTCAGCTGTGACACCAAGCGGCTCGACGCTGGAAAAAATGCGCATTGTATCCGGATCATCCAGCGGCACGCTGCGGGGATCAATACCGGTCAGATCGTGCAGCATCTTAATAACAGTTGGATCATCATGTCCTAGAATATCAAGCTTTACCAAGCGCCCTGACAGCGAATGATAATCGAAGTGCGTCGTGATCCAACCGGCATTCTTATCATTGGCCGGATATTGCACCGGAGAAAACTGGTGAATATTCCGATTCGGCGGGACGACCATCATGCCGCCCGGATGCTGTCCAGTGGAGCGTTTTACGCCAGTGCACCCTTTCACCAGGCGATTTATTTCCGCGCGGCGTGCATGGGTGCCGTGTTCCTCCAGATAGGCTTTGACAAAACCGAAAGCCGTTTTCTCAGCCAAAGTTGTAATCGTACCAGCCCGGAATACATAGTCCTTGCCAAATAGCTCTTCCGTATAGCGATGGACGACCGGCTGATACTCGCCGGAGAAATTAAGGTCGATATCCGGCTCCTTATCACCCTCGAAGCCCATAAAAGTAGCAAAATGAATATCATGCCCATCTTTTACCAGCGGCTGACCACACTTAGGGCAATCCTTGGCTGGCAAGTCCACCCCTGATCCAATGCTGCCGCTCTCCATAAATTCGCTGTAGTGGCAGTTTCCGCACAAATAGTGTGCCGGTAAAGGATTGACCTCGGTGATCCCGCACAAGGTCGCGATCAGCGATGATCCTACCGATCCCCGTGAACCGACTAAGTATCCATCATCCAGGGACTTCTTGACCAGCTTATGCGCAATCAGGTACAAGACCGCATAGCCGTGTCCAATAATGCTCTGTAGCTCCCATTCAATTCTGTCAGATACGATGGCCGGTAATGGATCCCCGTATAACTGAACCGCCCGGTCATAAGCCATTTGCCGGATTTCTTCATCCGAACCCTCAATGATCGGAGGACAGAATTCATCTGGCACTGGCTTAATATCATCAATGGCGTCCACGATGCGATTTGGACAATCAATCACGACCCAGCGTTGTTCTTCGGGAGTGAGATAATCAAATTCAGCAAGCATTTCCGCAGTTGTGCGCATATACAGGGGTGCCTGCGCATCCGAACCTTCATAACCTTGCCCGGACTGAATGATGCGCCGATAAACCTCGTCCTCCGGATTAATAAAATGGACGTCGCCGGTTGCCACAACAGGTTTTCCGAGACGCTGGCCCAATTTGACAATCTGCTTGTTAAAATCAGCCAATTCTTCCCGTGAGGAAGCCTCTCCCGCGCGGATCATGAATTCATTGTTGCCAAGCGGCTGAATTTCAAGATAATCATAAAAAGAAGCAATCGACTCCAGCCTGGCATGATCGGTTCCACGTACTATTGCCCGGAACAACTCGCCCGATTCACAGGCTGAACCGATCAGCAATCCTTCGTGATACTGTTTGATCAGATGACGCGGTAGGCGGGGCGTTCTGAAAAAATACTCGGTGTGCGATAGCGACACTAGCTTATATAGGTTCTCCAGACCGGCCTGATTCTTGGCAAGCAGGATAATATGATATGGTTTTTGAAATTCATGTGCCCGTTCCTGGGCAATGCCGTTGAGACTCTGCAAGCGTTCCAGACCACGCGCACTGAGTACTTCCATCCCTTTCAGGAAAATTGCGCCGCAGGTGGCGGCATCGTCAGCAGCCCGATGATGCTGGCCGAGCGTAATCTCAAGATGAGCAGCAACAGTATCAAGTTTATGATTACGCAAATGCGGCCACAGAGTCCGCGCAAGCGCCAGTGTATCAACATAGGTTGACTGAGCCGCCCGGTTCAAATATCTGGCTGTTTTTGCTCTGATAAAACCCATGTCGAACTCGGCGTTATGAGCAATCAGGACGGCGTTGCCTGCAAATTTGAGAAACTTGTCCAAGGCCGCAGCCGTCTCCGGAGCTCCAGCTACCATTTCATTAGTGATACCGGTAATGCGTGTCGACTCTTCCGGAATTGACATCCCCGGATCCACAAAAGTGGTGAAATAATCCTTAATTGCGCCATCCTTAATTCTGACAGCGCCGATTTCTATGATTTCATCCGTCATATAGGATAGGCCGGTCGTCTCCAGGTCAAAAGCCACAAATTCCTGTTCCTGGAACAAACCATCGGCTTCGCCGCTGACGATCATACTCTGATCATCGACCATATACCCTTCCATACCGAAGATGATCTTGATCCCATGCTTTTTACCAGCGTCATACGCATCCGGGAAAGACTGCACTACTCCGTGATCAGTAATGGCTATGGCAGGCTGTCCCCACGCGGCTGCCTGACTCACGACCTGCTTCACATCGCATAAGGCGTCCATGGCACTCATTTGCGTGTGCAGATGCAGCTCCACCCGTTTTTCGGGGCTGACATCAACACGTTCTTCTTTCTCCATTTGGCCACGCATGATATCGTTGGGCATGAGAGTCAGTTCATTAGTGAAGCGATCAAACTGCGCCGAGCCCCGACAAATTAAGAAATCTCCGACTGCAAACGCATCGTTAATCGGACGCTTCGGTTCTTCAAATACTTTGGCAGCGATGGAATCAGTTCCATCTGTAATTTCAAAAGTAATTAGCTTCCTGCCGGTACGCAAGTCCCGGACATCTTTGGAAAAAACCTCGCCGGAAACAATTACTTGTTTTTCTTCATCAATGACATCCTGTAGTTTCATCGGCTCCCCGCTGATTTTGCGCCCCAAAATAACCGTCCCGGCTTCCGGCGCTTTGCCTTTTTTGCCATTAGCGTGTGCGCCAGCCCCGTTTTTGGCGTTCCCGATCTGACTGCTCTGGATGTCGTCCATAATCTGTTGAGCAATCATTTTACCGATATCTTCCGGCGGATTGACCGGCTGCAGTGAGACGACAACGTCTGTGCCGACCGATTTAGAAAGCAAGTCAGCTAAGCGTTCGGGGAAACCCCTGGTGTTAAGCCAGTTCGCGCCCAGTTCTCCCGACACATCCAACTTGATCGTCATGCCGTCGCACACCCAATGCTGCTCGCCGATCCAGCCCAATGCTCCCGGAAGATCCTGCATCAGGCATTTGACGCATTGATCCCAGACAAGCGCTACACGCCGCTCAAGCGGTATTTTTTCGCCCCGGTAACAAGGCCAGAATGTAATGGCGGAAATGCCGGTAAGGCACTCCCGGATGGCGGCTGCCAGTTCGTCGAGAGAAGCGGGAGCCGCTTCTTCCTCCAAAACAAGCTGTATCGTCCAGGCGCTGCTTGTGGAATCAACCAAGATATAATCCAGGACACCTTCCCGTATGATTTTGACGGCCTCAGCGGAAAGTTGCCTTTCAAGGATGCCTGGAATCGAAGTCAAAGTGCGGTTTTGGGGATCGATCCTATATTCGGGCAATAGTAGACCTCCAATGAATGAATCAGTGCGGTTTTATTTTTCCTTGCGGATTTCGGCAACAAGGTCGGTTAGTTCCTGCTTGAAAACGGAAAGAAGATCTGCGGCTGGCACTTTTTTGAGAATGCGGCCCTGACGAAAAATCAACCCTTCTTCATTACCGCCGGCGATGCCCAAGTCAGCTTCGCGAGCTTCGCCCGGTCCGTTAACTGCGCACCCCATAACCGCTATTTTAAGCGGCTTGTCAATGTCGGCCGCTATCTTCTCAATCTCCGCCGCCAGTTTCGGTAGATCTATGCGCGTGCGTCCGCAAGTTGGACAGGCTATTACCACCGGCCCTTTTTTCCTTAGATCCAGCGCCTTTAGAATGTCAAAGCCGGCTTTAATCTCCGGCACGGGATCGCCAGTGAGCGAAACCCTCAGAGTATCACCAATCCCCTGCCATAGAAGGATACCCAAGCCAACAGCCGTCCGGATTGATCCGGTTAAGAGCGTGCCCGCTTCAGTCACCCCTATGTGCAGAGGATAATTGCATTTTTGCGCCAGAATCCGATAAGTCTCGATCGTGGTAGGCACATCCGACGCTTTGGCTGACAGCACAATAGCGTTATGCCCCAATTCCTCTAAGACGGCTGCCTGACTAAGGGCGCTTTCAGCAAGTGCGGCGGCCGTAGGGCCTTGGTACTTCTCCAGCAGACTGCGTTCCAGCGAACCAGCATTGACCCCGATGCGAATGGGAACCTGCCGCTCGCGCGCTGCTGCTGCCACTTCGGCAATACGTTCAATGCTGCCAATATTGCCGGGATTAATGCGCACTTTATGTACGCCTGCTTCCATGGCGGCAATGGCGAGCCGGTAGTCAAAATGGATGTCAGCCACTAGTGGAATCGGAGCGTCTTTTAGGACGGCGGCCAGCACATCAACGGCCTGCTGATCAGGTACTGTCAAGCGGGCAATTTCGCAGCCTGCGGCTGCCAGTGCCCTTAGCTGATTGCGAACCGCTTGTTCGTCGTGCGGGTTGACGTTCAGCATCGATTGCACACTGACCGGTGCATTGCCACCGATTGTCAGACTGCCAACCTTGACCGGTCGGGTTGCACGTCGGGGCATCTGGCCATACCCGTATGTGTTATTAGACATGTAAGATCACCTTCATTTAAAAACCCGGTCCAGTAATTGAGCCGGGTCTTTTACTAATTATATCATTCTACGCCCAGGTTTTTGGGGCCGAGATGTTTTTTTCGGCTGAGCGGCCTTTTTGGACTGAGCGGCCTTTGGTGGCGGATTAGCCTGAGCGGCACCCTGAGAGGCGCAGCGGTCACATATACCCTTATTCTTTTTTACTTGGGCCGAGGCTTCCGTCCCACAACGCACACAAAATACGCCACTGGCCTTGAGACATCTGGAGCACATGCCCTTTTGATGAACTTCAGCTGGTGCCGGACGCCCGCAGGCGGGGCACAGGCAGGCCGAGCAATAACCATTGTTGGCGCGCAATTGATCAGGCACAAGCGCGCCGCAGCCTTTACAGGACCAGACTCCGTCGCGCGCTTTGCGCAACTCCTCAACACAAAAGCTGCATAAGTTCAGCGACTTCAGGATCGGTGCATGCTGAATCGTAGTGCCGCACCGTTGACAAAACCTTTTGGAAAGGCGTCCGCGGGAACGTCCTTCTTTATCGGGACTAAACCATTTGGAAGGTTTTTTCTTAACCATTGTTCAGCTCCTTTTGCCGTAGCTGCTGTGGT
>DHDG01000071.1:4907-14063 GCA_002399265.1 Firmicutes bacterium UBA4882 | reverse complement strand
AAACCGGAAATATCGCCCCACGTGACTACCACGAATAATACCAGGACAGCCGCCAGACCAATCATCTGAGCAATGGCTTTCTGGTTTTGGCTAAACTCTCTCCGGAGGATTTTTTCAATGATCAATATCATAATCCAGCCCCCATCCAGTAATGGCAACGGAATGGGGATCAAGTTGAAAAACGCCAAGCTGCCGGATACGGCTGCAATAATCTGCAAGAACCACCCGGCACCCTTTTGGGTAGCCTGCCCGACCTCGCTGACCAAACCGACCGGGCCCATGAAATCAGCCTTTTCTTTGCCGGTCAGTACTCGCACGGTGGCGACATTCAGATACCAGACTTGCCGACCAGCCGTTTTTATGCTATCTACAAATCCCAGGCGCTTAAGAGAGATCTCCCGCTGGACGCCAATTTCACCATACGGCTCCGTTTGCCCAAACGCCTGTCGCGGGATAATATCAATACTCAGATTTTGGCCGTTCCTACTGATCGTCAGCGTCAGCTTCTTCTCGGGATTCTGGCGAATGATAGCGGTCATGGCATCCCAATTTTCAATGGGCTGACCGTCAATGGCCACAATCTTGTCACCAACCGCTAACCCTGACTGATAAGCCGGTGATTTGGCAATTACATAACCAACTTTGGCTTGTTCATCGACAATATCATAGGGAACACCGAAAAAGGCATAAGCGACCGCGAACAGAATGAAAGCGACTACGTAATTGCTGAACGGTCCGGCAAAAAGGACCGCTACTCTAGCCCACAGCGATTTGTTTTTAAAATTGGATGGATCATCATCGGCCAGCTGCTCATCATCTTTACCGCCCTCGATCGTCTCCTCGACGCCAGCCATGCGTACGAAGCCTCCCAGAAACAAGGCACGCACTGAATAGTCAATGTCGTTCTTGCGCCAGCCAAAAAGACGCGGACCGAATCCAATCGAGAATTCGTAGATTTTGATACCCGCCTTTCTGGCAGCCAGGTAATGGCCGCCCTCATGCGCGAGTACCAATAAGTTTAAAGCCAGCAAAGTCCAAAGGATATGAACAACCAGCATGTTATTTCCCCTCCAACCGGCGAATGATGCTGTTGGCACTGACTCGCGCCACCGCATCCGCTTCCAGAATTGTTCCGAGATCAGGTATCCAAGTACTGTTGATATGCTTCCCAAGCGTTTCGGCTACAATGCGGGCGATGTCCAGAAAGGCGACTCGCCCTGCCCGAAAGGCTGCCACCGCTTCTTCATTGGCGGCATTCAAAACTGCCGGGGCTGTTCCACCCGCTGTACCAGCATCATAGGCTAGCTTAAGCGCCGGAAAACGCTGTAAATCGGGAGGTTCGAAAAGCAGCGGCCCACACTCAAACAGATTTAGTCGACGGTAATTATTCGGTGGACGCCGCGGATATGTAAAAGCATATTGAATTGGCAGCCGCATATCGGGAGCGCCCAGTTGCGCGAGAATACTGCCATCCCGCAAGTGAACCATGGAATGCACCATACTGCCAGGATGAATCGCGACATTGATCTGAGGATAATCAACCGCAAAAAGCCAATGGGCTTCAATGACTTCCAAGCCTTTATTCATCAACGTAGCTGAATCAATCGTTATTTTCGGGCCCATATTCCAGTTGGGATGTCGCAGGGCCATCTCCGGAGTAACGTTGGCCAGTTCTGCAAGGGGATAATCACGGAATGCGCCGCCAGAGGCCGTCAGGGTGATACTCTCCAACGCATCCTGATCCTGTCCCACCAGACACTGAAAAATGGCAGAATGCTCACTGTCCACCGGCACCAACATCCCCGTAGAACCGGCCTGACGCACGGCCTGCATAATCAGAGCGCCGGCAGCAACCAGTGTTTCTTTATTGGCTAAGGCGACGCGTTTGCCGGCCTTCAGGGCCGCCAGCGTCGGCTCGATGCCGGCTGTCCCAAGTACCGCCACCAAAACGACATCCGCTTCCGGCAAAGCCGCCAGATCCCGCATTGCTTCAGGACCTTCCCATATCTGGCACCCTTCCGGAGCAATGTTACGCAACTTCGCAGCGTCCGAACGGCTGTTCAAAGCGGCATAGCGACAGCCATGTTTCCTGATCTGTTGGTTGAGTAAGTCATAATTATGATCAGCTGTCACGGCTGCGACATGCCAGTCTTCACCAAGCGTTTCAATTACCTCTAATGCCTGGCGTCCGATTGAGCCGGTTGATCCCAAAATGACAACATTTTTGCCTTTACCCACCTGGTCTAGTCCTCCATCCCATCCAGCGGCTCATTATTGCGGGCAGGGCGGGCGGGTATGATATGCGCCAGCCCCTTGGCCAATGCCTTCAGGATAATCAAAATCAGTGGGCCGTAGAAAAACCCGCCCACACCGAACAATTTGATGCCCGCCCACACCGATAACAGCACCGCCAGCGGATGTACACCTAAGTGTTCCCCGACCAGCCACGATTCCAGCGCTTGTCTGGAAAATTGCTGCACTGCAAAAACTCCGGCCAGCAATAAGGCGAAGCCATAAGATCCGGTCAGCAGCATGTAGCCAATCCATGGGATAAAGACTACGCTCACTCCGATCATTGGCAAAAAGTCAAGCAAACCCATCACTAACCCTAAAATCAGTGCGTGTTTGACACCGATGGAGAAAAAGAGAACAGTTGTCAGCACGGTGGTATAGAGCACCAATAGGATCTGGGCGCGCAAATAATTCATCATGGATGCGAAAATCTCATCCTTCATCGAAACTGTATCAGCGCGCCATTCTTCCGGAGAAGCTTCTTTGAAAAAAGCCATGATTCTATACTTATCTTTACTGATAAAAAAGGAGGCAATCACCGCCACAGTAATTGTCAGCACCACATTTGGGAGCCTTGCGGCTGTGTCCAGAACCATCAGAATCAGCTTTTCGGCAATGCCGGCAACCGTCGCGATGCCTTGATCCAATAAACTGACTAATTGGGCCGGCAAATCGACAAAGACACTCCTCAGTTGATTCAGTAATTCTTCTGCCTTTTGAAGAAATAGCGGCATTTCAGCCAATAACTGCCGCAATTCAACATAGATACGGGCCACCCCGATCGTGAGCAAGGCTGCCAATACCAACAACAACAGGAATAAGACGATTGGCACGGCTATTTTGCGCGGCAACCGCATTTTCCGGTGCGCAAACGCAATCAAAGGTTCGATCATCGCTGATATAAAAAAACCCAACACAAAGGGGGCAACCACCGGCAGTAAATACTTGACGGCGAGGACTAGAATTATTGTAGCGCCGGACAAAATTAACAACACCAGCAAATGCCGATCCATCACATGCCGCACCATTATCGTTCCTCCATGTCGAACGCTAAGCAAACACTACCATCAGATAAAACAATGGCACCACAAAAAGCAAACTGTCGAAACGGTCGAGTATGCCCCCGTGCCCTGGAATGAGATTCCCAGTGTCCTTAATGCCAATATCACGTTTGAGCATTGATTCTGCGAGATCCCCAATCTGAGAAGCAATGGCACTTACTGTGGCAATCAGAATCGCAGCCGGCAGATTCGCCTTGAAAATTGCCGCCCATAAAAAGGCCACCGCCACTGCGCCCAACAGACCGGCGACAGCTCCTTCGATGCTTTTCGAGGGGCTGATTTTCGGGGCCAGTTTATGCTTACCAAGCAGTGAACCAAATAGGTAGGCACAAACATCGCTAGCCCAGGTGAAAACGAGCACACCAATTACGTAGACCAAGCCGCGGCCGTCCGGGTATTCCCGGAGCATGATCAAAAGCGCCAAAGGCAGTGCAATATATGCAAATCCAAAAATCGTAATGCCAATTTTGGTAAAGACCCCATGCCGGCCGTCGAGAAAATGCGCTCCAATCAGTACGAGTACAGCTAAGGCAATGAAGGCCCCCATCAATCCCACTGCAAATGGCAGATAAGATATGATCAGAAAGGCCAAACTGACACCGATTAATAATCCGGAATGAATTTGGACGCCGGTTTTGTCAGCCATTTGCGCAAACTCCAAGATTGCGAGAGTACAGACCAATCCGATGAAGAGCAAAAACCAGATCTTGCCCAACCATGCGGCCAGCAAAAAAACAATCGCGAAAATCACAGCGCTAATGGCTCTGGTAATTAACATGACGCCCTATTCCTCCATTCAAGCTTTCCCAAAGCGTCGATCGCGTCTGGCAAAGTCCGACACAATTTCGCGTAATTCTTTTTCGGCAAAGTTGGGCCAGAGCGTTTTGGTAAAAAACAACTCACCATAAGCCAGTTCCCAAAGCAAAAAGTTGCTGATGCGCTGTTCCCCGCCAGTCCGGATTAGCAGATCCGGATCGGGAACACCGGACAGCATCAGGTGCTCTGCAATGGTCTTTTCATTAATATTATCCGGAATAAGGTGGCCTTCCTTCACTTTGCCGGCAATTGTTTTCACGGCATCCGTAATTTCGGCCCGGCCGCCATAATTGACTGCCACAAAAACATGATATTGACCGTCTTTGGTAAGGTCTTCTGCTTTGGCCATTTCGCTTTGCAGTTTGCGAGACAACTTCTGCCTATTCCCGATAAACCTTAGCTTGACATCCGCCTCTTTCATTTCGGTAGCCAAAGCCGGCAAGCGGGTGAGAAACAGATTCATCAAAAATCCGACTTCATCATCGGAACGCCGCCAATTTTCAGTAGAAAAAGCATAATAGGTACTATAAGGAATCTCCAGTCTGACACAGGCCTTGACAATATCACGCATGGTGTCTACGCCATGGACATGTCCGGTAGTTCTGGGCAATCCCTGTCGTTGCGCCCATCTACCGTTGCCGTCCATGATAAAGGCGATATGTTTCGGATAACAGTTGACTAACTGCTGCTGCTCCTGCTCAGGATGGTTATGGTTCTTGCGCAAATGCCGCCGGAAGAATTTCAACGATGTGCCTCCTCGCTTTCTCTGAGCCGCAACACCCCCTCAGAGAGGGGGTGACGATGGTGAAGCATCTGTTGACAGAGGCTTAGATCTCCATAATTTCCTTTTCTTTGGTCTCCAGCAGACTATCAATAGTTTTAATATACTGATCAGTGAGCTTTTGCACGTCATCAAGGCCTTTCTTGGCATCATCCTCGGAAATGTCATTGGCACTGTCTTTTTCCAGGTTTTTAATCGCCTCATTAGCATCACGACGGATGTTTCTGACGGCAACGCGCTTCTCTTCGGTTTCTTTGCGCACCAGCTTCACTAGCTCCTTGCGGCGTTCTTCAGTAAGCTGCGGAATGGAAAGTCGCACTGCGCTACCGTCATTAGACGGATTCAGACCTAAGTCGGCCTTAAGAATCGCTTTTTCGACAGCGGCAATCTGCGATTTGTCCCACGGCTGAATCAACAGCATTCTTGGATCTGGAGAGGAGATATTGGCCATTTGATTTAGTGGGGTCGGCGTGCCATAATAATCCACTACCACCCGATCAAGAATGCCAGGATTGGCCCTTCCTGTCCTAACCGCAGTAAAGTCACGTTTGGTGGCTTCAATGACCCCTTTCATGCGTTGTTCAGATTCTGTCAGAACGTCCTTAATCACGTCGGTTACCCCCCACATAAGTTCCTATTTTTTCTCCCATAATCACGCGGCGAATATTGCCGCTTTTCTGGAGGTTAAAGACAATGATGGGCATCCCATTATCCATACAAAGCGAAGTGGCTGTCGAATCCATGACTCCCAGTCCCCGGTTGAGGACGTCGATATACTGTAGGTCGTCGAATTTAGTGGCTGCGGAATCAACTTTGGGATCTGCGCTATAAACGCCATCTACCTTTTTGGCCAATAATACAACTTCCGCCTCTATTTCAGCCGCTCTTAACGCGGCGGTGGTATCAGTCGAGAAAAATGGATTGCCGGTTCCTGCAGCAAAAATGACAACGCGCCCTTTCTCAAGATGCCGGATCGCACGGCGGCGAATATAAGGTTCGGCCACCTGACGCATTTCAATGGCCGTCTGAACCCGCACGGCCACTCCAATTTTCTCGAGGGCATCCTGCAAAGCAAGAGCGTTAATAACAGTCGCCAACATGCCCATGTAATCCGCTGTAGAGCGATCGGTACCGGCTTTGCTCCCGGCAATCCCTCTCCAGAAGTTACCCCCGCCCACTACGATCGCGGTCTGGACTCCCATAGCGACAACATCGCTGATTTGCTGTGCGATGTCACTAATCACATCATTATTGATACCGAATCCTTTATCGCCTGCCAAGGCTTCACCGCTAATTTTCAAAATGATCCGATGATATTTGGGGGAATTGGTATTCAACTGCATCGGCACCCTCCCATTCTCTGAATTATGTTCTTCCCTTCCCTGCCGGATTCCTTCCCTGAATAAAAAAGGGAACACCAATGGTGTTCCCGAACCGCCCTCTCGCAGGTCCTGTTTTGGCTGAACGGAGCACCACGCGCTCGTCACACCTGTCGGTAATTGTTCAGCACTTGTTCATTTCAGACATTACTTCGGAGGCAAAGTCATCGGACCTTTTCTGGAGTCCCTCACCGCGTTCATAGCGAACAAAGCGGCGCACTGAAATATTCTCACCAATTTTGGAAATCGCCTCTTTGACGACCTGCTCAACCGTTTTGTCGGTATCCTTAATAAACGGCTGTTCCATCAAACAAACTTCTTTATAAAATTTCTCCAGCCGTCCAACAGTGATTTTCTCGGCAATTGCCTGAGGTTTACCCTCGTTCACAGCCTGGGCTGTGTAGATTGCTTTTTCTTTTTCAACCACATCGGCGGGCACTTCTTCGCGGCGCACGTACTCAGGGCGAGCCGCTGCCACCTGCATGGTCAGATCTTTCACCAGTTCTTTAAACTGGTCACCCTTGGCAGCGAAATCGGTTTCACAGTTTACTTCCATCAGGACGCCGATTCTACCACCCATGTGTATGTAAGAATCTACAATCCCTTCGGCAGCAATCCGGCCTGCTTTTTTAGCAGCGGAAGAGAGCCCTTTTTCACGAAGGTATTCGATTGCTTTCTCCAGATCACCATTGGTCTCGATCAGTGCTCTTTTACAGTCCATCATACCTGCGCCGGTGCGCTCACGTAATTCCTTTACAGCTGATACCGGAATCTCCACAATGCTTCCCCCTTCGAAGGATATCGGTTCGTAATTACTAAAAAGGGGTACGAAAGGCTTTTCCCTCGTACCCCCGAGTGATTAATACTCGTTCTCGGCTGAGGATTCCATTTCCTCATTAGTATAATCGATGTCTTCGTTTTTCTGGAGATCAGATTCCTCTGGTGCATCCTGATTTCCTTCGCGACCCTCGATGACTGCGTCAGCCATCTTGCCGGCCAGCAAACGCACCGCACGAATAGCATCGTCATTACCTGGGATCACGTAGTCGATCTCATCCGGGTCACAGTTGGTATCGACAATGGCAACGATGGGAATTCCCAACCGCCGGGCTTCGGCAACCGCAATTCTCTCTTTGCGCGGATCAACCACGAACATGGCTGCCGGGGTACCCTTCATATCTCTGATACCGCCAAGGAAGCGCAGCAAGCGTTCTTTTTCCTTCAGGTACTGAGCCGCTTCTTTCTTAGAAAGGGCGTCCAAAATACCATCTTCCTCAAGCTGCTCAATCTTGCGCAAGCGATCAATTCTGCCTCTGATTGTGCGGAAGTTGGTTAGCATACCACCCAACCAACGCTCAGAAACAAAAAACATACCGCAACGAGTTGCTTCCTCGCGAATGGCTTCCTGAGCCTGCTTTTTGGTACCTACAAAAAGGATGTTGCCCTTCTCAGCAGCAATTTCCTTAATGAAGTTGTAGGCTTCATCGACTTTCTTGACTGTTTTTTGGAGGTCGATGATATAAATGCCATTGCGCTCTGTGAAGATATATTGCGCCATTTTCGGATTCCAGCGGCGGGTTTGGTGTCCAAAGTGAACACCAGCTTCAAGCAGCTGTTTCATTGACACAACTGGCATTAATGTGTCACCTCCTCCCTGGTTAGGTTTTTACCTCCGCTTCTGTCATCTTCAGCCGGAACCGTAAATGGCACCACCGGCAGAATCAAAAAAGCGTGTGTATTCGCACCATTTGTTAGTATACCATAATAGGTCCAGACAGTCTAATATTTTTTCTCCAAAGCCCTGATAAATCCAAATGAGCCCAAAAACGCCGTTGAAAAGTGTCGTTCGATAAAAAAATAATCTTGTAAAAAATATTTTTAAAAACGAGAAGGAAATTTTAACTGTCTAGCGAAATATTTACCTGTCTTCATATTCCATCCTTTCTAGTTCGGCGGGTGCTTTAGGCAAGAAAGCACCCGCCGCTTGTTTTTCCTGACAGTCCCATGCATACCCCAAACTTTCAGGCAAAAGCTATCTAGGACGAATAGGAGGAACAGCATATGCCAAGTATTCTTGAACAATTTCGAGCCGATCATGAAGATGCTTTGGAAAACATCGACCGCTCCAACCGCGCCTTGCAGTCACTGAAACAAGGCCGCCCGCTTGATACGATGCGTCCTGCTCTAGACGCCTTGCAGGATTTCGTAAAAAGCTTACTGGCAGTACATATCCCGCTGGAAGAAGAGCATCTCTTTCCGTTTTTGGCTGTCTTCCCTGAGGTAAGCGCTACCATTTCAGAAGTCAAAAAAGGTAACGAAAGTATCCAGTCATTCAGTCAGCAGTTGGGACGCGAATTGCAGCAAGACAGGCCGGATACCGGGATTATCCTGGAAACCGGCCCCCAAATTACAGGTGCGCTGGAAACCCATATCCGTCTATCGGACTTAGAGTTGCTCCCCTTTGCGCGCCGCATGCTCACCAAAGATCAGCTGGAAGAACTGGAGACTCGCTTCCGGGAACGTACGGCTCTGCCATCGGCGTATCCGCTGCCAGTGATCGAATTATAGAATAATAGTATGCTTGAATAATGTGCATGAATAGTGCGCCTGCCGCTGCCATAGGGCTGGCTGATATGGCCGGCTTATTTAGCCAACACCGTTACTGGTATTGACATCCAGCGGTTCGCCTGAATCCTGAATGTCCGGCCCCGTACCTCGGTTTCCAGAGTAGTCTTGACAAGGTCATACGCCATGTTGGCCAGACTGTTGGCATATTGGTCCAAATCCAGCTTCTTGAGCTGCAGGTTAACACTATCCCTGGTGAGCT
>DHDG01000071.1:1182-4739 GCA_002399265.1 Firmicutes bacterium UBA4882 | reverse complement strand
CTTACTTCGGCGGGAATCATATCCTCTACAAGCACCGGAATCTGATCTTCGAACTGCTGCAATAGTCCTGGCAGTTCCTGCTTTGCTTGAATTTCGGTCTTTTCTTTAATAGCCAGTGCCAGTTCTTCTTCATCAATACTGAAACGAAAACCATATAGCATGACATAGCCTGTCCCAAGGCAGGCAATAATGAAAAGTGCGGCACATAACCCGACACATAGCCCGGCAAAAAAACGCCGATCTTTTTTCACCTTGTCATTCATGGCTTCACCTCCCGAAAAGTTCATGCCCAAGCATACACAAAAGTACATGCCCTGACATATAGTATGCCTTTCCAGAAGGTGAATATGTTACCAAAGTTATTCGAGTGCCAACCGTCCAATCTCAAGCAGCAGCTCATCGAAACTGATTCCGGCAGCTCTGGCCGCGTCCGGCACCAAACTGGTCTCCGTCATACCTGGAAGTGTATTGACTTCCAGCACGAAGGGCACCCCTTCCTTGTCAACAATTAGATCCGTACGGGAATAGCCCCGGCAGCCTAAGACAATGTGGGTGTGGATCGCCAGTTTGGAGGCCAACTCCTGGACTTCCTGCGGAATTCTGGCCGGTATGATGTGGTCACTGCCGCCGATAGTGTATTTCGACTCATAATCATAAAAGCCGCCCAGCACTGGCACAATCTCAATCACTGGCAGCGCGCGCGGTTCATTGTTGCCCAACACGCCGACCGTAATTTCCACGCCACTGATGAATTGCTCGACCAGTACGATCTGATCATATTGAAAGGCCTTTTCGACAGCCTTCCAAAAGTCGTCCGGATCTCTGACGATGGTGACCCCGAGACTCGACCCTTCGAGCAGCGGCTTAATCACAACCGGCCATCCGGTCTTCTGCAAGGTTCTTTCTTTGATCAGGCCGCGGTCCTCTTTTTCCAGGTCGCGGATATGAATACAGACGCCTTTGGGCGTGGGAATATTCTCATAAGCGAAGATCCTTTTGGACATCATTTTGTCCATGGCCAGTGCGCTGGCTAGTACGCCGGAACCGGTATAAGGCAGTCCCATCATCTCCAGCATTCCCTGAATCGTACCGTCTTCGCCGTATTTACCGTGCAAAGCCAAAAAGACCAGTTCCGCCTGATATTCCTGTAGATTCCTGATCAGCTGATCATCAATGTCAAAGCTGGCTACCGTACACCCGCTTCTTTTCAGCGATTCCATGAAATTGCAGCCGGTTTTCAGCGATACTTCGCGCTCACCGGATTTTCCGCCCATAATTACCGCAATGCGCTCTTTAAGCGCCTTATCCCTCAGCACTCGCCATCCTCCCCCAGGCCACCCGGACCTGCGCCGATTCTTTCAATGTCTGCCCCCAAGGCTTGGAGTTTCATTTCCATCGATTCATAACCGCGATCGATATGCCTCACATTTTCAATAGTGGTAACACCTTCTGCTCTGAGACCAGCTAATACCAAGGCGGCACCGCCCCGCAAATCAGGTGCTGCCACAGAAGCCCCCGAGAGTTTTTCTATTCCCTTGACAATGGCGGAACGGCCTTCCACCCGGATGGTGGCCCCCATACGCAGCAGTTCATCCACATATTGAAAACGTCCGTTGAATACATTCTCTGTAATAACAGAGGTTCCTTCCGCAATGGCAGCCAATGCGGCCATTTGGGGCTGCAAATCTGTCGGAAAGCCTGGGTAGGGCAAAACCATAATATCAGTCGAACGCGGTCGCCGCGGCCCTTTGATGCGCACTTCCTCCAGGCTGACTTCTAAAGTAGCACCTGCCTCCTGCAGTTTGGCGAAGAGTGGTTCAACATGTTCCGGAATCAAATCCTGAACGAGAATATCTCCCTGCGTCATCGCAGCCGCGATGATATATGTCCCGGCTTCGATACGATCCGGAATGACGGAATAGTCAATCTCCTTTTCCTGAAACTTCTCAATACCTTCAATTTTAATTTGATCAGTTCCAGCCCCGCGAATTTTGGCACCCAGCCGGTTTAGAAAGTTCTGTTGTTCGATAATTTCCGGTTCTCGGGCCGCATTGCGGATTATGGTAGTACCACGAGCAAAGATGGCAGCTGCCATGATATTCTCCGTCGCCCCAACACTAGGAAAATCCAAGTGTACTTCCGCCCCGTGCAGACCTTTGGCCTGAATAAACACATAGCCATGTTCCTCGGCAATCTCGGCCCCGAGTGACTGGAAACCTTTTAAATGAAGATCAATAGGTCTTTGGCCAATAACGCACCCGCCCGGTTGAAACATTTTGACTTTGCCGAGTCTGGTAAGCAGAGGGCCCATCACCTGAATCGAGGCCCGCATATCTTTAACCAATTGCTCGGGAGGCTCGTGGCTAAGGCCATGCGTGGGATCAATCGACAAAATATGTTCATCAAGCCATTGCACTTCCGCGCCAACTCCGCGCAGGACTCCGACCATTGTGTCTACATCCCGTAACCGGGGAACATTACGGATTATGCACGTACCATTTGCCAAAAGGCTGGCTGCCATCAGTTTCAGAACCGCGTTTTTCGCGCCACTGACCTTAACCTGCCCTTGCAGCCGTTTGCCCCCTCCGACCCTCAGAGTATCCATCCGTTACACCTCCAGAGAATGCCACAGCGCAGACCGCAAGAAATGTTAAAGAAGGCACCGGAGAGCGATGCCTGCGGTTGTTCGCCACGTTCGACATAAAAACAGCTAATAATAGATTATGATGCCATATATTATATGCGCTTTTGTCAGAGGGTGACTTCCAGGGCCTGTCCACTTGAAAACGGCTGGAAAATCAATCTCCAGACGTCTGTTTCGAGATGTTGAGCAGCACACCAATGCTAGCTAGCGAGATAACTAATGAAGAGCCTCCTGAACTAATTAGCGGCAGCGTGATTCCTGTCACTGGCAAGCTCGACGTAACTACGCCGATATTAAGAAGCGCCTGCACAACGAGCATGCAGGTAATCCCGATCGCCAGCAGGGAACCGAACAGGTCCCGGCAATTCATCGCCACCCGCAGTCCTCGCCAGGCAAACAGAAAAAACAGTGCTACTACCAGTATTGTTCCGATGAATCCTAACTCTTCGCCGAGACAGGCAAAGATAAAATCGGTATGTGGTTCTGGTAGATAGCTGAATTTCTGGCGGCCACGGCCCAGTCCCAGTCCGAATAAGCCTCCAGATCCTAAGGCATATAACGATTGAATGATCTGCCATCCCGAACCGAGCGGATCCTGCATCGGATCCAAAAAGGATGTCAGGCGTTCTCGACGATAGGGCTCCGCCAGTGCGAGCACAATGCCAGCCAACAGGCCGGCCGAGCCTATCAGACCAAGGTGCCACAAGCGGGCGCCAGCCGCGAAAATCAGCAGAAAAGACGTTCCGAAGATGACAATCATCGTTCCAAAGTCGGGCTCAAGCATAATTAAAAGACAGACGATCCCCACCATACCTAACGGAATCACAATGCCGCCCAAAAAGCTTTTAACCCCATCGCGCAATTCCGATAGCCAGAATGCCAAGGCCAAAATGGTGGCAAACTTCGCAATTTC
>DHDG01000071.1:0-903 GCA_002399265.1 Firmicutes bacterium UBA4882 | reverse complement strand
TCTCCGACAAACAAGACCAGCACCAGTAACAATAGAGATATCGGAAAAATAATCCAAACCCAGCTGCGCAGTTTGCGGTAATCGTAGTTCATCGCCAATATCATGGCAACAATACCAAGGACAGACCAGAGCAGCTGACGTCGCAAAAAGTAATATGGATCTTGATGCGGCCCCTTGAGAGAATTAACGGCACTAGCGCTGAACACCATAATGACACCAATTCCCAGCAGACTCAATGCCGCCAGCAATATGAACATGTCAGCCGACCGCCGCTTTACTTGCATTTACATGCCCCCCAAGTAGTCTGCAGCACTTTACAGACCATAACTTTCACCGGCCGTTGTGGATGAGAGCTTCCACGATCTCCTCCATAACCATTCCGCGCGATCCTTTAATAACAACTACGTCGCCGGAACCAGTCAGCTCCAGTGCTTTGGTGATCGCTAGTTCTTTGTTTTGCAGAGCGTGAATGACCGAGGGCTCCAAGCCGCCGGAGCGTGCCCCTTCCGCCACATAACCGCTCAATGGTCCATAAGAAATGAGTAGTTGCACGCCCGCCGCGGCTGCGGCAGCACCGACTTCACGATGGGCTTCTGCGGCGCGCGAACCCAGTTCCAGCATATCACCAAGGATCGCCACCCGTTTTCCAGTGCAAGGGGTTTCAGCGAGTAGCCTTAACACCGCACGCATTGATGCCGGGTTAGCATTATAGGTGTCATCGATCACTTGCTGCCCGCCAGCACCATGCTGCATCACCATGCGATGCGGTGCCCCTGCATAAGCCAGCAGACCAGGCGCAAACTGATCAGCAGTAACGCCCAGCCCCCAAGCAATACTAATGGCAGCCAACGCATTGATCACATTGTGTCGCCCTGGTATTGGCACCAGCAATTCCGCATTGAC
>DHDG01000002.1:96719-110173 GCA_002399265.1 Firmicutes bacterium UBA4882 | reverse complement strand
CTTGGGGACGGTTCTAAAAGTGCCATATGCCATCATTGGGGAAGCGGCACTTTTGGAACCGTCCCCAAGGTTCCTCAGCTGACAGGCTCGGAATCAGTACGCTGATTCGTTTTAAAGACTTCGCATTGATAGCAAGTGGACCGCTTGGCTGCAATTGACGGAGCCGCCTGTCCACTCTCGCACAGCGTGCCCGGAACCAGCCAGCATTTCTCTTCTGGCGACTGGAATGCCGGACAATTAAGGAAGTTACAGTTCTTTATGATCCAGCAGGACTGGAAGTCTTCTTTAACCTTGAAGCGACCGACCATCGATGTCAGGCGATCCGCCATTTCAACCAATGCATGGGCCTGTTCTGCCAGTCGGCCAACCGTGACTCTTTGTTCCTGAGCACCCCCGGACACCTGGCGGGCACCAGTGGCGTTCTGAGCGGCGATGTCTGACACAGTCGCCATGGTACTGGTCATTTCCTGACTGCTGGCGGCCTGCTGCTCTGAAGCGGCGGCAATATCTTGAATCGTCTGGACTGTTCGATCAACCGAAGCATAAATTTCGCTAAAAGCTTCACTGGCTTTAATTGACAGCACAGAGCCGGTTTCAGCCGCCAGAGCTCCATGTTCGGACGCCTCAACAGCGGCTTTGGTTTCAGCCAGAATTTCCTGCACCAGATTGACGATCTGGGCGGCGGATTCCGTCGATTGCTCGGCCAGTGCGCGCACCTCTTCAGCAACTACCGAAAACCCTTTGCCGTGCTCGCCAGCGCGAGCCGCCTCAATGGAGGCGTTGAGGGCCAATAAGTTTGTTTGCCGAGAAATATTACGGATAACGTCAACGATCTTGGCAATTTCCTGGGAACGAGCTCCCAGACGCCGCACAACTTCAGCGGACTCTGAAACCGCGTTTTTCATGAGCGCCATGCTTTCCTGAACTTCGTTGATTAACCCGGCACCGCTTTGAGCCCGGTCAGAGGCTTGCGCTGTAAGGGCGGAAGCTTTCTGTGCCTCGCTGGCAACCTGTCCGGCTGTCCTGGCCATTTGTTGAGCGGACTCAGCCGCCTGCAAAATGCTGGAGGACTGCTCCTGGATACCGGTAGCCATTTGCTCAATAGTACGGCTGATTTCTTCCGTGACTTTAGAAGAACTGGAGGCCAGCTGCGACATGTGTTGGGCTTCCTGCGAAAGCTGCTCGGCAGCATCCAGGTTTTCGGACAGCACATTACGGATACTGCTGGTCATTCCGTTCAAGGCCTCGCCAAGCTCCTGAAACTCGTCGCCGGATTTGATGTCAACTTTTACGGAAAGGTCGTTTTGAGCAACACGGCGTGCCAAATTATTAAAGAGTTTCAGGTTGTTTAGAATCTGCTTTTGCGCCAGAAACAGGAACAGAAGCAAAAACGCCGCCCAACATACTATGTACAACGCTATCACAATCACAATATTAGCGTCACTAAAAATCCGCTGATGCAGGAAAGACGTTAACAACATACCTAAACTGGCTATCATATAAAGAAAGATAAGCCGTAATCTCAAGCGCTTCCCCTCCTCAAGTCCATCCCGGCTTCGTTTGTTACAGGTTCAGTTGTGGATCAATTACTGGTTTTTTCGACAGCACATGTTACTATTCCTGCCAACTTAGTATTTATAACAGTTAGCTATTGAAAAAACAAGCCGGCTGTTACCGGCCGGCAAGTTGCTGTGTTCTATTCACTCGATTAACTATTCTGCCAAACAAGGCTGAGCTCCTATCTGAGCCCCCATAATGTTTAGCCTTTATCAAATACAGTTAACAAAATGCACAGGATTCCCAAGAGACCTGACAATACCCAGGTCGCTTTATCCAGCAAGATATCAATGCCTTTATGTTTTCCGAAAAACATACGGGCGCCACCGCCGATGGAACCCAAGCCCTCACCTTTACTTGGCTGAATAGCCACGATAATAATGAGCGCAACGGCAACGATTCCCAGTAAAATGGACATCGTAAGGATCATCGCTTCACGGCACCTCCAATCATTCACCCATCTAGTTTACCACAATGTTACCCATTAGAACAAGTGCTTTCTGGCAGCCGGCCTGCTTCGGTGCAGACCGGCTGCAAAAATACTGTTCGCCTTAGCGTGCCTGGCTTCGCGACAGTTAATGCCTCAGCGCGCCGCACATTCCCTTAGCCCTAGCGGGTCGCGGGAGCTCCGCGTTTCGCGGCTGCCCGTTTTTCCTGCCAGTTACGCATCACTACCCAAAGCGGGCTGGCGATGAAAATCGTCGAGTATGATCCGGCGACCATACCAATGATCATTGCGAATGTAAACTCTTTCAGACTACGACCACCCAACAGGAACAAAGCCATGACGGCCAGGATGGTCGTCACACTGGTGTTAACACTGCGGCGGAAAGTCTGAATCACACTATCATTAACCAGCTCGTCAAAAGTCTCGCCCTTCTTGCGGGCTCTGAGATTCTCACGAACACGGTCAAAGATAACGATGGTATCGTTAATGGAATAACCGATGACCGTCAGCACAGCTGCCACAAAGTTGCTGTTGACTTCCTGCCCTAAAAGGGAAAACACTCCCAAGACAAACAGGACATCGTGTACCAGAGCTATGACACCGGCCAAGCCTGACATGAACTCAAAACGCAGCGAGACATAGATCAGAATACCAAGCGTGGCGATAATGATCGCCCAAATCGTATTTCTGGTCAGGTCGGCCCCGATCACCGGACCAACTTTCTCGACCGCCAAAGATTCACGGTTAATTGAAATACCCAGTTGCGATTCCAGTTGGGCGACTGTTTTCTCGACCACGGCGTCACTGAGAAATTCGCCATCCACCAACCTGGTTTTGATCAACACACCGTAGCGTGTATTGCCGCCTTCGTCAAGACGACTAAACGGCTGGATCACTGCACTGTTCAGATTCAGATCTTCCAGCCCGGGTACGTTAAGCATTTCCTCGACTTCCGGGGCAGTCACCGCATTAGGAAGGGGGACTTCAATCGTCGTGCCGCCGGTAAAATCGATTCCCAGGTTAAAGCCCCTGAAGATGATCGAACCGATGAAAATGAGCATCAGAATCCCTGAACAAGTCAGCCAGATCCTGCGGTTTCCAATGATATTCACTGAGCGTGCACCCCCCTTAAAACTTAAAGTACCGCGCAAAGCGGTCCGGGTAACGATCGACCAAAACGCCGAGGAAACCTCTGGTAACCACCAGAACCGTAAACATACTCACCGCAACACCGATAATCAATGTTGTAGCAAAACCGCGCACCAAACCGGTTCCCAGGAAGAATAGCACTACACCGGTCAGGATGGTGGTCAGGTTGGAGTCCAGAATGGGCACGAAAGCTCTGCTGAATCCAGCCTCAAGCGCTGCACGCATGTGTTTTCCAGCGCGTATTTCGTCTTTAATACGCTCGAAAATAACGATATTGCCGTCAACTGCCATACCAACCGACAGGATAAAGCCGGCGATACCAGGCAATGTTAACACCGCACGTAGAGCGGCCATAATGCCGAGCGACAGGATCGCATAAACGATCAGCGCTGCGCTGGCAAGGGCACCGGGGACTTTGTAGAAGAATATCATGAAGGCGAAAACGAGCAGCAATCCAATAATACCAGCCATGATACTGGAATTAATGGCTTCCTTACCGAGTGTCGGTCCGACAGTGCTGCTGGCAATGACGCGCAGCGGCACCGGCAGGGCGCCCGAATTCATCTGAATGGCGTAGACTTTGAGCTCATCGATGGGCCGGCTGCCGTTGAAATCGATGATGGGCTTCCCACCGCCTATTTTTTCACGGATGACGGCTTCCATCAAGGACTCTTCGTCAAGGTAAATGCCCATACTCTTATTGACGTTTTGACCCGTAATGGTCTCAAACCGCTTGCCGCCCTCATTTGTCAAATTGAGCTGCAGAATCGGAGCGTTATAGGTGCCTCCGTATGTGGCTTCCGCCCGCACCAGGTCACTGCCGTCCAGGACGACATTGCCGTCAATGCGGAACGTTAACCGCGCCACTCTGACCAGGTCTTCAGTGGCTTCGGCGGCGTTATTGATACCAGGCAACTGTACGATGATACGGTTGCTGTTTTGATCTAGCTGTACGACCGTCTCCGAAAGGCCCAAACCGTTAACACGCAGGTCAACGACTGATTTAGCCTTTTCCAGGGCTTCCCGATTGATATCCTGAGTCGCCTTGACGGCGACTTCGAAACCGTCGTCCACCGCTTTGGGCTCCCCATAGCTGAGATTCAAATTAATAGTGCGGGTTTCGCTTTCCCAGACAACAGACTGTCCGACGGCTTGACGCACCGCGCTGACAGCCTCGCTGGAACCAACTGTAATTATGAATCCTTCACGCTCTTCGTGAACGGCTACAGGTACTTTGTCAAGACCGGCTTTGCGTAAACGTTCCAAAACGATCTTACGGACATCTTCAAGAACGTTTTGTTCCGCCCGGGCATCGGCGACCAGTGTAACATTGGCGCCTCCTTGTAAATCCAGGCCCTGGCGAATGGGAAAGAAATTGAGCACCGCTAAACATCCCAAAACAAGCAAAGCGATCAGGCCTAATCTGATGGCATATTCCCGTCTCACCCGCTTACTCTCCCCTTTCCAAGAAAATAAGGCCGTTTATACCTTTACAATTATAACTTTCATGCCAAGGCTTGTCAATGAAACAGCCGGGCACGATTGATTGGGTTTACTGACAAAAAAAGAAAACCGAAACTGAAATAAGACAGGATCTTGGCACCGCGGAATTACAATATTTTGGCTCCATTGATTTCAATCCGGAAGACGGCTTTCAAAAAGGAGGCCGCGCGGCGGCACATCACCATACGGATCAGGAAGATCTCAAAGTATTCCATCACCGGGCAGATCTCATTATCAATCGTCAGATTCAGCGTGATGTCGCGCGTGGCGTCGTCAACATTCAAAAATGAGTGTACAACCGCATAGTTGACCCGATCATGAATATCAAAGGTGGCGATATCCCTGTTGCGCACCCGCGAACGATGCACGTCGCTCTTATCGGCCAGGATGACCGCAGCCGAGACATCACTGACCGGCTCACCGTATTCTTCCTCGTGATTGCCAATAGCCCCCATCACGATCGCGATCTCAGAGTAATCCATACCCATTTGGGCAAGGATATTGGTAACGATTAATGCGCCGGTTTGACCATGATCGTGGCGTGTCACCACATTGCCAATATCATGCAGAAAACCTGCGATGGCAGCCAGCTCCGCCAGACGCTGATCATAGCCGAGCCTGATCAGGATGTTCCGCGAAATATTCGAAACTAATCCGGCGTGCCGATTACCATGTTCGGTGAATCCGATGGCTTCCAGATGGGTGTCGCCTTGCTTCATGAAGCTCTCAATGGCAGGGTTGTGTTTAACATCTGCCAGGGTAATCATTGTTGTTGCACCCCCATTCGAAGAGAAAGAGCCCTCAGGCTCTCTCTCGCTTCTCAACAACCGTCCTGAATCAACTTGTTGCTGCCGAAATTTGGTTATTTTCTGAGCGGGTCGGTAGCGGCAGTCCGTTCCTCTTCAACGGCAGTCGGCTCTGCAACAGCGGCATCAGAGCTATCTACTTCTTTGGGAACTACCGAGCCAATGGCGGAACGCAGCATTTTGAGTGTCATGCCTTTATTGACTTCAATCAAAACAGTGTCTTCGTTCAATTCGGTAACTTTTCCGTGAATGCCGCCAATGGTAACAACATCGGAGCCCACACCAATGGCATTCAGCATTTCCTGGCGCTTTTTCTGCTGCTTTTGCTGGGGACGAATCATGAAAAAGTAAAATACTGCGAAGATCACACCAATGAATAGCAGACTGGAAAATCCTGAGCCAGTTTGAGCAGTTTGTCCGGTTTCCATTAATAATTAGCCTCCCTTTATTGATCCCTTAGTGATTTCGTTTTTTTGCCAAATTTCCCTTTCATTCATTATAATAACTTGCCCAAAAAGCTTTTTTTTCTTCGTAGAAACGTCCTTGGCGCAAAGCCGTGCGAATCCTTTCCATCAATTTGTACAGGAAATATATGTTATGCAGGCTTGTCAGCCGCAGGGCAAGTATCTCGCCAGCTTTGAACAAATGCCGCAAATAGGCACGGCTGAATCTGGTACAAGTGGGGCAGCCGCATTCCGGATCCAGCGGTCCGAAGTCGGCGGCGTAACGAGCATCCCGGATAATCACCCGGCCTTGTGAAGTAAGGGCGGTCCCATTGCGGGCAATGCGTGTCGGAAAAACGCAGTCGAACAAATCTACTCCGCGGGCGACGCCTTCCCAAAGACAGTCCGGCGAACCAACACCCATTAAATAACGTGGTTTGTCTTCAGGAAGTTCCGGGACAGTCACTTCCAGCATGTCATACATCATGGGCTTGGGTTCCCCAACACTCAACCCGCCGATGGCATACCCCGGAAAGTTGAGCTCGGTCAGCCTTTGGGCGCACTCACGGCGCAGATCGCTGTACACGACACCCTGCACAATTCCGAATAGTGCTTGATCCGGACGCTGATGCGCAGCGTGGCAGCGGGTGGCCCAACTGATCGTCCTTTCCATGGCGGCGCGGGCGGCCTGATGATCCGAAGGATAAGCCAGGCATTCATCAAAGGCCATAATCACGTCTGCGCCTAAGTCTTCCTGGATGGCGATTGATTTTTCAGGAGTCATGAGATGTTTCGAGCCGTCGATATGTGATCGAAACACGACGCCTTCGTCAGTCACCTTGCGGAGCGCGCCTAAGCTGAAGACTTGAAAGCCGCCGCTATCAGTGAGAATCGCCCCCGGCCAATTCATAAATGAATGCAGTCCGCCGGCCTGCCTGACAATTTCCTGCCCCGGGCGGAGATAAAGGTGATAAGTGTTTGACAAAATAATGCCAAACCCGATGTCATGGACTTCCGCCGGATCCAGCGATTTAACGGTTGCCTGGGTTCCAACCGGCATAAAGACTGGTGTTTCGATGGCACCATGCGGTGTTTGGAATATGCCGGTACGCCCCGCACATTCGCTCGATTGATGCGTTTTTGTAAAACTGAATAAAGCCACCTTCGGGCCCCTTTCTGCTGTTACTAAATCAGCAATTGCTAAATCAGCAACATTGCGTCGCCAAAACTAAAAAACCGGTATTGCAGCCCGATCGCTGTCTGATAAGCTTCCAAAACCCGCTCGCGGCCAGCCAGCGCACTGACCAGCATCAGCAGGCTGGAACGCGGCAGGTGAAAATTAGTGATCAGCGCATCAATAACCTTGAAGTGATAACCAGGATAAATAAATATATTAGTCCAGCCAGATCTGGCGCTGAGCTGCCCGGCACTGTCAGCGGCTGTTTCCAGCGTGCGTACGGTGGTCGTGCCGACTGCGACGACCCTTTTGCCAGCAGAGCGATGTTCATTGATGCGGGCCGCCGTTGCGGGACTGATACTGTAAAACTCGGCATGCATCTGATGTTCTTCCACAATGTCGGTTGAAACCGGCCGGAAGGTACCCAGCCCAACATGCAGGGTCAGGAAGCAGGTCTTGATCCCGCGCTGCTCCAAGGCGTCAAACAACTGCGGAGTAAAATGCAATCCGGCCGTCGGTGCTGCGGCAGAACCGGTGGCCGCCGAGTAAATCGTCTGATAACGCTCAGGATCTGCCAACTCTGCCGTAATATATGGCGGCAGCGGTACACGTCCCAGTTTTTCAAAAGCTTCCGCCAGCGTAATGCCGGTGTCGCTGCCAGCGTGGGCACTGGCACTGGCGCTGGCGCTGGCGCTGGCGACACCGCAGCCACCGCTACCGCCGTCAACGGTGAAGCGCACCACACGGCCGCCAAAATCGGTACTGTCGAGTACTTCCGCTGTGAGGAGGCCGTCCCCAAAGGTAACCGTCGACCCTGGCTTAACCTTTTTACCCGGCTTGACCAGCACCTCCCAGACTTGTTCCTCCAGCGGTCTTAAAAGCAGCATTTCAACATGCGCCCCGGTTTCCGGACGAACGCCGAAGAGCCGAGCCGGAAGCACCCGCGTATCATTGAAAACCAGCAGATCATCCGGCCGCAGTAAATCAGGCAAATCACGAAAGGTCGCGTGCCGAAAAGGACCTCCCTCCAAAGGTAACACAAAAAGCCGTGAAGCATCCCTTGGCTCCACGGGTGTTTGGGCGATCAATTCTTGTGGTAATGTATAGTCGAAATCGTCAACGCGCAAGAGCAATCCTCCGGAATAGAACACTAACGGTTCTTGGACTCGATTGTGATTCCCTGATAATAGTATTTAAGTATTTCGTCAAACGTATGCCCGCGCTCAGCCATGGCCATGGCACCCCACTGGCTCATTCCGACTCCATGACCCCAGCCTCGGCCGCGGATCACCCACTGAGAAGGTTGATAGCCCGGTGCCCAAATCCCGATTGGCGGTTGTGCGGGCGATAACTGCGACGTGGATGCCGCAGCCGCCGAAGCCGAAGACGAAGCCGAAGCTGACAGCGCAGATGCCAAGTCCTCCATACCAGTCGGTATCGCCAAGGGTCCCCTGGAAGGCGGCGTCTGCTCCCATTCGATCGTAAAGAACGTACTTCTCAGACTGAGGACAGTGCGAACCTTTTCGCCAGTCAATTCGACCTGCCCGTGTTCACCGATGAGCATGCAAGAAGCGATCCGCCCGGAAGTACCTGTTTTACTGGGAATGATCTGTGTGATCCGCCCTAATGGATAGCCGTTACGGCGGAAAGCCTCCTCCATTTCGGAAGCGGACATGACTTTATACCAATAACTATGCGGCGAAGGATCCAGATCAGCCACACCCCGTAGATAGGGGACATCCCAATCCCAGACATTACTGGAGCATTCAGTGTGTCCGCCGGAAGAAGCGTGATAAAGGGCAGCAATGGCCATACCATTATAAGTAGCCACAGTGCCAGCAGTCTCTTCCACAGCTTTATTAGTCCGCGAGTGCTCCGCGCTCTTTCCACCATAAACCTGACAATGCGTCCCGGCGCAAAGGTCGAATTTCGCCCCGGCATGCTTGTTCAGATTGGCGAGCGTATAGGATCGTGCCGCTACCGCCTGTGCTTTCAACGATTCGAGCGGCCAGTCCGGATGCACCTCTTTGGGTAGAACCCCTCGCAGATACTGCTCGAGATCCAGCACATTAATCACATTCATCACTTTGCCGGCACTGCGGAGCAGGATTTTGCCGCGGTATTGCCTGCCGTTAACCCAGATGATGCCTGAATTGTCGGCTCCGGAGGTGACGGTAAAACAATCTGAAAGATTGCCGTTTGGCGTGGAAACCGTGCCGTTCTTAGCGGTAAGCCGCAGCGTTTTGGCCGCGCCAACAGCATCCCAGAGTATTTTCCCAGCAGCACTAACCAGTTTGCCGCCTTTTGGTATTTGAAAATCGACCGTGCTAACCTTTAGTAGTATTCCAACCCTAATTTCGGACGGTATTTTGACGGCGGCCTTGGCAGAAGAATTCAGATTGAGGCAAAGCAAAACAGCTGTTAATAAAAGAAAAAACCGTCTCATTCCTAACCTCCAGGGATACCGAATCTGTTTCCCTTTCGACGGAAAGAACGGCATTTCCTTCATTTTTTGCTAATTCCGAATGAGACCGCATTACCGCATTGCTCCTGCGGGGCACCAGTCACACCCTCACCTAAAAAGGTCTGTCCCCAATAAATTAGATTATTGAAAACCGAGTTCGCGCAGCTTGGAATCGGAGTCGCGCCAGTCCTTTTTGACCTTGACCCACAGATCAAGGTAAACCGGACGGCCAAGCAGCGCCTCAATCTCCACCCTGGCCCGGCGGCCGATTTCTTTCAGCATACTGCCACCATTACCTATAATAATTCCCTTTTGCGACTCCCGCTCCACATAAATAGTGGCCGCTACATATTCGCGTGCGTCACCGCCGCGGTCTTTCATGTCAGTAACCTCTACCGCCACCGCATGCGGCACCTCTTGATTCAGCAGGGCCAGCGCCTGTTCCCGAATCAGCTCGGCGACCACCACCCGCTCCGGATCGTCAGTCAGAATATCATCCGGAAAATAAGGCGGGTTTTCGGGCAACAGCTTGATTACCGCAGCGATCAACTGCCCGGTACCTTGCCCATTGAGCGCCGATATCGCAAAGGTCGGCCATTCAGGATACTGCTGCCGGAACGCCTCCATTGCCTGATCAAGCTGAGTGCGACAACCGACCGGAACTTGACCCTCCGCCGGAGCGGAACCTTCACCTTCCATAGAACCGACCGCGTCCACCTTGTTCCAGACCGCCAGAACCGGTTGATCAGCTTTGGTTACCAGTTCTACGATTTCGCGATCCCAGGCGATAAAACCGTCGACCGCATCAATCACTAAGATAATGGCGTCAATACCTTCCAAGGCCTCTTCAGCAGCTTTGACCATCTTCTCGCCCAGTTTATGCTTGGGACGATGGATGCCAGGCGTGTCGATAAAGACAATTTGCGCTTCTTCCGGGAGCGTGAGAATGCCCTGAATCCGCCGCCGGGTTGTTTGCGGCTTGGGGGATGTGATGGCAAGCTTTTCTCCCAGGAGTGCGTTCAGCAAAGTTGATTTGCCGACATTTGGACGGCCAATCAGGGATACGAATCCGGAACGAAACATCGCTGCAGCTCCCCGTAGTTTATTTGGTTTTTCCGTAGCTTATTGGTTTCCGTAGTCTATTTATTAAGATCAGTGGCACTGAAATACAGCGGCAGTAATTCTTCCGCAGTTTTCACAATGACATCGCCTTTCAGATTACCCATCAATACCCGGCATTGTGGTGCAAACTCCGTCAGGAACTGGCGGCAGACGCCACAAGGCGAGCTGGGCACCGGTGTATCGCAAACCACTGCCAAGTCGGTGAATTCACGTTCTCCTTCGGAAATCGCTTTCAGCAAGGCGGTACGCTCTGCGCATACGGTCACCGAATAAGATGCATTTTCAATATTGCACCCGGTATATACTCTACCCGATTTCCCCAACAAAGCGGCACCGACTGCAAACCCGGAGTATGGTATATAGGCATGCTTGCGCGCTGCGGCGGCCATTTCCAACAGTTCTTGATCAGTCATCCATCCATTCCTCCTTGGTATATACCTGTAATATCAAGTTATGGTGCCCGGGCGTCCCAGCTTCCAGGAGTCGCGGCACCAGGCGTCTCAATAAGTTACGGAACGTCCCTGCGGCACCACCAGCACCCAAACGATCCCCGGGCTAAGCATCAACCTGCTCTCAGTGGCCGCCGATTCCACCCCCGCCCCGGCCGCCACCTCCGCCCCGGTATCGGATTCAGCGCTGCTGATGCTAAAGATCGTGCCTTCCGAGGCAGTGCGCTTCCAGTGTCCTTCGACACAGGTTCCGCCCGTGAAGACAGCAATTCTACCACCGTCCGAAGCATCGAAAGACAATCGTCCTTTATCATCAAGCACATCCATATCAGCGTACTGAATGATCACATGATCAGCTGCTAATGGCTGATCATCAGATTGATGCGCTGTTCCGTTAACTGTCCGCCAATAACGACCGTTATCAGGGGCATAGGTGTATTCCACGGTGTACGCCGACCAGTATTTAATACTAATATGATCCGCCACGCCTGCGCCTGCCGCTTCTGCTGCAACCCCGCCCGCCTCGCCAACCGCGCTTTCTTCCGCGATCACCCACGGCAGTCGCACATCATCCGGCTCCACCGGGGCAAAACGTTCGACAACCTTGTCCAGCAGCAGATCAAACCGGCCGTACAGGTTGTGCGGGGCGGAACGATCTTTGCGACGATAAAAAAGCTTTTCATTGGCAATTTCGTCGATATGCTCAACCTCGCCGGCGTTTAGGCGCGCGAGCGCCTCCGGGCTGCCTCCGCAATGGACTAATACGGCGCCGCATTCCGCCGCCAAATCGAGAAAATACGGGCGTACACTGCGGATCGGACCGACCTCAGCCAGCTGCGGTTCAGGGAAAAAGGCCAAAAACCGCGTAATACCGCCCTCAACCGGCAGCTCATAGACCAGGCGCGCCTGACTCAAGCCGGTCTGGGGACGTGCCCGGGAAGCGTTGTCAATACTAACCGCCAGCGGATAGAAACTGGTGCTGTTAAGCGTGTCGAGACCGCTAAAAGGATCCACTGGCATCGTAACCGCAGGGAGTGCGCCATCCGGGCCCGCTGCCGTTTCAGCTTCCTGCCCCATGGTCGCGCTATCGCTATCACCCTCACCGAGGCTGCTGCGGTTGCAACCGCTGTAAATGCCGCCAGCCAATAAAGCTGCCAGAACTAATACCAAGGCTTTCAAACGCCAGTTTCTAATCGCAAACACCCCGCCTCCGGCACTAAAATCGATATAACTGAAAAACAGCGACGGTCAACAAAATGCCGATCAGCGCTCCGGTAACAATCTCCCTGACGCTATGAATTCCAGCTTCCCAGCGGCTTTCTGCCGTCAGCAAAGAGAGCAGTAATGTCAAAGTGATCACCAGCCCATTTTGGGACAGAAAGAAAACCGCTGTAGCGATCGAAAACGCGATCGCCGTATGCCCGCTCGGCATGCCTCCCCGGAGGAGGCTGTTGCTGCCAGTTCTGACTTTGCCGATGATCACAAAAAGGATCACCATTATCAGAGCGACAAAGGTCAGATAAGGGGGCAGCGCAATTACGCGCTGATAGACCAGCGGCACAGCTTCACTGATGCGATCAAAAAACAGCAAATATCCGACAATTACGGCGTTTAGAGCTGCCACCAATACCGCACCGGCGGCCAGGTGCTTGGCTCTTCTGGCCAGCGGATGAAACTCCTGCGTGACCAGATCCACGACCGTTTCAATGGAAGTATTGATTAATTCGGCAATCAGCACCAGGCTAATCGTGATGAAAAGCACAAGCACTTCCACTTTGCTGAGCTTAAAGAAAAGCGCAGCGACCAGTATGGCCACCGCCGCCGCAAAATGAATGCGCATATTACGCTGAGTCTTCAGGGTATAGGTGACTCCGTCAATAGCATTATTAAAGCTATCAAGAATTGTGCGGCGTTTCAGGGACATCCCTCCCCAGCCCCAGCACAGCCAGGATGCGTTCTTCTTCTGCCCGCATGGCAATACGATCCTGTTCATCAATATGATCATAACCATACAAGTGCAGTAGTCCATGAATTAGCAAAAAGCCGATTTCCCGCTGCAACGAGTGACCATATTCTTCGCTCTGCGCCTCAGCGCGCTCCACTGAGATGATGATATCGCCCACTAGATGGGGCAAGTTGGCCAGCGTGACGTGGCCAGTCGCGATATCGCCAGACGCGACATCGCCTGACGCAATCGCGACGTCGCCGGGCGCATCATCATCCAGCGCGAAGGATAGTACATCCGTAGGAGCGTCAATCCCCCGATGTTCACGATTCATCTGTTGCATATCGGCGTCAGTAACCAGGGTGACTCCGACTTCATCATGCTCTTGTCC
>DHDG01000002.1:75214-96469 GCA_002399265.1 Firmicutes bacterium UBA4882 | reverse complement strand
AAGCATCACCGCCACCATCAGGAATATTATCTTCTTCAACGGTCCAATCGTTAATGTGCAACCGCATGACCTGTATTCCTCTTCTTCTCAAACTCTTTGACCACGTTCTCGGGGTACTCAATGCGCGAATGAAATATTCCAGACAAGACACGGGCAAAAGTCAATGCCAGTGTACCCAGATCCTTCATCGTAACATCACACTCGCTGAGCTGCCCTTCATCAAGGCGCTCTTTGATAATGCGTTCGATCATCGCTTCGAGCCGGGCCGGCGTCGGCTTGCTCAGCGCCCGACAGGCGGCTTCCACTGAGTCCGCCAGCATCAGGACTGCAGCCTCTTTGGTCTGAGGCTTTGGTCCGGGATACCGGAAATCCGATTCCCGCAGACGATCCCGCTCGGAGTTTTCATTCTCCGTGGCTTTGGCATAAAAGAAGCGCACCAAATCTGTACCATGATGCTGCTCGATCAAATTGGTAACCTGCTTCGGCAACTTTGATTCGGCAGCCAGCTCGACCCCATCTTTGACATGAGAGATAATAATCAGAGTACTCAAAGTCGGAGCCAGTTTCTCATGCGGATTATCCTGCCCAATCTGGTTTTCCACAAAAAAGTAAGGGCGTTTGATTTTGCCGATATCATGATAATAAGCAGCGACCCTGACCAGCAAACTGTCGGCGTTAATGCTCTCCGCAGCCGATTCGGCAAGGTTTCCGACCATAATACTGTGATGGTAAGTGCCCGGCGCTTCTACCAAAAGTCTGCGCAGTAAGGGCTGGTTGGGATTCGATAGCTCCAGCATACGAATAGCGGAGGTCACCCCAAAAGTATGCTCCAAAAACGGAAGCAGGCCAATTGTCAGTACCGATGAGACAATGCCGTTGGCGAAACTGAGCAGACTGCGCTGCAAAATGCTGGTGTTATTCGGCCCGCCCGAAAGAACGCCCAGTATCAGAGTTGCCAGGAAGCTCACGCTGGCCGATACCAACCCGGCACGGGTCAAATCACTGCGCTGCGACACTTTTGCCAAGCTATACACCGCAGCCCAACTGCCAGCCAGCAATACCAAAGCAGGCTGCAGTTGGTATCCGACCACGATCCCCGCCAGAATGCTGAGAATGGCCGACATGATCAGCGCAACCTTCCGATCAATCAAGATCGCCAATAACATAGCGCCCATCGGTACGGGAATGATATATCCAGCCCAAGCGCTGGGCAAGAAACCGATCGCCACGGCAACTATGCTGACCGTTAAGAAAATCAACCCGATCAGCATCAAGTTTCCTGTCGCCATGAGAATTTCCCGATTGAAAATGTAAAGGTAAGCGGCAATTAAGCCCACCACTAGAACAACCAGCACTACCGAACTCAGAAACATCAAGAACCGGCTGGGGCCACTGTTCAGGACACCCAGATCCTCAAGAAGTGTCATATCCTCCTCGGTGATTTCTTTGCCCTGCATCAAAATGGCGGTCCCTCTGGTGACATAGACCGGCATTACTTCACGCCTGGCGATGTCCTGGGAGGTTAGTACGCGTTCCTTATCTAAGGTCTGGTTGATAAAAATCAGCCGTTCCAAGACGTTGCGCACCAGATTGCGATCCGCAGTCGGCAGATCTTCGGGCAGATTCGGCGCAATAATCGAATCCGGGTCCTGAACCGCTTCTTGGGAAATACGTTCAGACACCATCATCCTGGGATAAATCGTTTCAATTTGTCTGCGGACAGCTTGGTAGCGTGCATCGTCCAACCTCAGCAGCGTAATAAGGGGCTGCTCAGGCATAACAACCTGGACGCGATCCGCCAGACGCGACTGAATTTCACGCGCCTGTTGCTGTATCAGCGCAGTAGTCACCGAAATGTCTGCAGCGACCGCTTCCTCATTTTCCTCGCGCTTCCAATCGATCTGCTCAAATAACGCGGTCATCTTTTGCCTGGCGGTAGCGGCCGCTGTATCGGCAATGATATAAAAGCCCGGATCATTTACGGCCGCGCGGTAGGCTGCTTCTGAAGCTTTTTCGCGTAGTTGTTCCGTACGATACCGGTTTTCGATGCCGCGCGGTGCTTCATAATCAATCGTGCTGCGTTCGCCAATTTCAGCGTTGAGTTGCTTGGGGATGAGGCTACTATAAAATAGCATAACCAAAACTACAAAAACCACGCCGCCGAACAGCCACGCTCTGGCGACCTGATTCTGAATGACGCTGCGCCAGATAAAATCGCCGAACGACTTGATGGCGGAAGGTAGCGCAACTATGCCCCGTTTAATATAATCATAGACACGCGCAAAAAAAGAGTGCATCGCAAACTCTCCTTAAGGGTTACGGTTGGCCGCGGCTCGGGAATGGCCGACAACATATTATAGCATAATGACTGTCAAACGGCCAAACAGACGCGCATCCTTTATTTACCTGCCAGTCGATCGCCCCTGACCTGCCTATTGGCCAACCCTAACCGCCAAGCGATCGTCCCTACCTGCCGTAACGTCCGCGAGCTGGCCTTCTTCATAGCGCTCATAAGCCTTGATAATGCGCTGTACCAATTCGTGACGCACTACGTCACGGTCTGACAGGTAGACAATGCCGATTCCAGGTACTCCGGAAAGAATGCGGGTCACTTGCGTAAGCCCTGATTCCGTACCCTTGGGTAGATCAATTTGCGTAATGTCGCCTGTTACTACTGCTTTTGAACCGAAGCCCAAGCGCGTCAGGAACATCTTCATCTGTTCCGGAGTAGTGTTCTGCGCTTCATCAAGGATAATAAAAGAATCGTCCAGAGTGCGCCCACGCATATACGCCAGCGGGGCAATCTCAATCAATCCTTTTTCCATATGCTTTTGAAAAGCGTCCACGCCAAGCACGTCAAAGAGGGCGTCGTAGAGCGGCCGCAAATAGGGGTTTACCTTTTCTTGCAGATCGCCAGGTAAAAAGCCGAGCTTCTCACCAGCCTCCACTGCTGGGCGGGTCAGGATGATTCTGTTGACCTGCTTGGCCTGTAGCGCGGCAACCGCCAGCGCCACCGCCAGATAGGTCTTACCTGTACCGGCCGGACCAATCCCAATCACAATCCCATTCTTCCGAATGGTATCAACATACATTTTCTGGCCAAGCGTACGCGGATGAATTCTCTTACCGCGATAACTTACCTGCACAATATCGCTGGCCCACTCATTAAAGCGTGCGTCTTTGCCTTCACCGGCGAGCCTGACGGCATAGCGGACTTCTTGAATGGTGGGATAATCCCCGCGGGAAATAATCAGCCGGATGTCTTCCAATACCTCTTTGGCTTTGGTGACAGAGTGCGGCTGTCCGCGCAGCGTAACAGTCTCACCTCTGGCTAGTACTTCGACAGCAAGTCCTTCTTCGATCAGTTTTAAAAATTCGCCGCCATTACCAAACATTGCGGCGGCTTGCGACGGATCTGTTATTTCAAATTTCTGTTCAATTATTTCTGCCAAGGTTTCGCATGACCTCCCAAATAACTCTACTCCGTACCCGCACTGACGCCAATGTCCTCGATTGCTTCCAGAATCGCCGTTACTGTTACCGCCCCTTGCGCTTCTTCACTGATAAGCTGAGAACGCGCCAGCTCCCTGATTCCTTCCTTGGCGGTGATGCTCTTTTCGATCTCCTGCCAGGCTTTCGTGGCGGCTACCTGAGCGGCTTCCGACTTTGTCCGCGTTACCGCGGTCCCGACAACCTCAAAGTAGCGATTACGAATCACTTCGACAAAGCTCTTTCCATTCCTGCAGGGTAACCATTCCTTAACAAGGCGAGAAGTCTTGCTTTTGGCGTAATTAGGCTTTTTGCCCAGGTTAAACTGATGATTACCAATGCGGAATGACCACAGTGTGCGCTTTTTGCCAGTTGGCTGCCATGTGGTACTGACGATTGGCACTGTCTCCGACGATTCGTACCAGACTCTGGCTTCCACCAGACCTTGGGCCTGGATCCCGAGCGTTCCGCTATAGGCACTGCTATTCGAACCTCCGAAAAGCGCAGGTGGATTGGCGGAAATCAGCAAATCGCCCTTATGAACAGTATCTCCTTCGGTTACTGCCGCATATCCCTTAAGCACCAGGATTTTTTGGATCAGCCCATCTTTGGCGGCGATGATATTGACGACCCCCTGCGGAATCGTCTCCGGCAGTTCTTTTTCGACCACTTGCACCACTGCTACCGTGCCCTTTACTTTTAGTGACACCCACGCGATCAGGGTTTCCTGCTTTAGCAGTTCGTTCTCAATTGCCTGTCGGTCCAGGTCCTCCCTCCGCGCCCCGGCCCTTACCCCTACCCCCTCCAGAGTGGTCCGGAAGGAATCCGGCTCGATCTGTTGCAGTCCTTCCACTTCGACAAACCATACAAAACCGCTGAGAATATAGCCAACGGCCAGGCAGACAACGATACCAAGGAATAGCACCGGCCGCTTGGTGATGCGTCGCAACCCAAATGTCAGGCCGATCCGCCGCTTGATGCGGCCCTGACAACGTGTTTTGCGAAAAACTGGCCGCAGTTTCTTGAAGCCTTGTGCTCCCACTTTGCAGAGCAGCCAATCCGGGCCAAAACGTTGAATGTCCCACAGACGCACGCCCTGCCCGATCGCTGCATTGAGAAATTGCTCTGGATGCGGCCCTTTCACCAATATGACCAAATAGCCACGCAAGAAAAACCATATCCGCTGGATCAGCATTAGAACGCCTCCCAGTCCGTGAGTTCAAAAGCGGAAATCTTTCCAGAAATGACAATCTCTTCGGTGATGATCGCGCGGATTTGCAGTTTCTGCCCACGAACCGCAACCTCACCCCGAGCGGTATTTATGCGTATTAAATCCGGGCGGTATTCAATAATGCCCCGATGGTTTTCGATTCTGAAATAATCGTTGCCAACCAGTGCAATCTGCGGCAGATTCAGCACTATTTCCTGAGGTAATTCAAACAAATCACCCAACCGGTCTACCCATCCGGGCGCTTTATCACGGCTCACGAACGCACCTCCCGTACCATCGATCCCACCGGATCACTGACATACTTGCTCTTACCTATAGGTTTATTCACCGCGGTACTGAAATAGGTTTATTCGCCACGATCTCCATAAGAAAAAAGTAATGACTCCCGATAAACGGGAGTCATTCTTATTCGCTTTCGAACAACGATTTACAGGCGGTTCGTCCTACGCGCCCCGCGCTTCAGCAAGCTCCGCCCGCCACGGGCATTCATTAATTCTGAGACAATAATCCCTCTCAGCAAGTCTTCCTCAGTAGTTAGCAGCCCGCCGTGCAGAAATGCCGAAGACGCATTAGAGTCGTTATCGGAGAAGCCAATGTCTCCATAAGAAAACCTGGAGTCGGCGGCGTCTTCAAAATCGTCATCGAAGTCCACCACGTCTTCACGTTCCCAACGGACAAGTTCTTCTTCACTCAAGGAACTCTTGAGCATGCCGCCAGAAGAATACGCATCTTCCGGAATGGGCCCCAAGCTTCCCCCGCGAGGGTCTCCTTCCAGTGAACCGTCGGCAACGAGAGAGCCTCCCAGTGAACCGTCGGCAACGGGAGAACCTTCCAGTGAACCGATGCCTTCAGAGCTGAATCCAGCGTCGGACTCCGTTTCGAATAAGGTACCTTCCGTTCCCTGAAAGGTGCCTTCCATTTCCGTGTCAAAGGTATCGTCCGCGCCGCGTTGGGCATCTTGCCCTTCCAAACTGGCTTCTTCCAGCGCTTCCCTAAGCACATCCTGGAAAGTCTTGCGCCGGGCAGTCGGATCGCTTGGGAAAGGAATGACTTTTCCACCGCCGTTCTGGGTTGGCGGCGTGTTCTTGCCTTTTTTGCTCACTTCGCCAATAACTGAAAGGATCACATAGAGGATCAGCCCGACAATAAAAACTTCCATTGGGCTATCATCCTTTCAATTATTTCTTAGATCCGGTCGAAGGATCCTCCGGACGCTGTCCGATCTTGGAGATGTTTTGACGCATTTCAGTATCAGCGAGCATATTCTGCAGGTTATAAAAGTCCATCACACCAAGTTTGCCGGCACGTAATGCTTCGGCCATAGCGCGCGGCACTTCTGCCTCTGCCTCCACAACACGGGCACGCATTTCCTGCACAGAAGCCTTCATTTCCTGCTCGCGGGCGAGGGCTGCAAACCGACGTTCGGATGCTTTGGCCTGCGCAATGTTCTTATCGGCTTCCGCCTGATCCATTTGCAGTCTGGCACCGATATTACGACCAACGTCAACATCGGCAATATCAATTGAAAGAATTTCAAACGCCGTCCCGGCATCCAGACCCTTATTCAAAACAGTAGTCGAGATGCGATCCGGATTTTCAAGCACTTCTTTATGGCTTTCCGACGAACCGACGGTCGTCACAATACCTTCACCAACACGGGCAATAATGGTCGCTTCGCCAGCACCACCGACCAGCCTTTCAATGTTCGCACGCACAGTCACACGGGCTTTGGCGCGGAGCTCGATGCCGTCTTTGGCAACCGCAGCAACGATGGGGGTCTCGATAACCCTCGGGTTAACGCTCATTTGCACAGCTTCCAGAACATTACGGCCAGCCAGATCAATGGCAGCAGCCCGCTGGAAGGTCAGCCCCAGTTCAGCACGATGGGCTGCAATCAAAGCGTCGACTACCCGGTCAACATTACCACCTGCGAGATAATGGGCTTCCAAATTAGTAACGTTGACATCCAGTCCGGCTTTCGTAGCCTTGATCAGTGGAAAAACAATTCGGGACGGCGTAACGCGTCTCAGCCGCATTCCAACAAGTGAAATCATGTTGACTTTAACATTGGATGCCAAGGCAGAGATCCACAGACCCAGCGGCACAAAACTAAAGAATAGCGACAGCAGGATGATGGCACCGCCAACGATTAACAGAATGACAAATAGATCCAACGTGATTCCCCCCAATTCTATTTTTGATTGCCCCAACTATTGATCGACCTGACTACTGAATAGATCTGACCACTAAATGGATCGCGCTACTACATAATGGATCTGACTACGATTCTGTTTCCTTCTACTTTTACCACTCTGATGGGCGTCCCGGCTGGGATATAAGTGCCTTCTGAGATGGCGTCAATTCTATCGTCATCAATTTGAATACTGCCGGACGGACGCATGGTGGTCAGCGCGACTCCTTCACGCCCTAACAGTTCGACTTGCGAGGTGGTAGCTATATATCCTTCTTCCGACAACTCACTGTGACGTAAAATCAGATGATCCCAGGCACCAGCGGTTCCCAGGAGGCGGAAGATAATCCGTCCGGCGAAAATCATCCATAAAATTGCCAGTCCCAGAGACCAAGCCCCGGCAGTTCTGCTGGGATAGGCCAGGATAACACTGGCGGCAAAAGCACCGATACCCGAAAGTCCAAGAATGCCAAAGCCGGGAATCATGGCTTCCAGAACCAGCAACGCCAGACCCAGAATAAACAGACCGGCAACTTCCCAACCTGCCATGTTCGACATGATGCGTGCCCCGAAGAACAGGGCAAAGGAAATAACACCGATCACGCCGGGCACCCCAAAACCGGGAGTAGTGAACTCGATAATAATACCGATAATACCAACGACTAATAGAATCATCGAAATATATGATTCAGATAGCAGGCGGGCAAAACGCTGCGCCGGACTCGGTGTAATCATGTGTACGATCGTTTCTTCTTCAAAACCGAGAGCCGCCAGCGCGGCATCACGGGTGGAGGCTAAATGGTCGCAGTAATTCAGCTCCAGTGCCTCCGTCCCGGTCAGAACTACCAGTTCTCCCGGACGCCGGACGCCCTCGGTACGCACTTCGATCGAGGAATCGACCATCGCTTCTGCAATCGAAGGATCCAGGTCTGCGCCGCGGTCTCTTCTGGCACCGGCGGCCGCTCTGAAAAGGCCACGCATGGCGGACAGCACTTTCTCGTCGGTTACCGGCTGATTGCTTTGATCTCTGGGCTCCGAAGCTCCCATGACCGCTTCCGGTGTCATGACAATCTTCTTCCCGGAGAGCGCGATATAGGCCCCCGCTGATAATGCTTTGCCACGAACAAAAGTGTAGACGGGAATTTTGGCGGTGGTAATGACTTCGCCAATATCGGTCATCGCGTCGACACGCCCGCCAAAGGTGGCGATTTCAATTAGCACCGCTTCCGCCTTACGACGCTCCGCTTCCTCGATTCCCGCACTAATGAAGTCGTAGAGCGCGTATTCCACTTCACCGTCCAGGCGGATCACATAAACATCGGGGACATTCTCAACAGCCGGCCCGCCGCTGCGAAAACCGTAATAGGATCCGATGATGATGGCAATCGCCAGCAGTATGTCAAACCAATGACGCTTTAGCCACTTCATGTTTCAGCCCTCCATTCACAACGTCCGAAGTTAAAATACAAGGTTTAGACCATTACAAAAACTCTTGCCGATATTGACGAAATGATCGACCAATCTCTGCAGCCAGTTCTGTTCCTTCACTTCAATTGATTGCACTGGTTCGGCCTGCCCATCAACAGAGATAACATCCCCCATCACCTGGCCGGCAATGAAGACGTCACCATTCACCACAGTAAGATCGCCTTCCACCACAGAGTTTTCGGGCAGCACGGTCACTTCGCGGGCGGGAACAGTCTGCTCCTCGCCGAGTCCCGGATCGACTGTCACCATGGCGGTATAGCCGCTGTAGGAAGAACCGAGCCCGACGAGTGTGATAATGATGATAATCGCAGCAGCTTCAACCGCCCAATGCTTCCATTTACGAGGCAGCACGCGGCGGCTGGAAGCAGGCAAGGCTGCCATCAGTTTTGGCATAAAGCTGTCACTTGGCTTAACGTTGTCGAGCATTTTCAGCTGCCGGACAGTACGTTCTAAAGCCATCCAAGATTCCCGGCATTGGTCACATTCATGTAGATGCGTCCGAAAAGCCTTGTATTCGCTGACTGTAATCATGCCGTCAATATATTTGTCAAACAAACGCTCAACATCTTTACATGCTTCTGTTTTTGGATTAGTCATGGAGTGCGCCTCCCATCCCGGTTTATATGGCATCCTGCAGCCGACGGCGCAAAATACGCCGCGCGCGGAAAATATGCGTTTTCACAGTGTTGACCGGCATATCCATGATCTGGCTGATCTCTTCGTAGCTGAGATCCTGGATATGTCTTAGGATAATCACTGACCGGTATTTGACCGGCAGTTCGTAAATGGCTTCCTCAACTTCCTGCTTGACCGCGTTCGATTCAAAAATGCTCTCCGGACTCATCGATTCGTCCGGAAGCTCTAGCGTAAGCTCTTCTTCGCTGCCGAATTTCTCGTCTACCGAAAATGTTGACAGCTTGCGCCGCCGTAAATGATCAATACATAGATTCTGGGCAATGCGATAGATCCACGTCGAAAACTGGTATTGCGGAGAATAACGGGCAAGCGAGCTATATACTCTCAGGAAGACTTCCTGAAGAATGTCTTCGGCATCTTCCCTGGAATGAATCATTCTTAAAATGTACCCAAAAAGACGCATTTTATATTGATTTACGATTAGTGTAAATGCATCGAGATCGCCTTTTTGGGCCCGCGCTACCAAATCCCAGTCACTGGCCTGCTGCAATAATTTCGCCCTCCCAGTGTCCTCACCCGTATAAACGGACGGCATGAAGACGAAGTTTCATAAAAACTAAAAAGATGGTGCCAAAAACAACAGAAAAAATAAAAAGGCCTGATCTAATTTCTTGATCAGGCCGCTTGTTCCTGCTTTCAGGGACTTTTGCTTTTACCTGGATGAGCACTGCAATTAGGTGCTCCTACTTGAATTTGCGCCTTCTTGCCGCTTCGGACTTCTTCTTCCGACGCACACTTGGCTTCTCATAATGCTCATGCTTGCGTGCTTCCGCAAGTACACCTGATTTTTGGCATTGCCGCTTAAACCGGCGTAGGGCGCTATCCAGTGACTCGGCTTTTCCAACTCGAACCTCAGTTGCCACTCTTGATATCCCTCCCTCCGATTAAAGCGTCGAGAGCCCAGCCCTCGAGTCTGTCAGACAATCTGAACTTAATTATACAATGTGCAAAGGTCCTATGTCAAGATAAGCGCAAGCTGTTTTTCGCTTAACCCATGGTACCCAGTTTACGCCCGCCCAGCAGGTGAAAATGCAGATGCGGGACGGCCTGCCCTCCGAACAAACCATGGTTGGTTACGATTCGGAAGCCCTGCTCTGCGATCCCTTTTTTGGTAGCAATTTGGGCAGCGGCTGCAAAAACCTTGCCCAGCATTTCAGCATGTCCCTGATTGAGATCTGCTGCGGATGGAATATGCTCCTTGGGTATGATCAAAATATGGACTGGCGCCACCGGATTAATGTCCTCAATCGCCATTACTGTATCATCCTGATAGACTGTTTGGGATGGGATATCGCCGCGCCCTATTTTGCAGAATAGACAATCGCTATCAGTCATTAGCTCTGTCCTCCGTTTCCAAACTTGGTTGGAACTTTGGGGACGGTTCTAAAAGTGCCATATGACAATATTTGGGATTCGGCACTTTTAGAACCGTCCCCAAAGTTCCTAGATCAAATTTCGGCTAAAGTGCCAGAGATTCCTTTATCATCTGCTTTTATAACCACAATTTTCTTAAGCTCATTAGCTGCTCCGCCGTCCAATTTGAATCGGGCAGAAACATAATGGGGGGTCAACCCGCTCCAAATGCTGCCAGCCTGCTCCTCGGTAAGGACTTCCGCCGTGCGCCCGACGAAACGCTGATGATATGCGGTGGCCATTGTCGCAGCCAGTTTGCGCACTGTTTTGCTGCGTTCTGCTTTAACAGGCGCAGGAATTTGCCCCGCCATTGCGGCGGCCGGTGTACCACGACGGGGTGAATATGGGAAAACATGCATTCTGCTAAAACCGATTTCCTCACAAAACGCCAGCGAGCGCTGGAACATGGCCTCGGTTTCACCAGGGAACCCGACAATCAAGTCCGTACTAATCGCTATTTCCGGGTTCGTAGCCCGCAGCCTGGCAACGAGATCGCGGAAAGAGTCCGTACTATATGGTCTGCGCATCATTTGCAGAATGGAGTCGTCTCCACTTTGGAGCGGCAAATGCACATGCGGACATAGCGGGGATTTTGGCAAGGCAAACAGACTAATCAGCTGTGCATCAACATCCATCGGCTCCAAAGAGCTTAACCGGAGACGCACCAAGCCCGGTATGTCCATCACCGCGCGTACCAGTTCTGATAAGGGCCCGGATGATGCGGGCGAAGTAGCCTCAGAACCGCATCCGTAAAGACCTAAGTGTATCCCTGCCAGTACGATTTCCTTGAACCCCGCCTCCACCAAAGTGCCGGCCCTCTCAATGACGAGTTTTTTGGCCATGCTGCGCAACGGTCCTCTGGCATAAGGTACTTTGCAATAGCTGCAAAACTGACGGCAGCCTTCCTGAATCTTGAGAGTCGCACGGGTCCGCCCCGCGAACCGGCCCGCAAAGCCGGTTGCCTCCAAATCCTCAAAACGGTTGCCCAGGGCGCTGACTGATATGATGGATTGTTGCCGCTGTCCTTCTTGTTGTTGCGCGGCTTTGGCGGTGCGATCGCGGTATGCTTCAATCTGTGCCACCAACTGACCGCGGCCCTGTGTTCCGATTACCAGATCAACACCTGGGATTGCCGCCACTTCCTGCGGCTCGGTCTGAGCATAACATCCGGTTACCACAACAATGGCCTCTTCGTGCTCAGCCGCTCTGCGGATTAGATTCCGCGACTTGCGATCACTGACATTGGTAACAGTGCAGGTATTAATCACATAAATGTCGGCCTGCTCTTCAAATGATACTACTTCATAGCCATGTTGGCGGAATTGCTCCGCCAAGGCTTCGGATTCGTACTGGTTCACTTTGCACCCCAGTGTATGAAACGCAACTGTGGGCAATCTTAACACTCCCGGAGATTTATTAGGGCTGCCGCTCGGGCTGCCGCTTGGGCTGCTGCTAGGGTTGCCGCCGCTGATTACAGACGGCCCAAAATGCTTCTGTTACAGGTCGCTCATCGCCCACACCATACCGCGGTTCGGGGTGAAACGAATTGAACACAGCGAGCAACACCGCCAATGAATCACCAAACCGTTCCTGAGAAGTCGCTACCCCGGACACATAGGCTCCCCAACGTGTGCACCCATAGACTCTCCAGGTGGTAACGAAAAATATACCACGCCAGTTTCCACCGGCCAATTCAAGATCCAGATCTGCCACAATCGCTGGAAAGGTGTATCCTTTGACCTCCTCAGCACAAACGATGGTGACTTTATTGGCGATAATGCCGGCACTGTCCGTCAGGAGAACTGCCAGTCTTTCCGAAATAAATTCTTCCGGTGTATAATAACGACATTGGCTCGTTGCGAATTCAGTGCTCGTCCATTCGGTGGAATCAGTGAAATTACTGGCTAAACCCAAAGCGGCAATTCCTTCCGGTCCACGTCCGACAATGCTTCCGTCGGAGCCGATCGCTTTCCAGGTAGACGGAAAAGCAGCGGCTGCCGTATGATCGGGAGGGATGTATGTAATCATTGCAGTCAAGTCGCCGTTAGCAGCGGCATAAGCAATTTCACGAATCCAAAGCGCAGCAGCAAGGGAAAATAATATGAGGCTTAAGACCAAAACGTGTCGATGCCGCATGCTGCTTCCTCCATTTTCCGGGCATTCAGAGCGCTGGTAACGGAAATCAGATAGTGTTTTTCGGTAATTCAAGGCAATGGTAGGACTCTGGTGCCAGTTTTGTCATAAATTCGTTTTGTTTTGCCGGTTTTCCTGCCATACCATGGAAGACAATACTATTTTCTGATATGATCATTGCGTTAAAATCCGATTCAGGGGGGGGAAATCCCGTGGATATCAAAAAAGCAGCCTTGGAGTTGCACCAAAAAAACGCCGGCAAGATCAGCGTGGCGTTGAAAGTACCAGTCGATAACGATTACGCCCTGGCTCTGGCTTACACCCCGGGTGTAGCTGAACCATGCCGCGTAATCCATGATCATCCGGAAAAAGTATACGATTATACCTGCAAAGGTAATACAGTGGCGATTGTCTCCGACGGCACTCGGGTGCTCGGTTTGGGAAACATAGGTGCCAAAGCTGCCATTCCAGTTATGGAAGGCAAGGCAGCGCTCTTCAAAGCCTTTGGCGGTGTAGACGCTTTTCCAATCTGCCTGGATACAGAAGATCCTGAGCAAATTATCGCGATTGTGAAAGCGTTGAGTCCGATCTTTGGCGGGATCAATCTCGAAGACATTGCCACGCCGAAATGTTATCAAATTGAAGACCAGCTCATTAAAGAGCTCGACATCCCTGTCTTTCATGACGATCAACATGGGACGGCTATTGTTGCCGTCGCTGCCGTCTTGGGAGCATTCCGCCTGCTTAACAAAGATCTGGCTGCGTCCAAAGTGGTCGTTAATGGAGCTGGCGCGGCGGGAACAGCTATTACCAGACTGTTTTATGAAATGGGCACCGGACAGATTGATTTGGTGGATCGCGCGGGCATCTTGCATGGCGACATACCCGGCCTAAATGAGCGACAAGCTAAACTGGCTGCCGCTATTAATGCCGCAGGCCGCCGCGGGACTTTGGCCGACGCCGTGGCCGGAGCAGATGTGTTGATCGGGGTTTCCATGGCGAACGCTTTTAACGCCAATTTGATCAGCAAGATGCATGAAGATGCGGTTGTCTTTGCCTTGGCCAATCCCGAACCCGAAATCAGTTACGCCGAAGCCAAAGCGGCCGGTGCCCGCATTGCGGGAACGGGACGGTCGGATACTCCCAACCAAGTTAACAATGTGCTCGTCTTCCCTGGACTGTTCCGCGGCGCACTAGATGTCCGGGCCAGCGAAATCAACATCCAGATGAAAAAAGCAGCTGCCCGAGCACTGGCACAGGTCCTGCGGGGCGATGAACTTAGCGAAGAACTCATCATCCCCAAACCATTCGATCCGCGGGTAGTACCAGCGATCTCGGCCGCCGTAGCGGGAGCAGCCAAAGAAACCGGCGTCGCCCGCCTCTGATCGGACCGATCGATTGGGGACCGGTTTACTTGGATCAAAATGACCCGATTGGGGACTGTCCCCAATCGGGTCATTTTGATCCGGCCTAAGACCCGGGAGTAACCTTCCATTTGCTGTAGGCTTTGATGTGCTGCTGAACTTCGGCAAGACAGGCAAAGACATCTTTGAATATGGCCTCATCACTGAAACGGAACAGGATATAGCCCTGCTCCTGCAGAAAGTCACTCTTACGCATGTCGCGTTTTTGGGTATCCAAAACTATATGGGAGACGCCATCAATTTCAATTACTGCTTTGGCACTTTCGATTAGGAAGTCCACTCGATAGTAGCCGATCATAGCCTCCTGCTCAAAAGGTATCTTTTTCATTTCCAATGCCTGGCGCATGATGGCTTCGCCTTTTGTCTCTCCGAAATTTCGGATTACCTTTTTGGACGGTTTGGCGGACATGGCTTTATCCCTCCGTTATACTCGAAAAGGAGTGCTGATACTTGAGAGAATCGTCAGATATTCTAGACCAGAACATAGGAGAATTGCCCGATATCTTAGTTCAGAATATGAAAATCCTCTTTGTGGGATTCAACCCTGGACTACGTTCCGGATCAATCGGTCATCATTACGCCGGCCATAGTAATCGTTTCTGGAAACTACTGGCTGACGCGCAGTTGACTCCCAGACGCTATCGCCCTGAAGAAGACGTTGAATTGGCAAGATTAGGTTTTGGCCTGACCAATATTGTTGCGCGGGTGACCCAAACAGCAGCCGAAATCACACCTGAAGAATATGAAAGCGGTCGCCGCCGTCTAAGAACTTTAATAGGTCTTTACAGCCCCAGAATTGCGGCCTTCAATGGTATCGGGGTTTACAGTCAGTATGCGGATCGCCGCAAAGTCGCCGCCGGTATACAAGAAAGCCCGGTGGTCCCTGGTGTGATTGACTTTGTACTGCCTTCACCGAGCGGTCTCGTGCGCCTGCCCTACTCCGAGATGTTAGGGCTTTATAAAAAACTTAAAGCACTCAGTGATTCACTACCGAGTGCTTAAAGTCTGGATTACACGTCGCCAATGGATCACCGCTGGATCGTCAATGGATCGCCGCTGGATCGCCGCTTGGCGTTCCGCCTAGAGAATTTTACTTAGGAAAAGCTGCGTGCGTTCGCTCTTGGGGTTATTAAATATTTCACTTGGCCGCCCTTCCTCGACAATGACGCCACCATCGATGAATAGCACCCGGTCGGCTACTTCACGCGCAAAGCCCATTTCATGTGTCACGCAGACCATGGTAATGCCTTCGCTGGCCAAGTCTTTCATGACGTTTAAGACTTCGCTGATCATTTCAGGATCCAATGCCGAGGTCGGTTCATCAAACAGCATCACTTTCGGCTGCATTGCCATAGCACGGGCAATCGCCACCCTTTGCTGCTGCCCGCCGGAGAGCTGCCGCGGATAGCTCAGTGCTTTTTCGCTCAGTCCTACTCGATCCAGCAACTGCAACGCGATGGAATCAGCCTCTTCTTTACTCTTTTGACGGACTTTAATGGGAGCTAGTGCAATATTCTTCAGCACCGTAAGATGGGGATAGAGATTAAACTGCTGAAATACCATTCCGATTTCTTCTCGGACTTTATAGATGTTAACTTTCGGATGGGTGACTTCCTGGCCGTCTACCCAGATCTTGCCCGAAGTCGGTTTCTCCAAAAGGTTTAAGCACCTTAGCAAAGTACTTTTTCCCGAGCCGGAAGGCCCCAGAATGACTACCACTTCCCCAGCCTTAATCTCAGTGTTGACTCCCTTTAAAACTTCCAGTCTTCCGAAATACTTGTGCAGGTTGTCGACCTTAATCACTGATACGCAACCTCCTCTCGAGCAGGCCCAGTAGTTTAGATGTAATGAACGTCATGATAAAGTAGATGATTGCGGTCCCGATGTACATGGTAAAGTAATTGTAGGTACGGGCCGCGACGAGCTTTGCCCGGAAGGTTAACTCGTGTACTGACATGATCGAGACAAGTGAGGAGTCTTTGATCAAGGTCACGAACTCATTACCAAGAGGCGGAATAATCCTGCGCAATGCCTGCGGCAGAATAACATAACGCATCGTCTGCCAGTAGGTCATGCCCTGGGATCTGGCTGCCTCAGTCTGGCCTTTGTCGATCGATTGTATTCCGCCACGGAAGATCTCGGAGTTGTAAGCTCCACTATTGATGCCAATGGCTAAGACTCCTGCCGGAATCGGATCCAGTTGAACGCCAAGCTGCGGCAGGGCGAAATAAACAATATAGATTTGCACTAACAGAGGCGTTCCTCTGATGAATTCGACGAAGGCGGCGCACACAAACCTGATAATCCGTGCGCCGGAAAGCCTGCCCAAAGCCACAAAGAGCCCCAGGATAATACCAAAAATAATGGAGAATACTGTGACCTGTAGTGAGACAACCGCACCCTTAAGCAAATAAGGGAAGTTACTCCATAACATCTCAAAATCAAACAAAGGTTCACCAACTCTCCGTTGTAAGTCTGTACCAATTACCGGAGGGTAGATAGAATAAGAGCCGGCCCGAATCGGCTCCGGACCGGCCTTGTTCTAACTTCCTGGGATTATTGGCCAAACCATTTCTGAATCAATTCGTCATATTTACCGGAACTCATGATATTATCAAGCGCCGTATTGACGTCATTGAGCAATTCTTCATTATCCTTGCGGACTGCAATACCAAACTGCTCGTCTTCAAAATCGATTGCCTCGACAACTTCGAGTCCTTCAAACTGCTTCATGTAGCTGGCACCGACCGGAACGTCAATAATGATGGCGTCGACCCTGCCATTGGTAAGCTCCATAAAGGCTTCGTTAACTTTTTCGTACTGCTTCAGGCTGGTGTCATCGGCTGTGCCTTTGATTTCCTCGGCCTTAGCGGCGCCGGTGGTTCCCATCTGCACGGCGATATTCAGGTTGGCAAGATCCTCCATAGAGGTAACCAGATTTTCGCCGGCACGCACGATTACAGATTGTTTGGCATTGTAATACGGATTGGAAAAGGCAACTGTTTCTTGGCGTTCTGGCGTGATGGTCATACCAGCCGCGACAATGTCGATCTGGTTAGCCTGCAGTGCGCCAATCAATCCGTCAAACGGTTGATCGCGAACTTCCAGTTCCAGACCCATTTCCTCAGCAACGGCCCTGGCGAGGTCAACATCAAAACCTATGGGTTCATTGTTTTCATCAGTAAACTCAAACGGTGGAAATGATGCCTCGGTGCCCATGATGAGTGTGGTTTTCTCCTCTTCCTTTTTGCACCCGGAAATGCCCAAAACCAGGGCAATGACCAGAACTAAAGTGGAGAAAATCAATAGTTTGCTCTTCATATTTTTCATCCCCCTTTAATTAGTCGGCCTTTTCAAATAATTCCTCAAGCCGAGACGATTTCCTGCAATTAATTGGTTCGAGAGCAAAAATACATCTGGGCATGCCACACAAAAAAAGTGCCCTCTTTTTAGAGGGCTTTGAGGACGTTTGGGGAGTATGCTACCGCCAAATTGGCTAGAAGCGCAATACGCCACTAAATACATAGGCCAATTGATCGCTTGAGTACAAATTGCTGCTGCCCTCACCCCAGGGAGACATTTCGTATTTCTGGTTAATTGAGGCAGACACGCCCAAAGTATCAAAGAGGAGGTAGCCAAGTTCGGCTCCCATGTCTACTGCCACCCCGCAAAAAGTATGTGTATCATGATGCGTGGCGGAAGCCATCTGTAGACCGGGGCCTACCATGGCGTGCGCCTTTAATGTCCAGGTTCCCAACAACATGTCAACGTCTTTAGAGATAATTGGCCCGACCATCAGATTACCTGAGTAAAGCTGAAAGGCAACTGCGTCAACACCTTTGAGTGCATGAAGATCGGCCTCGATTCCGAATGCCAGCGGGCCGACGATTCTGTGCCGAACTCCGGCACCAAAATTATACAGGTCAACATCGGCCTCCGTGCCAACATTATCCCAGTTCCAATTATCAGTTTCCGCAACCCCGATATGGCCAAACCATGTTGCGTCGCCCTTATCAACTGCCGTGACCCACAACCAGCCTTCGTAGTTGCAGTTAAGATCCAGATCCCAGCCCCATTCGGCAATAGTAAAATGATAATCGGCTGAGAGTGACCAACTCCCCAATTGGTTAGTGCTGTTAGCCAATGCCGGGGTAACTGTCAAGCAGACCATTATGATACCAGCAATAAAACCTACCCATACTAATTTTCGATTCATATGAGAACCCTCTCTTTCGCAGAATCTACCTCTGTTCATCCTGATTCTATCTTATGGTTATGACAACAGGATTAACGAATTTCCCCAAATTGTTACAGATTTTTTAATTATTATAGATCATCCAGGTGGCACGCCACCACATAAAAAAGCCGGACACAAAAGCGCCCGGCAACAACGGATCATTCACTTAGTATGGTAAGGTGATTGTCTTTTGGTCTTTGTGTTGACACCGCGTTTGGTTTTCAGGGTATTTAAAAACAGGAGTAAAGACAACACGAACAAAATGATGTTTACGATTAGCCGCGGCCCTGAGCTGAGCACTCCCTGCTTAATCAAAAACCAGAACTTTTCGGAATCAACATAGGCGGCGTGATAATATAAAAGCGCCTGCGAAATCCCTCTGACAGCGTCAATCGTATACCAGATCGTAATGATCAGGGAAAATACGCCCTGCACAGCCAGTGCCCAAATATTTACTCTGAAACAGAAAATGCCTAAAGTCAGATAACATAATCCCGCTACCACCAGTATAACGGCCTGCATATCCTGGCCGCCCATCCAATATAAATCACGTGCTGCCAGCAGAGTGTAGCAAAAGACCAAAATATCAAAAATCAGAATAAACCAGACCGACTTAGGTCTTTTGGCCTTTTGAATTTTGATGTCGTCCTGTAACAATTGCGGCTCCTGCAGTTCCGTCAAAAAAACCCCTCCGATTCTTTAACCCGCTATCTGGCATTATCGCCCATTATAGCCCCAGTTTCTTTTTCAGCACGGCCAGCTCCACAACCAACTTTCTACTAAAAGTCGGACACTTTTCCGCAAGCCGGTATTCGTCAACTGCTTTTTGCTTTTGATTCTGCGCAAGATAGATTACTGCCAGATGATAGTGGGCCCATCCTTCCGACCGATCAAGTGCGACCACTTGCTGCAAGGTTGCAATAGCAGCAGCAGTCTGTCCGTTTTTAAACTGCACCCATCCGAGGCTATCCAAGATACTGGGGTTTTTCGGTGCCAGCACTGCCGCCTGAGTGCATAAATCAAGCGCTTCTTTCAACCGCTCGTTTCTTTCGGCATAAATGTACCCAAGATTCGACAGAGCATCTGCCTTTTTGGGATCCAACTCAACCGCCTTACGCGCGGCAAGCAAAGCATCATCCATTTTGTCAAGCTCGTAATAAACCGAGCTTAAGAGTATGAAACCATCCGTGTTTTTGGGGTGGGTTTCTACTCCCTTTTTCAAAACGGCCGCGGCTTCCTCGTATCTGTTGCTCATGGAGTAGATCGAACCCAGCATGTTGTAAACCGGAATAACACTCGGATCCAACGCAATAACCTTCTGATAAGCTGCTATTGCCTGATCGGTCTTACCCATCGTCATATTAAAACCAGCTGAGAGTAGCCACAAATTAACCGAATCCGGGTTGGCCTTAATGCCATCCTGCACTGCGGCCAAGGCTTCCGTAGACTTGCCTGTCATTTGGCAGGCGTTGGCCAGCGAAGCATAGACGTCAGGCCCATTGTAATTAAGCTGAATAGCACGTTTAAACTTGACAATCGCTCTTTCAAAATCCTTTATATTCATATAAGCAAAGCCAGCCAGATAAGAATCCTCGCCTTTGATGGGATCAATCAGCTGTGCCTGAATTAACGCATCGATCGCGGCATCCCATTTCTTCTGAATGATATAGGCAATACCAAGGTTATGGTAGGCTACATAATTCTGTGCATCAATGCTAATTACTTGGTTGTAGAGTGTGATAGCCCCATCGATATCGCCCTGCTGCTGTTTTTCGGCCGCCTGCTTAAGCAAATCTTCGATACTTGCTTTGTCCTGAGCATGTATGATGGCAGTTGCAAAAACCGCAACACTGATGATGATTGTTAAGATGATAAACCCTTTTTTCAAAGGAAGTTCTCCCCTTTCCGTAATCGGATCCAGACGGCACATGAAAAAATTCGACAGTTGCGTTATTTATCCTCCAATATTTTTATACATCGGCATCTCCGACAAAAATAGTGCGGGCAAGCGTTTCATCATATACCCAGTCTTTCCCGACCGCGTCACGACGGGCTGCGCCAAATCGCATCGCTTGCGCATCCAAATTATCGGCATGGTGTAGGAGGCAGGCTTCCAGAATCAACGGTTCTACCGGTGAACCCCACTCCAGTGTGCCATGATGGCTTAACAATAAATGCAGTAGTTTTTGGGCGGCCTGCTCCGGAAATGCCAGTCCTTCATCAGTGCGCATGCGCGTGATCTCCTGTTCCACTAAGCGCGCCCCAATTACCAAATGCCCAAAAAAACGCCCGTCGTCGGTCATATCAAACCCGCGGCTCAGATTATATGTTTCAATTTTGCCGATATCATGGAGTAATGCCCCGGCGACTAACAGATTATGATCAGCTTCGGGGTATACCTGAGCCATCTTGACGCATAAGGCGGCTACCCGGGCGGTATGCTCCATCAGTCCACCAATATAAGCATGATGTTTGCGCGCCCCCGCAGGAATATTGCGGAAAAGCCGCTGGGTTTCCTTATTCCCAAAAATCCTTTGTAGCAGATTTTTGTAGTGGGTAGCCGTTACAGATGCCACTGCCGTTTCAATCTGCTGCCATAACTCATCACGGTCGGACGGAGTTACCGGCAGTAGCGCGATCACCTCTTCCGAATTAGCTTCGTAAATCTGATAAGTGTTTTTCCGGGCGGCATCCAGCTCAATTTGAAGAAACCCATTGAATTCTCGCACTTGTGCGTTACGTATTTCTATAACGCAACCGGGCGTGATCTGTTCCTGAAATTCCTGGCCAGCGCCCCAAATTTTGAGACTGATTTTACCGGTGTTGTCCCCGAGAACCCCATTAATGTAGGGTTTGCCGTTTTTGTCAGTTTTCAGGCGACTATCCAGTAGTAAATATTTTCCGGACACGATGCCGTTAGTTGGAAAGTCTCTAATCGCCAGGTTTGTGGTCG
>DHDG01000002.1:56201-75035 GCA_002399265.1 Firmicutes bacterium UBA4882 | reverse complement strand
GTCGGGGTCTGATCCATTTAGAGCACCTCCGTAACATTGAGTCAAAAACATAATACCAAAAATATTATGCCAGATCCGGCAGAATTCTGGCTAGAGAAATCAGGTCCATTGCATTATGTTCCAGCACACTCCTAATCAAATCGGGGTTTTGGGTTTGGACAAAATCATGATACAAGCTGGGAATCAAATCGCCGGGAATATCATCGCCGCGATCCATGCCCAGCAAGGTTTCCCCAACGGTATGCAGTCGACAGTTAGGCAGACTGCTACGATACTTCCGACGCGTATGGGGCAGTAGGTCCAGATGAATATGATGCACTCGGATTTCCAAGCGATGCGCTGCTGCCCTGGCATTTAGATAAGGCGCGTCAAAGCTGCGCCCATTGTAAGTCACCATGACTGGCACGGCTGCCAATTCCTGATAAGCCTGCTCAATGAGGGCCTTCTCTTCGCAGTAGTGTCGCGCAAAAAACTGCTTCAGCACCAGATGATCATCTTCAGCGAACAGCATGCCAATTAAAAAGAGCGGCTGGGTATTATAGAGGCTGGTCGTCTCAATGTCCATAAAGACAAGGTGCTGCTGTTTGTAAAATGAAAGTAAATCCGCATCCCGGACGCCCCGGTTGAGCAAAGCCAAAATATTGCGCTCACGGATCTCCTCCAGTGTCCGGGCAGCATCCGGGCCAAAACGGGGATGATCCAGAAGCTGGTCCAGTCTTGTATAGCCGGCGGCCCGTAATTTTGCCGATGTTTGCGGACCAATTCCATACACCAATTCCAAATCGCTGTCCAGCCAATCCAAAGCAGCAGGCTTCCACTGCAAAGGCTCTTTAATGATCCGCTCGACCGCAAAACAAGTCCCGGACGCGGTGGTCCGTTCTTGTCCGTCAAAATCGCAGCAAAATGGTGAAGGCATCGCTGTGGAGGTCATCAGTGCCAAAACCCCCGTTTGTCATTGAGTGGTTTATAGTTTCGATATTGAAAGCGGCTTACCTGCCGGACGGGATCCATTGAATGACTAAGGCAGGATTTCCCGATGGCTGGATTGAAAGTAAATTCTGCTGGAATCTTGGAGAAGGGGGAACTTTGGGGACGGTTCTAAAAGTTCAATTTTACATTTAATGCCACTTGGAACTTTTAGAACCGTCCCCAAAGTTCCCCCAAAATAATGGGGGGTTCCGAAATGGCCATAAAGAATCTTAAAGTCTTTAAGGTAGACTCTTTCACCGATCAACTTTTTGGCGGTAATCCAGCCGGGGTGGTGCCCGACGCCACCGGGCTAAGCGAACGCCAGATGCAACTCATTGCCAGAGAAGTCAACGCGGCCGAGACCGCCTTTGTGACACCCTCCCAAGAAGCTGGAGTTGATTATCACGTACGCTTCTTCACTCCGGAATGCGAAGTTCCGCTTTGCGGACATGCCACAGTGGCCGCTTATCACGTTCTAAGCTGCGAAGGCTACCTGCCAACTGGCTGCCGCAGAATAACGCAGCAAACCGGCGCTGGAATATTGCCGGTTGAATTGAGGCCGATCGTGGCCGAAATAGCGAACGGCGACCCAATGTGCGCGACACTCCCGACTCATACGGCCAACCGCACTGAAGTCTGGATGACCCAGCCGCTGCCAGAATTCAGGCCCTTTCACGACGATCCGGCTCCAGTATTACAGGCACTGGGCTTGGACGGTAGCTGTCTCGATCCTGAAAAACCGATCGAGTTTGTCTCCACCGGCCTGTGGGATTTGATGTTGCCCCTGAAAAATCTGGACTGCATCCGCAAAATCAACCCCGACCACCAGGCCCTGGCAGCCCTAAATCGCGCGCAAGGTGTCGTCAGCACGCATGTCTGGACTTTTGAAACTACAAACACAAACGCTGACCTGGACCATGCGACAGGCCACACCGCCCATGTTCGCAATCTGGGAGCCGCCGTGGGTGTTCCGGAAGATCCGGTCACCGGGACTGCCAATGGTGCCTTTGGCAGTTATCTGATCAAAAACCGGCTGCTTCCTGTCAATGAAGGATGCAACCGGTTCACAATTGAACAAGGCTATGAGATCGACCGCCCCGGACTGGTGCACACCGAGATTGATTGCTTTAGCGGCGATATTACGCGTGTCCAGGTCGGCGGCAGTGCTGTGACGATCTTCCGCGGCGAGCTGCGCCTTACTCCAGCGTGACGCGGCAACGCAGACGCATCATCGGGAAATCTTTACCCGGCACCCGCGCAAAACGGGTGCTCTTTTCGTTTAAAGCATTGAACAGATTACCGCTGAAAACCGCCTTAATTTTGCCACCCACGCTGCCATCGCGCTGCACTTCCAGAGCCTGCCCGGCAGTCAGAGAGAAGTTGCCGGATGTGGGATCCTGGGTATGCAGACCCAACACTGAGCAGACCAGCATGCTGGCGGCATCACCTTGCATAATTTGCGTTTCTTTTTCCAGCGGACAATGCAGCACCAGACTGTCCGTTCCATTAGCCAGCGGAGTTGGCCGCTTCCCGAGCCGGTTGGCATACTTGACGTCCAGAATTGGTGAAACAAGCAGTCCCTTGTCGACCAAGGTCAACTCGGCCGCCGGTACCCCCTCGCGCGTGCAAACGTAAGAACCCGGATGCAACGGGCGGAGCGGTTCAAGGCGTAGACTCAAATCCTCACGTACAATGTGCCGACTGCCGAAATCCTCCGGCCGGTAGGCTGACTGTCCGTTGGCGACATTGGATCCCAGCATATTGCCAAGCAAATAATGACCGATCAGGCCTTCAACGACATCCGGCTCCAGCAACACTTCCATTTCGCCAGACGCCAGCCACCCGCGTGGCGCAGTCGATAATTCCCCATAACGGCGGGCTACCCGGTCAATCATGGCCTCAATAGTACCAGGCTCCGGGAACGCACAGCCGGTGTAATAATCATCATAGAGGCTGTCAAAACCGATTGAAGTCGAATAGTCAGTCGCCGACCAAGCCAAGTCATGCCCGGCTGATGATAGCAGCACGCTGCGGGAAACCGCCGCATTGACTCCGGCATTAATAAACTGCGCCTGCCCCTTGAGCGCAGCGTATTGCGTCAAAGGTGCGAAAAACTCTGATCCGGGAGATTGTACTGCCGCACTCACTTTTTCAGAGAAAATGTCTACTTTCGGCATCGGTGCAGGGCTCAATACGTCAACTTGATCCGGGTCAGCAAACGCCGAGCCCTTCCATGCGCCTGCCAGATCCGGATTGGCAAGACTACCCGGGTCAACGCGTGCAATGGTACGGCGTCCGTCTTTCCACACAATAAAGACTTCGCCGACCAGCTGATCAACATTGCGTGGAGCGGAATATGGGCCACCCAGATGATTGGAGTCAATGCCAACCTTGATTACATTCGAATGAGTAAGGTTCAGACGCCAGGATGCGATCGCACCTGCACCTTCCGCCTCAATTACCCGCCTGAGCCGCTCTGATAATTCTGTTAAAGCCGTGTTATTACCGGTCGCCATGTCATTCATCCCTTATTCCCCTCCGATAGTGATGGCTTCATTCGCAGCAATGACAATATAGGCATTTGAACCGCCGCTGGACGGCACTCCCTGCCCACGCTTGCCGCAAGTGCCCATGGCATCATGATGCACCGGGCCGATGCCTGCCATAATCGATTTGAGCGCTGACAAGACTTTGCCGCTAAAAATCGCCGGCTGATGCAAAGTCGCGCCGCTATCATCCAGCTTATAAATGCCGGTGCAGTTGAAAACAAAGTCGCCCAAGGCTGGATTGACCTGTCCGCCTTTATAGCCAGTCAGGAATAGCACCGTTTCGCCTGGCGCACGCAATCCGTTTTGATCAAGCAGCTGGCGTAATCCTTCCGGGCTCATCTCGGCACTGCCGGCGGTGGCGGTTCCTTGGTTCTTCCCCGGAATCGGCAGCGGATTATCAATTAGCAGGCGAATGTTACTCATCCTGGGACAAGGAATATGTAGATAGCTTTCGACCCGATCGGCTCCTACTGGCGTAACACCAGCACTGTAAGCACTGAAGGCATCGGCCAGCGCAGTACGCAGCACGCCATGATCAATAATGGACGCTTGCTCGCGGACTTCCCCGGTGGCGCTAATCGGTTGATAGGCATAATCACCTTCAAGCGGTCCGTCAACAATCGAAACAAAAGAAGGCGCCACCGTCTCCCCGACTTTAAAGCGACCGTCCTGACCCAGAATCGATTCTTCCATATGATCAGTTTCGGCAGCATGACCAAAAGCTTCATGTGCCAACCCTTTGGCCAATGCATAGTCGATCACGATTTTGTAATGACCACCTTTGACTTTGGGGGCACCGAGCAGCGCGATGCACAAATCGCCAGTCTGGCGCGTTCTGGCTTCCAAATCGGCATTGTGCGCCGGATCCAGCAACAGTTCCAAACCGCTTCCGGAAATTGAAGCTCGCCCTGAGGCAGTCTTATTGCCATCCGCTGCTGAGATCACGTTGTAGACAAAGGCGCGCGGAATTCGGAAGGAAACGTCGCGCCCATCAGAGCGAACCACACGCCAATCATCCTCGAACATACCAAAAGAGGAACGGATCGACAAGCGCTGGTCATAGCCGAATTTTACGTTCAGCTCTTTCAGAATCTGTTCCATACGGTCGATCGGGACGGCGTCAAAGGCATATTGTTGTGCGGGCACAACTCGCTCTGTGTCACGCGCAGAAAACATGCCACGGTAGGTGACTGCATCCCCGCCCAGCTTTTCAGCTGCCCTGGCCAGTTCTTCGGCCAGACGCACCTGCTCTACAGCATTCTCTGGGGAAATGATATTGGAAGAGGAAAATCCCATATGTCCCTTTTCGGTAAAGACCTGCACGGCGAAACCGGAAAAGGATGTACTTTGTACCTGCTCCAGTAAGCCGCGAGCCACCGTAATGTTAATGTCGCGGTGGTTCTGGAAACGGGCGATGACGAAAACATTGCGGCTGCGAGCGGCATCCAGAATTGCCTGCACCGTGGGGCCATATTCATCAGTACGTAATTGAGTCATGTAACCACTCCCCTGCTTCATATTCACTCCGCTGAAGGGCCCTGTGGGCGCGGAGGTCGCGGACCAAGATATTGATAAAACTGACATTCAATCTTGCCATTATATAATTTACGCCGCCGTTCGGCTTTCCGGCCAAAAATCCACTCAAATCGCGGATGCGAGGTCAGGACGTAAAAAGACCAGGTGTCCAGGAGGTGGAAGCGCTTCTTCATTACACCATAAAGTGCCTCGGCCTCACGCTGTTCACCAAGCCGCTCCCCATAAGGCGGGTTACAGATAATGACACCATATTTGCGGCTGCTCTGCAAATCTGCCACATCGGCCTGCTGGAAGTGAATCTTACCTTCGAGTCCGGCCAGTTTGGCATGGTAGCGCGCCATACTCAGTACCTCTGGGTCAATATCGGTGGCGATAATTTGCAGCGGCTGATCCGCCACCACCAAGGCACGCGCTTCTTCCCGGGCTTGATTCCATAAAGACTTGGGTACACGATGCCAACGCTGCGCAGCAAACTCACGGTTCAAACCGGGAGCCGTATTGGTAGCCAGTAGCGCGGCCTCAATCGGAATAGTGCCGGAACCGCAGAATGGATCCCATAAGGTTCTTTGGGGGTTCCAGACGCTGAGCTGGATCATGGCAGCCGCCAGTGTTTCCCTGAGCGGAGCGGCCGCTGTCAGCGGGCGGTATCCGCGTTTATGAAGCCCGGCGCCACTAGTATCAATGGTCAAGGTCGCCTCGTCTTTCAGCAGACTGACCTCAATCTTGTATTTGGGGCCGTCCTCGGCAAACCATTGACGGCGGTACCGGGATTTCATTTTCTCCACAATCGCCTTCTTGACAATAGCCTGGCAGTCAGGAACACTAAAAAGCGTTGAATGCACCGATTTACCGTTGACGGGGAATTCCGCATTCTCCGGCAGCCAGGCATCCCAGTCCAACGCTTTCGTTCCCTCAAATAGCTCGTCAAAGGTCGTCGCGCGAAAACCTCCCACCCGGAGCAGTACCCGATCGGCAGACCGCAGGCGGATGTTGGTGACGGCGATGGCCTTTTCGTCGGCTCGAAAATGAACCCGTCCGGTATCGGTACGGGTATCGGTGTATCCCAGCGCCTGCAGTTCTCGAGCGACGACCGACTCTATGCCGAATGAGGCGGTCGCGATTAAATCGATAAAGGACATGTGCCAGATCAACTCAACTTTCGGTCCTGATGCTATTCTTCGAATCGCACCGGATCTATATACGAATGCTTTACGCCTGCGACAATTTGAAATTCTTCCACAGTCTTCCGCCTTTTTCCTCCATGTTTTATGGTTTTTTCGGATCGCTAAGTCCTAACTAAGACGTGCGCAAGGCATACTATGAAGAAAAGGAGGCTACCATGGTGGGTAGGATTATCTCAGGAATTATCGATAAAGTTGTTGATTCCTTGTTACTGAAACTAATGCGGGACCCCTACACCGAAAACCTGTTTGAGCTAGTTTCAACAACAATGAAGGTTACGCCGCTGAATCTTATGGAGACAGTGTTCCGCTGCGAAAAAGGCAAAGCGATCGGACGCCCGTTCGGCAGTACTTTACATATGTCGCCATGGGATGAACTCAAGTTTAATCCGGTGTACTTACATCAGCTTCCGACTGCTGAAAAACAGGGGATCAAAACCGATATTACACTCGGCCCCGCCGCCCGCAAGCCTTTGCGCCTAAAGATCCCGATCATCATCACTGGCATGTCCTATGGCGGCGCATTGAGCAAAAAGGCGAAAATTGCTTTGGCGAAAGCCTCCACGCTGGCCGGCACAGCAACCAATACCGGCGAAGGAGCCTTGTTGGTGGAGGAGCGAGAAGAAGCCAAACATTACATCTACCAATATCATCGAGGTTTGTGGCCGCATGGCAATAAGGAAGAGTTTTACCGGCTGGCTGATATGATTGAGATTCAGGTCGGGCAAGGCGCCCAGGCAGCGGCATCCCAGTCCACGCCTGCCCGAAATATAGACGCCGAATTCCGGGAGATTTATGGACTGCAGCGCGGTGAGGATATGGTGATCGCCTCCCGCTTGAAAGAGGTTGAAACTCCGGCCCAGTTGGAAAACCTGGTCCGGCGGCTAAAGGAAGAAACTGACGGAATCCCGGTGGCCTACAAGTTCGGTGCCGGTCATTATCTTGAAAAAGAAATGGACATCGCCATTAATGCCGGCGTAGATGTAATAGTCATTGATGGTGCTGAAGCTGGATCACACGCTGGCCAGCCTCTGTTGTCAGACGATTTCGGGTTGCCAACGCTGTATGCCATCACGCGTGCGGCGGATCATCTCACACGCAAAGGCCTCAAGGACAAAATCTCGCTGATTGCTTCCGGCGGGTTGCTAAACCCGGGGCATTTTCTGAAGGCCATGGCACTGGGAGCGGACGCCGTCTATATTGGCACGATCGCGATTATGGCTCTGGTCTACACCCAGTTCATTGAAACAGTGCCGCAAGAACCGCCTACAGAATTAGTCCTGTTTACCGGCAAAGCCAAAGAAGAGCTGGATGTTGATTTGGCAGCGCAGAGTCTAGCAAATTTCCTGAAATCTTGTGTGGACGAAATGGTCTTGGGAGCACAAGCCCTTGGCAAAGAATCGCTTGCGGATGTATCACGCGAGGATTTGGTGGCGCTCACCCGGGAGGCCGCAGAAATCACCGGGGTGGATCTGGGTTACCGACTGCACGAGCGCGATGCCAGAAACCAAATAGAGCCCCTTAAGCCCTTAGTTGCCAAGCAATTGATTATTGAAGACGAAAGAAAAGGCGTAGGCACAGGCGCAGGCGTAGGCGTAGGCCCAGGCGCAGGCGACCACCACGACATGGACGTACGGCAATAGCACCCGCCGGGCATAAAATGCGGCGTACTGTTGACTACCAACAATACGCCGCATTTGCTACTACTCTAAAATAAAGGCATAATCAAGGCTCAACTTCATCCTTGAAATTGGGAACGCCGTTGATCAATTGGATAATGACCGCACTCTTGATCGGGTTGCGATCCTTGTCAAAACGAATTGTCCCTGTAACACCTGAAAATCCGCTGGTGGCCGCCAAAGCCTCACGCACTTTATTGGATTCGGTGCTGTTGGCACGCTTGAATGCATCCACCAGCAGCATGGCGGCATCATAGCCCAGCGCTGCGACCCCGCCCGGTGTCTGGCCGTAGCGCGCCTTATAGGCCTGCACAAATGCCTTATTCTGCGGACTCGTTGAGTCGGCAGAATAGTGATTGGTGTAATAGATGTTATTTAGCGCTTTGGGACTGGCTGCCAATGATAATTCGTTCGGGAAATCCCAGCCGTCTCCACCCAGGATCGGCAGATCCATTTTCGCTTCACGGGCCTGCCGCACAATGATTCCGGCAGACTGATAGTAAATGGGCGCGTAAATTACATCAGCTTTGGAATTGCGGATCTGTTTCAAAAGCGCCCCGAAATCACGGTCTTCGGGCAGGAATCCCAGTTCTGCCACAATGGTACCTTTCAGGGTGGTAAACCGCTGTTTGAAATAGCGGGCTAATCCTTTGCTATACTCGCTGGATTGATCAATTAGAATCGCAGCCCGTCTGGCGCGCAGGTTACGATAAGCATAGCTCGCCATGACGTCGCCTTGAAAATCATCGATAATACACGCCCGGAAAATAAAGCCCGAAATTTGGGTGATCTTGGGGTTGGTACCGGTCGGGGTAATCATCGGAATTTCTCTGCTTTTGACTACTGGACCGATACTCATGCTCAAAGAGCTTGTTGCCGCGCCCAGTATGGCGACTACCTTTTCTTCATTAATCAGATAGGAGGTACCGACAATCGCCTGGGAAGCGTCGCTTTGATTATCATATGTGACCAGTTTTAACGGACGCCCATTCAATATGCCTCCCTTGGCGTTGACTTGTTCAAACGCCAGGTTTGCGGCTCTGACACAGTCCATACCGTAGGCGGCTACAGATCCTGACATCTCGTAATTTCCGCCGACCAAAATTGGCTCTCCTGCTGAAAACGCCGGGGTTACAGCGGTAAAGACCATGGCGAATATGATCAATGCCAGAATCTTGATGCGCATATTCTTCATGACAATCCTCCTCCTTCGAAATAACTGATGTGTTTGCAGGCAAAACATATCGATTAGACCAACCGGTTAATTTCTTCAGAGACAACATCCGCCAGCTTATTTAGTTCGGTAGCAGTCTCTGCCTGCGTGTGAGCTCTTGAGCGCATTTCCTCGCTGGACGCCAGGACCTCCTGCACCGTAGAACTAAGTTCCTCCATGGCCGCACTGACTTCTTCCACCTGAGCCGCAATCTGCCCGGTGTTCATCATTACCTTTTCTGATAGCTCAGACGACTCAAGCGAATGCCGAGATTGCTGCCTGGCCTCGGCCACGACTTGCTCCATCAAAGCAGCCAGCCTCCTAACCCCGTCCGCAATCCCGTTGAATGAATCTCTCATCGTTCCGGCTTGTTGGACAATATTCTGGGTTGTCGACAAGTTCAAACTAAGCTCTTCAACAACCTGTTTAGAAACGCCATTAATCTGATCAACAATGTTCCCGATTTGATCAGTCGCCTGAGCAGTCTGCTGCGAAAGCTTCTTAATCTCATCCGCCACTACGGAAAATCCGTGACCATGCTCTTTGAGGCGCGACGCTTCGATCGACGCATTCAGCGAGAGCAGGTCTGTTTGGGTGCTAATGTTACGGATTGTTTCCAGGATCTCGGAAACACGCATGATTTCGGCACTCAACTTGGCCAGTGCCGCACTGGAATCGCGCTCTGTCAGCTGCGCCGAAGCCATCGCCTGACTGGTAGCGTCAGCGACGACAATACCCTGGTCAACAATACGACTGGCCAATTCGATATTGTGTTGGAAACTCTCGACAGCCTGCAAAATGCGTTCTGAGCCATCGGAAGCCATCCTGCTCATCTGATAAATGCGCGTGTTCATATCGGAAATTTCCTGTGAAGCTGATGCCGATTGGCTGCTACCCGCAGTCACTTCTTCTACTGAAGAAGCCACCTCTTCCATAGCCCGAGTGACTTGTTCAGCCGAACCGGCCATTTCGCCAGAAGCGGCTGAAGTATGACGCACTTTCTGCTCAATTCTTTCAGTCGATGCTTTGATCCGTTCCGAAACAGTTTTCATAACACGCCTCAAACGCCTGCCCATGAAAATCACAATTATGAGGGTAATGATGATGGTGATAAAGACTACCGTACCAACAACCATTGCCGCTTTGCTGACGTAATTGATCATGTCGCCCATAGAGTTTGATTGAGCTTGCGCTTGCCGGGACGATAAGAAAGTAATTTGACTATAGTAGGAATTGAGCAGGTAGTAAATACCATCACGCTCACCAGCCAGCGGGTCCGCAGTTGCCAAATCCGACAGTGCCTGCTGGTATTGATCGATTAGCCTGGTCATGGAATCGTAATCCTGCTTTTGACTTGGATCAGTAACCTTTTGCAGCGCTTGATCAATCCATAATCTGACGTCCGCAATTTCGGCGTCGACATCCTCCAGGGTGGTCATGTTTTGCATCATAAACTCTGTCAAACCGAGGTGTACCTGATCAATGGACTTATCGATCTCGTTGGCATACTTCGTTAAAGGAAATAACACTTCACTAATGTTCGTTGTTCCAAAAATGATTCCAACCACAAAAACTAGTGTGACAATAGCCATAATGGTTACTAATATGCCAGTCCCCAAAAAGCTGGAATGAATCTGCTGACTCAGCGTTTTGAAAGCTTTGGCCTGCTTCGGGGCCTTCTTATGGGTTGTTTTCATCTGCGACTTCATTGACTATTACCTCCTTCACTAGACTGATCTATCGTAAGTGCCTTGCCAGTGCCGTTGGTTCGAGCTCCTCTTTGAGATTATTATCGGCAGATCCACTTTTTGCCTTAATACATAATGCGTTAAAATTCTGCAAAAAGTGACATTATCCGACATATGAAATGGTTTTACCTGCATAAAGCGTGACTCTGCCGCATAAACAAAAAAGGAAGCGGTTTGTATTCCGCTTCCGAAGGATCATGAAAAAAGAATTATGAAAAATCTCCAGATTCATAAAGGACTGCTACCCCGCATGCCAGTCCGGCGGTTTCGGTTCTCAAGATGCGCGGCCCAAGTGAAACGGTTAAAGCTCCACAACTGCGCGCCTTTTCAACTTCGCTGACCGCGAGGCCACCTTCAGGACCAATGATTACCAAAATTGAGGTGCCATTTGAAGCGCCTGCGCCCACGCCTGCGCCAATGTTCTTAGCTTTGAGCGTCTCCTTCAATCCGGCCGCTTCTTCCCCTTCCCAGGGGAGCAGCACCAGATCAAAATCGGTAAACCGGTCGCATAGCTGCTGCCAGGAATGAAGGGAGTGCACTTCTGGTAGTCGCGCCCGTCCCGACTGCTCCGCCGCAGACTGGACAATTTTGCGCCACCGCTCGCCCTTTTTAGCAGCCCGATCTGCGTCCAACTTTACGATACTACGTTCACTTACTACTGGAATGAAAGCTGTATAGCCAATTTCAGTACCCTTTTGCAGTACCAGTTCCATTTTATCGCCTTTGGGCAGGCACTGGGCCAAGGTGAGTAAAGCACGCGGCTCCGTTTGTCGCAAACAGTTGCTTAAAATTGAACCTTCCGCGTGTCCGCTGTCAACTGTATCTAGCCGAACACAGTATTCGCGGTTCGCTCCATCCAGGACGGTAATAACATCCCCCGGCTTCAAACGCAAAACATCACGCAGATGGTGGGCGTCCGCGCCGGTTATGGCAACGCTGTCTCCGCTTATTTGGCTTTGGTCGATGAAGAATCTGGCCAAACTAATCAGCCTTTCGTGGCATAGACCGTGATCCATTCGCCATCTTGATGAATTTCCCGGATCTTGAGGCCGGCATCAGCAATGGCACGCAAGGTCTCATCACGTCGTCCCTCAATAATACCGGCAGCCAGGAAAAAGCCGCCCGGTACCAAATAGTCGGGGACTTCCGGTGCCAAAATGATGATTGCATCCGCGATAATGTTCGCAATTACGCCGTCAGCCTGCTCGCCGGCGACCGACAGCAGATCGCCCTCTCGGATCGTAACCTTGTCGCCAACTTTGTTAAAGGTTACGTTTTCCCAGGCAATGCCTAGCGCTACAGGATCAAGGTCAATCCCGGTAACCTTGGCTGCCCCAAGTTTGGCAGCGGCAATCGCTAAGATGCCGGAACCTGTGCCGACATCATAGATCACTTCATTACCATTAATATGGTCTTCCAAAACCTGCAGGCAGCGGCGTGTGGTCGGGTGCGCTCCAGTACCAAAAGCCATCCCGGGATCCAGGTAGATGTTAATATTCCCCGTACTTTCATCAGCCTGTTCCCACGAAGGCACCACCATCAATTTACGCCCGACTTGCTGCGATTTAAAATGTTGTTTCCAGGCGTCCGCCCACTCTTCATCCTGAACAGCCCGCAAAGCGATTTCCCCTGGGCCGATCGACAGAAATTGTCGAAAGACTTCCAGTTGGCTTTTGATAAAGTTCACTTTTTCGCCGATCAAGTCGTTTTGGGGCAAATAGGCCTTTACGATAGCCGTTTCCTTCTTTTCAGCAGGAACAGGCAAGGGAATTTCAAAAAACTCCCCCGAGCCGGTTTCACTTTCATCTTCAATTACAGTACCATTGGCGCCGGCATTCTGCAGCAGGTTTGCCACGGCATCAATGGCTTCGCGGTCGATTTCCACTGCTATTTCTACCCATCTCATGGCAACACCTCAACTCTATTTGCCTAAGGCGTTCTTGACTTTGCTAAAAAAGCCGCCTTCCTCCGGAGGTTCTTCTCCAAATGACTTGGCTAATTCTCTCAAAAGATCACGCTGTTCCGCGGTCAGTTGCGACGGGGTGGTAATCTGTACCCGTACAAATAAGTCACCACGCCCTCTGCCGCCTAGATGAGGTACCCCTTGCCCCTTGAGCTTGAGAACAGTCTCACTCTGTGTGCCCTCCGGCACGTTCAGTTCAGCCTGACCGTCCAGAGTGTCAACTGTCAGTTTGGTTCCTAAAGCAGCCTGCGTAAAGCTAATCGACAGATCCCGATACAGATCGTCGCCTTCACGCTTAAACACTTTGTGTGGTCGAATCTTGACAACCACAATCAAATCACCGGTGCCGCCGCCATTAAGGCCGGCCTCTCCAGCTCCCTGAATACGGAGACCGCTGCCATGGGATATTCCGGATGGAACATTAACCTCAATCCGTTTGCGGTTACGAACCACACCGCGACCATTACAGTCGGTGCAAGGCGTTTCAGCCGTTTTCCCTTCCCCGCCGCATTTTTCACAAGTGCGGACATTGACAAACTGTCCAAAAAGCGTGTTTTGGCTTACTTTAACCTGCCCGGTACCGCCACAGGTACTGCACGTACGAATTGGCGTGCCAGGTTTGGCACCATTTCCATGACAAGTATCGCAGATTTCGGTCAGCGGGACTTCCAGATGCTTCTTGACGCCAGCCGCTGCATCTTCAAGACTGATATTCATTTCCATGCGTACATCGGCACCGCGCTGTGGACCAGTGCGCCGACGGCCGCCACCCATACCGCCACCGCCGCCACCACCGAAAAACATATCAAATATATCGCCAAAACCTTCGAATCCGCCACCAAATCCGCCGAAACCGCCCGCGCCAGCCGCCCCGCCGCCCATTCCCTGTGAGGGATCCACGCCGGCGTGGCCAAAGCGGTCATAGGCAGCTCTCTTTTGACTATCCGAGAGAATTTCGTAGGCTTCGTTAACTTCTTTGAATTTGTCTTCGGCCTTGGGATCGTCTTTATTTACGTCTGGGTGCAACTTTCGCGCCAGTTGACGGTAAGCCTTTTTGATCTCCTCATCGCTCGCTTCACGCGAGACACCCAATACTTCGTAAAAATCTCGTTTGGCCAAAATATGATACCCCCGCTTTCTAAATCGCGGAATCTGTTTTTTTGAGACAGCTGCCTAGGGATGGCCGTTTCACGTCGCCCATTCATTAGGCAGTGCGCAATTATTTGGATTCGTCTTCGTCGACTACGCGATAGTCGGCGTCGTTAACGTTTTTATCACCATGCTCCACAGAATCGGCCCCGGCTCCCGGATGTCCGGCACCATAGCCCATATCGCCAGCTGTGCCAGCGCCGCCTGCGGCTCCAGCCCCAGCCCCGCTACCAGCGGCCTGGCTGTAAATGGTGGCCGACAATTCGTGCAAGGCTTTCTCCAAGGCATCTTTTTTGTCCTTGATCGCCTGTAAGTCTGTACTCGCCAGTGCCGACCGCAATTCTTCCTTGGCCTGGTTGATGGATTCCACTTTGGTCTGCTCAGCTTTCTCGCCAAAGTCCTTCAGTGCCTTATCTACACTATATATGAGGGAATCGGACTCAATGCGCAAGTCCGCTTCCTCGCGGCGCTTCTTATCGTCTTCCGCGTGGGTTTCGGCTTCATCCCGCATGCGGTTAATCTGATCCTCAGACAAACCGCTGGAGGTTGTGATCGTCACTTTCTGTTCTTTGCCGGTGCCCAGATCCTTAGCAGACACATGCACAATGCCGTTGGCGTCAATATCAAAGGCAACCTCGATCTGGGGGATTCCACGCGGTGCTGGCGGGATGCCATCCAGACGGAACTGGCCCAGAGTGATATTATCGGCAGCCATGGGTCTCTCACCCTGCAGCACATGAATGTCAACCGCCGTCTGACTGTCAGCAGCTGTTGAAAAGATCTGTTTCTTCGAAGTCGGGATAGTCGTGTTACGATCGATCAGTCTGGTGAATACGCCTCCCAATGTCTCCAGACCTAAGGAAAGCGGCGTAACGTCCAGCAAGACGATATCCTTCACTTCTCCGGCTAATACGGCACCTTGAATGGCAGCGCCCAGCGCCACGACTTCATCGGGGTTAACACCGCGATGCGGCTCTTTACCCAGAATGTGCTTGACCGTCTCCTGCACAGCAGGCATACGGGTCGATCCGCCAACCAGAATCACCTTATCAATTTCGGCCGGCTTTAGCCCGGAGTCTTTCAAGGCATTCATCACCGGCTGAATGGTTTTTTCCAACAGGTCGCGGGTCAGTTCCTCGAACTTTGCCCTGGTTAACGTCGTTTCCAGATGCAAGGGCGCGTTATCTTTCATTGTTAAGAACGGCAGGCTGATCGTAGCAGAAGTCAACGTCGAAAGCTCAATCTTGGCCTTCTCCGAAGCTTCGCGCAGTCTCTGCATGGCGGTGAGATCCTGGCTGAGATCTACGCCGTTTTCCGAGCGGAATTGATCAAGCAAATAATTCGTGACGCGTTGATCCCAGTCGTCGCCACCCAGGCGGTTATTACCGCTGGTAGCGCGGACTTCAAAAACGCCATCGCCCAGTTCCAGAATCGAAACGTCAAATGTTCCGCCGCCCAAGTCAAAGACCAAGATTTTGTGATCGTGCCCTTTCTCAAGGCCATAAGCCAGAGCGGCCGCCGTTGGCTCATTGATAATACGCAATACTTCCAGACCGGCAATTTTGCCTGCGTCTTTCGTGGCCTGCCGCTGTGAATCACTGAAATACGCGGGGACGGTGACAACAGCCTTTTCGACTTTTTCTCCCAGGTAAGCTTCGGCATCAGCCCTCAGTTTCTGCAGAATCATCGCCGACAACTCCGGGGGCATATAGTCACGATTGTCAATTTTCACTTTATGATCAGTACCCATGTAGCGTTTGATCGAGACGATTGTGCGGGCGGGGTTTGCCACGGCTTGGCGTTTGGCAATCTGACCGACAGAACGCTCACCGTTTTTGCTGAATCCCACGACTGACGGTGTCAAATTTCCGCCTTCAGTACTGGGAATGATTTTAGCTTCGCCGCCTTCCATCACTGCCACTACAGAGTTAGTTGTTCCCAAGTCAATTCCGATAACTTTACTCATTTTCATCAACCTCCATTACCATTCGATTCCCTCTAAAACTGATTTTTCAAAAATTAATTTTCAGTGGACTGGTTGTCTGGCCCAACCTGGACCATACTGGGCCTCAACAGCTGTCCCCTAAAAAGATAGCCTCTACGGAACATCTGCTTGACTACAGGATGATCACTTTCTCCTTCAACTAAGGACACTGCCTCATGGATCGCCGGATCAAAGGGTTTGCCAAGCGGATTATCCTGCTCCAGACCGGCTTGTTGCAACACTTCGGTTAACTGGCGGTAAATCATATCTATGCCAGTTTTAAACGCTTCGTAAGAATCGCCGCCAACCTCCAGCGACCTTTCAAAATTATCCAATACCGGCAATAAAGTACCCATAAAATCCTGCAGCGCTATTTTGCCAGCCGCTGCCAAATCATTTCTGGTTCTGCGTTTGTAGTTTTCAAAGTCGGCCATCAGCCTCAGGTACTGCTGTTGTATTTGTTCCAGCTCCTGCTGCATTTTATCCGGTTGATCTGCCATCGCTGTTGCTCCATTTACCACTGTCTCTGCGGTTGCCACGGTTGCCGCATCTGCTACGGTCTCAACCGCTTCCTCACCGGACAGATCAGGCTGTTGGTTTGTTTCCCCGCAGCTACAGGTGTTGCCACAGTCACAAGTCCGTGCGTAGCATCCCTTTTCTGCTTGCTTAGTCAACTCCATCCCTCCAGGCTTTATGGTTCCGGGTCGTGCCAACCGATCTCATTACTCCTTGCTGAATAGCAGGAGCATTTCATTAAGGCAAGCGGCTACATATTCCACCGCCGTTACAACCCGGTTATATTCCATGCGGGTGGGCCCGAGTACCCCAATGATACCCATTGCCCGGCCACCAACATCATAAGTGGCGGTGACCACACTACAGTCTGTCATTTCCGGCAGCTTGTTCTCCTCGCCGATGATGACCTGCAATCCGCTTTGATTGGTCAGTTCGGACAGATACCTGGGCAGATTCGATCCTTCCGACAGTAATGACAGAAACGGTTTAAGCTTATCTACTTCTTTGAACTCCGGTTGTTCGATAATGTTAATTGTCCCGTCAACCCGCATATTTTCTTCGTTTTTGGAGCGCAAGCTATTCGTGATTAGCCGCAAAATGTCTTCCGTAAAACAGTCATTGGCGATCGCTTCTGACCTCATCTGATTAAACAGCGTAGACTTGATTTCGGAAAACGTACGACCCTTTAAAGCCCTGTTCAGACTATTGGAAACGCTTTCGATATCTGATTCAGAAATCGCTGATTCCAGCTTCATGACACCGTGCTCCACCCGTCCAGAACCGCTAACGACCAGCACCATGATCGCCGTTGGATCAATCGGTATCAGCTGAACATGACGGAAGATGGCATTATCCATCTCCGGAGCAAGCACCATCGCCGGGTAATGCGTCAGCTGCGACAGCACCCGCGAAGTCCGCACCAACAACTCATCAATACCGCGCCGGCGATCTTCAAACTCCTGCCGGACTGCGGATTCCTCCTGCGGAGTCAGCGACCGCTGCTCCATCAGCGCGTCAACATAGTAACGGTAACCCAGTACGGAAGGTATCCTGCCCGCGGAAGTATGGGGCTGCTGCAGGTACCCGCTTTCCTCAAGATCGGCCATTTCATTGCGGATGGTCGCCGGACTCAACCCCAGATCGTATTTCCGGGCGATGGTACGGGATCCAACCGGTTCGGCACTCGCGATATACTCATCAGTTGTGGCACGCAAAATCTTCTCTTTACGCTCATCCATACGTTTGAAGGCCATCATCGCCCCTCCTTTTTTTGTTAGCACTCGCTTTAAAAGAGTGCTAAGAATCTAAGTAAAAAATAACATGCTATAACCGGTTTGTCAAGGGCACCCAGCAACGCTAATCCGGAAGTATCCGTGCCAGGATAAAATTGGATATTTGCCAGGCTTTCGGAGTCATTCTGACCGCGCCGTTTTCTCTGACAAGCAATCCCTCATGCAAAAAGTCTTCCACTTTTGGCATCATCAAATTCAGTTCTGTCCCGAAGCGCCTACGGAATTCCGCTTCATTAACCCCTTTCGACGTCCGGAAAGCCAGCATGGCGTATTCGCTGATTTCTTCGCTCCCGCAGATGTGCTCCTGCGCAATGGCAGCCGTTTGCCCTTTGGCCATGCGCTCCATGTAATCCGCGAGGGAGGCCACATTGGCTGTACGAACGCCTGCCACAAAAGAATGGGCTGCACACCCGAATCCGATATAGGGCTGGTAATGCCAATATTTCAGATTGTGGCGGCATTCGCGACCTGGCATCGCAAAATTTGATATTTCATAATGATGATAACCGCTCTCAACTGCCAACGCGTCCGCCGAAATGTACATCCGTGCAGTTTCATCTTCATCAGGCTCGCTTAACCGCCCCTGGATGACATCCCGCTCCAGCGGTGTCCCCTCCTCTAATTGCAGTCCATACAGGGACAAGTGTTCCGGCTTAAGCAAGATTGCTTTTTGCAGATCGGCAAGCCAGGCCGCGTGGGTTTGGTATGGGACGCCGTATATCAGATCGAGGTTAATATTAGCAAACCCCGCAGAACGAAGGTTTTCATAAGTACGCAACACATCATCACTATTATGAATACGGCCAAGCACCCGCAGAAGTTTCTCATTAAATGATTGCGCGCCCAGGCTGAACCGGCTAACCCCGGCGCGCCTCAGCAAAGCGGGCTCGCCCTGTTCCACAGTTGCCGGATTGCCTTCTACAGTGATTTCCGCCTGCGGATCAATCCGATAATACCGCGCCAGTGCCTCCAGTATTTCATGTACCATGGCGGCACCGACCAGGGTGGGCGTACCGCCCCCAAAGAAGATTGTGTCGACTACGTAGTCCGAAAGC
>DHDG01000002.1:50878-56029 GCA_002399265.1 Firmicutes bacterium UBA4882 | reverse complement strand
CTGCGGATTGCAGTTTGATCTCCTTGATCAGGGCGGCCACATAAGACGCCATCAATTCTTCTTGGCCGGCAAAGGAGGTAAAATCGCAGTAGCGGCATTTGGAGCGACAGAATGGGATGTGGAGATACACGCCAAGCGCTCGCATCTAAAGCCTTCTTTCAGAAAGAACTTTGGGGACGGTTCTAAAAGTGCAAAATCCCATTAAAAGTAAAATTGCACTTTTAGAACCGTCCCCAAAGTTCCACTATCCCCCGAGAGTGACATCCTGACTTTGATACCACTGCAGGGCGTCATAGAACTGGTTGGGTGTAAAATCTGGCCAGTATTCGTCGACAACATAGAAATCGGCGTAGATAGATTGCACCGGCAGGAATCCGGACAGCCGACGCCTGCCGCCCCAACGAATGATCAAATCTACGCGAGAGATGTCGGCGGAGGCGATATTCTCCAATAGCTTCCCGCCGGTCTCAGCTTGTCGACGCCTGCCATAATCAAGATCCCAAAGCCATCCGTAATTAACCAAAAAATTAACTTTCACACTGCCGGAACCAAACTGGCTCCTCGTCCGATAAGGCTTTAGCTCTTCCGGGAACATGGGAGAATCGCTGTCTCCGATCACCAGCAGTCTGGCGTCCCGATCCGCCAAAATCCGGACAGCATCTACGCAGGCTTTCTGAAAAGCCTTGGTCTGAATGGCAGGGCGTTTTGTATTATCCTGCGTAAAGCCATAGAGCGTAAGTTCTTCAACCCCCAGCTCCTGGCAAAGCTCATACATCCGGAAGCCGGGATTAATCCCATGATCATAACCCATTTCCTTGGTATACCCGTGTTCCAGCGCCCAGCGCCTGTTGCCGTCGGGTATTACTCCAATATGTTTTGGAATTCTGGTGAGACGGGGTAACTTCAAATCCATCACCTCAGGAATAATGGTCCTGAAGCTAGGATTCGTCTTATGGGCTGCCGCTATCCCTCGAATGGCTCGAGTAATTTCGAATCAGTGTTAGATTCTGCTAGACCAAGCCGATCAACCGGACAAGCTGGGTCACCAGAAAGCAGATTATTACCGCAATAGCAGTCGGTAGCGCAAAGCCCAGCAAGGTCCATTTGGCGCTGCCGGTTTCTTTTTTGATCGTCAGCAGAGTGGTCCCGCAGGGGAAGTGCAACAGCGAAAACAGTAGCACATTCAAGCCGGTTAGCCAGGTCCAACCATTTTCAGCAAACACTTTGCGCATCGCGCTAATGCTCTCCAAATCAGTCATCGTACCGGCCGCCAGATAACTCATCAGGATTATGGGGACGACAATTTCATTGGCTGGCAAACCTAACAAAAACGCCAGCAAGATCACTCCGTCCAGACCAATCAGCTCCGCAAATGGGTTCAAAAAGCCGGCTACATGGCTCAAAATGCTGGTCCCGCCGATCGAAACATTTGCCAATATCCAGATTAGCCCTCCGGCAGGCGCGGCAATAATCGCGGCTCTTCTGAGAACGAACAACGTCCTGTCAAGGATTGACCGCACAATGATCTTACCGACTTGGGGTGGTCGGTAGGGCGGCAACTCCAATGCAAAATTGGAGGGCAACCCTTTGAGCACGGTATGTGAAAGCAGCCATGATACCGCCAGCGTAACCAGCACACCCAGCAGCACGATCCCCAACACTACAGCGGATGCTATTAGACTGCCGGATAGCGCCGAGACGCTGGCACCGCCGAAAAAGATGGCCGCCATAGCGACCAGCGTCGGAAACCGCCCGTTACATGGCACAAAAGTATTTGTCAAAATAGCAATCAGGCGCTCACGCGGGGATTGAATGATTCTGGCCGCGATCACTCCCGCGGCATTACAGCCAAAGCCCATCGCCATGGTCAACGATTGCTTGCCATGCGCACCGACCCGCCTGAATAATCCATCCATATTAAAGGCGATCCGTGGCAGGTAACCCAAATCTTCCATTAGTGTGAACAACGGAAAAAAGATGGCCATCGGGGGCAGCATCACTGACACCACCCACGCCAGCGTGCGATAAACGCCAGCGATCAGAAAACCATATAACCATGCCGGCGCATGCAGCCATAGAAAGAAGTTAATCAAGTGCTCTTCGAGTCCAAAGAGTAAATTCGACAGTAGTGCAGATGGGTAGTTTGCGCCCTGGATGGTCAGCCAAAAGACCCCGGCCAACAGCAGCAACATGATGGGATAACCGAAGACCCGCGAAGTCAAGATATCGTCGATGCGGCGATCCCAATCTCTGCGAGCCGCTTTCCGAACAGCCTGTTGTGCAGTAGCTTCCGCCTTCTGATACAGGCTCGTAACGATTTGATGATAAGCTGCCGACCCTAATTCGCCGCGCAGTTTCTTGGCTTCTTGCAGCACTTCCTGCAGTTGCTCGCTCATACTGTCCCTTCCTCCCTTCTATTCTTAACAAAGTAGTCTGTGAGCGCCGCCAGGACTGTATCGTCCCCGTCCAGCAGCCTTAAAGCGATCCAGCGCCGCCTAAGGGCATTGCTGCGGCTCAGCAGGGGCTGCAATTTTGCAGACAAGGTTTTGATCGCACCCTCAATCGCCTCAGGATATATAACCCGGCTAGGGTGGGTCTTGATTCGGCAGGCTGCCACGTCAGCAACCGCCTCCTTCAATTCTTCCAGGCCGCGTGCGCTACGTGCCACTGTTGGAATAACCGGTACCCCCAGTTCCCGCTCCAGTATAGCCGTATCAAGCGCCAAGCCTTTGCGGCGAGCCTCATCCATCAAATTGACACAGACCACCACCTGATCGGTAATCTCGAGCACCTGTAAAACCAGATTGAGATTGCGTTCCAGACAGGTGGCATCGACTACTACAATCGTAGCTTGCGGGTTGCCAAACAGCAGAAAATCGCGCGCAATCTGCTCCTCCACTGAAGCTGCCAGCAATGAATAAGTCCCCGGCAAATCTGCCAGGGTGTATTTTTTATGATTATAGACATAACTGCCTGTAGCTTGTGCCACTGTTTTGCCCGGCCAATTGCCAGTATGCTGGTTCAAACCGGTCAAGGCGTTAAAAACTGTACTCTTCCCGGTGTTTGGATTTCCGGCCAGGGCAATCACATAGTCCACACAATTCATAATCGCTACCTCTCTGCCAATTTATTGCGGTTGCGGTTCTACCAAAACCAGATGTGATTCCTCAGCCCGGAGTGCAATTACAGCCCCACGAATGCCATAGGCTGTCGGGTCACCCGATGGACTGCGTCGAATCGACTCCACAATTGTCCCCGGAATTAATCCCAGATCCATCAGACGGCGAACGTTGATTCCAGCGCCTATAATTTTGAGAACACGGCCAAAGCAACCCACCGGCAGCAATTCCAAGCTGCAATGTGGTAACACGCTCACATTGAGGACCTCCCTGACTGATTGGCTTCTTGTGCTGACGCTTTATGGTAGATGCAATACCTTCACTTTTGTGGTCGACTTACTGAACATTGTATGCAGCCCATAGCCCATCCTGTTACCCATATTCCGGAAACCGGAAGTTGCCGAACTTCGTATAAAATAAAAAGACGGCCGCTTTTGGCCTCCTCACGTAAGGATAAGCGAAAACCGCCAGAATAAGCCCATGTGACAGCCTTCCAGTAGGCGAAGCAGGCACCATCGATTCAATTCCAGTTGCGCTTGTTTTTTGTAGCTAACATACCCCACACAGCCACAAATATCTCGGCGATTACTTGTTTTTTAGCCTTGCTATATAGCCGCTTCGGAGTTATATATACACGCATATCCCGAAACAACCCGCTGGCGTTCAATGACAAGCAGTGTAAGGTATCGGTTTTGAGAGAGCCCACAGAGCATTCAGTACGGCTACTCATGCATCGTAAGTTTGGCGTCGCAGTTTACAGATATGCCCATAGGTATTTTCGCTCGGAGAGAGGACATCCAGGGATGGTAGCCCCTCGCGTCGTATTATGAAAAAGTCACCGCGCATCTTGCCCTAGAATAAAGCGTTCGCGTGTCGATAAATGGCAGAGATGCGCAAGTTAAATATTGACATTTTCGTTTAGACGAAATATGATTATATAGTACCGTTGGCGGACTGGAGGTTGTATGTATGAACGGATATATAACAGTTCAAGAGGCGGCAGAAAAATGGGAAGTAACAGAACGTCAGGTACAGCTATGGTGTAAGGCGAAAATAATTCCGGGTGCCACCATGCTCAGTCGGATATGGATTATCCCGGAACACGCAGAAAGACCTGAGAAAAAGCGAAAAACGATTTAGTTGCCTTCAATTTACAAACGAAGAGGGGAAATCACATGAGCCGGATCATGGAGGATATTGCCGACATAACAAACGGCAGGAGCTTCCAGAGCTATAAGTATAGCTTTAGTTCCGTGCGTACCCCCAGCCCCGACTATGATGATAACCCTGACGAAGTGGAGTCATGGGCGCGGGACGGCGAAACCATGCCCCAAAACAGGTCTACCGATTTGCGGGATTATGCCGCAGAACTTGCCCGGAACCGCCCTGTCCCGTGTCTGCAATTTTTCCTTGATGGATCCCGACATGTTTACCATGTAGATGATATCTCCTACGACTCCCGCGTATTTCCCGTTATCGCCGGGCAGGTTGGAGTTGCTTGCTGCCGGAGAATCGATGGGCGAATGCAAGCCATACATCCAACAATTCGTAAGCTCGTTGTTTCTCTGCCAAATAAGTGCGACAAATCTGGTAGATACCCGGAAGCCTTCCTCTCAAACCTGCGGGAAATTTTGAACAATAACCCCCGGTTGAAAGCCAAAGGACTTTCGCTGGACGGCGTCCTTACCTACATAACCGCCAATCCTGAAAAGGGCGAATTCCGTGACAGGGGTATCGCAACTGTTCAGGATTACATGATTAATGAGGAAAAGGCAATGGTTGACTCCTTAGCTCAACGCGGACTTCTTTCGCAAACCGCGTATCTCGTAAAAGATGGCTCTCTGGAATACCAGCCCATGAAAAGCGAGAGTAAATACGCCAATCTGAAGAACTTCAAAAACAGCTACCAGTATGTCATCGGCGTTTCCAAGTCCTTCAACCCTGAAAACTGTAAGGACGGCAGAGGGAACGCAAATGCCCGTGCCATAATCGAGTTACCGCAGTTCCACCGAACGCCTGTAGCGAGGATTAG
>DHDG01000002.1:29683-50774 GCA_002399265.1 Firmicutes bacterium UBA4882 | reverse complement strand
CGCCTGTAGCGAGGATTAGAGTCAAGCGGATACCCGACATTGAATTTGCTGTTTGGTATATCCGACTCCGCAAGTTCCCGGATCAGACCAAAACGCCTTTTGACGGTGTGATCAAGGTTGAAAAAATCATGGTCACGGACAGAGAAACCCGGCGCGGGCATGGCTGCGGGTTGGATACCGATGACGTAGACATGATTTCCGCAACACTTATCAACGAACGCTGCCCAACGTGCTATGGTTCTGATTTGCGCTACGCCAACCATCTTTACCCGATTTATTTGACGGAATCCTATATAAAGAGCCTTTACCTTGGCACTGATGTGTTCTTAAGTTTGTTTTGAACGGAGGCAAAGAGAATGGAACCAAAACCCATCGGAAGGGTTTTGGTAACCGAAAAGAAGCCAACAAGCGTGGACACGTTTGCCTTCTGGACGGACAGCAAGCTCATCCTCAATCCTTTTGACATCGTTCGCGTCGACCACGTAAACGGCTCGCGATCATACGGGGTGATTGAAGATATTTCGCACATCACGGACGCGAGCAGTTTTCTCACCAACTATATTTCCAGCGACTTCGGTGATGTAGAAGTCACACCTCCAACGTTCCGCGTTGGGATGAATTTCGTTGATGCGAAAATTATCTGCAACACCAAAGGTATCTATATCCCCGTGCAGAGCGACGAAAAGGTGTGGCTTGCCGATGAATCAGAAATCACCTATGCGCTCGGTTTGGACAATAAACATTGCGTTTTGCCCAGCGGCTTCTTAGAGATGTACGAGAATACGGGCGGGGTTGAAAAGGTTGTCATCCCGGTCAAGCTAGACCCGAGATTTGTCATTGGCCCGGAAGGAGCTCACCTCAATATCTCAGGCATTTCTGGCTTGGCGGCTAAAACCTCCTACGCCATGTTTCTGCTCAAGGCGATTCAGGACAGCTACCGCGACGTGAAGCCGGAAGATGGCGGTGTTGCGTTTGTTCTGTTCAACGTCAAAGGCAAAGACCTTATGGGCGTTCACCTCCCCAACGATTTCACTGACGACGGCAAAAACACCTACGAGCAAGCCGAGGAAGAGCGCAATGAAGTTCACGCCCTGTATGAGAAGATGGGATTGAGTACGACACCGTTTGAACACGTCCAATATCTTGTGCCAAACGGCGAGTTTGACCGCACCGCTTGCAGCACCTTTTTATCTGAGACTGAGCTTAAGGAATATGTCCAAAGTGGCATCGCCAGCCAATATGTGTTCACTTATGAAAAGGATAAGGAAGACCTTGACTTACTTCTGTCAAACGTGGACGACTCGAACCAGACGCTGGACGCCATTCAGGAGTACATCATTTCCGGTGCAGGTGGATTCGATCAGTGCAATGACTGGGAGAGTTTCTTAAGTTTGGTGAGCAAACACTGCGATCCCGCAGAAAGTCCGAATAAAAAAAACAAGGACATACCTGTTGTTTCTTGGCGGCGTTTCAGCCGCATCATCCGAAAGACCATCGAGAATTCCCCATTATTTGAGCGTGACGCAAGGGATACAACCGTCCGGCTGGAGGACAAGCTCCGTCAGATTCAGTCCAACGATGTGGTGGTTGTTGATGTCGCCAACCTCGGTGAAATCATGCAATCCTTCGTTTTCGGAGATGTTGTTCGCATCATCAACAAACTTCAACTTGGCGAATACGACCATATGGGAGCCAAACCACCGAAGAAAATTATTATCTTCATTGATGAACTTAACAAGTACGCCTCAACCGAAACGCCAAAGAACTCACCCATCCTGCGGCAGATACTAGACGTAACCGAGCGCGGGCGTTCTTTGGGTGTGATTTTGTTCGCGGCAGAGCAGTTCCGCAGTTCCATCCATGACCGCGTGAAAGGCAACTGCTCCACGCATGCTTATGGACGCACCAACTCCATCGAAACCAGCAAGGCAGACTACAGGATTGTTCCTGACACATACAAGAACATCCTGACGCGGTTGTCGCAGGGCGAATACTTGATTCAAAACCCTATTTTCCGCTCCATGCTGAAGATCAAGTTTCCTAAGCCGCTGTATAAGCAGTTTAAACAAAACTGAGGAAGGAAGATCATCATGGCGGTATTCGGGAAGAACATTCTTGAAAACCTTACGACTGGCATGTACTCCGATTCGCGGGTGATGTACCGTGAATATGTACAAAACTCATGCGATGCCATTGATGCTGCTGTCAACGCTGGAATCGTAGCCCGCAAAGATACCAGCATCGACATCAGCATTGATTCTGATAAAAGGGAAATTCGCATCCGTGATAATGGCAGCGGCATTCGCAAAGAGGACTTTGTGCGTGTCCTGAGCGACATCGCCAACTCCGACAAAAAGCGAGCGGTCGACAAGGGTTTCCGGGGCATCGGAAGGCTCTGCGGTCTGGCGTACTGCAATGAGCTTCAGTTTATTTCCTCTCCCGTCGGTGAGAAAGAAGCTCATGTTATGACGTGGAATGCTTATAAAATGCGTACCATGCTCAACGACAACGCCAAACATACGGCTGACGAAGTCCTAGAAGCAATTCTGCAAACGTCAACGCAGTCCGCTGAAGCAGACGACCACTTTTTCGAAGTGATAATGACTGACGTGACCAGCCCTGACCTGCTCGACAAAGACCTCATCAGGAGTTACCTTGCCTTTGAAATCCCTGTGCCATACCCAAACAAGTTTATGTTCAATGGGCATATCTACGATCACGCAAAGTTGCTGGGCGTTTCCATTGACGAATATAACGTTTACGTCAACGCCGAGCAAGTTTTCAAGGGTTTCACTACCCGCATTTACTCCGGCGGTAAAACACACGATGAAGTCAAGGCCATCGAATTCAAGGATTTCTACGATGGGAACGAAAAGCTTATCGCATGGTTGTGGTTCGGGCTTTCTTCCCTGAACGGGCAAATGAAAGCGGCGGGGAATATTCAGCGTGGTTTACGGCTTCGTAAAGGAAACATCCAAATTGGTGATTCCGGGACGCTTCGGCGACTGTTCAAAGACCCCCGTTGCAACGAGTATTATATCGGAGAAGTTTTCGCCATGCACCCCGACCTGATTCCGAATGCCCGGCGAGATTACTTCAGCGAGAATGTCATTCGGGACAGCTTTGAGGCACAACTACGCGATTTTTTCGAGTATTTGTGGAAGCTCTGCAATGTCGCCAGCGAAGAGCGGAGCGCATATAGAGCCATTGAGGACTATCGCAAGTCCGTTACCACATATACAGAAAAGACGAAAACGGGTTTCAGCGGCGATGTAGACCGCGAACGGATACAGACTGCATTGGGAGAAAAACGGCAGAAAGCAGAAAAGGCACAGCGGACGCTTCAGAAGTCCAAGGAAACCGCGGATGACCCAATCACCGCCCGCGTGAAGACGATTGTCGCAACAGTTGAAACACCGAAAGCTCCCGAGCCCCTAATGCCCCTTCCCGTGATTCCAACAGAGGATGAGAAGCCGGAAGGTGGCAAAAAAACAAAACCCGTGTTCATCACCGACGAGTTATCGCAGTACCCCAAGGAAACACGCCGCGTCGTCGGGCGAATCTATGACCTAATCAACCAAAACGCGCCGGATATCGCGCAGGATTTGATTGCGAAGATTCATGCGGGTTTAAAAGCGAAGAAGGATTGATGCCGCTATGCCACGTGATGTGCTTTTGATAGAACCGAACTACAGGAACAAATATCCACCGATGGGATTGATGAAAATCTCCACATATTATAAGCAACGTGGGGATAATGTTCGTTTCCACAAAGGTGATCTTCAACATTTCGCGGCAAGCCTGTTGTGTGAGGAGCTTATCCGGCTCCTTTTTGGTGTATGCCCTGAAATGAAATGGCGGCGCCTCATCCCGACGCTCACGGCATACATCCGTTACGGAAAGACCGCCAACATACCCGAAGAAGAAATTCGCAAAAACGAAGCTGCGCAGGATGATGCGGATATTCTCATCGACCTGATTCGGGATCACAGAACGAAGTTTAAGAAAAAGGATCTTTTCACAAACCCTCGCTTTGACGTGGTCTGCGTGACCACACTGTTTACGTTCGAGTGGGCAATTACCATTGACACCATCAATTTTGCAAAGCAGCTTTGCCGCGACCAGAGCAAAGTATTTGTCGGTGGCATTGCTTCGTCTATTATTCCGATGGAAATCACAAAAGAAACTGGTATTGAACCGATTTTTGGCATACTAGATAACCCCGGCAGACTCGATGCGGACAGCGACGCCATCATCGACACCATGCCGCTGGACTACTCGATCCTCAATGAGATTGACTACAAGTACCCGGCCACGGACGCTTACTTCTCCTACATGACCCGTGGCTGCCCGAACAAGTGTAAGTTCTGCGCCGTGCCGAAGTTGGAGCCTAAATACCAAAATTATACCCAGCTTCGCCAGCAGTTGGAGGCGGCACAAGAGCGATTCGGTGACCAGAAAAACCTAATACTTCTGGATAACAATGTACTCGAATCGGATTGCTTTGACCGCATTATCAATGAGATTATTGCTTGCGGCTTTGGCAAAGGGGCAACGTATGTCCCGCCCAACCCCTATGAAATCGCATACAGGAATCTGGTGGACGGCATCAACGACCGCGCATACATCCGAGTGATGGTTGAGCTATACGACATGCTTTTGACCAAGTGCAGCAACCCAAAGGTTTGTAGGGACACCGACGTACGCGATGAATTGTACAAGCGTATCATGGACGCCGAGTGCAATCAGGTTCACACAGCCACTAAGGTTGCAATCCTAGGACTGCACGAATACATTCAGCCGCTGTTTCGAAAGTATGCCTACCACCCAATGCCGCGGCAAAGGATCGTTGACTTCAACCAAGGAATCGATGGGCGGTTAATCACGCAGGAAAATATGGAGATGCTGGCGCGGATAAATATACGACCTGTTCGCATCGCATTCGATAGCTGGAAAGAACATCTCATTTACGAGCGTGCTATCCATACTGCCGCTAACGCTGGGCTGACCAACCTGTCGAACTATATGCTATATAATTTCGAGGAGGAACCTGTCGACCTTTACCGTCGCATGAAGCTATCAGTAGAACTATGCGAAGAGTTGGGCGTGAATATCTATTCCTTCCCGATGAAGTATCACCCAATTGACGACCCGAAGTGGTTCCGTAACCGAGACTATATTGGTAAAAAGTGGAGCAAGAAATATATCCGCGCCGTGCAAGCGGTATTAACTTCCACGCGCGGAAAAATCGGACCGAGTAAGCTATTCTTTGAAGCCGCATTTGGTGCCGATGAAGCTGAGTTCAACGAAATCATGATGATGCCGGAAGCTTTCATCATTAGCCGTTTCGAGCATGATCAAGCCAAAAGAGTGCGCTTCAATAAAGTCATAGCTTACGCTGATGCCTGCGATACCCTCACCGACCAGTGGCGCGAGGCCTTTTTTACCCTCACCACAGAGCAGCGTGCGGTCATCGATCCCATTATCAAGAAGAACCGTTTCGCCGATAAAGACATTAATGTAGGCGATCCTGCTGTTCACGCAGTTCTGCGTTTCTACCAAATTCGACGCCAGGAGCATTGATGTTTCCGGGCTTTTTCTTAGCAGGTATTGATGATATTTTGACCATCAGCAAGCCCCACCCCTTTCGACGGTGGGGCTAGGGGCTAAATCCCGATAGCATTTTTTCTGTGAAACGGGCGTAGAGCGGTACACACATAAAGTCCGGTTCAACCGGGAGACTAACCCAAAAGGCGGAGCATAGGATAATCATACTCCGCCTTTTTGCGCATGTGTTCGTTATTCTGCCGCCATTTTCAGGGCTTTCACGTCATCGCTACGTACCAGAAACCGTTAATCCTCCCGCTGCCAATGTAACCGGTCTACCTGGTAACGGTGTATTTCTCATGAAGCGGCTTCACCATCGCGCTGCCGCGCTCAAACAGCCAGTAATAGCTGAAGTCACCGAAGGCGATGGGCTTGGCTCCTGGCGCGATAGCGGACATGTACAACAAGGCAGAAAAATGAACGGTCGCCCCTAAGCAGCCGTTCGAGTTTGATTAAGCGCAGACCATTAGCCATTCACACGCCGGTAACGCCATTTTCCGTCCCGATAGAAAAGCACCTTGACAAACAGAGCGGCAACATCTGAAAAGATAAACGAAAGCCAAATCCAATAAATCGGAAGCTCCAGCAGATGGATAGTGATCAATAGCAACGGCACTTGCACCGCCCACTGCCCAACAACACTCGAGACCATCAAAGGCATGTTATAGCCGGAGCCGGAGAAGGCCGCACCCAAGCCGAAGCCATAGCCCGCCAAAATTAATCCGATCGAGCTATAACGCAGCATCTGAGCGCCGTAATTAATTGCCAGTGGATCATTGGTAAAAATCGCCGTGAACTCTTCACCGAGTAAAAAGACCGCCACGGTGGTCAGCAGCATGACAGCGCTTCCGATGTAGCCCGTTACTCTGCTGGCTGTATCAGCACGATCAACTTCATTTGCTCCCAGAGATTGTCCGACCAGTGCCGAGCCGCCCATTGATAATCCGACCAACGGCATAAACGCAAAACCGAGCAGCTTGTTCGCGACCCCTACCCCGGTGATTGCCGATTCGCCAAATACCGATACAAAATAGAGTACAATGATGCCGGACAGGTTACGCAGCAAAGTCTCCAGACCATTGGGCAATCCGATAGTCAGCAGTTTCTTGGACATTTCCTTATCCAAACGGAACAGACGTTTTAAGGAAGGCTTAATGCCTTTTTTCCCGCTGAAGATTAAGTATAAGCCCCAGATGAATGACATCGATTGGGCAATAATAGTAGCCAAAGCGGCACCGAAAGCTCCCATGTTCAGTCCGGGCAGGCCGATCCAAGGAATCGTCTCAAACATCAGGAGAGGATCGAGCACGACATTGACGATACTGGCAAAGATCATGATCTTCATTACGGAACGGGCATCCCCGATGCAGCGCAAAGCGGTGTTCACGGAATAAGATGAAAACATAATCGGCAGGAAGAAGATACGCAAATAGCCGTATTCCATGCCAAGTGTTGCCGCCTCACCTTTCACGAAAATCTGCATTAGCGGTTGCAGAAAGAAAACTAGTATGATCGCAGCAATCGAAGCAGCCACAAACTTAAAGGTAATGGTCTGCTCGATCGCCAGATTGGTACGCTCAATATCCTTCTTGCCATACGCCTGTGAAATTAGTGCAATTGAACTGGACCCAATAATCTCATTTAGGGCTTCAAAAAGCCAAAACACTGTCGAAAAAACAGTCACACCCGCAACCGCACTGCTCGACAGTTGACCCAGCCAAAAAATATCAATCAAATCGTAGAGCATTTGCGCGCCAAACCCGATCATTGACGGGACTGCCATAAAAAGCAGGTTTTTCGTAATACTACCCTTGGTAAGATCTCTCGCCATCATAAACCTCCTGTTAACTCAACGTGCCGCCGCAAACTAGTCCCGCTCCGACCGAGCTCCGGCAAACCATGTTCACTTCTGTGACACAGGTGCTTTTCCTGCTCATGATCAAAGGAAAAAACACTCACGAAACGAGCTTGGCTCAAGCTTGACACAGTCAGCTTGCCAAGGATCCTATTTTGCATTATAATTGGTTTTTAATAAGATTGCCACTTAATAAGATTTGTCACACAATAATAAGACAGCTCATGATCAATATAATATTAAACAGGCCCCGCCCATCAGCATCAAGACCCGGGCCAGCCTCAGGAGGATAAAATGAAAATCATCGTGATCGGAGCCGGCAAAGTTGGCTTTAATGTCGCCAGGTCTTTATCGGAAGAACAGCACGATGTCATTGTCATTGACAAAGATGCAGAAGCATTAAGTACTGTCACGGATCGGCTCGATGTCTTGACCGTGGTGGGCAATGGAGCCAGTGCTAAGCTTTTGGAGGAGATCGGTATTCGTACCGTCGATATCCTCATTGCGGTCACGGAAAATGATGAGCTCAATATGATTGCGTGCATGATCGCGAAACGCTGCGGCGTACCAAAAACTGTCGCCCGCGTTCGGAACGCAGACTATACTTCCCCGCATCCGCTGCTGCTTTCTTACGGCGAATACGGCATAGACATGATCATTAACCCGGAACACTTGGCTGCCCAGGAAATTTTCCGTCTGATTGAAGTACCAATGGCTACCGACATGGAGTATTTCTTAGCTGGCAAACTAAGCCTGATCGGCATCAAAGTTGAAGAACGACTCGACATCGCCGGCAAGACCATTTCCGAACTGAATTTGAGCAAGCTGACCATCGTCGCGCTCATCAGAAATGGCGAGGCCATTATCCCAAACGGCAATACCAGACTGCTCCCGAAAGACAAGATCTTTGTCCTGGGCCGGACCGGAGGTTTCCAAAACCTGAATGGCCTGATGAAGAAAAAGCTATCTTCGCTGAGACGGATTGTCATTGCCGGAAGCAACCTGATCGCCCAATACTTGCTGCATCTGCTGCACGACAAAAAGCACGTCCCGGAAATCAGGGTGATCGACTCGGATGCCAAGTTACTACGCTCGTTGGCACAAACCTATCCGAAGTGTGATTTCATGAATGCGGATCCCACTAAAATGGAGGTTTTGGAAGAGGAGAAGCTAGGCCCGGAAGACATCTTTATTTCTTTATTGGGCTCGGAAAACGCTAATTTGGTCGCTTGCCTGCTTGCCCATAAACTGGGCGTACAAGAAATCATCTGCGAGATCGGGCGCGAAGATTATATCCCGCTGGCTGAGATGATCGGTATCACCGCCACTGTCACTCCGCGCCTCCTGACTGCTAATACCGTGCTAAAACTAGTGCGGGGTGCCAACGTTGTCTCGATTAACGTGCTTGATACCGGTGATGCCGAAGTAATTGAATTAATCGCAGGCAAGAATTCGCCGGCAACTGCCGCTCCGCTAAAAGATCTGGTGATGCCTAAAGCCATGGTCATTGGTGCCGCCGTGCATCGTGATGAATTGATTGTCCCGCGCGGCAATACCATTATTCAGCCAGGTGATCATGTCTTTGTCTTTGCGCTTCGGCAAGCAATTCCAGCGGTTGAGCGCTACTTTTCCAGTTCTGATACTGCTGACGCGGGCGTCGACACGGACGCGGAGGCACAATCATGAATTATAAATTAGTGGCGCAAACGATTGGCAAACTTTTGATCGTCATCGCGCTGGCCATGTGTTTCCCTTTTTTTTGGCGCTGGCTGATGGCAGCTCTGATCGCTTCGCCTTTGCAATTTCCATTTTGATCACACTGCTAGTGGGCGCAACGCTTTCCCAGCTCAAGAGCTCCGGCACTCCCGGACGCAAAGAGGGGTTCGCCATTGTCAGTCTCGGGTGGATTACTGCCACCGCCTTGGGCGCGTTACCGCTAGTCATATCAGGCGCTGTACCGACTTATACGGATGCCTACTTTGAAGTGATGTCTGGCTTTACGACAACCGGTTCCACGGTGATACCAGCGGTGGAAGCAGTGCTGCGCGGCATTCTCTTGTGGCGCGGCCTGATGCAATGGCTGGGCGGCATGGGCATTATCGTCCTGTCACTAGCCCTCTTTTCCTTTTCTAAGACCGGCACCACCCTATTTCAAGCAGAAGTCCCCGGGCATATTACCGACCGCATTCTGCCACGTCTTGGCAAGAGCGCTGGCATGTTGTGGCTGATTTACGCCGTCATTACGGTGGCAATGATCATTGTGCTCTGTATCGCTGGCATGCCCTTGTTTGAAAGTATCGTCATATCGCGGTTCCTTTGATTACAGCCATGGGTTTGCCATTGCTCGAGTCCTTCAGGCAGTCGGCTTTTCAAGTCTCCCCCATTATCACCACGACCGGTTTTCCCAGCACCAACTTTGATCTGTGGCCTGCGCTGGCTAAAGGTGTTTTGCTCGTCCTGATGCTTATCGGCGCTTCCACCGGCTCGACGGCTGGTGCCATTAAGGTAGCCCGCATCCTGTCACTGTTTAAGTACTTAAAGCGGCAGGTCCAGAAGGCGGTTAATCCGAAACTAGTTCTGCAGACAAGGCTGGGAGACACTGCCATATCCGATACGGTCATGCATGAAATCCTGGCCTTTTTTTTCACGTATATCTGTCTTTTTGTAGTAGGTGCTCTAATCGTGATGGGTACCGGACAGGACATCGTAACTTCCATTTCGGCATCCGCCACCGCCATCGGCAATAATGGACCAGGCCTGGCCGCGGTTGGGCCGACCTCAAATTTCAGTCGCCGGCATGGGGTGGCCAAAATGGACCATGAGTTTTCTGATGCTGGCCGGCAGGTTGGAGATTCTGACGCTGCTATCGCTGTTCAGTGTGCGCTTTTGGCGAGATTGATTGCGGGGCCGACCAAAGCCCCGGTCCCTTATTCAAATAAAGTGTCAACCGGCAGCTCCGTATCAATTTTGATGACAATCCACGGGTAAGTAAAAGCCTGCGTAACCATGACACCTTTTTCCGGCTTCTGTTCGCCATAGACCACTGTCACGACTCCTTGGCGCTCGGTAACGCTCTTGATGGCCACACTGTATCCTCCGGTGGGCCTGGGACCCAGCGCGATAAAGATATATTTACTGTGATTGACCGCCACGATTACCACAGCAGCTTCTTTTTTATGTCCGTCAACGAGGGCTTTGACGTTGTCCGGCATGACTTCATAGGCAATCGCTTCATAGTCCACGTTAACAGCTGCCCCCTCCTGTTCGTTTTGCTGTTGCGCGTGCTGCGGCAGTTGCACGGCTTGCGCGGTTTGCGAAGTTTGCGCAGTTTGCGCAGTTTGCGCGGTTTGCTCAGTATTCTCGGTCCCACATCCGGACAGAAACCCGGCAGCCGGTAGGACTAGGACAGTGAACGCCGCCATCAAGAAAATCAAGCAAAGCTTTTTGCTTTTTTTCATCGGCCAAACCTCCCATACTCTTTCAACTTCACATGATAACTACAGGCTTCCGCCACACACTGCGCTAACACAGACGCTCCGATGGGCAAGGCCCGCTCATCAATGTCAAAACGGGGGCTATGCCATGGATGGACGATCCCGGCCGCTTCATTCCTGATTCCCAACCACAGGAAACATCCAGAGGCTTTTTCGAGGAAGAGCGCAAAGTCTTCGCTGCCCATTACCGGAACCGCAGCCGCCAAAGCTTGTGTCCCGACAGCATTGCGGACCGCATTTACTGCAATACGAGCCGCTTCTGGATGGTTGTTGACCGGTATCACGCCCCGCAAATAACCGACTTCGGCGGTAAGGTCAAGGGCTGCTACTGTCCCACTAACGATCCGCCTGATCCAGGCTTCCATATCAGTGCGCAGGCGGGTATCATAAGTGCGCACAGTACCTGTCAGTTCGACTTCTTCGGGGATAATGTTATGTTGGGTACCGCCTTGAATGGTGCCAATCGAGAGCACACCCGGTTCCAAAGGATTGCGGCTGCGGCTGATCAATGTCTGCAAGTTCATGACGACTGCGGCCGCACCCATAATCGGGTCACGTATCAGATGGGGATATGCCCCATGACCCCCACAGCCCTTGATCTTAATGGAAAAAACGTCTGCAGCTGCCATGAGCGGCCCTTCCTTAACACCGACTTTGCCAACCTCCAAATCTGGCTGGACGTGCAAGCCAAAGACCCAATCCACCTTGGGATTTTCCAGTACGGACTCTTGAATCATGGCTTCTGCCCCGATCACGATTTCCTCAGCTGGCTGGAAGATCGCCTTAACAGTGCCTTGCCAGCATTCGCGGTGCTGCGCCAAAATCTGCATCGCTCCGATCAAACAGGTCATATGGGCGTCATGACCGCAGGCATGCATGACACCTGGATTCTTGGACGCATAGTTGCTGCCGGTTTCCTCGGCAATCGGAAGAGCATCTATATCCGCGCGCAATGCGATCGCCGGACTATCCCCGCCGTTGCGCAGGATCCCGACCACTCCGGTACCCCCAACGTTAGTTTGCACTTCGCAACCCATTTTTGCCAGCAGATCCGCAATTATGGCGGCGGTACCATGCTCCTGCAAAGAGAGCTCCGGATTTTGGTGCAATTCACGCCGTAGTGATGATAATTCGGCGGCTAATGCAGTGCCCGCCTTACCGATCGCGTTCACTGTAGAGTTCACTGCAGAGTTTACTGCAGAGTTCACTGTAGAGTTCACTGCAGAGTTTACTGCAGAGTTCACTGTAGAGTTCACTGTAGAGTTCACTGGAATAACCCCTTCCGTAGCGAATGGCGCTTTCAGTTTTTCATTACTTATTATTTTAGTTCCACAGCCGATAATCCTTTATCCGAATCAATTATTTTGGCCAATTATGGAAGTGGGCATGCCTCCAAGCACGCCCACCACAAAACAAGCGGCGGAAAAACCGCCGCCTTAACGGGGTTCCGCCTCCTGCTAAAGGCGGAATGACCCGTAATATTCAGTTGTTGCGGCGGCAGCGGGTTGCAGCGGCCTTAATCAATAATATTAAGTATATGAGACCGACACACGCTTATCCATTTTCTCAAGCAGTGCAGCAATATCTTCAACAACTCTATGTTTCAACGCCAGATTCGCCGGCATTTCAGAGCTTTGATGCGCCGGATTTAAGGCTCGTCCAACCATAAACCGGATTTCGTCAGCCTCCAGAAGCGCGCTCAATAGGCGCGAAACACCGTCTCTCTTCCACTGCAGTTTGCGCGGCAACCCCGCGCTCCCGACAGTGCCGGCGACGAACTCTTCTTTAAGACGCTCCAAAGTATAAGTGAGTGTCAAAATGCCTTCACAGATCAGATCAATGCCAGCGAGATTACCGACCGGCGGAATACGTGGATCCATCGATGACAGATCCACAGTCAACTGCTCGCCAGTTTCCCTGGCCACGATGTTACCGGTGGTGCCGCCACACACAGCCTTCTTGCCCGGACTGCCCAAAAATTTACGCACTACTTTAGCGTCAGCATCACGATCGGCCGGGGGCCCCACCATCACAGTTAGTTCCCGGCGCTGCCGGACGCGCAACGCCACAGCGGAAGTGTCATCGCCAGGCTTACTGTTATAAAGCTTGTCGCAGACTGCGACTAAACCTTCGGCCAGTTCCTGCGCTGAAATGTCGGTAGCTGCCAGGCTGCGCGTATATTCAGCGATACGGTCCCAACCCCAGCCAAGGTTCCAAACTCCGCCAATCCCGGCATGCAGGACTCCGTCACTGACCAATACTACCCAATCCCCTTCAAGCAGCTTCAGATGTGATTCATAGATTCTACGGCTGGCTACTTCGCGGCTTTCCCTTTTGGCAGACTGCACAGCATCGTCTTTGATAATAACAGCCGGCGGATTATCATACTCTGCAAGGTAAAGGCTGCCATCCGGCATTACCTGCGAAATCGAAAAAGTGCTATAAGCCAAACCGCGCACTTCACAAACTGGCAGTGTTTGAGCTAAGGCCTCAATAACTTCGTCAATCGAACAGCCGCCTTCCAGCATATTGGCTGCTATTTTACTGGTAAGTCCCGAAAGAATATTAGCCTTTACGCCACTGCCAAGACCATCCGCCAACACTACTATTTTGGACTCGTTGTTTCCGGCAGTTTCAATGGTATCGCCGCAAAGCTCTTCCCCAGCCTTATTCAGTTGGGCGACGCCAATCTCCAGAAACAGCTCCATCTGTATTACCTTCTTCCTTCATGACGCGCATCAGCTTGGTTAGAATGACTTTAGTTTCGGCAGTAGTCTCTCCCAGCAATCCGGCGATTTTCTGCGCTACCGCCATCTGTTTGTCGATTACCTCCTGGGCACGTTCCAGCGTTACGCCGCGCACCAGCTGTAGTTCTGTTTCACGCTGTCGCTGACTGGTAATGTCTTCAACAATCACGAGGGCGACATTTTCTTTCTTCGCGCTGACTACTGTTACTAAAACGATCAGCCCCAGTTCGGGCAGTTCCTTTTCCAGCCGGACAATCTCTTCATTGTCTTCAAAGACCCTGCGCAAATCGCTGGAATCAATAATCCATTGACTAGCCAATGTTCCTACCAAATGATTACGAGAAGTTCCGAAGATCCGCTCCGCGGATGAATTCATGTCAAGAATCCGTTCATCTGAACCGACCACCAGTACGCCGTTAGGTGTGCCAAAAAAGACCAGGTTCGACATTGACTCAGCTTTCGTGCGCATATACGGAATACACATTTCCGGATCAGCCATGCCCTGTAATACGGCGATCGCTTTTTCTTTGCAGGAGTTGTATCCGCAGGCACCGCAATTCAGTTCATCCTCCGGAGCATACTTGCTGGTCATGGCCAGTACTTCCTTGATTTGCTCTTCGGTCGGTTCTACGCTAATGATCTGGCGATTTTCATACGTGCGCTGCAAGAATTCATAATCGGCGTGCTCGGCGCGCGCATCGTCAGCCAGGCTGTTTTCCATTGCCGGGCACGGGCAATTTTCTCGATAATTCGGGCGTTCTTCCCGGTATTTTAATATCCGCATGCGTCTGGCAAAGGCATCGTCGCTGTCGGCAGGCATCAAAGGCCCATTGATGCACCCGCCCGGGCAAGCCATCATTTCCACAAGCATTGGGACAGGTTCACTGGCGGCCAGGTTAATCAGAAAGTCCTGACAGTTGTCCAAGCCCGAGACAGTCAGCGTTCTATTGGATAACATGTCGGGAGTGAGACCTGCGGTCTTGATGAGACCACCATCCAGCGGGAATAGTACTGCTTCCAGCGGTGCAGGTCCGTCAAAATACTCGTCCTCGAGCTGCGAGGGGTCGATACCTTCCTCCGCCCACCAGGTTTCCAGTTCCACAAATGAAATTACCTGATCAACGTCTTGCGTCAATCCCGGTCGCGTAATCTCATCGTATTTGGCCAAACAGGGACCGATAAAAACAACTTTCCTGCAGGGCGCTTCTTTCTTCAGCATGCGGGCATGCGCTATCATCGGAGAGACAATCGGTGCCAGATTAGGCAGCATCTCCGGAATATACATTTCAATCAAATTCACAATCGCCGGGCAGCTACTGGTCATTACGGGTCCCTGGGATTTTTCGGCAATCTTGCGATGCGCGGCGGCCACCCACTCGGCAGCGACGGCCGTCTCGCGGATCCCCGCAAACCCCAGCTTACGTAATCCAGCCAGCACCTGTCCGGGCCGCAGGTGGGCAAATGCCGCCACAAATGAAGGTGCCAGGCTCACCCAGACATCATCATTTACAGCGATCAGGCTGCGGACACTCGGATAAGCGGGGCGGACACTTTTGGCCTTTTGAGGACATTCTGCGATGCAACGGCCATCCAGAACACAGCGGGATTCATCAACACGCGCCCGCAATTGCTGAGAGAATGGAGCGCGCTCCATCCTGATTGCTTTCACAGGACAGGAACGCAGGCATTTGTAACAATCCCGGCAATGGGCTTCGTTTACTCTGATTAAATCCATGGTCGCGACCCCCTCAAAGACCGAATGATGGCTGGTCCTGGCCCCGGTAGTTCTGGTTTAATCTCTGCAACCCAGTCAAATTATTCGGGCTCCGCCGACAGTGCTGGCAAAATCTCTTTTTCAAAGAGTTGCGTCTCCTCACCAGGCTCTACGCCGGGGAAAACCCGCCCTTGAAAGCGCACCGTGACTCCCTGCTGAGTGCACTTTTCCAGGCAAAATGTTCCTTTGATCTCAATACGGCCGGGGGCATGCTCTACAATCAGTTTCTGCAAAGAGGCGATCACCTCCGGCGCTCCCCGCAAGTAACATGAACTCCCTACGCATACCTCAATTATAAGCATTTTCTTGGCCCCCTGACAATAATCAAATAAAGTCGGCGGGCTGCGGCGGGACCGGCGCCGCAGCCAATAATCCGACTAATCAAGTTACACCTTATTGCGTAAGCGCACTTTTGCGTTAATGCGCTTGCGCGCTTACGTTCTATTTTACGTTTTACTTCAGCAATGCGTCCACTTCTCTACGGAAAGTTGCCGCTGCTGTGTCTTTATTGACTCCAGTGATCAGCTTGTCGCCAACCTTGACGGAAACGCCTTTATCACAATTTTCCAGACAGAACGTGGCCTTGAGGTTGACCAACCCGGCGTATTTATCGCTGTCCGCCAAATCGGTAAATTGATCCAACACCTCATAAGCGCCTCTCAAATAGCAGCCTGTACCAACGCAAACCGCTACATCAACAACTGCTTGCGGTGAATTCTCGATTTGAATCTCAGCACCATTGATGCGTCTTTTCGGACCATAAGTGGTGTGCAATGATTCATGGCTGATATGAGATCCCGGCTTTTCAAGCCACTTGTCGTACATCTGATTGACAGCCAGGTTTTCCAGCGGCGTACGGAACGGCATTTCTTTGTCGACTGCGTAAAGGCTCTTGCCGCGTGAGATCCGGGCTTTCCCGTCGGTTGATACCGGCTGTCCGCCGCCACCAACACAGCCACCCGGGCAAGTCATGACTTCGATCAGGTGGTAATTGGCTTTGCCGTCTTTAACCGCCTGGATCAGTCTCTCGGTGTTGGCTAAGCCACTCACGACAGCCAGTTTTAACTCGATTCCACCGACCGTCACCACGGCTTCTTTAATGCCTTCAAAACCGCGTACTTCACGGAAGTCAATCTGATGCGGACCATCGCCGCCCAGAATTCCGGCTGCCGTTCTCAGAGCAGCTTCCGCCACGCCGCCGGTCACTCCGAAGATCACACCGGCGCCACTGGCCAGTCCGAGCGGGGCATCAAAAGCTTCGCCTTCCAGTTCCTCAAAAACCAGTCCGGATTCCTGAATCATCTGGATCAGCTCTACTGTGGAAAGCACTGCGTCGACATCACGGACACCATCAATGCTGAACTCGGGACGCTGTGCCTCAAACTTCTTGGCAGTACACGGCATCACCGAAACGAGGAACAAATCCTGCGGCTCAACACCAATTTCTTTGGCGTAGAACCGTTTGGCAACCGCACCAAACATCTGCTGCGGCGACTTACAGGTGGACAAGTTGTCCAGGAGGTCGGGATGGAACTGTTCGCAGTACTTAACCCATCCGGGGCAGCAAGAAGTAAACTGCGGCAGGTTACGATTATTCTGCACACGATCGATGAATTCGGTGGTTTCCTCTATGGCGGTCAGGTCAGCGGTAATTACCGTATCAAAAACCTTGTTAAAGCCCATGCGCCTTAAGGCTGTGACAATCTTGCCAGTCACGGCTTCGCCGTGCTTTTCTCCAAAGGCATCGCCAACGGCCACGCGCACTGCCGGTGCGATTTGGACCACGACTGTCTTGGTCTGGTCGTCCAGTGCCTTCCTGACAGCTTCTTTTTCAGATTTAACGGTCAGCGCTCCAGTAGGACAAACGGATACGCATTGTCCACAGGACACGCAATCAACTTCAGCCATCGGCTTGCTAAATGCGGGCGTTACTTCGGTTTTGCTGCCACGGTTGGCAAAGGTCAACACGCCGATACCCTGGACTTCGCTGCACATCCGTACGCAGTCGCCGCAAAGGATACATTTGTTCGGATCGCGGACCAGACCGGTGCTGCTGGTGTCGATCGGTTTAAGCTCCGTCTTCTCGGGGAATCTAACTTTCCGGACGCCCAACTGATAAGCCAGTTCCTGCAGTTTACAAGAGCCGTTCTTATCACAGGTGGTGCAATCGCGATGATGATCCGCCAGTAACAATTCAATGACCATGCGACGCAATCTGCGGGTGCGATCAGTGTTGGTATAAACGACCATACCATCGGTCGGAGGGGTGGAGCAAGCTGCTACCAGTCCCATTTTTTCGACTTCCACAGTACACATCCGGCAGGCACCGTAAATCGACAGTTCCGAATGGTAACAGAAGGTGGGGAGGTTGATCCCGGCTTTCCGGATAACCTCCAGGAGATTCCGCTCACCATTGAGTTCTACTTCTTTGTTATCCACCAAAATTTTGGCCATTTGGATCGCCTCCTTCATTAATTCTTATTAATAGCACCAAAGCGGCATTTTTGAATACAGGTATCGCACTTGATACATTTATCTCCGTCAATCGCATGCGGTTTGCCTTTTTCGCCGCTGATGGCGTTGACTGGACAATTTCTGAGGCACAAGCCGCAGCCCTTACATTTTTCAGGATCTATCGTATAGGACTTCAAGGCCGGGCATTCGCCTGCCGGGCAACGTTTCTGCTGGATGTGAGCCAGATACTCATGCTTGAAGTATTTCAGCGTTGTCAGCACTGGGTTAGGGGCAGTTTTGCCCAGACCGCAGAGTGCGCCGTCCCGAACCGACAAAGCCAGTTCTTCAAGCAGCGCCAAGTCTTCCATCGTTCCCTGGCCCTCAGTGATCTTCGTTAGTAACCCCAGCATCTGCTTCGTTCCCTCACGACACGGCACGCACTTGCCGCAGGATTCGTTCTGAGCGAACTCCATAAAGAACCTGGCGATCCGTACCATACAGGTTGTCTCATCCATGACAACCATACCGCCTGATCCGACCATGGCACCGACGCTTTTCAATGAATCATATTCCATCGGTAGATCCAAATGCTGCTCGCAGAGACAACCTCCGGACGGACCACCGATCTGTACTGCCTTAAACTGATGACCTTCGCGGACGCCGCCGCCAATTTCAAACACGATTTCGCGCAGGGTTCTGCCCATTGGGATTTCAACCAGTCCGGTGTTCACCACATGACCGGCCAGCGCGAATGTCTTCGTGCCGCTGCTGTTCCCCATACCGTAGGAACGGAACCACTCCGGACCATTCAGGAGGATGGGGCTCAAGTTGGCCAATGTTTCAACGTTATTGATAACTGTCGGTTGACCCCACAAGCCTTTTACAGCCGGATAGGGCGGACGCGGATTCGGCATACCGCGGCGTCCTTCGACCGAAGCCAGCAAAGCTGTCTCCTCGCCGCAGACAAAAGCACCGGCACCTTCTTTAATATTGATGTCAAAGCTAAAGTTGGTACCGAAGATGTTTTTGCCCAGTAGTCCTTCCTTGCGGGCGTCTTCAATTGCTTTACGTAAACGGGACACTGCCAGCGGATATTCCGCTCTGACGTAGGCATAGCCTTCGTCGGCTCCGATGGCGTAACCGGCTAGCATCATGCCTTCAACTACACGGTGCGGGTCGCCTTCGAGCACGCTACGATCCATGAATGCGCCCGGGTCACCCTCGTCACCGTTACAGACGACGTATTTCTTATCGCTTTTATTGTCTCTGGCAAACTGCCATTTGCGGCCGGTTGGGAAACCGCCGCCACCACGGCCACGCAGTCCTGAATCCAGAACGGTCTTAATAACTTCTTCCGGAGTCATCTCCAGAACGGCTTTGGCAATGGCTTGATAGCCGTCATGTGCTATATATTCACGAATATCTTCCGGATTAATTTTCCCGCAGTTTTGCAGCGATACCCGCATCTGCTTCTTATAGAAAGGCACGCCTTCTTCATTCCTAGACGCCTTCCCGGTGGCGGGATCATGATAGAGCAGGTGCTCGACCGGCTCGCCTTTAATTAGCGTGGTCTCGACAATTTCAGCCACATCTCCCGGCTTGACGTTGGTATAGAAGATGTCAAGCGGCTCAATCCGTACCAAGGGTCCTCTCTGGCAAAAGCCATGGCAACCGCTGTGCGAAACGACGATCCCACTGTCGCTGCCTTCTGCTTGGAGCAGAACGTCGACTGTGGTGTACAGCTTTTTCTCTTTAAGAACGCGCACAAACTCATCATAGATTTTCAATGAACCGTTGGCAACACAGCCAGTTCCTGCGCAAAGCAGCACTCTGGCCTTTTGCTTTCCAATAGCTTTTTGGACGCCGGTTTGAACCTTTTTTAATGCTTCCGTTGTTTTTAACATTGTCAGTTCTCCTTTCCGGCGGCCGCAGCCTCAGTAGTGTCTTTTCTCGATTTAATATCTTTGAGCACGATCTCCATCGCTTCGGGAGTCATTTGACCATGAACTTCATTATCATTAACCATCACTGCCGGTGCCAGACCGCAAGCGCCGATGCAGGAAACCGTTTCCAAAGTAAACTGCAGATCATCGGTTGTATTTTTCTTATCGTTCAGTCCCAATTCTTTCTGGACCAAATACTTAATTTTCTCCGAACCTTTTACGTGACAGGCTGTCCCGTTGCAAACCTTGATAATGTATTTGCCTTTCGGGTTCATTGAAAACTGGGTGTAGAACGTCGAGACACCATAAACAGTTGCTGCGGGAATTCCCAGAGCAGTAGCAACATAGGTCAGGACTTCCTCAGGTAAATAACGGTATTCGGCTTGGATCTCTTGCAGGATAGCGACTAGATGAGACGGTTTGGAATCATGATTACGAATAATTGCATCGACTTTGCTAAACTTCCTGCTTTCAGGACTCATGATAATTACCCCCTTTTTCTACGATGCTTTGGACTGTTTCGGGCGTTTCAAACACCCGGAGGCGACACCACCCAAACCCCGGCGGCTTCCTCAGTCCCCGGGTTGCGTATTTTGGAAGCGTTGTGCAACGAAAAGTAAGCGGCTTCACCAGCACCGATGTGGTACCAGTGTCCTTGAGCCCAAAACTCGAGTTCCCCCTGAATCAGGACGAACAAGTCGTCGTGTTCGTGATCATAGACATTCAATTCTACTGTTTTGCCAGGATCGACCGAGAATAGATGCGGTTGCATCAGTTTGTCTCGGGAGCCCAAAAATGCCATAATATTAAGGTTGAACCCGTCCTCACCGGTGATCACATGACGCAAATTTTCTTTTTTAACAATGAGCCAGTTTTCTGGCAAGACGTCATCGGTAAGCACTCCCACCGAAGTTCCCAGCTCACCGGCAATACGTTTCAAGGTTGAAAACGAAGGGGCACTTTCATCCTTTTCCAGCTGGTAGATAAAGCTGGCGGAAACGCCGACTTTAGCAGCTAAATCCCGTACGCTGATACCAGAATTGGACCTGATTTTCTTGACGCGTTCTCCCAGACTGGCCATAATACTTCCCCCCTTTGCGTCAAACGGCTGTGCAAGAACGATATCCTTAACAGAGAAATCTGGACGCAATAATAGCTTTGTCATCAAATTTATCTTTCTGTATACATTATACAAATTTACTTGACATGTGTAAAGT
>DHDG01000002.1:0-29466 GCA_002399265.1 Firmicutes bacterium UBA4882 | reverse complement strand
GACAGAGGAACCGTCCCCGCGTCATTTCATTTCCCGCGTCATTTCTCCAAATCGGCTTTCTTCAACAGCCCCATTGCGCAAAGTCAAGATCCACAAAGGGAATGTCGTTTTCAATTTTCCATTTGCGCCTGGTCATATAGCTGGTACCCCATTGATCCAGATTATTAACATCCATGCTGCGATGCACGACGGCATATAAGTCAATCTCCCGCTGCTTGAGAAAAAGCGGTATGGTGCGCATCCATTGTGAGCTGATCATGTTCTCCATCCGATAGCCTTCCATAAAATAATCCATAAAGCGGGCGGCGTTATCCAGGTCTTCCTTGCTTTCACAGTGATGCGGGACCGCATAGAACAGGCTGATGGCGATATCAGCCGCAAACCATCCGTATAGGCAGTCATCAAAATCAAAGAGCGTGATCCGCCCCTCATCGACAAAGAAATTGCCCCGATGAAAATCAAAATGGATCAGTCCATAGGAATTAATATCCTTAGGCAAGTGGCGTAGTCGTTCGCGAATCGCTCCGGCTTTCTCGAGAACGATTGTTTCGGAAGCAGGGATAAAGCGTTCCATCCCATCGAAGTCAATTTCAATGTATGGCCGCTTTAAGGACGGGTTCCGAGGTTGGTATGCTTTGGTGAGCCTGTGCATGCGTCCCATAATGCGACCCATTTCTCTGAACAGCGTAGTGTTCCAAATTTCCGGCCTTCTGGCCGATCCGCCGGCTGCCTTGACAAAGGAGGCTGCCAGAAAGGAAAAGCCATTGGCGCCGGGGACGACTTCGACAAAGTTGCCGTTCATGGAAGGCACGGCGCGTGCAGCTGGCACATCACGATCAGTCAGATAATTCAGCCAGTCGATCTCCCCCTCAATCTCTGCGGGCGAGCGCCGACCGCTGTGCGTCACGCGCAAGACGAGTTCCTGCCCGTTGCGCGTGTATTCATAAATAAAGCTTTCAAATCCGTTTAATGCCTTGATCGAACCTGGTTCCGCGCCAAACCTGCGGAGGACCTCCTGCAAAACGGCCTCGCTATAGGCTTCCCGAGCAGTTTTATCCAAAAACCCAACCCCTTCTCCACATTTGCGGCTTATAACGGGACTGGAGGTAGATATTCGAGCAGCACCGGCAATTTACTTCCTGCAAGAATGGATTTTTCATTTCAGAGCCCTTTTTTCCAGAGAGCGAAACTTGGCGAACTTTGGGGACGGTTCTAAAAGTGCAAATTGACATATTCAGGAATAATGCACTTTTAGAACCGTCCCCAAAGTTCCGATCTTCTTTGCGGATCGATCTTGACTTTTTACTGATGAGAAGGTTAAAATATTAGAAAGAACCTTTAAGTCGATTCTGTGAAATCGAAAAGGCCTATTATCAGGTGTTGTCCTTTGTGGCCTTTTCGTAGATTGCGAAGAGGCCTTATTTTTTGCCTGAAAATCAAGCAAAGTACCAAAACCGTATTGCGTATAACTGCAACCCGCACCTTTAATTGCAGTCCAGTGAGGCTGCTAAGGAGCCGTGGCGGCTGAAACCCACGCTTAGCCCCGCCTGCCGGTTCCATCGGCAGGTTTTTTTACGGCCTGCGGTGCCCGGGGCAGAAAAATGAGGGGGAGCATGCAATGACAGTAAGTTGTGCAAAACGGGACATCCTCGGACTCAAGGATATGGAACGCCTGGATATTGAGACTATTTTCCGCGAGACTTATGCAATGCGTGAAATCCTGCACAGTCGTCAAAAGTCCTCCCTGCTTTCCGGAACAGTTGTGGTGAATGCTTTCTTTGAAAATAGCACCCGTACTCGGATTTCTTTTGAAGTCGCTGCCAAAAAGCTGGGGGCTGACGTAGTCAATTTTGCCACCATCGGCAGCAGCGTTGCTAAAGGAGAAAGCTTTGAAGATACCCTCATGAACCTGGAAGCGCTTGGAGCAGATGCGATAGTAATCAGACATTCCGATCCGGATGCTTTGTCGACCGCCGCCCACATCCTGAGTATCCCTGTTCTTAATGGCGGCGCCGGTTCCGAAGAACACCCCTCACAAGCGCTTCTCGATATTTTCACACTGGGCGATCATTTCAAGAACTTAAGCGGCCGAAAAATCGTCATCGTTGGAGACATTCGGCATAGCCGGGTTGCCAAATCCAACTTATATGGATTGCTCAAATTCGGTGCTAAAGTAGTGTTTTGCGGTCCTGAGGATTTGGTCTCCCAGGAATACAAAAACCTTGGTGCCGAAGTAGAATACGACTTAACCGCGGCGCTGGAAAACGCTGACGCCGTCATGGCTCTGCGCATGCAGTTTGAACGGCAGGAAGAAGACTACCATAAGAGACTGGATTATTACCGCGACAATTATCAAATCAACAGCGCCAGACTGCGCTACGCCAAACCGGATCTGCTCGTCATGCATCCCGGACCGATCAATCGCGACATCGAGATTTCTTCTGAAGTGGCCGACGGTCCGCAGTCCATTATTTTAGAACAGGTCAATAATGGCGTGGCCGTCAGAATGAGTCTTTTCAAAATGGCCATGAGCAAATACTGCGGCAGATCACGGCACCTGGCAGCTATCTGACAACCGCCGTCTTACAACAGCTATCTAACAGAGGAGTGAATATTTTGCTGTGCGGCGCTCAAGGACCCAAGCTTTACCGCATTATTCCGGAAAGCGTTGATCGTCTCAACCAGCGCTTTTATCGGATGAACTTAATACTACCTGAACAGCTGTCCATTCATCCTGGACAGTTTGTCACGTTAAAGAGCGAAAAGGTCCCTGTCCTGCTCCCCCGCCCCTTTTGTGTTCACCGCTGGGATCCGCAGAGCAGGCGCATATCCCTATTGATTGAGGCACGCGGGACTGCGACAGCAATGTTTTGCGATTCTGACGTTGCCAGACATCCCTTCCAGATATTAGGCCCTCTTGGACACGGGTTTAAAGTAAAGCCGGCCCAACACCACTTCCTTGTAGGCGGAGGATGCGGAGTTGCGCCGTTACATTTTTTGGCTGCCGAATTGCTACGTAACGCTCAACAGGTTTCTTTGGCTGCCGGTTTTCGCGACCAGGAAGATGCCCTGGCCCCAGAACTCATCACCCCTCCGGGCACTGCCATTAATGTAACCTGTAATCCGGTAACAGCCGTTGATCTCTTTCGTGAACAACTGGCCTCTCTTTCCGTCCGAGACGACGCTACCGTTGGTGTCAGCGATGTTGCCGATGATGCTGACCCTACCGATACCAATGGGGTCATGGTCTATGCCTGCGGGCCGCATGTCATGCTCAAAAGCCTGGCCGCGTTCTGCCGGGAAAGAGGGCTTCCTTTACAGGTTTCGCTGGAGCGCATGATGGGCTGCGGTATGGGTGCTTGTCAGGGATGCTCCTGCGGGACAAAGACAGGATCGGTGCTCCTTTGCAGCGAAGGACCGGTGCTGGATGCTACGGTGGTGAACTGGGATGCGTAGAATGAGTAGTAGTACGGATTCACAGAGCGCACAGAACGCTCGGTACGCTCAGGATACACAAGACGTGCAGGACTCACGCCTGTCCTGCACGCTGGGGTCACTGACTCTGAAAAACCCCCTGATCGCTGCCTCCGGTACTTATGCCTTTGGCGAGGCTTACCGCTCGGTGCTGGATCCAGGTATCTGGGGGGCCATTACACTGAAGTCAGTAACGCCTGAGCCACGCCCCGGCAATCCCGGCCAGCGTATCCGCGAGTGTCATGGCGGTCTGCTAAATTCCATTGGATTAGCTAACCCCGGCCTGGACGAGTTTGAAAAGGATATCATCCCACTGCTGGGCGATTTGGATACCGTAGTAATCGCCAGTCTGGCTGGCAGTGTGTCCTCTGACTATACTAAGCTCGCGGCCCGCCTGAACCAATATGCTGTCATCAACGCCTATGAGCTGAACTTGTCCTGTCCGAACGTTCGTGAAGGCGGCTTGGCGTTCGGTGCCGATCCGACCAAAATTGAGGCGCTGGTTGGACAAGTACGGCATGCCACCAGCAAACCGTTATTAGTGAAGCTTACTCCGAATGTGACCTCCATCGCCGATACTGTGCGCGCTGCCGAAGCTGGCGGCGCAGACGCTATCGTAATGTGTAACACCTTCCTCGGCATGGATATCGATCTTAATACCGGGCGCCCGGTTTTTGAGAACACCTACGCCGGGTTTTCCGGCCCGCCAGTATTCCCACTGGCATTGCGCTGCGTCCACCAGACCGCTGCCGCCACCAAACTGCCTGTTATCGGGATGGGTGGCGTCAGTACACTGGAAGACGTACAGAAAATGATCCTGGCCGGTGCCAGCGCCGTTGGCTTAGGCACCCTCAACTTTACCCGCCCGGACGCACCTGTCGAACTATGCGCCGGATTGGATCAGTGGGTCGCCAACAAAGGTGCCGCCAACATCCAAGACCTGCGATCCAATTAGATCAAAATGAGCTATTTCGGGACAGACTTAATGCCCTACTTTATCATCTTACAGGAGGATTGCCATGTCTACGCTTTCCATGAAGCCCATATCTCCACTCATTCTAGCCCTTGATACTGCCAGCCTTGACCGCGCCGAAGAACTGATTGATGCTACCAAGGACAGTGTCGACGTTTATAAAATCGGCAATGAAGCTTTTACCACATTTGGGCCGTCAATCATCCAACTAATCCACAGCAAAGGGAAAGAAGTCTTTATTGACTTGAAGTTCCATGACATCCCGAATACCGTGGCCAGTGCCGTACGTACCGCCGCCACCGCCCTGGGCGTATTCATGCTTAATCTCCACATCGCTGGTGGTCGCACTATGATGGAAGCTGCGGTGGCAGAGCTAAACCGTCTTGAAGTAGAAAGCAAAATCCGGCGCCCCAGACTCATCGGAGTGACGGTCCTCACTAGTCTGGAGAGTCCGGATTTGCAAGACATTGGCTTCGCGGAGACTAACGTTGAAGACACCGTTCTGCGACTAGCCAAACTGGCTGGCGCATCCGGGTTGGACGGTGTAGTGGCTTCTCCCCAGGAAATTACCATGATTCGCAAGCATCTGGGACCCGGTTTTCTGATTGTCACGCCTGGTATACGCCCCTCCGGCACTCAGACCGGCGATCAAAAGAGAACCATGTCAGCAGCACAAGCCCTGCAATGCGGTGCAGATTTCATCGTTGTCGGGCGCCCAATCACCACCGCACCCGATCCCGGAGCAGCGGCGCGCCTAATGCTTAACGAAGCCCGCAGTTGAAACAAAACAGCCAAAAATGGCACGACAAGAAAAGAAGAGAAAAAAAGATACGGGAGGGTTCTGCATGACAAACTTACTTAACGTGACAGAAATTGATGAAATCCTTGTCAAGAGCGGTGTCTGGCAAAAGAATGGACATTTTCAGTTGACTTCCGGACGCCACAGTGATCAATACCTTCAATGCGCTATGCTTTCGCAGTACCCGGCCTATTTCGAGCCCATTGCACGCCACTTAGCCGAACTCTTTAACGATCTCCAGTTTGATTTGGTACTCTCCCCTGCCTTGGGCGGCATTGTGCTAGGTTATGAGGTAGCGCGTGCGCTGGGTGTGCGAGCCCTTTTCACCGAAAGGGAAAACGGCATTATGTGCTTGAAACGCAGCCAAACCTTCGCACCCGGCAGCCGCATTCTGGTAACCGAGGATGTCCTGACAACCGGGAAATCTGTCCGGGAAGTTATTGAAGTCGCCACCACCCTGGGAGGCTGTGTAACCGCCGTAGGTGCCATAATAGACAGAAGCGCGGGGGCCGTCCAATTTGGAGTGCCTACCCGCGCCGTAAGAACTTTGGAAGTAAAGTCGTTTGAAGCGTCTGAATGCCCCATGTGCCGCACTGCGATGCCAATTGTCAAGCCGGGCAGCCGACCGAATGCCACCAAGTAATGGCTACATTCTGATGGACTCGATGCGGTATCTGAAAGTACCTCCCGGTGCTTTCACAATCACTTCTTCATCGACTTTTTTCATCAGCAGTTCTTTGCCGAGGGGCGAGAGGAATGAAATGTCATTAAACTCCACTTGCTCATTGAAAGGACTGATCACGCGGAATTCGTCGATAGTATCAGTCTCGTAATCATATAACTGGACATAACTATCGACCGTGACAAAAGGCATTTCATCCTGTGCGGTATTATTACGCTCAGCTGTTCTGAGAATCTGATCCAGACAATTCAGATATTTTTTGAGAATTTGAATACACTCGTCACGCTCCCGGGGAGATGTGCAGAGGAAATTATTGATTTGCTGCTCCTTCTGCTCCTCAATGGACACAAGCTGCTGCAACAGGTTTTCATAGATCGGCTCTGATAAAACATACTTGCCCATGTTCTTGGGTCCCCTCCCCATTTAAAGGAAATTTGTCAGAAATAAAACATAAGGTACTCCGCCACGAGTTGCGGAATACCAATATTAGTATATCATAACAGACAATCATTGTCAATCCTGTATGCCATTACCATTTAGTTCAAGAGCCGCCAATGCTTGGGCGCGCGAAACAGTTGGTGCTTTGCCTCTGGTTAAGTATGAGGCGGTGCTTGCGACATATTTATCATATGCAATTTCGGCTATTTTTACGCCTGGCCCCATAATATTGTTTAACTTTGCTTGTGATCCCCGCCTAATAGAGTGTCAACCTGTCCCAACATCTCATAAGATAGTGCCAGAAAAGATGATCTGTAAAAGGGGGGGAGTTCATGAATAACGCTGGCAATTCATTTGCCGTGCGCTGTCTCTTCCAGCTTGGCACCCCGCTTCAGCCTTATGCGGTGGTTGAAAATACCGAAACTGATCGTATTATGCTGGTCCATGTTTCTGAGGAAGTCTTTACTTCCTTGTTAGAGGCTGGTATTCCTATCTGCGAACCTACGACCGCACCTCCGGCATCTCTCGCTTCAGTCAACGTCCTGTGCGTGTTTCGCATGTTTATCGGGGCGCAGGAGCCGATTCCGTACGTCATTGGCGAAAGCAAAGAGACTGGCGAAATCGTCATTATTCAAATCAATGATGCTTTGTTCAACTTCTTCCGCCTACTGGGTGTTCCGATGTGTCCAATCATCCAGGCGGTTTAAGATAATCACAGAAGCAAGCCGCATTCAGTTTTGCCGCTCCCATTAACAGATTTGGGATCTCGGCTTTAAGAATTGATTTTTGAGGCAAGAAATGGTATGCTAAATTCGGTTTTTGGGAGTGATATTCACCCCTGCTTCGTAGAACACGAAAGGAGCCGTTGTTTCATGTACGTTATTTCCGTGTCCATTGCCTTTAAGGTGGCCTTAGTCTAGAACAGCATATTGGGCATGGCAATATTCTGGCAAGGCAAGGTGCATTATGAGGTCTTTCAAGGCATAGAGAGCCGCCATTTATTATTTATTGCTGTGCCGCTTTGGGTAACCTTTCGTGAATACTGTAGATTTTTGTGCGCATACGAACAGGGGTGTCCGTGTCCACTTTTGACCCATGCATCACCTGTAACTAGCCGCAGTTTGCAGCGATCGATGGCTGCTTGCTGCGGCATTTTTATGCCTAAATGCCCAAATAGACCCAAACGGATTTAAAAGCAGAGTGAGAGCGAGGATTGAGTTATGTATAAGACGTCAGGCGCATTATTGCGAAAACCGAAGCTTTACGAAAATACAGGAGGTGCCACAACCACAATGACAAGCACAATACGAATAAGACTAGAGAAACCGCAAGACTATCACGCCGTGGAGGAGCTGACCCGCAAAGCTTTTTGGGGCTGCATGAACCAGCCCACTTGCGACGGCGAGCATCTACTTGTCCATAAACTGCGAAACCTGCCCTCCTTTGTGCCGGAGCTGGATTTCGTGGCCGAGGTGGACGGACAGCTTGCTGGGCATATCATTTACAGCATCGCCGGGGTCATCACACCGGATGACCGCGAGATCGAAGTGCTGAATTTCGGCCCGATTAGCGTTCTGCCGGAATATAAGCGGGCAGGCATCGGCACTGCGCTGATGCGCCACAGTGTTTTGGAAGCGCAGAAGCTTGGGTATCGGGCAATTATCTTCTACGGGCATCCAGATTACTATCCCCGCTTTGGATTCAATCGGGCAAGTTCATTTGGAATTACCTCCGAAAACGGGAAAAGCTTTGATGCGCTGATGGCCATGCCGCTCTATGATGGAGCGCTGGACGGCGTTAGTGGGCGGTATATCTATGATAAGGTATACGATACAGACCCGCAGGAAGTTGATGAGTTTGATCAAACCTTTCCGCCGAAAGAGCCTGTAGTGTTGCCGCCAATCAAACTGCTCACCGAGCGGCTGCCCGAGAACGCAAAACGGGCTATGAATGCCCATAAAATTGCGTATGTATCCCAGCTGCAAAGCTACAGCGGTGTCGAAATACTGAGTTGGGAAGGTATTGGAGAACAGAATATGGTTCAAATCAATCACATTCTGAAAGAGCTCGGCCAACCCGAAAAATTGCTGCCAACATCCCATATTTTGCAGCTTGCCCAAATGGGGGTTCGCCTGCCAGTAGTGCAGAAAATTCGCCAGAAGGCAGGCATTGCGGTGCATCGCGTGGAGTCGGGAGGCGCGCATTATGTACTCAAGGTGCTCGAAAATCCGGAGGACAGGCGAGAGATTGCAAATTACGAGATGCTGGCCGCGCTTGGCATACCTACCCTTCCGATGCTTAAACATACGGCGTGCGCGCTGCTGTTGCCTGATGTTGAACACAGCTCGGAATACAGGCTGGGCTGTGAAGCGGATTTATCCGACCCAAAGGTGGCTACAGCCATTGCCAAATGGTATAGGAAACTGCACGGCAAGGGACGAGCGTATCTGGGGCAGAATGGCCTGGCGGCGTCTCCGGAGCTTCCGGCGTCTCCGGAGCTTTATGATGAAACCGATAAGATTACGCTATCCAATCTGGACATGGTCGCGCGCATTACAGATACGCCTGATAATGCACTGTGGTCGGCGATCCGCGCGCGTTTTGACGAAATCCGCCACAAAATTGCCGACCTGCCCCGTACGCTGACCTATAATGATTTCTACTGGACGAACCTTGTAGTCGCAAAGGATCAATCCTCCGCGATGATGCTGGACTTCAATCTGCTCGGAAAAGGTTCTGCGTATGGTGACCAGCGCAATGTAATAAGCTCGCTCAGCGCAGAGGCAGCCGATGCTTTCCTACGCGAATATGGAGTGGGAGAGGATTCTGCCAGTGAAGAAGAAAAAGCGGCTGATGCGTTTTTGTCACCGCTTGTCACGCTTGTCACCGCTTGTGAATCACAGAGCTTTCCCGGATGGGCTGAGCAATCGTTGATGGAGCTGGAAGAAGGAGCAATTTTGGAAAGCCTCAATCGCTGGCTGGACAGCTCTCGCCGCCCGAGCTAGTGCGCGACGCGTGGTGCGCAGTGCGTGACGCACGGAGATCGCCACCTTAACAAGATGCCCCTTCCACAAATGGGAGGGGCATCTTGATTTAATACTCATAGAGATCTAGAGGGGTAGACGCAAAAGCAAAGCAGCAACACTGAAATAAATGAGCAAACCGGCTGAATCTGCTATGGACGTAATTAAGGGACTGCTGGCCACAGCGGGATCCAGTTTAAATCGAGTTAATAAAAACGGAAGTAACATACCGATTAAATTGGACACAACTACAATACCGATCATTGAAATTCCGACAGTCAACCCCATCATTATTCCGCCACGGAAAAGCCCAAGGGCTAAACCGCCAAACCCCATAGTGACTCCGAGGGCCGCTCCCACAACAAGCTCTTTCAGCAAAACACGGTACCAATCAGAAAAACGCACTTCTCCGGTAGCCAAGGCACGAATCATTATGGTAGCCGATTGCGACCCGGCATTGCCGCCACTATCGATCAGTAAGGGGATAAAGAATGCCAGCGAAATAGCGGAAGCAAGCGTTTTTTCATAGGCGGCAATAATCCCCGATGAAATCAAATTGACAAAAATCAATGTTATCAACCAAACAACCCGGCTAAGGTATAATTCTTTAATGCCCGCTTCACCATAGGAAGCCCTAAGCGGAGCAATTGCAGACGACTTCTGGAAATCCTCAGTTACTTCCTCCTGAGCAACATCAAACACGTCATCAGCAGTTACAATGCCAAGTAGAACGCCATCATCATCAACAACCGGCAGAACGAACACATCGAAACGCTGTATCATACGAACGGCCTGTTCCCGATCATCAAGGGGTGATAGACAAACGAACTTATGATCCATGATCTGCTCAATTGAAGTAGACGGATCGGCCAGAATCAGTCGCCTGAGTTCAATATTAGCGAGTAGCTGCCAATCCTGATTGGTAACAAATATATTGTTGATTGTCTCGCTATTTTTCCCATACGCCCGAATATGTGAAAGAGCTTGAGTAATAGTCCAATCAGGCCGGACGGCCACATAATCCGGGGTCATTAAACGCCCAACGCTTTCCTCCGGAAAGCCAAGTAAACGGTTAACTTGTTTGCGATCATCCGGAGCAAGAAGATTTAGGAGCCGCTGTATTGTCTGGCCGGGCAGTATCTCAAATAATTTAGTCCGATCATCCGGAAAAATGCTGGCCAGCAAAACCCGGATTTCTTTATCCGTTAACCCTTTAAGCAAAGTTGTAATATTCTCGTAGGGAAGATAGGGAAACACACCGGCTGACAATGACGATGAAATATTCCGAAACAAAGCCGTCTGATCAACCTTTTCCAAACCGGTCAGCATATCGGCAAGTTCGGGCATCGAAAGGCCTTCTGCAATTCGATTAAGTTCAGCCCATTCATGTCGTTCAATAAGGTTGTGAATAGACTCTCTGGGATTGAGTTCGAAGATATTGGTCATAAATGCACCTTCTTTCCGGCCGTTGAGGTTCCGCACAAACCCCAGTTTCCCGAAAAAGACATGCAGGACAATCTAAATCCTCAGGTAGTCCGGCGTACCTTAATTGGGGAAAATGCGGATGACCGTTTCGGCCCAAATAATACCGTTTTTGGGCAACTACTTTCGTCATAATCCATTTTCCCCACCTGCCTCTCTTTTATGACCCCTATCTTGATTTTAACTGCGTGCCTTAATTATATACACATTACAGCCACCTGTCAAGCAACTTAACGCACCTGAAGATTAAAAAGGCTTTTGGGCAATCCCCAAAAGCCTTCATTAATTCTGGAGCCGGCGATCCGAATTGAACGGACAACCTGCTGATTACGATTCAGCTGCTCTGCCAATTGAGCTACGCCGGCCTAAAAACTATGCTATGCTCTGAAGTTAATTTAGCTGCCTTTATCACTGCGCCACTAATCGTCTTCATTATGTCGCTTAGCGTCAGCACATCTAATTATATGACACCTCCGGCGCGTTGTCAACGAAAGCCAGGGTTAAGCATGACATGCCCGGCTATCAGCAATGCCAGCAATATAAACAGTATGCCCGCATCTATGCTGACACCTACTAATTTTAGCCCGAAGATCTCACCGCTTCTTGATTGATCAAATTTGCGACAGGCCAGGTAAGTGCGTGCTCCCGAGTTTTTTAAAACATTGCGAACCGCCTTAATCACCGTGCGGTAAAACTTCTCCCCCATCCGCAAAAGAACTGACACAGCCCGTCCCACCAGCATTCCCAAACCTTCCAATGTCAACCACTTCGGAGGATGCCAATGAAATATGCCGCTTCTGAGTCCGGCCCAGCAAATCAAGATGCCCAGAATTAATGTAATGAATATACCCGTGAGATCGCCTGCATTCCAAAATGACAAACCGACCAGGCTGGCAGCGGCATTCTCCATGCCTAATGCCTGCACCGCCGGTGATGCTATAGCACTGGGGAATAACCCCGGCACCAGTCCAATTCCCACCATAGCAGCAGCCAATACCGACATAGCCACCAGGGGCCTGGCTGCTGACATACCCGCGCGGAGCTTAACAGACATAGCTGCTTTAGGCGCCGCTTCGAGCCTGGAGCTAGTATTAGGAGCGTTCCCAATTTTAGCCGGTTTTCTTAGAAATATAAGATAGTACAATTTCGCAAAGGAGGCTGCCGTACCAACCCCCACCACTAAAAACAACCGCTCTGCCCAAACAGACCATATTGTTCCTGTCTCTGCAGCCAGACTGACTGCGTGATGGAGCAAAGTCTTACTGGCATAACCATTCAATCCTGGCACCCCGGTAATGCCTAAAACGGCCAATAACATCAGAAATGCAGTCACCGGGAAACGGCGCCATAGCCCGCCAAGCTTATACAAATTAGTCTCTTTTGTATGAATATAGATCACACCGACACCCAGAAATAGGGCGGTTTTAAAGAGAGCATGGTTGACAAGATGATAAATCGCGCCAACAAGGCCGAGGCTCCCATCAGATCCCAGATAAAGTCCAATACCCAGCCCCAGAATAATATAACCCATCTGGCTGACACTATGGTAAGCCAGCAGCCGCTTTGCATCACCTTGAAGCAATGCTGCTGCAACGCCAACCAACATTGTGATAACGCCAATAATTGCCAGGGCGGGCCCTAACCAAGCAACTCCGCTCCCTAATTCTCTGCCCCAGCCGGCAAACTCACCTGCCCGAATCAATCCATAAGCGCCCACCTTGATTAATAATCCTGATAGGAGCGCACTGCCAGGGGCTGGCGCTGCTGAGTGCGCATGCGGAAGCCAAAGATGCAAGGGTACCATGCCGGCTTTAATCCCAAACCCCACCACAAAGAGCATAATACTCCAACCAAATGCTGTAGCGTTAACAGGTGTCACTAAGCCTGTGCCAATATCAGGTAATACCCCCGTAGCCGCGTCCAACAACACAATCCCAAAACCCAGCAAAAGCCCTCCAATGATATTGAAAAACAAGTAGTAATAACCAGCTTTGATGGCTTCCTGGTTCCACCGATGAGTAACCCAGAAAAACGAGGTAATCGTCATCAGCTCAAAAAAGAATAACAATGTAATTAGATTACCTGCTAAAAAAATGCCTAGAACAGCTGACAAAATCAGTAACGCATAAAACTCAAACCTCCTGGAACCGCCTTCATGTTTCATATATTCCGGAGTGTATATGGAAACAATCACCCAGAGAAAGGCGGCCAGCAGCACAAAAATCACAGACAGGGAATCGGCATGAAAAGCCGGCGCATAAGGACCAGGAAGCGGTATTCCGTGGTCTATGGGCGTACCCCCAAAAACACTGCTAAGCCCGCAGATACCTAAGATTAGAACAACCGAACTAATAAGCAAGGGTATGTTTATACCTCTGCCCCGCTTAAAGAGCACGCAAAGTGCTCCAGCCAGGGGGATCACCGGAAGCATTACAAGCAGCATGCTTTGACCTCCTTTCTCTAGAAAAACCAATTAACCACGGCTTGAACTCCAGGCCAGACGAATCCCGGAAAAAGGCCCATTAATAGTGCGACTATCACTAGCAGTATGGCTGGCGCAAGCATTAGGGTAACCCTGCTCCCCCGTTCGCCATTAATCCGCGTTCTTTCTCCCCGAAAAGCATTCACCACAACAGGAATGAAGCAGATAGCATTAATAATGCCGCTCACGATCAATACCAGAGCAAGAGGCCACATCCCGGCTGCGACGCTTCCTTTCATCAGGTAGTACTTGCCCCAAAAGGTATTTAAGGGGAGTATCCCAATCATGCCTATGGCAGCTATAGAGAAGACTGCCATCGTCTTGGGCAGCAGCCAGCCAACCCCACCCATTTTGCTGATCTTGGTTGCACCGCTTTGCTCAGCGATAATCCCCGCACAAAAAAAGAGGGTGGTTTTTAGTGTGGAATAACTAATCATATGCAGCATGGCTCCAGCTAACCCCCACGGCTGCAAGGTAAATGCGCCTAACAGGATGTAAGACAGGTGGCTAATCGTTTGATAAGCCAGACGGCGCTTTAATACATCCTGCTTAGCAGCAATAATAACCCCAACTATAATGGTGCAAGCCGCAACAAAGGGCAGTATGGTGCCAAAACCCAGCCGCCCCACTAATTCGTGCCCAAACACAGAATAGACAACGCGTAAAACCCCATAGACGCCCGCATAAACCACAGCCACTGCATGCAGAAGAGCACTTACCGGAGTTGGTGCCGCCATAGCCGCAGGTAACCACCGATGTAACGGCATAATGGCTGCCTTGACACCAAATCCGATAATAAATAGCAGCAAAAGCCAATCCAGTCCGTTCTGCAGACTGTTCGCCAGAATAGGACCGCCAGCAAAGTCAAGACTCCCTGCCCGGCCATAGGTGATTATTATCGCAACCAATATTACACTGGCACCGCCAAGGTTATAAAGGATATACTTCGCACCAGCCTTTACTGCCTCGGAGCTGCGCTCGTGAATAACCAAGGGATAAGTTACAAAGGTAAGCAACTCGTAAAACAAATATAAAACCAACAGATTACCTGAGAACGCCACTCCAAGTGTCACGCTGAAAGAGATGAGTAGAAAGGCATAGTAAGTGCGTTGTTCATGCTTCTCTGCCATATAGCCAAATGAATATACTGCAGCAAAAAGCCAGAGGGTAGCGGCAATCAATCCGAAAACCGCCCCTAGCGGATCCGGGTTAATGCTCCAGGGCAATTCCCCAATTCTCCCGGCTATCGCTACGTTTTCTCCTGCGAATACCCTTAGTGCAACGCGCCAGGTAAAAATCATGCCGGCAGTGGTAAAAATCAGGACAACCAAGTTACGCAGACGGCTCCTGGTTTGGGGTATCACAGCAACAATCAGACCGCCAGCCATTCCGCATGATAAAGCCAGAATAAGTGAAAGCATCTGTCAATCCTCCCCCCCTTATATCTATTGCAGCAGCAATAACTCTGCAGCAGCTCTCTTGGCCAACTCCAAGAGCGGTCCTGGAACAACTCCTAGAAGTACTACGATAGCCGCCAGCAGAATCAGAGCTAATTTTTGCGAGAAACCGGGATCCTGCGGATCCTGCCAATCTGCATTAGTCGTATCCGGCGCTGGTTCGAAATAGGCACGCCGAATAACCGGAAGGAGGTAAGTAGCACAAAGTATACTCCCGGCAATAACCACAACTGTCGGAAGAGGCTTACCCGTTTCTATGCTGCCCAGCAGTAGATACCATTTCCCAACGAATCCGGAAAACAGCGGTAAGCCAATCAGTCCCAAACTGCCAATAGTAAAGGCTGCCATTGTGAGTGGCATTTTCCGGCCGATGCCGCTTAGCTCGCTGACTTTCTTTTTTCCGGTAGCGGCGATGATAGCACCCGCCGCCAAAAACAAGGTGGACTTAATTACTGCGTGGCTGGCCAGATAAAATAAGGTACCCGCTAATCCCTGCCTGTTCAACAGACCCAAACCGAGGACAATGTAGCCGACTTGAGCGACAGTGGAATAGGCCAGTCTCCGTTTTAGTTCATCCTGTGATAGCGCTAATATCGAACCGGCGATAATCGCGACTGCCCCCGCAAGCACCAGGATCCTGTCAACCGCAAATTCCTGCATTAGTGCAGAGCCGAAAACATTGTACAGAAATTTTAGAAGGCAGATTAAATAGCCTTTAACGGCAAGCCCGGATAAAATAGCGCTCGCCGGGGACGGAGCAGTGGAATGAGCGTCCGGCAGCCAGACATGTAGCGGGAAAACAGCTGCTTTGACCCCAAACCCAACTAATATGAAGCTGAGTGCCATCCACACTACATGTGGGCTATGCTGCCAAATGCTGGCCAGTTCCCGGGCAGCGAACTCCATATTTAAATGTCCGGTGATCATGTAAATAAAACCAATCCCGCCCATTACAAGGGTGGAGCCCAATGTTGCCATTATCAGGTACTTGAAAGCGGCTTCAGCAGCCCGGGGGTGATTACGGGCGCTCACTAAACCGCAGCAGCTTAAAGTAACTACTTCTACCAGAACAAAAACGTTAAAAAGGTCGTTTGTGACAGCCATGCCAGCCAAAGCGCCGCCCAGTAGCAGATAAAGTACGTAAAAACGGGCTGACCGCTCTTTGCCGCCTACCTCCTGCGCGAGGTTGCCTTTGGCAAATAAGGATACCGGCAGACTAACACCGGTTACAACCAGCAAGAAAAGGGCTCCCAGGTTACCCGCTTTCAACTCTATGCCCCACGGTGCCTGCCAGCCGCCCAAAGAGTAGATCAAAGGGCTGCCTTTTTGTGCAAAAACCAAAGAAGCAAGATACAGCGCACCCAAAAATCCCAAAATCCCAACCAGGATCACCAGAGCTTCCACCAAACGCATCCGGCGGGCAAAGGTTGGCAGGACAAAAGCCACAAACAGAGGAGCAATGACAACAAATACAGGCAGGTCAGGTATGATGGTTGCTGTCATCCATCGCCACCTCACTTCTCAACTCCGCGATACGCTGCAGATCAATGGTACCATATGCTCTGTGTAAACGAACAATCAGCGCTAAAGCGAATGCAGTCACACTCACGCTGACAACAATGCCAGTCAGCATTAAAGCCGATGGCAGCGGGTTGACATAGACGGCTCCGGAATTGGCCTTGCTTAAAAGAGGTGCCACACCGCCCCGAATATTGCCTCCGGCAACAAATATCAGGAAAATGGCGCTTTCCATAATGTTAATCCCGATCAGCTTCTTAAGCAGGTCGGAACGGGTCAGCACAGTCAAAGCACCTATCATAAAGAGAATTGCAGCTGCAAAATACGGATAGTTCATGATCAGCTTTCCAAACAATTCCTTCATTGTTATTCCTCCATCATCGTAAAGAATAAAGTTACCATGGTGCTGGCTACCCTAATGCCGACACCGAAACCGATCAGAGAAATAAGTCCGCCGGAAGAAAGCGTCCCCGGGTTCCCGAGATTAACACCAGCCAACTTATTCGCCAAAAATGGAACCCCTTTAACGATGCCTACCATCCCCATCAGGCCATACCAGAGAGTGCCATAGCTTTCTGTCCAGACAAGAACTTTCTCCGGCAGCTTGGCGCGGCCTTTTGCGATGCCATAAATCGTGGAGTAGGCGATCAGGCTAAGTCCCACTATAATCCCACCGGCAAATGATCCTCCCGGGGAAACATGGCCGTGAAGAATAACATAGAATCCATAAACACAGATAAAAGGCAAAATTATGGCAGCCATTCGCTTTAAAATAAAATCTTTCATTTACCGTTCACCCTCCCCTTTGCGTGTTTTCAGGGTGATTACTACAGCAAGAGTAGCTGTGAACAGTACAATTGTCTCGAACATTGTATCGTATGCCCTATAATCAAGCACAATTGCGGTCACCATATTTAAAACCCCGGTGTCATCCAAAGCGTCACTGATATAGCGCTCTGAAACCTGGTTGTGAACGGGATTGTCCGGCATTCCATAGGGAGGCAGCTCCGCCACAGCAATTAGTACACCATAGATTACCGGTAGAGCCAACAGAAGAAGGAGAAACGACCTTATTCGCACCGCTTGTTCTCCTTTCGGTCCTTCTGGATTGTACGGAAAATGACTGCCATCATCAATACTGTCATTCCAATCCCTGCCGCAGCTTCGGTAATAGCAAGGTCAGGAGAATTCATTTGCAGCCAGACAAGAGCCATAATCAGGCTATATGCGCCGAAGACAATTACTGCATGCAGCAGATTCTTAATAAAAAACATGGCCAAAGATGTCACTATCAAAATGAGCAAAAGTGCCATAATCCAGTAGTCAGTTGCAGCAAACGGTGCGCTCGTACTCACACTCGCGCCCATGCCCATATCCAGACCCACGCCCATGCCCACGCCCACGCCCATGCCCATGCCCATGCTTACCCCTCCTTCAAGCTTGTCTCAGCCGCCGGCTTGATCCCCTGGATCAGGCTGGCTTTGGCCACCATGTGAGTCATCGTAGGGTTTATCGTCCAAAATAGCAAAAGAACAGCAACCAATTTAAGCCGAAGAATCCAGCTAGGGCTAAGCAAAAACAGCCCGAACCCAAGCAAACCCATCCCCAGGGTGTCGCCCATTCCTACTGCGTGCATCCTGGTATATGGATCCGGAAACCTGAATAGTCCCAAGGCCCCCAATCCAAAAGCCAGAAACGACCCAAAAAAGCAGCTGTATGCTATCCATTTAATCATTAGAAGCACCTCCCCCACTTTCCGGGCCTGTTTCTGTTGATAGAACTTCACCTTCGAAGCCCTTCATGCCCGGCACCCTGAGCTGCCAATCTCCCGGAACTAGCACTTTTAAGATCCAAAGCCCTCCCACAAATCCGCATAACATAAAGACAAAGGCAATATCAAAATATCCGTAATCTCCTCTGATGAATGCCATCAATAGAATAATCGCACTGACCTTACTGGTGATGGCATTAATGGAAATGAGCCGATCGATGACTGTTGGGCCGATAATTGCCCGCAATAGCACCAGGATAATCAAAACCATAAGACCTGCTAATATCCACAACATGCTTTTGACTACCTTTCCATCTTTGTTTCTAACTGAACTATTTCATCGATAAGTCGCCAGTATAAAAGATCAATCCCGGTTTCCTGGGTAAGCGCATGCACGATGAAGCGCCCTGTTTCCGGATCAACATCAATAGTCACCGTGCCGGGGGTAATGGTGATACAAGTTGCAAAAAGTACCCTTCCCCAGTTGCTATTGAGGTTTGGCTGCATCATCAGCAACATCGGTTTAGCTGGCGGACGGGAAAACAACAATGTCTTTGCCACAGCGATGTTAGCCTGAATCACCCATCCAACAAGCAGCACAAGGCTATAACCAAGGCGCAGCATCTTTCTGGCGGGCAGGACATGAGGCTGTCTGGAGCCAAGATCATACCAAAACCAGATGCTCACTAAGGCAACAAGTATCCCGGCAACAATGTGCTGCAGATCCCATTCTGCGGAAATGACCATCCAAAATAATAACAATAAGACAAATAAAGCCAGTGAACGTTGGCGCATAATACACCTCCTTTGCCAGGCCCGAATCAGCCCTGAAGAATTGGTGCAGGGAAACACATGCGTTGTACGTGTTTTCCTTAAGCGATTCCCACAGAACCGGGCACACATTCTTCCATGTCACCCTGAGATACCTTCTCATAAGCCCTCCGCATAGCGATCTCCAGTTTCCTGCACACTCGGAATCTGCCAAGATTGCCGACTACGCCCATTCTTATGAGCATCCGCGCAGGCTGTCTGTTGAGTCCGCCTATGTATACGCTTTTGCCCTCCCGATGGATTTGCATGACAAGATCCCGAAGGGCCAAGGCCCCGGTCTCATCGATTGTGAAAACGTCGGATAAATCCAAAACCAGGACAGCCTTTTCGGATAATGTCATTACCAGATGTCTCGTGTTCTCTACTCCAACAAAGAACAAAGGACCATGGAGGGCTATAACTTCAAGATCTGGATGGAGAAAGATGACAGGTGCTGCAATACTTTTGTGGCTGAAGATTCTCCCTCGGGGCGAAAAAGCCATTTCAACCAGCACCGCAATGCCGGCGAGCAACACTCCTACTATTACAGCGATAGCTAAATCCTTTACCACTGTCAATACGGCAGTGATCATCATAATCGCTCCATAGCTCCAGCGCGCGCGAGGCATCAGTTTTAGACTTTTCCAATCAGCAGTTCGCACCGAAGCAACCATCAGGATAGCTGCCAAGGATGCCAATGGTATGCGCCTGACAACCGGGCCTAAAACCAATACCATCAGTAGCAGGAAGACCGCATGCAGGATACTGGAAAGCCGGGTACGTCCCCCATTAAGAACATTAATCCCTGAGCGGGCGACAGCCCCGGATACGGGCAAACCGCCAATCATGGAAGAGACCAGATTCCCAAGGCCCTGACCAATGAGCTCCCGATTACTGTCATGATTAATGCCGGTCATACCATCGGTAACCTTAGCTGATAATAATGCTGATATGCTGCCCAAAAGGCAAATCGTGAACGCTGGCATCAGCAAATGGCCAACTTCATTAAACGGCATGGAGCTAATAGCCAGTCTGGGCAAATGAAAGGAGAGATCACCCACAACATGCGGACTATGTATGAAAAGTTCGTTAATAACCAAGCCGGCTGTAAGGCCGAACAGTGATTCCGGAATTTTTTTATTCCAGCGCATGGCCATGGCCAAAAGAATCGCTGCTATGGTAATAATTGTGATTGGTAGCGTCTCAAAAGCATCACCGATAGCTGTCATAAAAAACAGGATTGAAATTCCATTGGTAAACCCGGCAATTACCGGCTGAGGAAGATATTTGACAAATCCCCCGAGCCGCAACAAGCCAAGAACCACCTGCATCAGGCCAGCCAAAGCGCCGGTCAGAAGCATGCCGCCGATCCCATACTGACCGATAATCCTGACTAAAACAACTGTCATTGCGCCAGTAGGACCAGTAATTTGCACTCCGCATCCGCCGAATATTGCTGCAATTAAACCGCCGAACACCGATCCGTATAAGCCCGCGACCGCCCCGGCTCCACTGGCAATCCCAAAGGCAAGGCCTAAAGGAAGAGCAACAATTGCGGCAGTGGCACCACCCATCACATCCCCGCGTACATGCTGCCACCACTTTTTCAAGAAATCACCTCATTAAGAATAGTGGTTCGGAAAAGTCCAGGGTCTGCAAACGTTTCGAGAACGAGAACTTTTAACTTTTGCCCACACAAAAAAGCGCAGGCCAGTCTTTGCGACTAAGACACTACGCTTGGACCACTCCTACGGGGTTAGCTGACGGGTTCGGGCTCCCAAGTTGCCCTACCTGATTAACAAGGATTCACCCCCAAAGTGGGTCCCCCGCTTCTTAATGAGAATTCGGAGCATGTCAGTAATATGATTACCAGGATCATGATTTCCAGACTAAGTCTTCAGGGACCATGATTTCATAGAAGGTAGTTGAGTCAGGTATGGGAGTGAACATCTTTTTTCATAATACTCGAAGCTAAACGCAACAAATCTGCAACTCGTGCCAATTCCTTTTCTGATGCTTGCCGGCCTGATTCTGTAATAATGTACTGCTTTTTGTTACTGCCATCCTCAATGTTGATAGGTTCAATCCATTTCTTCCTCAGAAGAGCCTTAATTGCCCCATATAAAGTTCCAGCGCCAAGGATAACCCGGCCATTTGTTTCTTTTTCAACAAATTTGAGAATGCCATATCCATGGTTCGGCTGATAGACAGCCAACAATACCAGAAAAGTTGTTTCAGTGAGGAATCCCCCTTTGGCATAATCTCTTATAAAGCAGACCCCCTTTTTATTACGTTTACTGTAATATAGTATATCAGTAAACGTAATGGGATACAAGGGGATGATGCGGGATATACAAACTCCAAACCCAGACATTCCCATCAGATATCCTTCAGTTGCGAAGTATCGCATCAGGGCGATACTTGTTAATAGTCACGACCGAGATAATTGTAAAACAAAGTTTACTGCAGCAATCAATACCATGGAAATGATACTGGCGATGATCGTTACCCAGGAAATATAGCGGAAAGACTCTACCATAATGAGTCTGAACAACTCTCGGCGGGTCAACCCGTTCGCCTTCAAGAGCGCAATCTCATATTTGCGACCAAGAACACTATTCATATGAATAATGGCCATCAGCAATAGAATAATTGTTAAAACAATGAGCACGATTGTGAGCGCCCCGCTTTTGAGGTTATTAATCATGGTGTTCATGGCCTCAACATCCTGATATTCAGAAATAACCTCGAAGTTGGGGTTGATGGACGCTAATTTGCCTCGGACAATTTCCACATCACTATAGCTTTTCGAAAAGACTACGTAGGCACTGGGACTCCACTCCTTGTGAGTTGAGACAACATCGGCAGCGTAATTAGCCTGAGTTCCTTCCATAGTTGCCTTCATATCAGCATAAGGAGCATAAATTAAGTTGTCGCCGCTGTCTGAATATCGGTTAATGCAGCTATCGTCCAATATGCCGGCAACTTTGAATTCGAACTCGGTCATTTCTGATAGATCAAGATCAATGCTATATGGAATTCTCTGTTCCTGTTCCCAAGCATTCATAATAGTATCATATAGTGCAACAGGCACAAATGCAGTCAGATGCAGAGTAACATCATTCTCCAAATCAGGAATGTGCAATACATGCGCAAGCTGCGCAGAGATATAATACCCGCCATCAGAGTTGTTGGACTTATACTTGACTCGCTTTGTGATATTTTGTTCGGGGAAATAAGGGATCAGACTGAATCTGTCCATAAATGGGTCGTTGCCTGATTCATCAAAAACATACTCTTGGCGCTGGCCGTTGATAGTCACAGAAATGCTAGCGTCCAGAGCGGCAGCACGATTGATAACGTCGTAATCTACTGAAGTAAATTCGAAGTAGGGGTAAACTTCATCAACATTGCTGATTTTATAAATGGCTTCGGCCTCTGTGGGTGTAATAGCTAAGTTCTCCTCCATATCCAGCGCTGGGTAAAAGGGGGCCGTCATATTGACTGCCAACACTTCCCGATCAGAAATTATGTTCATAAACTGTTCCTGTCTCGCAACAAATGCATCACCAAAGTTATAAACCGCCGAACTAAAAGCAATGGCAGTGGCGCACAAAGCTAGCATAATCCTTCTTTGCACTCGCCCTTTTCTGGCAACCCGCTTGGCATATTGTAAGTAAAAAGGCATTTTAAGCTTGGGGGAAGAGTTCGATAAAAAAGTATTAGTCTCATGCCCAGGCTGGGAACTGGCAAACTGCTCCTGACCTTTGATCAAATTTATCTTCTTATCGCGGATAGCGTAGATCACATCCGCCTGGTTGTACACTTTTCCATTATGGGTCGCAATAATTACTTTTTTACCGTCTTCATGGGCCAGCCTTTGGAAGATCTGCATGATCGCCTCTGCATTGCCTTCATCTAAAGAAGACGTCGGTTCGTCAGCAATGATCAGATCCGGTTTCTTTGCCAGTACGCTGGCTATGGCGGCTCTCTGCTGTTCCCCGCCCGATAGTTGGCGTGGATAACTGTTTTCGTTAACATTATTCAGCCCAACATAGATCAAGTATTTCCGGATATCCTCATCCGTGACATCATAGCCTGCGATGGTCGCCGCTAAGCAGATGTTTTCTTTTAAGCTCAAAGTCTCAATGAGATTGTTGTCTTGAAAGATATAGCCGATTTTGGTCTTACGCAGCTGACTCAGCTCTGCATCATTATTAAGGTCCAGCGTTGTTCCGTCAAAGGAGTAAGTATACTGACCAGCGGAGATCAGTCCAGCTTTGTAAAGTAGTGTCGATTTGCCGCTGCCGCTTTCTCCAATAATGGCGGTTATCTTGCCATCTAAAATTGTCAGACAACCATTTTCGATAAGTGTAGATTCAAATTTAATATTAATGTCCTTTAAAACATGCAAATTGGGGTTCCTCCCTTTCTATAAGCTTCCCTGACCATTATTGGTCAGGGAAGCTGGACTAATGGCTAATACCTATGAGTAAAGGTTTTTGTGAGAGATTGAAAGGCAAGGGATGTCCAAGCAGTTATGATGCTGGAATAAATTTGGGACGCACTGTCAGAAAAAAAGCAATCATAAACTTCTCCTGTTGGAATATTACCATGACTCTCGAATGTGATAAGGACAAGATTTCTTACTTCCAGTAAATTTCCATTTTACTTATTCACGAAGATATGATTAATTCCTGCCGCAATGGCCCCGACATTTTTTATTAATTCCCCCATTCCCCGAGTTCCGAAAGTTCTGATATCTTATCCTTTGAATAATGAAGGAAACCCGCAGCACATTGACATCAATAGCATCAGGAAGGCTGGGGCGCAACCACGATCCGCAAACCGTAAACGGCGTTCTGCCATCCGCTCCTAAACCTCAAATCGAGGAGGCTCACTTGAATAAGTGCTGCTCTGCAATAGCTCTTTTGGGTTTGAAGGAAATCTAAGAAAACATGAGAGAATCGAAGAAAACCGCATCTTGTTGTAGGGAGGATACTGCATGGATCGGCAATGTAAACAGCGTAAAGACGCGCAAAAATCCAAGTTCCAGATAAAAGAGCTGTTCTGCAAGGACGGCCGCCTGCGTCCAACCCTGCGCGTAATACTGACTCTCATTCTATCGCTGGTGAGCGCCTTTGTTTTCAGCGCGCTATTTGGGCTGGCAATCCTGCTCCTGCCAGGGAGAGCAACAATCGCATATACGACTATCTTCAACCTGGCCTATATCGGGCAAGGACTCGGGGTAATCCTGGCGGTCATTATTGCCCGCAAATATCTGGACCGGCGCCGGGTAATCGATCTGGGCCTTCAACCCGGTCCGGCCGCACTGCCCGATTTTGTTTTTGGCCTAATCCTCGGTGCGGGACTGCAGCTGCTCATTTTCCTCGTCCACTTTTTCTGCGGTTGGATTACCATCCGGATGCCGTCTTTCACACCCTATGGCATTCCGGCCCCCGCACCACCCGCCGCGGCCGCACCACTAACGCCTGCCGCCCTCGCTCTGGCGCTGCTAATCTTCATCCTGGTGGCAATAAACGAAGAACTGCTGGTACGAGGTTATATCCTGCAAAACCTGACGGAAGCCTACGGCAAAAACAAGGCTGTGCTGGCGTCGGCACTGCTCTTTGGCGCAATGCATCTGACCAACGCCAACGCCAGTCTGGCTGGTGTTCTGAATATTACCCTCAGCGGCATTTTCTTTGCGACCGCCTATTGGGCCACTAACTCGCTCTATCTGCCCATTGGCCTCCATCTTTCCTGGAACTTCTTCCTGGGTCCGGTTTTTGGTTTCCCGGTCAGCGGTTTTTCCCACTGGCCTTCCCTAATATCAATCACTGTCACCGGACCGGAATTATGGACCGGAGGTGCCTTTGGGCCTGAAGCTGGCTTAACCGGCCTGTTCGCGATCCTTACCGGAACTCTGATCGTGCGCGCCTGGGCTGACTGGCGCAAAAACGCTATTGCAGCTTGGCGAAAATACTATTGGTGAAATTGGTGATCTTTGCGGTACTCGGCTGATCATTGATCGCATAGATCATCACAAGATACTCTCCGGTTCTGGCAACATCAATCCAGCTCGGCAACTCTTCTGTCCCTCCCGGATCGCTCATGATGCCGGTTTGCAGCCATCCTGAGCCATAGCCCAAACCATTCAGCGGCAGCAATTCGCCTGCCTGATAATTCACGTTGTCTTCCTCAAACGACGAGATCATTGATTGCTCCATATAAACCATGAATGTCTGTACAGCGGTCTCCGTTACTTCCTGAGTAAACTGTATCCCCATCACCAGGACCATCGTGCCTGACTTGATATTTATTAGGGCGTAACCGTTCATATCCCGCACTGTAGCATCTGACATCACTGCCTGCAGCGATCGGTCCGTCTCCATCAGCTCGCTAAAGCCGATTTCCATCCAACCGTCTCCTGAATAATAAGGCACTACTTCTCTTAGTGCCGCCAGCAGTTCGGGCGAGCCCGAGGTCTTCGCATCAGGAGATGACTGTGCGGCTGGCACCTGCTCTGTGATTGGAGTGGCTGGCTTTTCGGTCTGGCTACCCCGCTGACCGGATTGTGAACCGGAGGCCGCACTACCATCTTTGCCAGGAGGAGTAAAATTCTTCGGATTATAAAGCAACCCGACATAGGCCGGAGGATCCGTATAGGTCCGATAAATCGAATCCGTGCCATGTTTCTCCTGGAGATAAGCAGCTAACCGGTAACCGCCGGTATAGCAAATCTCATATTCTTCATCCAAAGCAAAGACGTTTTTCCCTGAAAGACTGGTATCTGCTGAAGCGCCTTTACCCAAAGACCAGGCGGCGGCTGTTTTGGCGAAACCATGCAGCCCCTTTAACCGGGCAGCAGATTCAGCTGCCGTTTGGGCATGTCCCTCAGCCAAAGCCCTGAAATTCCTGGACTTAACCGGATCCTTCATTTTGTCATAACTTGATCGAAAATCCACATGTTGATCATCAAGTACCTTGGAAAGCTCATAAGCAATTAAGACACTACAAGCTGCTTCGCGGGCCGCTGCCCCTTTGATCCCGTCCTTAGCCAGACGCTCCTCCAGTACCTGCGGTACGATATAAAGGGTCCGATCATTAATACCATAATGCGTGGGAGTTACGCGCGCAAGGGCACGGCTGCGTTCGGTTACATCCGCTGCTGCAATCGCTTCGGCCCGGTAAAGCCTGAGATCAGAGGCCAGAATGCCTTCCATAGCTTGCCTCTGTATGACTTTGAGTTGTACCGGCCGGGCAAAACTGCGTCCGGCGGCCTCTTTCACCAATGGAAGCATCCCATTGGCCAACTTGATGTAATAGGCGACCTCAGTTGTGCCAGTCGCGCCAGCTGAGCCAGACGTGCCTGCCGCTACTGCGGATACGCCTCCAAAGCCGGCGCAAACAGCTGCCAGCGCCATTAAGCCCAAAGCTACCACCAACAGGCGTTTCAATGCCAAGTGTTTCGTATTCATGGCGTCACCCCCTACTACATGGTAAGTATTTCTTTGTAAACAAGCTTTTCCCTTCCTCTTTGCCCAGATGGACGAGATGCGTCCGCTTTTCCCCCGCGTTAGAAGGACACAGGGGGACGGTTCTTCTGTGTCATTTCTGTCTGAAGCCCAGGATGACACAGAAGAACCGTCCCCCTGTGTCCTCCCGCTTGCCATTTGGAGGACTTTTGCGAATATTCTCGAATTCTTTTTTGTTATTCGCAAACCCGCAATGCGCAGAGAAAGGTGATCAAAATTGCCAATCATTGAAACCCAGCAGTTGAGCAAGTCATTCAAAGTTCACACTAATTCCCCAGCCAATAGCCTGACTGGGAGAATACGCCGCCTGTTCCGGGATGCCAGAACCGAAATCCGCGCCTTAGACAGCGTCAGCTTTAAGGTCGAACGCGGCGAAGCCGTCGCGTACCTTGGGCCGAACGGTGCCGGAAAGTCAACCACAATCAAGCTTCTTTGCGGAATTCTTACTCCTTCGGTGGGAACAGCCTGCGTACTCGGGTACACGCCCTGGAAGGAGCGCAAAAGTCTCGTCAGGCATATTGGGGTGGTCTTTGGACAACGCAGCCAGCTGCTCTGGGATCTGCCTGTCAAGGAGAGCTTTCGGTTTTTGGCAACAATATACGGTTTATCAAAAGCCGAGCAGCACACGAATACCCGTTTCATCAGTGATCTCATGGATCTCGATGAATTGCTTAACAAACCGGTACGCGAGCTTAGTTTGGGTCAGCGGGTGCGTTGTGAAGTTGGGGCGGCGCTGCTGCATCAGCCTGAGATTTTGCTGCTTGACGAACCGACAATTGGGTTGGATTTATTGGTCAAAGATCGCGTCCGGGAAGGCCTGCGCTATTTGCGCAAAGAACTTGGCGTGACAATACTGCTGGCCAGTCATGATTTTGGTGATGTTGAGGCCATCTGCGACAGGGCCATTCTGATCAATAATGGACTATTGCGGTATGACGGTGGACTTGAAAAGCTCCGCAGCCTGACAGGTCCCGCGCGTACTATCGAATTTACTCTGGAGCAGAGTACTCCGAACCTCGATCTCGTTTTGGGCGGCGGTCCAGAGGTGGAGTCTGAAGTAACCGAAGATAAGCTGGTCATCAAATTTGACTCTTCGAAAGTTACCGCCCAGAAGATTATTGCCGCAGTAACCGCCTCTAATGGTGTGACAGACTTTAAAATTATCGAACCGCGTCTGGAGGATGCCGTGCGAGAGCTATACATTAATCCTGATCTAAAGGAGCTACCAAAAGCATGATTACCGGACTGCTCAGTATCCTTTCCATATCGAAAGCCTATTTGCGCGCCCGGCTGCTGGAGTCCACACGGCACTGGTTGACCCTAATTTCCGGGCTGTTTTATCCCATGGTGAAGGCTCTGATCTTGATCTTCCTGCTGCAAGCGGTATTTCATTCTGCAGCAGGACAGCAGTTGCCGGTTTCATTAAATCAAGTTATGCAATATATCGCCTTAGCAACTCTTCTTAATACGATAATCGGGTTCAACAATGCTTTCCAAATTGCGGAAAGGGTTAAGTCCGGCAATGTCGTCTTTGACTTGCTGCGCCCCTGGCCATGGGTGAGTATGATGTTCGGGGAATATCTTGGCGCAAAGCTTGCCGCGGTACTCTTTCCGATTGCCGCATTCTTGGCCATCTCGGTCGGACTGGGAATCACACTGCCGCTCGCCTCATACTTGCAGCTACTGGCAATGATCCCGGGCATTATGCTGCTGGATTTTTGCCTAACGTTTATCATTGGCATTGCTACTTTATGGACTCAAAACACTTGGGGACTAGGCCTGGCCTTTGGATGGATCCAGATGCTCTTTTCCGGTGCCATGGTGCCATTGATTCTTTTGCCAGAGCGGCTTAAGGCGATTGCTTATTGGACTCCTTTCCCTTACTTAATCGACGCCCCGGTTTCTGTGGCCCTTGGTCTGGAGACGCTGGGCCGCACTGTCCAAAACCAGCTCTTATGGTCGGGAGCATTGCTCTGCCTGGGCTTGATTCTTTACCGAGCGATTACAAAGAGCCTGAAGGTAAATGGAGGATAAACGGCGGATAAGGCGGATAGATGGAGGACAATCGGAAGATCATTATGAAGCTGACAAATACTATGCGAAGAACCGGCTATTTGCTAAGTGTTACGACCCGCGGCATTCTCTCTTATCAGGAAGACTTTTTGATCGGTGCTTTGGGAGTCCTACTCTTCCATTTCACTAATTTGGCGGCGGTCTATTTGGTGTTTGACATTGCAGGCCCGAGTCTGGGCTGGACGCCCGAACAGGCCGTGTTTTTGATGGCAGTCAGCAATTTGCGTTTTGCCATCGGTGGCGTTTTTTTCTGGGGCTTGTTTCAAATACCGACTTTGATTCGTGACGGTTCTTTTGACCGCATCTTGCTCTACCCGGCGTCTCCATTTTACACACTTTTGTGCAAAGGAGCGGATCCGATCGGGCTGATAGACATTATCTTCCTAACTGTTGCGCTGATCTGGTCGGCGTCGACCTTTACCGCTTTGAGTCTTATTCTTGTTTTGCAGTTTGTCTTATTAATGATCATTGGCCTGGTAGCTACCTTTGGCTTTACGCTCATTACGATCAGCCCATCCTTTTGGGCGGTCAGCGGCAATGCCCTCCCGGACATTTTCCGTTTGTTTTGGGAGTTTCAGCCTTATCCGGTCAAACTATTCCCGGCTGGGATCAGATGCATCCTGACCTGGATTTTCCCGGTGGCGATTGCCGTCAGCATCCCCGGCAGTGTCTTTTTTGGACAGATGCGCTTTTGGGGCGCATTATTGATCGTCGCAGGCATCTCGGCGCTAGATTTGATTCTGGGACTTTTGTTCTTCAGATTAGGCTTGAAGAAATATCAAAGCGTTGGCAATTAGAAGGACACAGGGGGACGGTTCTTCTGTGTCATTTCTGTCTGAAGCCCAGCTAGTAAATGACACAGAAGAACCGTCCCCCTGTGTCCCTGTGTCTGGCAGGACGCATGAACCGTCCCCGCGTCTCACATCGGGTAGGAGGCTACCCATTA
>DHDG01000063.1:78143-85473 GCA_002399265.1 Firmicutes bacterium UBA4882 | reverse complement strand
CCATGAGTCTTCTGAGACGGCTTCCCAATGGCATTTCCATTGGTGAACCGCTTTATTAGATTACCACAACTCGTCGCCGCCGTCAAGCAAAAGTCTGTGCATTCCGGTAAAAATCTGCTATATCTGCTATATCTGGTACGGACTGCTGAACCTGATTCTGAATGCCTGCTACGGCTCACATTACCTGTCCGCACCGGGGCGACCTTATTATAATAACATACTTTCGATCAACGAGGCAACTGGTGTATTTTAGAAATATAGCTTAATCCCTTCAGCGTCAACTCTGAATCAAAGATATCAATGGCGTTGGTGTTCCCTCTAAAAATGCCTGCCAGTCCTCCGGTGGCGATAACCTTAAAATCCGTCCCCGTCTCCATCTCCGTCTTCGTCTCCGTTTCCGTCCTAGTCTCCAGTTCTTCTTTCAGATGACGGACCAAATACTCGAACTGCCCCAGATAACCGTAAAAGATGCCGGATTTCATGCTGTCTACCGTATTTGTTCCCATGACCCTGTCCGGCTTTTCAATCTCCACAATAGGCAGCTTAGCAGTCTTCTCCCATAAAGCCTCGGCACAGCTCCTTATTCCAGGTGCGATGACTCCTCCAAGAAACTCTCCTTTTTGAGTAATCACGTCGTAGGTAGTAGCGGTGCCGAAGTCGACCACCAAAAGCGGACCTCCGCCTCCGTATTCATGGAACGCTGCCGCCGCATTCACCAGACGATCGATGCCGAGTTCGGCCGGGACATCCGTTCTGATCTCTATTCCGGTTCTCATCTCAGTGTTTACTACAAGCGGCTCAACCGCAAAGAGCTTGCTCAGACCTTCCAGAAACGCTTGCGTGGTGATTGCGGACGCGACTGTCGCTACAGCGATCGCTTCAATATCCCCGGCATTGATCTCATTGTCACGTAAAATGCTCGCAATATCCTGTTCGAACTCTTCCGGCAACTTGGGCATTTTCGTCAGCAAGCGGGCTTTCGCAATCAGCCTCTCTTGATCATAAATGCCAAGCTTAATATGTGTGTTGCCCGCATCTGCTACCAGTATCATGTTCCCGTCAGTTTTCCTTTTCCTTCAATATGATTTCTACGATTTTTTCCCACTGCAGAAGCTTGCCCGCACCGATATCCCCGCAGGCCAGGCGGCCGGAATCGGTGTCTAGAACCTCGTAGCCATAATTCCTGAGCTTCCTCAGATTATCCTGGACAATCGGATTTTCCCACATGGCGGTATTCATGGCGGGTGCTATTATTTTACGGCATGTTGCTGCCATAATTGTTGTGGTCAGCATATCATCAGCGATACCACCAGCGATTTTCCCGATCACATTGGCCGTTGCCGGTACGACAACAAAAACGTCCGCCTTCTTTGCAATAGAGATATGCTGCACATCCCAAGTGTCGACTGGCGCGAACATATCGGCGATCACCTTGTTTTGCGATAATGTTTGAAACGTCAGTGGTGTGACGAACTTTTGGGCGTTTGCAGTCATGATTACGTCCACATGATGCCCCTTCTTGACCAGCGCGTTCACGATCTCCGCTGTTTTATAGCACGCAATGCCGCCGGAAATGCCAATCACAATAGATTTCATGAACACTATCTCCCATCATTTCGCTTCCACCGCGGCAGAATTTCCCCCGCCCCCGAACATGTGCTGAACAATGCCTCTGGCGATCTCCATCTTTGTATGGTATCTGCCGACAACTTGGTGCCCCTTCAACAGCAGGCCTTCATGCCGGTCGTTTCGGATCTTGTTCATATCATTGGCCAGAACCAGATTACAGCCGTTTTTTTCGGACAGCTCCGCAGCGGTGCGGATCAGTTCCTCCTCAGACACGCCTTTGAGCAACTTGAAGCCCACCAGAAACGACTCCGGGCTGAGCTTTTTAATTTTTTCGATCAGCTTGGGCGTCTTCTTTAAGAAAAGCATTAATTCAGCCTGCGAACTGACCTTGGTCGAAGCGTCCAGAATATGTTCCGGACTCTTAATGACATCTCCGATATACTCTTTCAGCTTTGCTCCTGACAGGCCTGTTGGGCTTTCATTCAAGGCTCTCCCCAGCGTCTCCGCCAGCTCACATACCAGTTCTTCCTGCTCAATGAGATAGCCTTTCGTAAAGTCCGAAACCGCCATACTGTGAATCATATAATCGATTTTGCAATTGATCATAAGCGTTTCAATCGCGGATTCAACGCTCTTAACATCCGAAACCGGATAAAACACGATTGGCAGGTTTTCGTTTGTTTCCGGCCTTACAGCCGTTTCAGAAACCACATAATGCACCATAAATCCGCAGTCGCCCTTGGCGCTCTTGTCGCTTCTGCCTGACGCGTCCCTTCCTGCAACTAAATGTTCCGTCAAAGCCTCGTAGATACAGGCACCCAGCCTTCCCGTGCTGGTATTGCTGATTTGCCTGACGCTGTCGATCGCCTCAACGGTCCCACCAGCTGTAATCATGATATGTATGATTGTGATCACGTCCTATTCAGTTGTACCATGAATCTCCTCATGCTTGATCCGGACGATCCTGTTTTTCTCATCCAGGACGACCACTGTCGGCGCAAATGTCTTGGCCTCATTTTCATCCATCAATGCGTAAGCGATGATGATCACCTTATCGCCTACCTGAACAAGCCTTGCGGCGGCACCGTTGATACAAATAATGCCGCTGCCAGCCGCGCCTTCAATCGTATATGTTTCAAACCGTTCACCGTTATTTAGATTGAGGACCTGAACCTTTTCGCCCGGCAGAATGCCGGATTTTTCAAGCAGCTCGCGATCGATCGTTACGCTGCCAACATAATTGAGATCCGCCTGCGTAATAGTGGCGCGGTGCAGTTTGCTCTTGAACATACTTAATAGCATTTTAAAAACCCCAGTTCGTTCAGTCATTCAGTTCATTCAGTTCATATTGCTAACACTCTATTATCGATCAATCTTGTTTTTCCGAATTTCACAGCCACAGCGGCCAGTGCGCTCTTCCCGGGCTCAATAAGCTCGATGTCATCAAGTGTTTCTCCATCCAGAATCAGGACATAGTCAATGGCGGCGAGGTCCTGACGTTGTATATGGCCTTCTATTATTTTGATCAATTGCGCAACGCTGCCGCAGTCATCCGCTCCTGATCCAAGATAATCCGCTGCCTTTTGAAGCGCCTCGTTGAGGCATGTCGCCTGTTGCCGCTCATCAGAGCTCAGATATACATTTCTGGAGCTCATGGCTAGACCGTCCACCTCCCTGACGATCGGGCAAACCACCACCTCGACTGGCATATGGAGGTCCCGGACCATTCTTTTGATAACGAGCGCCTGCTGGGCATCTTTTTGACCAAAGTACGCCCTGTCCGGCTTGACAATGTTAAACAAGATATTGACCACCGTTGTTACGCCTTTAAAATGCGTCGGCCGTGATGCCCCGCAGAGCTTTTTCGTGATATCCCCAGTCACTTCCACCGCCGTGGATGCGCCTGGGATATAGATTTCGTCTACGTTAGGATTGAAAACGACATCAGCACCGGCCTCACGTGCCAGCTGATAATCACGGTCAATATCTCTCGGATAACTCTCATAATCTTCGCCAGGAGCAAATTGTGTCGGATTAACAAACACGCTCACCACGACCAGATCGTTTTGAGCTTTGGCTGCTTTGATCAGCGACAAATGGCCTCCATGCAGGAATCCCATGGTCGGCACAAAACCCAGTGTTTTGTTTCGACGGTCTTTACTACTGAACCAAGCTTCTATTTCGGCAACGGTCTTAACAATACTCACTCGTTATTTCTCCTTCTCAAATGGATCAACTAGTTTTTCTAAGACGGCGTCACTCATCGGGTAGGTGTGCTGTTTTTCCGGGAACTGCTGTGTCCTGACGTCGCTGATATATCCGTTGATCGCATCCGTGATCGTGCTCTTTAAGTCGGCGTACTTCTTGACGAACTTCGGGGTGAAGCCGGAATACAATCCTAAAAGATCATTCACGACGAGCACTTGACCATCGCAGTATCTGCCTGCCCCGATGCCAATTGTCGGTATGCTGACCTTTTCTGTGATAATGCGCGCCAAGGCTTCAGGTACAGCTTCAAGAACAACGGCAAAAGCGCCCGCATCCTCAACAGCCAGCGCGTCCTCGATCAGAGCTTTCGCCGTGCGCTCCTCCTTGCCCTGTACCTTAAAGCCGCCGAAAACATTGATAGACTGCGGCGTAAGGCCGATATGACCCATCACAGGAATTTGGGCTCTGACAATGGCTTTAATTGTATCCGCCATGCTTTTGCCGCCTTCGAGCTTTACGGCGTTCATTCCAGCTTCCTGTATGAAACGACCGGCATTCCGTACTGCCTCACCATCATTGATGTGATAGGTGAGAAAGGGCATATCTCCGACAAGCATGGCGTTTTTGGCACCTCTGGCCACGCATTTGCAATGATAAAGCATTTCGTCAATAGTGACCTCTACGGTCGAGTCCCTGCCCTGCACCACCATACCGAGCGAGTCCCCGACAAGGATCGCATCAACACCGCAACTGTCCATGATTTGTGCCATTGAGTAATCATAGCCGGTGAGCATCGTGATTTTCCTGTTGTTTTTCTTGGCAGCTAAAAATGATTGTGTTGTAAATTTATCCGGCATGCGATGTTTCCTCCAGAATCTGTACAATTTTTGCAGCTTGTTCGGGTGTCAGCCTTTTGTTCTCAAGCATCCGGACTGTTTTAAGCGCCATCGATTTATATAAGTCCAGCTCGCATGGGAGCTGCGCCGCAAGGGCCTGCAAATGATCATTTATTGTATTGAAGTCTCCGCGGACGATTGGACCAGTAAGAGCCTCAATCGTACCCTTTTCTCGAACGTTGGAGAGTGTCGTTTTAATGAGCGGCTCGATTGCTGGCATAATATCTTCTCTTTGCATGCCAGCCGCTGCGAAAAGTTGGATACCGCTTTCCAGTAGCGTTACCAGGAAATTTGAAATCACACATGCTCCCGTATGATACAAGGGCTTGTTTTCAGCCTCAATCAAGCTGTATTTTCCGCCCGTTTGATCCAGAATAGTTTGGGCAGCCTGAACTGCCTTTTCCGTTCCTTCAATCGTAAACCATACTTTTTCGAGCTGTTCAGCACTGTTAGACGGTTCACCAAAGCTCTGAAGCGGGTGTACGCTGCCAACCGCGCATCCTGCCGACTTCAGTCCTGTAAGGATATCCGACGGGTGCGCACCGCTGACGTGGATCCACGTCTTTTCTTTACTGATGCTATGATCATTGATTAAGGCTACAGCCTCGCAGTCAATTATCTCCAAAACCTGGTCCGGCACAGCAATAAAAATGATGCTGCTGGAATCGGCTATGTCTCTAATACTGGCAAATTTCGTAGACGCTGTAAGCAGCGCTGCTTCCTGTGCCGACTTTGCCGTCTTGCTGTAATAACCCGCAATTTTCAGGCCATGGCGCTCAAAATAAAGCCCGAGAGCTTTCCCGACTTTCCCAGCGCCGATGAATCCTATTTCCAAAAGCATCACCTCAGCATAAAAACAAAAGTCCCTTTCATCTGCGTAGCTGCTCAAAGGCACAGCAAGGCCCTTTGACAGATGAAAAGGACATATTTCACAATTAAACCGGATATACCTGTCTCTGTCACAAAGGATCAAAGCAGATTTTCGCCCACAGCCAAGGAAATTATAGCCCAAGTTCGCCTGAAATGCAATTGAAAATGACCCAATTGGGACTGTCCCCAATTGGGTCATAATGGCCTAAGTAAACCAGTCCCCAACGGACAACGGACAAAAGGATCAAGCGTTTATTCGGCTGCTTCCAGGGCGATCTCGACCATGTTGGTGAAGGACTTTTGCCGTTCCTCAGCAGAGGTGAGTTGTTTGGTGACCATGCTGTCGCTGACGGTCAGGACCGCCAAAGCACGCACGCCAAACTTGGCTGCCAGGGTGTAAAGCTCAGCGGCTTCCATCTCGACTGCCAGAGTCCCGAACGCGGCCCACATTTTCCAGGCATCCGGATCTTCATCGTAAAACACATCGTGCGACAGAATCGAGCCTACCTTGACCGGAATGCCTTTTCGCACGGCTGCTTCATAGGCGCGGCGCAACAGCTCGAAGTTGGCAGTTGGCGCATAATCCATACCTTTAAAACGTAACCGGTTCATATTTGAGCCGGTTGAAGCGCTCATCGCCAGAATTACATCACGCAGCCCCAAATCAGGCTGCATGGCACCGCATGTTCCCACTCGAATCAGGTTTTTCACGCCATAGCTGGAAATCAGCTCGTTCGCATAGATCGAGATTGAGGGCATTCCCATCCCTGTCCCCTGCACTGAAACGCGTTTACCTTTGTATGTGCCGGTAAAACCGTACATTCCGCGGACTTCATTATAACAGAATGGGTTCTCAAGGAAGGTCTCCGCAATCATCTTAGCCCGCAGCGGATCGCCGGGAAGCAGGATGGTTTCAGCAATTTCCCCCGGTTTGGCTGCAATATGGATACTCATTGAACATTTCTCCCTTCAAGCATTAATCATCATCCGATGTACGCCTCTATCACACCTTTATACTTTTCAACCAATTATATGATTTTACCTCTTAGTCCACTGTCCCCTCCAACGCAAATCGTTCTGAAAGAACGGATCAAATTTAGTTGTCCCACATAATATGATGCGAAAGGATAAGCTTTTGAGCTTTCCGCAGTTCAAATCAGGGGGTGCTGATAACGGGCAACTTAATGCGCGATGATTTTACGGTGAAAACCGAACGCCTCAAAACCTTGAAAGTAGTAGGCGAAGGCATAGCTCAGGTTGTCGTAGAAAATGAAGTATACATTGATGCCATCAAAATTGACAAAATCGACGCCACCCTTGGCCCGACTGAAGATCATGTTTTTCATAACAAAGTGGTGAAACAAGGCACCATCCATAAACAGATCTTCTTTGTTGATAGCAATAATTTCGTACGTCATATGGCAGAGGATATTCCATTTATGGTCACAGTGGAAATTCCGGGAGTTAGACCCAGTGATTACATTGAAGTTCAAAACCATTTAATTGATGTTGAGACTGACTTCCAACTCATCCCTGTCACCAATGTGCCTGATGATGACAACAATAACGGCCATTTGGCAGTTCTACGCCAAAAAGTAGTCGCTCATGTCCTTGTCAAAGTGTCTGAATGGACTCAAATTGATGTAGTGACCGATGTCATTCCCTCCCGTATGTTAGTCCTTGGGAAAGACCACAAGTGCTCTTGTAGTAGCACCAAAGTCATCTGTTAGTCTAGCAAAGCTGATCTAGCAATGCAAACCAACCCCTAATTAAAAGAAAAGGGGCAT
>DHDG01000063.1:67608-77947 GCA_002399265.1 Firmicutes bacterium UBA4882 | reverse complement strand
AGAACCGTCCCCAAAGTTCCACTTACAATTCAAAAAGGATCAAGCGCTTTGGGGTCGAATTGGTGATAGTCGCATTGATATTGGTGCGCGGAATTATTGTTTGATGCGCAAAACCAAATATATCGAAGTTCAGAAAGGGGTTCGTCCATGTCACATCATAATCAGGAAAAGGAGCGCAGCTTCGTCGGGATTGATCAACTGTCCTTGAGAAGTATTATCCTCGGGATGATTGGATCGGCTGTTATTACCGCCAGTTCAATGTATGTCGCCCTACGTCTCAGCGCGCTGCCGTGGCCGACTATTTTTGTGGCGGTCTTGTCAATGGCCCTGCTAAAATTACTGGGAAAAACCACTCATAATGAGATTAACATAACGCAGACGTCCATGTCGGCCGGAGCAATGGTCGCCGGCGGACTCGCCTTCACCCTGCCCGGTTTGTGGATTACCGGGGTCTGGAGCGGTCAGGCATTTACGCCAACGCGTTTTTGGCAAGTACTTGCCATTAGCATCTGTGGTGTTTTGCTTGGGTCTGTGCTCACCTGGTACTTGCGCCGCCGCTTCGTGGAAAAGGAACCGCTGCCTTATCCGATCGGCATCGCCGCCGCCGATACGATTGTCGTTGGCGATGCTGGCAACCGCAAATCCGCCCTGCTCTTCATCTCCATGGGCGTATCAGCAGTCTTCACCTTTTTAAGGGATCATCTGGCCTGGATCCCTGGCGCGCTGAGCTCACAATGGCTATATGCCCGCAACTTCTTTATCGGCATCGCGGTATCACCAATGGCGGTTAGTATTGGCTATATGATCGGCACACTTTACACCGGAGTCTGGTTTCTGGGAGCGGTGATCGCCTACGTCCTGATTATTCCCGCCGGGCCGGCTCTGGGCTTGTTCAGCTCCGTAGACGCCGCAGTTAACTTCAAGAATACGGCCGGTATCGGACTGATGGTCGGCACCGGTGTCGGTACACTGATTGCTTTTATGATTGGCAGCATTAAGAAGAGAAAACAAAGCCGCGCCGCCGAAAACGCGCATGCGGACTTCGCCGCGACCCCTGCTGCCGCCAAAAGGGAACGCATCTGGACGGTCATTGCCGTCGCAATTGCCTTTGTGTTTTCCATAGTCAGCGGGCTCGGCGTGTTACCATCAATACTAATGATGATCGGCGTGCTGGCAGCCTCCGCCATGTCAGCCATTATTACGGGTCAGACGGGGATCAACCCCATGGAAATTTTCGCGATCATCGTGCTGCTGGCAGTACGCGTATTCGTCGACGTTAACGTGGTAGGATCTTTTTTCATCGCAGCAGCTGTCGCAGTGGCCTGCGGTTACGCTGGAGACCTGCTCAATGACTATAAGACTGGAGCCATGCTTAAAACCAATCCAAAAGCGCAGCTCATCTCACAAATTGCGGGCGGCATCGTCGGAGCGGTAATCGCTACCTTGGCGATGTTTGCCGTAATTGGTCAGTTTGGCGGCGTTGGCCCCGGACTTGACTTGCCCGCCGGTCAGGCTTTTGCGGTGAGTCAGATGGTCGGTGGCATTGGTGAGCCGCTGGTCTTCTGGGTAGCTTTGGGCATCGGCGTCTTGCTGAACTTGCTGAAAGTACCTTCTATGACGCTTGGCATTGGCATGTACCTGCCTTTCGAGCTTTCCGCGATTGTGTTTCTTGGCGGTCTGGTGCGTCTGATCTCAGATCGTTTCTTCCCGAAAGCAGTCGGTTCCGGCAGTATTGTGGCTTCCGGAACGCTGGGCGGCGAAGGAATCACCGGAGTCGCCATTGCGATCATAAAAATGATTGCCGGCGCATAGTAAAGGAGTGTTTTGTGTTGGGCAATATCATCGGAATTGACATTGGCGGCAGCACCACCAAGATTATCGGTTATAAGGATGGTGTCATCTTCAGCCCGCTGCTGGTTAAGGCAAACGACCCGATCGCCTCAGTTTATGGCGCCTTCGGGAAGTTTCTGAATGCTAATAACCTACAGCTGGCGGATGTTGACCGGGTCATGGTAACCGGTGTCGGCTCATCATACATTACTTCCCGCCTGCACAATATTCCGACCGGCAAGGTCAGTGAATTCCAGTCAATTGGACGCGGCGGATGTTTATTGAGCGGATTAACCAATGCCATCATAGTCAGCATGGGTACTGGCACGGCATACATCAAAGCCGATGGCAAAGGCGTGCGCCATTTGGGGGGCAGTGGTGTCGGCGGAGGAACCTTGCTGGGGTTGTCCCACACGATGCTGAATGTGCGCAATTTTGACGATCTGATTGAAACAGCGCAGGGCGGTAGCCTGGCGCATGTTGATCTGACGATTGGCGATATCAGCCGGGATGTGCTGACTGGCCTGCCGCCTGATACAACAGCCTCCAATTTCGGTAAGCTCAGCGATTTGGCATCCAAAGCCGATCTGGCAGTCGGTATCATCAACCTCGTCTTTCAGACGATTGGATTGTTAGCAATTTTTGCCGCACGTGTTGATCAAACCAAAGATATTATCCTTACCGGAAACCTCGTGAATGTTCCGCAGGCTCCTGACATATTCGCACATCTGAGCATGCTCTTTGGTGTGAATTTCATCATTCCCCCCAACGCGGAATTTGCCACTGCAGCCGGCGCAGCCGTCTCATTTTTGGAGGGTGTAGAGTATCAAGAGTTTTAAGCGCGCACTACATCAACTCAACCCGTCACTAAAGTCCGGAGTTGATTCAAGACCCACAGAAGACCGATTAAGATTGGCTGATGCGCCAAATAGATGATCAACGAATGCCTTCCTATATATGTCAGCAAATTCGCCCGGTACGCTCTCGCAGCTTCCGGGCGTTTTTTGATGCCGCCCTGCCCGTCCTGGCCCTCCTGATAAAACACGCGTGCCAGGATCATGCCGTACATGAAAACACCCAACCAAGGCAGGAGTGGATAATAATCCAGCGAGCAAAATCCAAGTTCCATCAGGCCAAGCGGGAATAAAAAACCTACTGGTATGGTCACCTGGCTAAAAAAGTGACCGACCACCAGAATAATAGTGCCCATTATGGCAAGCAAATCGGTCTTGAGCTTATTAAGTAATGGATGCAGTATCATGACCAGGCCCAAAAAATGCAGGATCCCAAATTTAATGAACAGGCCCTGGTCCAACACATAAGTGGCAACCGTCAGAAGCATGCCAATGCCGAAAACCCGTAAACCCCTCTTAACGTTGCTGCGGCTGAACAAGCTGCTGATGCCGGCGGTCAGAATAAACAAGGTTCCAGCCATTCTGCCAATAAACGCCGGCAAGCCACTGGTATAGTCAATCGGAAAGTAATAGTACTCGCATAAATCGAATAACAAGTGGAATATCACCATCAGGACAATCGCCACTCCGCGGATTAGGTCGATCTCCCAAAACCGCTTGCTTATGTCAGCCATTAGGTTCCGCTCCCCCCGTTTCTATTTACCTGATAATCCGTTGTCTATTTGATAATCCCCTGCGATTACCTGCCAGATCACCAGCCTTCTACCCAATCAGCTGGTTTTATACAGATAGCCTACGCACCTGCAGTGCTACCACTCAATAATATAGGATGTACGTTGGATGTACGTTGTACGTCAAAGGAAAGGAGGTACAAAGGTGATTAATCCAAACGTCGGCATTTCGCCCGAACAACAGGAAGACGGTCATTCTTTTATTGAAACCGGTGCACTGATCGCGACCGGCCCGGCTGAACAGCTATTTATTGCCGGAATCTCTGGCTTTGAGATTACCGACTTTGAACCCCCACTCCAAAGAGTTACAATTGTAGGAATCAATCTGCCAGACCCGGAAGTATTCGGGCCTTACGATGCCTATGAAGCTGTAATCCTGGACCCCGAGCAGGGCGTCGTCACCGAGTTCCAGCTGTCTCCCGTCCCGGATCAACGACTCTGGGCAGGCGCTACTTTCCTGACTTTCGGCGGGACACTGTTTCCAATGACGGGAATTGTCCGGCCGATCGCGCTGGCGAGCAATCTAACCGGTCCGACCATTCTGGAGGGTACTATATTCGAATAAATTATCGGGGTACCGTATTCGCATGAAATATCGAGTAATTCAACTAGAGGGGCTCGCCCCTCTTTTTTGTTTGAGCGCCTTAATTCTAATGCAGCGAAGCTATTCCCTTAAAAGCAGGTAACCGGATTTTGGTGTTGAATAGAGTGAATTAAACAACCTTGGGAGGAGATTTCATGAACCGCAAATTTCTGCTACTTCTGACTGTGATCTGTCTGTCTTTATTGGTTGGCTGCGCCGCTGATAAAATGGCGGCCAATTCGACAATCTCCAAATTCTGGAACGGCTGGCGCGACCTCGAAAAAGACACGATTTTGGATACACTAGCTGATCAAGTTGAACACAATTATTATGTAATACCGACTACCGCGGGTGCCGGAGCAATCGCAGACATGTTTACAAATAAGTCCTTTTATTGGGAAGGATGCACGGACAGAAATTTCGCCATCACCAAAACTACTGAGTATCGCGAGACTAAGCTGATCATCGTTGAGACACAGGTATCCTGGCTGGAAGATAGTAATCCGGTGGAAGAAGAAATCAAATTCACTTTAAAAAAGATCGACTCTAAATGGCGCATTACCAAAATTACTTATATCTATTGATCTTAATCCTCCGGGGACGGTTCTAAAAGTGCCGAATGCCAATAAATGGGAAATTGCACTTTTAGAACCGTCCCCGAAGTTCCCTGAACTTGAGACAAGCCCGGTGACTATTGCACCGGGTTTTATTCACCGGCAAAGGTGGTGCGCTGATGATCTTGAACTGTCTTGGTGATTTATGCCCCATTCCCGTTCTCAAACTCAAAGCCGCTTTGGATAGCATTGCCCCCGGGGAGACTATCAAAGTAATTACTGATCACAGTTGCACGCTGCAAAACATCCGGGATTCGATAGACGATCAGCTTTATAACATTGCCTGCGAAGAACCGGCGAATGGTATCTGGGAAATATCCATATCCCGGCAGACTCCCTCTCATTAGCAGAACACTTCGTGCCCATTTTCCTGCAAAAAGTGGATGAAATAATCCAGCGCTGGCGAACTCGTTTCCGCTTGTCGCCAAACAGCTGAATAAGTACACTGCTGATCAAGACCAGCTACATCAGCCTTTTTGAGCATACCACTATATAACTCCTTTTTAACGGTGAAATACGGGACAACTGAAAACCCATGTCCCGATGCCACTGCTGACTTGACCGCTTCCAACCCGTCCATTTCGATGGCGGGCTGCATCGTCATGCTCAGGTCTGCCAATGAACCGAGCGCGCAATGATCCGTAGCTAAAATCAGCGGAGTGGCAGCCAAATCCTTGGCACCCGCTGATTGAACGCCGTCGCCATCATCTGGCGGAACGATCGCCACCAGATCACTTTGCAGGATGACCTTCTCATGCAGGCCTGGCTTGTCAATCCCACCCTCAATAAAGCCCAGGTCGATCGAATGATCGCGCAGCCGCTCCACCACCTCGGCAGTCGTCATATTCTGCACACGCACGCCCACTTGGGGATATTTTTGCTTAAACATATAGAGCGCACACGGGAGCGCATATTGGCCAATGGGACTACATGTGCCAATCGACAGCACCTCGCGGGTATCATTTTTGAGGTTATCCAGGTCCTGCCTTAAATTGTCGGCCAATGTGATAAAACTTTGCGCGTAGGAAAACAAGACCCGACCCGCATCGGTCATCTGGACCCCTTTATTGCTCCTGATCAGCAACTCGCTGTCTAATGCGCGCTCCAGGTTTTGCAGTTGCATACTGACGGCCGGCTGTGTCAAATGCAAGTTGGTTGCTGCCTTAGTAATACTGGAAGTCCGTACGGTTTCGACGAAGGTTTGCAGCCATTCAATATTCACTATCTCGCCGTCCTTCCGAAAGACAATTCTCCAGTAATAGCATACACTTCACATTTCTCATATTTCGATATTTATACAGCTATTACCTCTCGCGGGAAGGCGAAAGCACCTGACAACTATTGCAACTGTTTCGTATACCACCCTTTTCCACCAGAAAGTCTTATGCTGCATAAGCAATTCTTTTGATCGTGTGCAGCTGAAGCGATGCTATAATCAAGGCGGAGGTTCAGGAGTAAACTGCAAAAGGAGGAATACCGCTTGGCCAACACAGTTAATCAAGCCAACACCCGTACCGCAAGCGCCAGAGCTACAGCAAAAAAAAGGCGCAACCAGCTCCCCTTCGCGATTTTACTTCTCATAGGGATTATCATCTTTGGTTTCGTACTCAACGGCATAGGTGTCAAACTTCCTATCTATTGGATTTTCGGAATTTCTTTTGGTATTGTCCTGCAAAAATCACGCTTCTGCTTTACTGCTTCTTTGCGCGACCCGGTGCTTACAGGCAGCACTTCACTGACTAAGGCTGTTCTAATTGCATTCGCGATTGCTTCAGTTGGTTTTGCCGCTATTCAGTATTCAGCAGTCCAGGCCGGAAACCCGGTACCAGGTTTTGTTTCGCCCGCAGGATGGCATACTGCCATTGGAGCCCTGCTGTTTGGTATCGGAATGGTCATTGCCGGAGGCTGTGCTTCGGGAACGCTGATGCGTGTCGGTGAAGGTTTTATGATGCAGTGGCTTTCTTTGATCTTTTTCGTAGTGGGATCTTTATGGGGTGCGCACGATTTCAGCTGGTGGAAAGCTACTTTCATGACCAACGCTCCCGCGGTGCACTTCCCAAGCCTGATTGGTTGGCCCGCCGCTATTTTCGGACAACTCATTTTACTTGGCGCGCTATACCTTATTGCAGATTGGTACGGCAATCGCCGTTCCAGTCAGAACTCCTAATAGTTTAAGTTTAGCATATACTCTTCAAATACACCCTGCATGGAGGTGTCTTTATTGGCTGATTATCGTTTGGATTGCATGGGCGAAGCCTGTCCGGTACCTTTGCTGAAAACTCAGAAAAAACTATCCGGTTTAAATATCGGTGACGTTTTAATTGTCGAAATTGATCATAGCTGTGCTATGAAAAATGTCCCGGAATGGGCTCGTAAAGAGGGTCATAACGTCGACATCGAAGAGACCGGCGACGGCGAGTGGGAAATCTATATTGAAAAGACAAAGTGAGGGATAAAGCATGAAACTCACGGAAACAAACTTCTACCAAAAGATCGTGCGTGACCCCTGGCCATATGTTACCGGAGCAGTATTACTTGCCATTCTCAACATTGCCCTATTTACCGCTACCGGCAACCCTTGGGGTGTTACTACTCCATTTTCCTATTGGGGCGCCTGGATCTGGAAAGCTATTGGCGGTCATCCTGAAAGCTGGGGTTACTTTGCCGAAGGTACCGCCCACGGGAAAGCCCTTATGCAGCAAACCTTTCTGACTAATGGCGGCTCAATCATGAACCTCGGAATCGTGATTGGTGCTTTATTTGCCACCCTGGCAGCCTCGCAGTTTAAGATCAAGAAAATAAAAAATATCCGTCAAGTCATCGCTGCTGTTCTGGGCGGCTTGGCTATGGGCTATGGTGCACGTATTGCTTTTGGATGCAATGTCGGGGCCTTCTTCAGCGGCGTGGCTTCTTTTTCGCTGCATGGCTGGATTTACACGATTTTCATCTTTGTCGGCGCCTGGATTGGAAGCAAGCTGCTGGTCAAGTATTTGATGTAAGTCTTCTGCATCGATTACTAAACATGCGATAGGAGCTTACTATGGATAAAAAGATTATGGATTACGATGTCGTCATAATTGGTGGTGGAGCCGCTGGATTAACGGCCGCGATCTATTGCGGACGTGCCCGGCTGAAGACATTGGTGATCGAAAAGTCTCTGCTCGGCGGTTTGGCCACCTATACCAACGAAATTGAAAACTATCCCGGTTTCCCCGAACCGCTGAACGGTTTGGACCTGATGAAACTCTTTGAACAGCAAGCCAAGCGGTTTGGAACAGAAATCAAGCTTACGGATGTTAAAGGCATCAAGCAATTGCCTGATCATACCTTTATGGTCGAGACCTTTCGAGTAGACTATCACGCCAAATCAGTGATTATCGCTACTGGTGGAAAACCGCGGCTTACCGGCGCAGCCAATGAGGAGAACTTCCTCTACGACAAGGGCATTTCTTTCTGCGCCACCTGTGACGCTGCCTACTATACCGACAAGGAAGTCATGGTGATCGGCAGCGGTGACGCCGCCATTGAAGAAGCCATGTTTCTCACCAAGTTTGCCAGTCGCGTCCATGTTTCGGTCATCCACGATGAAGGCGTGATGGATGCCAATAAGGTTGCTCAGGAACGGGCTATGGCCAATGAGAAGTTGCACCTTATCTGGAATACTATGGTGGCTGAGTTCCGCGGTGAGGAGCGTCTCAATTGCGTAGTGCTCAGGCATACCAAAACCAATGAACTCATTGAAGTACCAGTCGATGGTTGCTTCCTCTTTATTGGCTATATTCCTAACACCGAGATCTTCAAAGGCCTGGTGGATATGACCCGTCAGGGTTATATCCTGACTGATGAACGCATGGAGACCAATATTGAAGGGCTTTTTGCGGCAGGCGATGTTCGTGAGAAGGGCCTGCGTCAGGTGGCGACCTGCGTTGGCGATGGTGCCATTGCAGGCGTTTCTGCGGAAAAGTACATCGCTGAAAACGAATACCTTGATACGCGGGTCTTTCAGAACAAATTGCCCGTAATCGCTTATGTCTGGAATCCGACCGATACTACCTGCCGCGAACTGTTACCGGCGCTTGACGAAATCGGACGAATTTACAAGGACCGCATTAGCATTGTGAAAATCGACGCCTATAAATCCGCTCATATGGTGGAGCGCATCTGCGATAAAACCCAAGCGGCTCCGCCTGCGATTGTAGTGCTAAAAGATAGCGCAGTTCAGGGAATTTACCGCGACTGCCTCAGTCTGGAGGCTTTGCAGAAAATCGCTGAGGAATTTCTGTGCGGCGCTCGATCATTGGAATGCTGATTAACAGGAACACTGCACTAATCGCCAGTGGCCCAAGCAACCTTATGATGAATGACGCTTGTCAATGAGTTCATCGCCAAAAGCGGCGAGAATATAAAGATCAAGAACTTTGCGAGATATGAACTGCCTAAGTCCGATCTATGCGGAGACTTAGGCGCAGCCAGACTCGCCGCGCTTCAAGTCGGCCGGTAACGTAGCAACAGCCTCCCGGTTCTTATAACCCGTGTGAGGCTGTTGCTTTTAATGCCCTCTATCGTTGATTAATCTTTCAAATAAAATATCTTCAACATTTCTTCTTCCGTCAAAGATGGCCAATATTAGAACCCTTTCAGTCTCCACTTTATAGACCAATCTCCACGAAGAAATGACTAACTCACGGTAAAATTCTACGCCGAAATCCATTAATTCCGGAGCAATTCTTCCTTGCGATGGAAGTTGCCATAAATTTTCCGCTTTGCGCACAACTGTCTTGTATAGTTTTTTAGAATTTGCCTCATTGTCCCTGGCAATAAACTCTATTATTCTGGCAAGATCCTGCTGTGCGGATTGTGTCCACAAAACCAGATAGGTTTTTTCCGAATTCATTTGTTGATACCCAGTTTGTGATCCATTGCCGCAAAGAACTCTTCTTGTGTCAGATACTTTCCCTCCGCAATATCATGTTCTCCCTGACACAAAAGCTTGAGCAAACCGACCGCCGCCTTCAGCTTTTCGTATGACTCGATGTCAAGCATGACGGCCTTTGCTTCGCCATTTTGCGTTATATAGACCGGTCTTTGTGATTCATTTACCTGGCCTACTATCTCGGCGGCATTTGCTTTAACGTATGAGATTGAGCGTATTTCTTCTTTTATACCCACCCGGCTTACCTCGAAACGCCTTATACTACCAAATATGATACCATATTTAGATCGACGTGGTCAACATAGCCCAATTCGCAGCCAATTTCGGGACAACACCGACGAACCTTGGGGACGGTTCTAAAAGTGCCAAATACCATATAATGGGAAATTGCACTTTTAGAACCGTCCCCAAGGTTCCCTCTTCTAAGAAGCCAGCGCGGCGCGCCCGGCCGCCACCAGATCAGCGTAAATGCCTCCCTGTGCGACCAGCTCCTCATGTGTTCCTTGCTCCGCTACCGTTCCATCTGCTATTGTCATGATGGAATCAGCTTTTTGAATAGTAGCCAAGCGATGGGCAACCACCAAGGTCGTGCGGCCTGCCATCAGACGCTCCAAAGCCTTTTGTACCAGTAATTCCGATTCTGTATCCAGCGAGGAAGTAGCTTCATCAAGCAATAAGATCGGTGCATCTTTCAATAAAGCTCTGGCAATGGCGATGCGCTGCTTCTGCCCGCC
>DHDG01000063.1:35855-67461 GCA_002399265.1 Firmicutes bacterium UBA4882 | reverse complement strand
GCTGCTTCTGCCCGCCGGAAAGCCGTACGCCCCGCTCACCAACCATAGTCTGATAATCGTCCGGCGTTTCCATGATGAACTCGTGGGCATTGGCTGCTTTGGCCGCTTCAATGATCTCCTCGCGCGAGGCACCCGGACGCCCATAAGCAATGTTTTCCTCAATAGTTGTGGCAAACAGCCAGGCCTCTTGCGGCACAAAAGCGAATTGACGGCGCAAATCATCCAGACGATAGGATGTCAGTGGTTTGCCAAGCACGCAAATCGCACCAGATCCTGGCGGATAAAAGCCCTGTAGCAGTTTGAGAATTGTGCTTTTACCGCCGCCGCTAGGACCGGCCAACGCTACCACTTGGCCGGGCTTGACTACAAAGGATAAATCCTTCAGGATCGGCTCGCCTGCTGCTTCGTCGTAAGCAAAACAAACCTGATTAAAGGAAACGGCAGTTTCGTCGGCAGGCGCACATTGGAATTGCGTTGCGTTAACTGCGAGTGCACCTTCCCCATAATGTTCTGGCTCAGCCTCTGTGTCGAAGACTGCCTGAATACGATCCGCACCAGCAAAAGCGCTTTGAATCCGGCTAATCGTTCCGCCAAGCCGCTGAACGCTAAATTGCAGTGTGCCAGTAAACTGAATTATTGCCACCAAACTGCCCATATCTGTCTCACCGATCGATACTAAATAGACACCAAAGGCCATCTGAATAATCGTCGAAAGCATCCAGAATGAATTAATAAATGCCATCCCTGATTCCAAATCGACACGCCGCAGTGCTGCTTTTTTGCTTTCGGCGTTACTATGCTCAAAACGCTCTAAAATCCATTTTCCCATACTAAATGCACGGACGACTTGGAATCCGGCAATCAGATCTGCGTAGCGTTCGGACATGATACCCATTTTTTCCTGGGCAGTCTGTCCAATTCTGCGCAGCCGCTTGGCGAATAACGTCGTGACAATGAAAGCCACTACACCGCATCCGAAAGAAAGCGAGGCCATACGCCAATCCACCAGAAACATGGCAACGCTACAGACGACACCCTCAAACAACGAGTTAGTCAGATTCATCATGTTCTGCCGATAAGCCTCTTCAGTAGCTGCCACATCGTTAGTCAACACCGAAACGGCATTACCGGTATGATGCGATTCAAAGTAAGCGGCTGGCAAGCGTAAAATGTGATTAAAGACGCGCTCCCGCAAATGGGCCATACCGCTATAGACCGCACTAATCCATAAGTATCGGGGGTATAATACCAGTGCGACAAGCGCCGCAGTAAAGACAATTGCGAAAATGGAGGTATTGATCAATAATGAAGCATTCTTTTCGAAAATGGCGTTGGTTAGATACATTAATATCATTGCCACCGCAAGACGATCGACTGCCCAGATGACATTCTGTGAAAACAGACCGATAAAGTAGCGTTTTTTCCACGGCCCTAAAAATGAAAACAGTTTTCGCAAGCCGATCCCAGCCTGATACATTTTGGCTTGATTGTGCGATTTTACCGCATTACGCAATCTATCCCTGTTACGCAATCTGTTCCCCTCCCCGATTCGCCTGGCGTTCCTGATTATCCTGAAACTGACGTAAGAATAGCGTCTCATAGAGGCCGTGATTGCCCAGCAGTTCTTCATGCGTGCCCTGTTCAACAACCTGGCCTTCATCAATAACGATGATGCGGTCCGCGTTTTTAATAGTCGAAAGGCGGTGTGCTACCACCAAAGTGGTACGACCAGTCATCGCGCGCTCCAGTGCTTCCTGCACCAGCAGTTCAGATTCATTGTCCAGAGCGGAGGTAGCCTCATCCAGTAACAGGATCGGAGCGCTACGGAGCACTGCCCGGGCAATCGCAATACGCTGGCGCTGTCCCCCCGAAAGTCTGGTTCCACGCTCGCCCACCTCAGTCTGGTAGCCATCTGGAAATGCTTGAATAGCTGTATGGATGTTGGCCGTCATTGCGGCCCGTTCGATTTGCTCCTGATCCCAATCTACGCGACCGCACGCAATGTTAGTGCCAATACTAACGGGAATCAGCCAGGTATCCTGAGCCACGAAAGCCACATTAGCGCGCAAGGCCTCGATGTTCCAATCTTGCAGATCATGTCCCATGACGCTGATTGCGCCCTCTGTCACCGGGTAGAAGCCCAGTAGTAATTTCAGCAGCGTTGACTTGCCGCTGCCACTTGGTCCTACGATGGCAACGGTTTCGCCTGGCTTTACGTCAAAACTTACATTGCGCAACACATCTTTATCTTGATCATCATCATAATGAAAGGATATGTTATTAAAAGATATCGTCTTCGCCACCTGATATCCCTCAGCGGGCGCTACTGCATTACCGCCGTTTGGCTCTTCGTCCTGATCCAGCAGCTCAAAAAGTCTGGCCGTAGAGCCAGCTGCTTCTTTGATAGAGGCAAAATGATTTGGCAGGATCCCCAAAGAATTTGCAAAATGATTCATCAGCTGAATAAAGGCAAAAAACTCACCGACGCTTATTCTCCCTCCGATCACCTGATAGCCGCCAAACCCAAACAAAATCAGGAAAGGAGCCATTTGGACGGCGAAGGATACCCCCATCACAGCCGCATTTGTTTTAGCGATTTTGTTAGCCTTATGTACAACGCCAACTGTTTTATGAGCAAAGGCTTTGGCGAGAATGGCCTGCAAATTAAACGATTTGGCAAGCACCTGTCCGGACAGGCCATCCTGGGCCAGGCTGTTCACTTCTGCCACCGCCTCTTGCATTTTGACAGTCTGGCGCGTCAGAGGTTTAGTAGCGGTCGACAACAGCAGAAACAACAGCGGCGTAAAGGTCAAAGTTACTAAGGTCAGTTGCCAGTCAGTGCTGATCATATATGTTAATGAAGCAATCATTAGTGTAACTTGCTCTAAGACGCCAGTGAAATCGGTGGTTAGCATCGTTTTGATTTTTGCCAAATCATTACTCATGATAGTCATTAATTTACCGGAATGGTTCGTTTCTAAAAAACGCACCGGTAGATTAGCTGTTTTGGTGGCGATTAACGATCGCAAATGAGCAAGCACATTCTCGGCGTATCTTCCCGAAAACCATGTGGCCGCAAAAGCAAAAGGTGCGAATGAAAGCGCCAGCGCTCCCAATAGCAGCATCATCGGCCAAAAATCAGCGATATCATTCCCTGCCGCCGTGGCGGTATCCATCGTCCGACCTAAAATATGGGCCAAATAAACACTAACCGGCGAAGAGACAATTACGATCAGACATGCCAGCAGCAGCCAGAGATTGGCTTGCCTTGAGGCCTTTATTAGGCGTCTAAGTAGCGGGAAAACCGCCAGACTCTTATCTTTGCGCTTATCCGTGTGTTGATCCTTCATGACGCGCCTCCTTGTTTTTAGTTGCTGATGCGCATGTGCATCGTCCAGAACGAAACGCAGGGGCGGCACATTTGAAATGCATATTTAAATTATACATAATCGGAATTAGAAGTCAACCATAATTGATTAATAATATTAATTTACGGGTTAAATAAATTAATATATGCATCCATTCGCCATAGTGGAGGATAATTCCATTAATCGGCGAATAAATATTACCTTGGCGAATGCCTGTTATCAAAAAAAGCGTTTGTTTGAGCAAAAAAGGCGTTTATCTGAGGTTTACGAGGAGGGTACATTGTGTCGAAAGTGGAAAAGTTTCAAACCCTATACTTAACGAAAAAGCCTTTATCTTTCATGCTATTAATCGCGCTTGCTATTCTCTTTGCGGCACCAAATTGTCTGGCGCAAACAGAAAATCCGGCAAGCGTCCCCGTAACTATGAGGCTGAACCTGACACCTGGAGAGGTATTTCGTGTGCGTGCAACAAGCGATCAGACAATCCGCTCGTATAAAGGAGGCCAAGAGGACAAAGCCAGGCAGTACACATCAGTAGTTTATGTCTATGAAGTCACCGGCATTGACGCAGAGGGAAATATCTCCCTTAATTGCCTGGTTGATGAAGTGCAGTCCAATACCGAATCCGCTGACTCCCAGGTTAATTACGACTCCCGTAATCCATCAGGGGAAGTCCCTACGGCGGCTTTGGGGCATCAGCTAATATTGGGCAAAACCCTTTCCACTGTTATGGATCCTTATGGCAAAATCATCTCTGTAGATGTGGATAGCATGATTAACGCCATGTTGGATGAGTTGGAACAGACAATGGGTGAACTGGATTCGTCTTTTCGCGACATACTGGAGCCGATGATCAAATCCATGATCAACAACGAAACCATGGCTGGAATGATAAGCTCTGGTCCATTCCCGGATCACCCTGTGGTACCAGGTGATGAATGGGAGATTAATTCTTCTCTAAATATGTTCAGCCTAATCAGTCTCAATTTCAAGACAACATACAGCTACCGGGGTAACGATAACGGCTGGATTATCGATTTCCGGAGCGTCGTAAGTTCCAATCCGGGAAGTCCCTCCGAAGGGATAACGTTCAATATTACTGATGGTGAGTCGTATGGATTCGTACGCTTAAGTGACCGTACCGGGTGGACTATGTATAGCATCAGTAATGACAAAATGGAATTTATTGTTGAAGGCCTGGTACCGAAAGAATTGTTATTGAATCTGTCACAACCTCGGAAACTTTCTGATCCCCAAAGAACAGCACCATCAGGGTTACCAGGCATCGCCTGCCTGCGTTCGCCGACCCGCACAATGCCATTTTTGTATCTATAGTGATGCCCCCAATGCAAAATGCCGATTGGCCTGACCAACCGGCATTTTTTATTAAGTTATTAACCGAAAACCAGACTATAACAATGGGTCAATTTGTAATAGCTGCCCTTTCTTAGGGCTGCAGAACATAATGGCGGCCTTTCTTAGGGCTGCAGAACATATTCAATCTGCGGCCAATCAGGCGGACCGTTTTTATAAAAGAACTTGAAATTCGGGTAATAGTATTGGATAGTATCACCGGTCGGCTTTAGCTTGAAATAGATGAAATCAGAATAGTCATCCCACCTGACAAAGATGACATTCCCAGACTCTATGTAACTATTGTCTTTATAGAGATACCAGCGACCGTCACTATAAAAGCGCAAAACTGCACTATGGGGAGTGGTGGGGTTATAAGTCCAGAATTGGCCGGTCCAGTCCGAATAGCTCTTAAAATTCGACAAGACATTCTGAACCGAAACGTCAATGTTATATTGGCTGATCTGATTCGCCGTCAGCGTTACAGATCCTGTAAAGGTGAAGCGAGGATTTTTATCGGCTGGATTAGAACTTGCCCAGAAGCCAACGCTTATTGATACTTGGATGGTTTCCACATTTGTATCCAGCCAAAAAGTGTAATCCGTATAGCTGCTGGCCCCTACCATTTGACTGGGCGTATTAACAAGCTCATACCACCCGTATCCGCCATTGTATCGGAAACTGATCACGGCGTACGGTGTATAATTGTTAAGCCGCAAAGTAGCGGTCTTTTCCGCCTGAGGAATAGTCGCTGAAACACTGTTGGAAGGATTTGATGCTCCCGCCGAATTGACTGCCCGCACCCGGTAGTAGTATGTCTTGCCGGATTCAACTGTGTTATCCGAATACACCGTTGTATTGGCGGATAGGTTAGCCAGGGTCTGGAAATTGGTGTTTGTGGTTACACTTCGTTCAATCCGAAAACTGGTTTCATTATTGGAGTTGTCTTTCCATTGGAGACTGACCGCACTCGCATTAGCCGAGGTGACTGCCAGCAGCGATGGTGCCAGCGGCACAGTAAAGGGATCTGATGAGGCTGTATGACTGACTACATTGGATGGATTTGATGTTCCTGCCGAATTAACCGCTCGCACGCGGTAATAGTACGTCTTGCCGACTTCGATCGTATTATCTGTAAAAAACGTTGTATTAGCTGATGTGTTACCCAACGCTTGAAAATTGCTGTCTGTGGTTATGCTGCGCTCAACCCGGAACCCGGTTTCATTATTGGAGTTGTCCTTCCACTGCAAGTTGACAGTCGAGACACTGACCGCCCCGACAACCAATTGCGAGGGTGCCAACGGAACAGAATCAGGATCGGATGGCCCTCCTCCCGGTTTACAACCGCCCGCAAAAGTCAGGAGCGTCAATATGAGCATCACCAATAAACATGCTTTTTTCACCAGACTACCTCCCAGCGTATTGTCGATAAGTCAGGCCGTCTCCAATAAAAATATACCGTTTGAGACTGACTGCCTGACTCCTTAGCCATACATATATAGTGAGATGTCCTAAATAGATAATACTAATACGCGCTAAATATCACTCCACGTTCTACCTCAGGATGATTTTTATGTCTTTTTATGCCGTGGTCACATTAGATGTCATATGTCATGAAACCCGAAATAATGTGAAAAACGCCAATTCCCTCACGTCAGACAAGTGAATAAACTGGAACAAGCAATGAATGTGGAAAGGAGCACTGCAATTGGAGAACCAGATTTTGCCCAGGCTGCGCATTCTTAATGCCGCCCCTGGTACCCCTCCTTTGGACGTTGAATTTATCGCGCGCGACCTCAGCTTTGGCGAAATTTCCCAATATGTCACCATTCGCCCCGGCAGTGTACCTATTACCATCAGACCGCATAGCGGAGGCGAACCGCTTTTTGACGGATTTATTATTTTGGATATGAATGAGCAGTTCACAGGGGTAATTATCGGCAGTGGCGAGGATCCGGCCCTTGATTTTCAGCTGATTCCTGAACCGGCACAAGATCGTGAACGCTGGCTGTCTTTTTTAAGGTTTGCGCATTTTTCTCCTGATATGCCCAATGTGGATGTAACCTTTACCAACGGCACGCCTCTCTTCAGGAATGTTGGTTATGGTGAATATACAGAGTATCGGGCTGTCGACCCTGAAACATATGAACTCCAGCTGCGCAGAGCGGGAACGGATCAAATCCTGCTCAATGTACCGGATGTATGGGCGCTTTCGCTGAACCAGATTACTTTATATGCAATCGGCCTGCTTAATGGCGAGGACCCATTCGAACCCCGCCTGGAAATCCTGCAAGTGGTTGATGATCCTCATGCGAAGGACTGATTGCTGTTCAACACTGCCAGGTAGAGCCAATAATGAATCAAGAGGAGATGATTTTATTGGGAAACTACTCGCAAATTGATGAAAACCCTCAACCAGGTTACTTTATCATAACCCGGGAAGGTGATGTTACCGGCGATGGCATCTCAGATCTGGTATTTCTGCTGGCCAGCCGACCGGATCCAGATTCTCCGTTTCTGGATAATTTCGTACTGGGCGTGGAAAGCGGTACCGGCGAAGGCACTATTCAAGTTCCCTTGGCCGCGGTTGGATATGATCCAACCTTGTTTCTGGGCGACTTTACCGGTGATGCCGTGCTGGAAGCACTGGTCAAAATAAACTCCGGTGGAAGTGCAGGTCTAATTTTTGCTTATCTCTACTCCTTTCTGAATAACGAACCCAGGCTGCTTTTTGACGCAGAATCATTTAGCAGCAGAAGCCTTTTCGAGGTAATATACCGGGACGATTACCGCGTGGATGTTATCGATGAAGAAACTGGCAACGTCTTCACCATCGATATTAGCCGCCGGGATCCTGAATACCTGAATGAAATCTATGACACCGAAGGTAACCTGCTGGCTCCGGTTGAAGGCACAGTGCTGCCACTTGGAGATTTATTAGTGATAGCCGGAAACCAGTTGATCGCAACCCCGCCTTCCGACGTTTTACAGTTATTGGCCATCCAGCGCATTATTGGGCGTTTTAACGCTGATACTCTCGGTTTTGTGAACACGCTGCTCCGTTGGAACGGCTCGGAATTCATCCGGCAGGATGTCAGAGTGTGTATCCTGCCCGCCAACGCCTGAGCCATTTTGCTTGGCCTCAACCAAAAAGATAAAGAAACGCCTTGGAAGGATTCTTCCGAGGCGTTTCATCTCTAGCCACATACTTCTGAGTGTCCGATTGTGTCTGCAGTGAATCGCACCGCCATTTTCTTCGGTCTATCGCCAGTCGGTTCAGCATACAAGAATAAAAGGAAAAACACTGACAGGCGGTGAGTTGCCTTGTTTTTTAAACGAGTTTCAGCCAGCCTGCTTAAGCTAATTGACAAAATATTAGGCATCTTTTTTTCACTTTCCGCGGGATTACTTACGGCCCAATTTCCGCAGTATCTGGCCCAATACCTGCAACGTTTAGGCGGTCACATTGACGAATCCCGTCTGGCGGCTGAAGAATTTGCACTGCCAGCGCTGGCCGAAAGGGCCGCGACACTAGCTGCCGGCCTGGATGCGATCAACAAAGCTTCCCCATTTTTGCGCTTACCTGTATTCATCGCTAATGGCCGCTGGGATATTGCCCGCAAAGCTTATGAAAACCATACACCCGGCATGACATTTACCGCGGAAGAGCTCTGCTATCTGGCAGTTGGCGCTTTGGTAGGACTGCTTATCTACAGCGGAATCAAGGGCGTCTGCCGTGGGATATGGCTGGCATTACGAAAACTGGGGCGCAGGTTTGGAAAAAAGCACATCAATATGAGTGGAACTGCCGTTTGACACACGGGGACACAGGGGGACGGTTCTTCTGTGTCACTCTTCGGAGAAGTCGCACACGAGACGACACATGAGAACCGTCCCCTGTGTCCATCATTCACCGGCAATGGCTGAGAAAAACACCTCAGCCTTGTTGCATAAAAGCACTGCAACCGTTTGAAGCACAAATTTGACCCGAAATGGCATTCGATAAGAGGATCTTTGCCATAAATGGCGAATGTTTTATTTCTATGTAAGTGTTTTTCAAAATAATAAGATTTTCCATCTAAATGAGAGGCAGGAAAATGCCTTTCTGGAAAGAAGCTGTCAACTAAGAACTAATTGTATCTCTTAAGACAGTACACAAACCAATTAGTCTTAGTGCAAACCTATTTAAAGGAGGTGGTCTGGAGGTTTATCGTGGTCTATGCTTAATCAATACTAAATACTGGAAAGGCAGGAGATCAAGTCAATGAAGAAACGAGTGGTATTTTTCGTCACAGTTTTAGCGTTTCTGCTGACACTCTCGGTTGTTGCCGCCGAGGTCAAGGGTCCGTTTGTAGACTCCGTTTATTATGATGTCCGTATGCAAGAAGACATCGGCCTCAAAGACACTGCCGAAGGCAGAACCGACGTCTTCATGTGGGGCCTTGCTGGTCCGACAGTTCAGGGTTTGGACCAGGCAACCCTTGGCAAACTCGACTTATACAACATTCCATCCGGTTCTTTGAGTATTCTCATGAACCCCATCCCGAACGCAGCTCCTTACACTGTCAAAGTGGAAAATAAGGAATACTTTAACCCCTTGGCAATTCGCGAAATCCGCTTTGCCCTGAATATTCTGATCAACCGTCAATATATTGTTGACGAAATTCTTGGCGGCGCTGGTGGCCCGATGTTCACCATGACCACCCCCGGTCAGCCCGGTACAGTTCCGTACGAGCTGAATGCAGCCAAAATGGGCTTCTCCGCCACAGGCGACGAAGCAAAAGCTATTGCTGAAATCAACGCAGCTCTGACCAAAGCTTCTCAGCTGGCAGCCAACAAAGGCAAGCTCAAGAAGGGTGGCAAATTCTGGGAATTCAATGGTCAGCCGATTTCTGTCAAGTTCGCCATTCGCGTTGACGATCCTACCGTCCGCGTCAGAGAAGGCGAATACATCGCATTGCAGCTTGAAAAAGCCGGTATCCAGGTTGAAAGACTTATGTGGGACCGCTCTAAGTGTAACAATGCGGTCTATGGTGGCGATCCCGCCGACTATCTGTGGACCATGTATACTGAAGGCTGGGGCGCTGGTGCGACCCGTGCTTTCTGGGCCCACATCGTTGCTCAGATGCACGCCCCGTGGTATGGCTATATGCCTGGTGGCGCAGTTCCTGAATTCTGGAACTACACCAACGACAAAATCGACGAGCTCACCATCAAAGCTTACACTGGCGACATTCTGACCGGTGAAGAGTACTGGGATACAATCCTTGAAGCTCAGGCTCTTGCTTTGAAGGATGCCGTCCGTATTCAGATTGCATACCAGAGCGACTATTTTGCAGTTAACAAAGCTAACATGACCCAGCGTATGGCTTACGGTCTTGGCGACGGAATCAACCAGTGGTCCATTATCACCGCCAAACCGAAAGGCAAGACCCTTAGAGTTACCCAGTTCTCCGCCAAAGGCTCCCTCTTTATGTCCAGTTGGGATCCGATCGGTGTAGATGGTTTCAGTGACACTTACTCACGTTCCATTTCGGACGTCTTGTATGATCCGTCCATGCCGGAAAGCCCGGTCGACGGAATTCCGATGGCCAACCGTGCTGAGGTCGTTTCGTGGGATACCAAAGTGCACCGCGATAAAGAGGGCAACCTCGTTGGCGAATTTGATGTCCCCGCAAACGCACAGATTTACAACCCCAAGACGAACAAGTGGGAAGCAATCGGTGCTGGCGTAAAAGCCCAGAGCGTCGGTAAATACAAGATGACCTTCAGTAATTTCCACCATGGTATTCCGATGTCGCTCGAAGACTTCCTCTATGGTGACGCTTTTATTGAAGAATGGCGCACCGAGAACGAACCCGGCGATCCGTGGTATGATGCTGAGTACGACTCTCAGATGACCGCTGTTTCTGATGTCGCAATTTGCTCCGTATTCGATGAGAAAACCAATACCTTTACTGTATACGGCAACTATAACTTCCCGATCAACAAAGAATACGCCGCCGCCAACCTGGCCCCCGGCTGGAGCACCTCGGCGAATGCCGGTATCGGCGTAACTTGGGAAATTTCCGAAGCCCTGGCCCGTATGGTCGCATTAGGCAAGAGCGCTTCGGGCGAAATCTGGAGCTTCTCCGGTTCCAAGAAAGGCACCACCGAGGTTGACGTGCTCAACGCGAAGTGTGTAGCCGACATCAAAGCCGAACTCAATAAGATGATTGCTGAGAAGTGGATTCCGGAAGGTCTCAGAGGCATTACCACTGCTGATAAAGCTATCAAGCGCTATCAGGCAGCTCTAAAATGGATCGATACCTATGGCCATGCCTACATCTCCAACGGACCGTTCTATTTGGCCAAGTACGATGCCAACGCCAACTATGCTGAAGTAAGAGCATTCCGTGATCCGTCCTACCCGCATACCAGCCAGGGCTGGCTCAACAAGCTGAAGAGAACCATCTTGTCTGTGCAAAACGTCGAGGTGCCGGTGCTGAATATGCGCGGCCGCGACATTAAAGTCAAAGTGCGTGTAGGCCAGTCCATCTACCCAGAGGTTCTGACCAAACCGGCAACAGTCGGTGAAGGTACAGTTACTCTCATCACCAATAAGGGTGAAGTAGTGTTCAAGGCTAACCGGACTGCCGCTGGCGTCTTCGAAGCCACGGTTCCGGGCACAGCAACCAAAGATCTGCCTGCTGGCAGCTACACTTTAGTGCTGCAGTTCACCGGTGATAAGAGCGTTGTCGGCGCTAACCTCACCAGAACAATTGTCCTTCGGTAATCTCTGAGTCAAAACGACTTAGGTGTGGTGGTGCCCTTCGGGGCACCACCATGCTTGATTCGGAATTTGAAAAGCAGGAGCGATTTACGCCATGTACTGGAAATACGTCCTCCGGCGCCTTTTGCAATCTGTTCTTACTTTTGTCGTAATCATATTTATCTATTCCGCGCTCTTTAACACTGTTATGGAGACCACCCTCAGGTCCCAAATTAACGAACAGATTCAAGGCGAAATGATGCAATTTGCCACAAGTGGCTTAACAGCCGAAGAGCTTAAACAACACTTCGAAAACAGAAAAGAGCGGCTCTATGAGCAGTATCATTTGAATGACTCGCTACCTAGCCGCATTTTTTGGAGAGCCATTGATACTCTAACCCTTAACTTCGGTAAAGCCTCCACTATCAAGTCCTCTTCTGGAAGCTCCGATGTTATGGAAATCATTACCGAAAAAATACCCAATACTCTATTGCTGTTTTTAACAGCTTCTGTGATCGATGTCATTATAGGTATTGCTTTAGGCCTGAAAAAGGCGCAAAAACCGAACGGGCGCATGGATCGCTGGACCTCGATCATAACAATGATTGTTTATGGTTTGCCTACTTGGTGGTTGGGAATGGTTTTTATTATGTTTTTCTCTTATGTAATCCCGATCTTTCCTTCGGGTGGTATTCACTCAATACCTCCGCCAGAAGGAGGATTGGCCTATTTTCTCGATACGCTTTACCATTTAGCCCTACCGGTTTTGGTACTAGTCATAGTGGGTTTCTGGGGCAGGGCATATTTGATCCGCAATATCGTCTTGGGCACCTTGCAGGAGGATTTTATTATGTCTGCGCGAGCCCGGGGACTGTCTGAACGCAGGGTGCTTTTCGGGCATACCCTTCGCACAGCTGCCCCGCCCATCGTAACAATGGCATTGACGTCAATGCTACTTTCGATTAGTGGTGGACTCATTTATGAGGGCATTTTCAGCTGGCCTGGGATGGGTAACCTTTACTGGATTGCAGTGCAACAAAATGATATCCCTGTGCTGATGGGCAACCTGGCATTGACCACCGCCCTTTATTTGATGGGATTGGTCATTCTCGACCTGATTTACGGGTTCTTGGATCCCCGCATTAAGGTAGGTGGTAAAGCATGAAAACCGCGCTTGTCAAAAAAACATCGACTGGTACCAACGGAAAGCGTGCTAAGGGGCTATTTACCTCCTTTTGGAATGAATTTAAGCGCTATAAGTATGGTATGGTCGGAGTAGTATTGCTTTTAATGTTTATTCTGGTTGTCATTCTTGAACCGCTGATTCTTCCTTTCCCTGAAGCCGGTTCCAGATGGAGAGATATCACTTACTGGCAGGATAACCCGGATAACGCCGCGCCTGCCTGGACAAATTGGTTTACTGCCAAAGACAAGACTCCTCAGCAGACCTTAAAACCTGTCAATTTAGTAGAGCAGAACGAGCCTGGATTGTCGTTTGTTGACGGCGAAATTCCCTATAATTATCAATACGACGATCCTCCTACTGACATCGCTTTTCGCGCTATGGTACAGGGGGACGTCTCTTTCATTGTATCGCTGGTCAGGCCTGATGGCACTGAATTACCGCTTTTTGACACGCACACAGCTTCCAGTGTACCCTCGGATTTTCGTGTCTCACTTAATTCGGCTACCATTGACAATGTTTTTGAGTTTGTCAGAGGATACGAAGATCCTAGCGTAACGGCAGTTTATAACAGAAGAACGATGAACGTTATGAATGTGCTGTTCGCCAAGGCTCAACCCGGCATGCTTTATAATCCGGAGCCAATGAAGGGTCAATATACCTTCAAAGTTACTTCTGTAACAATTGGTGCTGGCGAAATTACAGATGCGCGTATGGAAGTAGCCGGCAAGGTCTTCGGCATTATGGGCACCGATAGCGCGAAACGTGATATCTGGAGCGGACTTGTTTGTGGAACTAAGTGGGCATTGCTGATCGGTATCACTACTTCGCTCGTTTCCGTGGTTATCGGCGTAACCTACGGCGTAGTCAGCTCTTTCTTTGGAGGCATTGTTGACACGGTCATGATGCGCATTCACGAAGTTGTTTACAATATGCCGCTTCTGCCGATCATCATTGTGATGAGTGCTGTCTTCAAGCCCAATTTGTGGACCATGATCATCCTAATGTGCCTGTTCTTCTGGACTGGCTCAGTACGTACCGTACGTAGCATGGGTCTGCAAATCAAAGAAGAGACTTACATTGAGGCTGCCCGTGCTTTAAACGCTTCCAATAGCCGTATTATTTTCAAGCACATGCTGCCGCAGCTGATTCCCTATTCCTTCGCTTCCATGGCCTTGGCAGTGCCCGGAGCAATCCTTTATGAATCAACCATCAGCCTGCTCGGGCTCGGTGATGCCACAATCGTCACCTGGGGTCAAATCCTGCAAGACGCCTCGAACGGCTCAGCGGTTCTACAGGGTTTGTGGTGGTGGGTTGTCCCGCCAGGAATCTTGATGGGTCTCATGGGCATGACGTTTGCGTTCATTGGGTTCGCCATGGACACTATTCTGAATCCCAAACTGAGAACGAGGTAAATGAAAATGGAAAAAACTTTAGACGTTCGCAATCTGAAACTACACTATTTCACTTCAAGAGGCGCAGTCAAGGCTCTTGATGATATCTCGTTTGAGCTTTATAAAGGTGAAACCTTAGGCGTCGTGGGAGAATCCGGCTGCGGCAAAACCACTCTTGGCACAGCATTGCTCAATATGCCTACCCCGCCGGGTAAAATTATTGGCGGCAATATCATCATTGATGGCCAAGACGTGTTGACACTCACTGAGAACCAATACCGCCGCGATGTTCGCTGGGAAAAGATCTCCATGGTTTTCCAAGGCGCTATGAACTGTCTGACTCCGGTTTACACCATTTATAAGCAAATGATGGAGACGATTCAGTACCACCGTGACATGGATAAAGAAGATGCTGATGCACGTATCCGCAAGTACATCAATCTGGTCGGCCTTTCAGACGATGTCTTACGTCGTTATCCACATGAACTTTCAGGTGGTATGAAACAGCGTATCGTTATTGCTACCGGGCTCTTCCTGGAACCCAGTGTAGTCATTTGCGATGAGCCGACCACTGCGCTGGACGTTGTGGTGCAAGCCCAGATCATTAATCTCCTAAAAGAGCTCAAACAAGAGCTGGGTGTTTCCTTTATTTTCATTACTCACGATCTGGCCACCGAAGCTGAAGTCGCCGATCGTATTCTGGTAATGTACGCCGGTAAGGTCGCTGAAATCGGCAGCAATGAAGAGATTTTCGGTTCGGCCGGTCCGATGCATCCATATACCAAGAAACTTCTAATCGCGACACCACGGTTGCACGAAAAGGTCGACAAACTGGCATTCATTCCTGGAGTCCCGCCAGATCTTCTCGAACCGCCTACCGGGTGCCGGTTCCATCCGAGATGTACTGAAGTCATGCCAAAGTGTTCGCTGGAAGAACCGCCGCTTAAGGAAGTCTCCCCTGGACATAAAGTTGCCTGCTGGAGGTGTGCCTGATGAGTGACTACATTCTTGATGTAAAAAACCTGCGGAAGCTATTTCCGGTCAGGCGCAGCATGAAACAGATGATAAAAAAAGAACGCAACTTTGTTCACGCAATTGATGGGGTTTCCTTCAACGTTAAGCGCGGCGAGATTTTCGGTCTCATTGGCGAATCTGGATGTGGCAAGACCACTACTGGCAAAGTCGTGATGCATTTGCTGGAATCCACTGAGGGCCAGCTTATTCTGAACGGTGATGACGTAACCAAGCTGGACAAGAAAGCACTCGGTGTTTATCGCAGAAACGTCCAGATGATCTTCCAGGATCCGTACGCTTCTATGAATCCACGCTTCACAATCCGCAGAGTATTGCTGGAACCGCTTGAGATTCATAATGTCGGTGCCACTCAGGAAGAACGTGAAGCGATGATCGTGAAGGCACTGGAATCAGTTAAACTGACTCCGGCCGAGGAATTTCTGGATCGTTACCCGCATATGCTTAGTGGCGGACAGCGGCAGCGCGTTGCCACCGCCCGCACACTGATTTTGAATCCTAAAATCGTTGTAGCTGATGAACCCGTTTCAATGGTTGACTTGTCAACCCGCGCTGAATTACTTCAGATGATGAAAGATGTACAGCAGGAAATGGGACTCACCTACATCTACATCACACATGACCTTTCTACCGCCCGTTATTTCACAGACCGCATTGCGGTTATGTATTTGGGACGGATCGTAGAACTGGCTAATGCGGATGATTTGATCGACCACGCCAAGCATCCCTACACGAAGGCACTGATTGCTGCGGTTTGCGAGCCGGTCTCCGGCAAAGTAAACCACATCAAAGAAGTGCCCATCGAAGGAGAAATTCCTTCTGCGGCTCACATTCCTTCCGGATGCCGGTTCCATCCGCGCTGCATCTATGCGCAGCCGGATTGCGCCACCGAGCCAGAGCCAGAGTTGCAGAGCGATGCCAACGGACACCTGGTCGCCTGCCGGCACTGGAACGATCTCAAACGGAAGTGACACAAGGGGACGGTTCTCCTGTGTCATCGTAGTCAATAGCGCTTGCAGAAAGAGGCTATTGGAGCAATCCAATAGCCTCTTTTCTTTGGAGATCAGACGAAGGCAGACGAAGGGACGGTTCATGCGTCCTGCCAAGGTAAGGGCCTATGACTGGAAGTATTCTATGCCTTTCCAAATTACTACAGATGAGATCCATAAACTTACTTGATTAATCCACGCACTTCAGCTATACTATTTCTAAATTGAATACAATAAAAGGCATTGACGAGGAGGAGTACATGCTTTTCCTAAGCGCAGAGAGAAGGCGGCTGGTGTAAGCCTTCGTGAGGAAAGCAGAGTCGTCTGACTCAGGGTGAATAGCCCTTGGAAGTAGCCTCTGAGCTGTGAACCGAACGGAATTATATATTCCAAGTAGACTTCAACGGGATTTCCGCCGTCATAGGAAAACGATATCGGATATGCTTGCATATCCTGCATCGGCTGAGCGCGGAGCGTGATCTCCGAATTTAGGTGGTACCGCGGACACAATCGCAATGTTCGCCCTAGAGCAAACTGCTTTGGGGCGTTTTTATTGTGTTCAATCACCTACTTGGGGAGGTATTCGATATGGAAAAGAACTACATTTTTGGGCAGGTTGAAAAGCAAATGCAGCAGCTATGGCAGGCCGAACAGATTTATAAGTTCGATGCTGCTAATCCAGGCGCGGTCTATTCGATTGATACCCCGCCGCCAACTGTCAGCGGTAGCCTGCATATCGGTCATCTGTTTTCCTACACGCAGGCTGAGATAATCGCGCGGTTTCGCAGAATGCAAGGGTACAATGTCTTTTATCCCTTCGGCTATGATGATAATGGGCTGCCAACTGAACGCCTCGTCGAGCGTGAGGCAGGCATACTGGCCAAAGAACTGCCGCGCAGCGAGTTCATCAAAAAATGCACGTTGACGACCGCAAAATACGAATCCGAGTTTGAGGAGCTCTGGAAGTCGCTTGGCTTCTCAGTGGATTGGTCGCTGCAGTATCAGACGATCAGCCCAGAGATCACAAAAATATCGCAGGCTTTGTTTTTGGAGCTTGCCAAAGCAGGTCGGGCATATACGAAAGAATCGCCTGTGCTATGGTGTGTTGAATGTCAGACCTCCATCGCGCAGGCAGAGCTTAATACGGCCGATATTGACAGTACCTTTAACTATATCCCCTTCATGGTGGATGGCAAGGCTGTCGCAGTCGCCACAACGCGGCCGGAGCTGCTTTACGGCTGTGTCTGTTTATTTGTCAACCCCGCCGATGAACGTTATCAGGGCATGATTGGCAGAACTGCTGTCGTTCCTTTGTATAGTTACGCAATCCCAATCCTCGCGGATGAGAAGGTCGATATCGCAAAAGGGACCGGTGTTGTGATGTGTGCGACCTTTGGCGACAGTACGGACGCGGAATGGTTCAGCGAACACCATCTGCCATATCGCAGGGTGATCCTGCCCGACGGTAAAATCGCCGAGGAAGTTCCACTGATCGGCGCGATGCAAATCCAGGATGCACGCAAGAAGATTATCAGGATCATGGCGGATAAGGGGCTCCTCATCAAGTCCGAACAGCTGACACATACCGTCGCCACGCATGAAAGATGCGGCAGAGAAATTGAGATTATCCCCTCACGGCAATGGTATATCGACATTCTATCCGAACGGGATCGTTTTCTTGAGGCTGCCGATCGCATCAACTGGTATCCGACGCAGATGAAAAGCCGTTACATCGCATGGGTTGAAAATCTGAAATGGGACTGGTGCATCTCGCGTCAGCGGTACTTTGGTGTTCCTTTTCCCGTTTGGTACTGCAAAACCTGTGGCAGCCCCGCCTTTGCCAGCCAAGAGCAATTGCCGGTCAACCCGCTCGAAGCAGAATACATCGGCAAGTGCGGCGGCTGCGGGTGCAGTGAATTTATCCCTGAGAGCGCCGTATTTGATACATGGGCGACCTCGTCGATCACTCCGCAAATAAACGAGCGATTCGGCCAAAAGCTCACGCCCATGAGCATGAGGACACATGCCCATGAAATCATCCGCACTTGGACCTTTTATTCGATTGTCAGAAGCCTTTATCATACTGGGGATATTCCGTGGAAGGATTTAATGATAAACGGTTTTGTGCTGGCTAAGAAAGGCGAAAAGCTCAGTAAGTCAAAAGGCAATGCCCCACTCGACCCTGCGACGCTGATCGCTACTCATTCGGCGGACGCGCTCCGTTACTGGTCGGCAAATGCACGGCTGGGGACCGACACCTTCTTTGATTCCGAGGAACTCTTGGCCTCCAAGCGGTTCCTGACCAAGCTGTGGAATGCCTCCAAATTCGCAATCTCACACCTGGAGGGCATCGAGGACATCGCCCTGTCACGCGTTCCTGCTACGCTGCTGCCGATTGACAGATGGATTATTGAGCGCACCAACGAAACCTTTCGCAAGGCCGCCGCATTACTTAATGAGTATGAAATTGGTTCGGCCAGGCATGAGATTGACGCTCTGTTTTGGCACGATTTTTGCGATGACTATATTGAGATCATTAAGCCCCGGCTGTACGAGCCCGAGATCCACGGTTATGAGGGACGGCGCTCAGGCCAATACGCACTTTACTACGCCTTGCTTGGTATCCTGAAAATGTACGCGATTTATGTTCCGCATATCACCGATTACATTTACGGTGAGTTTTTCCGGAAACATGAACAGGCGATTTCCATTCACCTTTTGCAGTGGTGGCAAAAACGCGACGGAGACGATGACGGCGAGGACGGCGGCCGCGATGGCAGCGGCAATGACGGCGATGACGATCTGAACTCCGCAATTCTACAGTTTGGCGCGGAAATGAAAAATGCGATTTCCGGTATGAGGAAGTATAAGTCCGAAAATAACCTCTCAATGCGCGCCGAAATTGACACGCTACTCGTTGAACACAGCCCGCAATTTTCTGAATGGTTCCGGCAGAGCGCAAAGGACCTGAAATGCTGCGCCAACGCTAAAGAAGTTACTTTTGTCTCGAAGTGATGCGGTGGTGAAATAGCCGCCCCACCTTGGGGGCGGCTATTCTTTTTTATAAAGCACCTGGTTGCTGAGACCATGTGCGAATGTCTATTCGGGTTTATACTCCAATACATCGACCGCCAGAACGCCATCTGCCGTCTCGCCCCCAACAATGTATATCCTATCGCCGATCACGGCTGCGGCATGCAGATAGCGGGCAGTCGGCATCGTAACTGTGGCCCCCCAAGTATCAGTTTGTGTATCATAGCAACTGATAGTGTTATAGCGCTGCTCGAGATAATCAGAGGAATATCTTGCTCCGCCAATCAAGAAAATATTGTTATCAATGTCAGCAGCAGCCGCATACTGACAGAAATAGGGAAGGCTTGTTTCATAGGACCAGATCTGGGAGAGTACATTGTACTTGCGCATATAGTCGCTCGAATACGCAGCAAAATATATTCCGCCAAAATAATAAATGTCTTGATCCACAACTGCGGCAGCAGCACCATAGAAGTACTCGCCAACTGCATGCGTTGAGATCAGCCTCTCCTCCCATGTATCAGTCATTGGGTCATATATCAAATGCCCGGTATAGAATGGGGCATTTCCGGGATTTGAGTATCCGCCTACAGCGATATGGACCTTACCATTGACAGCCACCGCTGTGCATAGAACCATGCCCTGTGGGCCGTCTGGCTTTACATCCCAAGTATCGGTCTGAGGATCATATCTTTGCACGGTTTTGGTCCGATCAGCACTGGCGGTTCTTCCTCCAAACGCATAAATATAGCCGTCCACGGCCACAGCAGCCAGATAAGTCCGAGCGGTTGGCATGGAGGCCTTTGTTTCCCACGTATTAGTGCTTGGATCATAGGCTTCAACTGTATCCAAAATGCCGGTATGATTCATACCACCGATCGCATACACTTTCCCACCGACCGCCACGGCAGCCAATCCTTTTCTGGGGGTCGGCATTGGTGCCTTTTTGGAAACAAGGAGAACATAATCCCGTATCAGTACATCACTTGAGGCAACATTTTCGGAGTAAGCAACTGCTTTTAGTGTAAGGGTTTGATCAATGGCAACCGGTCCGTTATATAGCGTTCCGTGGGTTGCTGTTGGTGCAGAACCGTCCAACGTATAACGGATTGTCATATTATCGGCAGCTGTTGAAAGCGATACGCTCACGGAGCAATCATAAGTTCCACTCGCCAGATCAGCCACCAGCGTTAGCGCTTTGATGGTATATACTCTGGTTACTACGGCACTGTCAACCAGCCCGGCCTTATGAGCGACCGCCTTGATCACTGTGGATTGAGTCAGCTGCAGCGGCGTTCCGTCATATAAAGTCCCTTCCGTAGTAGAAGGAGTGGTAATGCCGTCAGTAGTATAGTAAATCTGAGCATCCGGCGTGGCACAGGATAGCCCAACCTCCAGCCCATAGCCATAGGTACCTTGAGCCTTGGTAAATTCCGGAGCAGCCACTTGAGCTACAAAGGTGGCTCTAACGGATTTGGGGGCATCCATCATAAATTCAAGTGTTGGGCTACTGCATTCCGGATCATCATCCCAACAATCAAATGCATAACCGGCGTTCGGGACAGCTATCAACCTGACTGTCTGGCCATCCTCGATGGCGGCAACCTTAGGTGCGGGGACGATCACCACGTCCACTGTGCCTGCGCCTTTCGGTGTAACGCTGATGTCGAGCTGATGCTGCAACTTTTGGAAAACAGCTGTAACGTACTTGTTTTGATCCATAATGATGGTGTTGCGCACTACTGTTTTACCATGCGGCCCGCCCCACCCGGCAAAGCCCCAGCCTTGCGCGGGAACGACTTTCATGGTGATGGGTATACCCCGCTCGTATTGGTGAATGCCGCGTGTTGGGGCGACAGTGCCTATACCCTCAACTCCAATTGCCAGATCATAGGTCCGCTTGCACCCGGAGATGCTTAACAGACACGCAATAAGGATGACTGTCAACAATCCAGTTAATCGTCTGTTGTTCATTTTTCTGCCTCCGTCTCTCTTTGAAAAGCCGCTATCTGTTGTAATATGAAATCTGGAAATTCATAGTTTTTGCTTTTGGTTATTTCTTTAATTAAAAGGTACCTCCTGCAAAAAGCGCATGTTTTATGAAAAGCCCATTCTATATCTACTCAAGCTCAGAAAAACGGATCATAAAAGCGCCCCCCGTATTAGAGGCGCTTTTTTATTCCTTATATCAGCGAATATGTTTACAGGCTAAATACCAAGTGCTTAATAACTTTCAGGCCGTCCGCTGTGACTTGTTCTTCATTATGGAAAGTAGTAAGTATGACGGTTCCTGAACCGTGGGAGAATTCCACCAACAGTGGGCTGTCCCCCACATCTCCACCGGAAGTGGAAACATCACCGATCATATCCACACTGACCTTAGTTGAATCTTGTACTGCGATCAGTGCCCACGAACCCAAATCATAGCGTATGGCACAGTTGTTTTTTCCGAGTAGAGCCCTGATATCATTATCGAGCACGGTGGCGGTTACATCTTGATCCAGACCAGTATAACCGACTATTGAAACGTACTCAGAGAACAGAGAGACGATGGTTGCGGCCGACCAGTCTGAACCGTAAATACCGCCGCCCTCCGCCACAAATAAACGCAAATTGTTGTACACAACTTCATCATCGGGGAATTCATCCGGGTAAAGTTCGCTACTTCCGCCGCAAGCCAAGAAGATCACGGAATAGTCGTCTAAAACACTTGAAGCGCTTAAGTCATAAATACTGTCGAATTCTGTGTAACTGAGGCCAAGGTTTGTCAAAACTGCACCAATGTTGTCGTAATCGCCTTTCACAACGGCAATTTTCTTAGTGGTCATTTTTGCGATCGGAGCCTCTATGGGTGTACCGGAATTGTGCACACTAACTGTAAACTCAACCCTGAAATTGCCCTTGACTGCCTGCAAGGTCTGTTTACCAGTAGGCACATTGGCAAGGGTATACCTGCCGGTCCCGTTAGTAGTAGTGCTAATTCCTTTACCTTTCACTGATACAGTTGCCCCCACTACCGGATCCTCACCATTGGGTGCCATAATGTAGCCGGTCACTGTAGCTGTCTCTCCACAACCCGATAACACTACAAAGAGCATTACCAAGACGAGTCCTATCATTACTTTTTTCATCTAATATCCACCTCTCCGTCTCTATAACTGCCGATTTTTATGTTATACAATAATACCATTCTTGTCAACATTATGAAATCAGCGGCAGTAACATCGGCGAGTATCTCCCATTGAAATGACTCATTATGCGATTGGCGAATCTTCTGTATGCCTTCAGCGAAACTGTTATTTGTGCTAGCAGGAATTAAGAACCATTCCGCGCGATATTTGCCAGTGATTTCCTGCACTTGTTACCCCGTTCTATTATAGACTGGCGGAACGACAACCAGAGACGGGAACGTATGTTCTTCTCTTGAAACGGAAACAACCTGCAACTAGCAGGCTGTTTTTATGGCGAGGACTCACTACTCACCTTAATTTTCGGAAGCCATTTTCCGATCAAATACCCCGAATGCAGATCCACGGAATCAGAAATCGGTTAGCCACTTGGATCGCGAGCATAATCAAAACTACAGAACCGATCAATGTTACTATGCGAGCTTGGTTAATCCTACCTGCCTGACGCAACGCCTTACCCATCAAAGAGACTAATATTGCGATACCGCTACCTCTAAAAATTGCATTTATGTCGCTGGGTAAACGAACTAAGACAGGAATAATAACTGACATTAATAAAAGCAAAATGGATCCTAAGGCCAGAGCTTTAAGAGCCCGATCCCCCAAATACTTGATACGTTTTATCCCTGCAATTCGGCCATCGATCGCCACTACGTCACGATACTTTTCCACTAGTAGCATTACATGGATCACATCGCCAGGATTTAATAGCGTGGGACTAATTGCGGTTCGGTTTGGATCATCTTCAGACTCAACCATTATGAACTTAATGTCCGCGCACGCAGGTTGGCAATCCAGAATTCGGGCATTGCTGTTGAAAACGATCTCGAGATTTCTATCGAATTCGTGAGTTTGAATGGGCTCATTTCCCGTATTTACAATGCTAACTTCAACCTGCATTGTATCATTAATTGGCCGTTCTTCATCATTTGTATTCAGTCCGCTCTTAACGTTTCGCCTGGGTCTTCGCTCAGAATGTATTTTCACTTTGAACCCCAGCGACCTTCTGTTTCTCATAATCAAGTCTATAATCAAAGAAAGAATGAACGAAAGGACAAAATAAACAGTGTCTGCATTCAGCAACTGCTTTTCCCTCCCCAACTGAAACCCATATTAAACTCTGTTAGGACAACCTTATTCAAAAAGTCACTCAAATAGTCGCTTTTGCATGATCGGAATTCGTCACCCCTGGATGCCTCGGCCCACCTTTAAATACGCCCGGCCAAAAAAGACGCAATGAATGCTCTTGCCAATGTACTGGAGGTATCCCCAAAATTTCCCCGAATTATATCAAGGGCGAATTTCCTAATTTGCATCTGCTTAGTGACGGTGTGTAAGAACTGCAAAGAATGAAGGTGTGCACATGCGATTGCTCTGCAAAATAGCTGGTCATGCCTGGCGAAGCGGATACTGCCGCAAGCGCAGGTGCAGCGTTTGCGGTATCTATGACCAAGCTGTTCTTAACTTGCTGAACCCTCCGTATGTCCATGTGGTCGGGGATTTGGTTGCCAAAGAACTGCGGCGCGGGAAAATGGGAGGTAAACTTTATGCGCAAAATCATTAAAGCGATCGCAGGCATTATGCTCGTGCTGGCGGCGTTCTTTCTATTGAGGAGCGGCTGCGCAAAGCCTCATTTTGAAGTGACGTATTTTGCGGCGGCCAGTGAATATAGCTTGCCAGGCGATATTAAGATCGGGCGGGACGGTTATATTGTCATAGCCGCACAATACGACGCCTCCTATTTCGGAAGTGTGCATGTTGTAGTCTCAGATATTCCACAGGACGATTGGTGGTGGCGGCAAATTACTCCAGTAGGGTATTTTCAAGATTACTGGTTCTACATGCTGCCTGAAAAGTATGCCGATCATGATATGGGAATTGAAATGGCCAACAATAAAGTGCAAATTAAAAGTGATCTGCAGCTTGATAGGACCGGCATAGGAGAACGCAGGAACTCAGATTTCCTAAATACTACAGACTCGAAAGAATGGCAGAGAAACGACTGGAACGCTCTGGTAAACTTGACCGCCCGCGCATACGCTAAAAACCCTACTGGAAGCGACACATTCTTCGGCACAGTAGGCTGGGATGGCGCACGACTTGTTGAAAAAATGGACAGTTTTTCTCAAAGCCATACCTTGTTTATTAAGAGTACCAACAGCTTTGATTATAGCTTTGAGCAGGATTTTTTAGATCGTTTATTGGACGGCGATTCCGGCGCGATAACACTCGCAATGGATTTTTTTAGAAATCCATATGGCCCGGAATGCATTATTTATTATAATTATCGCGACGTTTCAAATACCTATGATGTGTATATCAACGGCGTTAAGTCCGGGCAGACAACCAGAACAAGCAAAAAAGCATATGCTGAAATCAGAATCTACAATCCAAGGGATAATCAGTCTGGTGCAGTAGAAAACACGAATTCTTACTCGTTTACAGAGAAAGAATTAAAGGCAAAGCTAAAAAAGCTTATATCGCAAATGCAGCCGTAGCCCGAAGGTTTCCCTTTGAGGCTGAGTTGATTGGTGCCGAAGGCCGGTCAAGGCTCGCCGCTCTCGCCATCATCATCGTGATCCGACCCGGCGTGCTCGCCTTCCTGGCTCGCAACATCGGTTCTGAGTCAGCCTTCGGCATAATAAAACACTCCGACCCATTGGGTCGGAGTAGACAATCTGGTGCCGAAGGCCGGACTCGAACCGGCACGCTTTAAGGGCGGTAGATTTTGAGTCTACTGCGTCTGCCAATTCCGCCACTTCGGCAATGGTATAAGAACACTGAGGGGAATCGCAAGGCTTATTATATCACATTGTCCAAACCCTGCGCAACAGTTTTCGCTTCCTTGTGTCGTTCTGGTATCGTTCTCCATTTGGAGCCATTTTGTGGGGTTTGCGTTCACCGCTCCTTCTCAAACATGCCGCTTCTTAGCTGCCATCAACTCGTTCAGCTCTCTATCAATAACATGATACTCGCTGTCAGTCGGTTTGTAGCGGCTGAGCTGCCCCAGCAGATACGCGATTCGGTTTTCTATGGCCATTAGTTGCTCTGGCCCTGCAGCATCAGGGGCACCATCGGCACCTTCACCACCATCGCCAAAGCTACCCCTCTCCCCCTGCCCCCGGTCATCATCTGATCCGCCGTTAGCCTGAGCCTGAATCTGAGCCTGACTCGGCCCTTGGTTTCGTCTGATGGCCGCACCCGCCGCCGCCTGCGCCGCCAGCCATTCCTGCAGACTGCCATCCACTCTGATCAGACCGCCACCTGCACCGCCGCTCAGACCACCACCCGCACCGTTCCCGCGGCTCACACCATCGCCGCTACCCTGAGTTTTCTCTGTCGTTCCCGTCTCCGCTTCCACACCCGTAAAAACAAGGTATCTATCACAAAGTTTCTCCAACATATAGCGATCATGGGAAACGAGTAGCACCGCCCCGCCATATTCAACTAAAGTCGCCTCCAACTGTTCTCGGCTGGCTAAATCAAGATGGTTGGTCGGCTCATCCAAAATCAACAGGTTGCACCCTTTAAAAATTAGTTCGGCAAGCCTAATCCGCGTGACTTCACCCATGCTGAATTGACTCAGCTGCTTTTCGATAACGTCCTCTTTGAAGCCCATGTTGGCTAAAACGGTACGGGCCTTCGTGCGCAATGCCACAGGCAGATCGCCGACGATATCAATTACCCTTTTGGTCAAATCGGTCTCAGATCCGTTTTGGCTCAGATAACCGGCGCGCGCAGAAGGACTGATCCAAATCTCCCCCTGATCTGGCTGCTGCTCGCCGATGATCATGCGAATAAGCGTTGTCTTGCCACAGCCATTCGGCCCCACTAGCCCGATGCACTCGCCCCTCTTTACAAAGAATGTGCAATCACTTAATAATCGCAATTCGCCAAAGCTTTTTGAGACTGCTGTGCCTGCGATTAGGCGCATGCCCCTCTTGTCGGGACTTTCAAACTCAAAAAAAACGCCTGCTTCTTCCTTTGGCTTACCAACCCCATCGCGCTGCATGTTTTCGAGCCGCTTAATTCGCGACTTAACTTGGCGATCCATCTTCTTAGCCTTGACACGGAAGTACTCTTTCTTCCCGTTGCCGCTTTGCCTGGCAGCGTCCCGGGAAGTGCGATGCGCTTTTTCAGACCAGTTCTTCAGGTTAGCTATTTCTGCGGCCAGCTTTTCCTGCTGCTTCACATCGTTCAGATGTTGGCGCAGCTGGCTTTCATAACGCCGCAGTTTTTCTTCTTTGTAGCGAGTGTAGTTTCCGGAGTATTCACTGATCCTGCCGTCATCCAGCTCCGAAATACGGTTCACAGACTGATCCAGAAAATAGCGGTCGTGTGAAATGATAATCACCGCCCCGCCAAAGCGCGCCACTTCTCCAACCAACCAATCAATACCGGCAAAATCGAGATGGTTGGTAGGTTCATCTAAAATCAACAAGTCCGGCTTGCTGGACCACACACCGGCCAGCGCCAGTTTAGTCCTTTCGCCCCCGCTGAGGTTGGCGTACCGCTCGCCAGACCACTCCCAGACTCTGTCCAGGCCTATGCCGGAGGCGGTTTTTCGAAAGATATGGTTTTCGCCATAAGCCCTTTCATGAGTACTTTGATCAGCTTCCGCCGCGAACCCGGTTTCCACAGCGACCCCTCGCACATGCACTTTATAGCCGCCATTCTGCAACAAGTAGCCAATGCGCAGATTTTCTCCGCCGTACTCCACCGCACCGCCGTCTGGCTCTATACTCCCAAAGATAATATTGGCCAATGTCGTTTTTCCGCACCCGTTATGCCCTACCAGGCCAACCTTTTCATCGCCGGCTAGATCAAAAGCGGCACCCTGCAGAACGGCGTGTTCGCCGAAATTCTTCTTAATAGCCCGGCATCTTAATAAAGCCACTCAAATCACCACGCAAATCGTTATTATCATCATGCAGTCAAATCATCGGGGCAATAAAAAACACGGGTACCCAAACCCGTGTATGAGCAAAAAGCCCCTGGGCAAAGCGTATCCAAATCATAATTTATTCAGTTGCGTTTTGCCGATCGTTCCACATGGTCTGCTCCTATCTGCGTGCGGCTTGATTTGGGATCTGGTTCGCTTATACCTTAGGATCCCTCTTAGCTGATTCGTATGACTCTATTATATCGTTCATTACCCGCTTAGACAACGGATTAATCTGTTCGGCATGTTTCATTCCTGCCTATGTCTGTATGTCGCCCTTCTATAACGCTCACCTCATCTTATTCCACAGTATTCAACATTTTCTGCTATTCTTCGTAACAAAACGACTTTTTTATTGGCAGGTAAACTTTGGAACGAAATCGAAATGACATCGAGTACAATTTGTCAGGTGCACTAGGTGTTTTGCGGCTATAAATCCAGTGTACCTAAGATTTAACCTTAGGGAGGTGATACTGTTACGGGCATCATGTCAGTCCGGTTCTCAGTTGTTCTTAACAATCTAAAGGAGGATCGATTATGAAGAGACTTGTCGTTTTGCTTGTATTAGTAGCGGCGATTCTGTCACTTACCGGTTGCGGTAAGGGTTCAATCACCGGAACTGTTACAGATTCTGTCTTTGGAACTCCTCTTGCTGATGTTTCTGTGACCGTTGGAAAAGTAACAGTAAAGACTAATGCCGAGGGCAAATATAGTATTGCAGACGTTGGAGCTAAATCACAGACAATCACTGCAAACTTAACAGGATTTAGCACTTACACAAACACTGTCCTCGTCGAAAAGAACGAGACAGTGGTTTTTGATATTGCAATGATCCCCGCGGCCACTAACAAATATGGTATGATTTCCGCATTCGTCTCTGAATGTCAGGGAGGCCCGGCATTGGCTGGTGCCACAGTAACATATGGCACTCAAACAGCAGTAACCGATGAAAACGGCTATTTTTATATGCTGATTGAAGATGGCGTAGAATCAGCTTTGACTGTAACAAAAGAAGGATACGCCACAACAAAGGTGCAAAACTTCACAGTTGTCAGTGGCAAAGCTTCTCAATTTGAGATTCCTGTCAGGCCATTATTCAACCCTGATCAATCGAAAACCCCGCCGACAGTTACAGTGACCGGTTTGGACGCCGGAGCAGCCGTTTCCGGTGACTTTACAATTACAGTTAATATGACCAGCGATGCGGCCCCGTTCGCTATCTATTCCTACGTTTCCAGTCTCGCACGTTCACCGCGTGCTAACGTCACTTACGATAGCGATACGGCCACATTTTCTGTAGACACAACACTCTATGAAAATGGCGACAATTACTTACGTATCTTAGCGTACGATTACAGCGGTAATGCCACTATTCTTTTTGTTCCGTTTTTAATCGACAACGCAGTCAATGATACAACACTGCCAGATGCGATGCCATATACTTTGATTGAGTCATATACATTTGGCGTAGAAGTTGGCTATTATTCGAAACAACAAGATTATCTCCGGGAGAACAGCCCGTTATCTACCAAAATGTTAAAGCGTCCGGATGGCGCCCCGGTCGACCTCAATGCCGTACCCGCAGACACCACATTCTATAACATCATAGCATGGGGTGCATCTAGCGGAGCCGACGGCTATTCATTGTACCGTAGCTTCGACAATAGAAACTATACCTGGATCGGTAATATGCTCACAACCAGTTACTTTGACTATAGTCCGCTATTGACCCCAGGACAAAAAGTATGGTACAAAATAGAACCTTATAACAGCTTTGGCAAAGGTGAGGCGACTATCCGCAGCATCGAAACTTTGCCGTCCTACAAAATCTACCTCAAGACTCCTCAGAACGAGGCGAACAATGTCAGTCTGACTCCTACCTTTACATGGGAAATGCAGGCGACTGGCACATTCCCTGCCGGTGCAGATTTTTCCCATATTATTACAGTCCATGACGCAACTGACTATAAGGTTTTGGAGGCTCTGGCGGGTGCTAATTATTATGTATACCCCGGTCAATTATCCCCCGGTTATGTATATTCGTGGGATATCTATGCTTCCAAGGCAGAGCTCTATTTCCCAGATTCAGTTGGCTATTCATATGCGTGCAGCTTCGGCGGCGGTTATGATTTCTGGAATAAGCTTAAGTACGGCCAACCCGGCTCAGTCAATGGCGAGTTCTATTTTACCACTGCCGTTCCCGTGCAATAAACCAGAAAGAGGTGAAGTAGTGTGAAACGATATTCCATCCTGTTAACCATCTTGCTTGGAATAACCTTGCTGTCAGGCTGTTTTTCCCCGCTCAGCCTTTCAGAGATTAAGGATCAGCTCAATCCCACACCGATGAATACACATAGCACAACAGATCCTACTCCGATCAAATATGACGATGTTCCGCACAATATTAATCGGGTACTCGTTCGGATCGATCACACTTACAGAGAGCATCTGGATGCATTTTTAGCCAAATCAGATTCTCACATTCTTAATGAATGGTCCGAAATTGGCTGGTTCATGGTATCAGTTCCGACAAACGAGACACCCCTTTCCTATATCTCAAAACTGCGTAAGGTCATAGGCGTTTCCTGGGCCGAGCCCGAAATGGAGTACGAAATCCCAACTCCCGTCAGTAAGAATTCAGTTATGCTTTCAGGCGGTTCCTCGGCCAAACCCGGGCAGAAGTACGAAGTTGCCGTTGTACCCGATAGACCGCAATATGGTATGCAATGGGGTCATCAAAATATCAACTCCGAAGCTGCATGGGAGATCACCACTGGTGACCCGAGTGTAATTGTAGCCATAGTTGATACCGGCGTGGACAAAGGGCATCCGGAATTTGTCGGTAAGACATTCGTTGGCGATTATAATGCCATTGATGGTTCAACGGATGTTACCGATAATAATGGACATGGCACGCACGTTGCCGGTATTGCCGCCGATGACGGCCTTACGGGAGAAATTGCCGGTGTCGCATGGCAATGCCCGATCATGCCGGTCAGGGTTATGAATAACGCTGGAGAAATATACAACAGCTATTTGATCGAAGCGATGCTTTATCTGGCGGACTATGCCAACGCCAACCCTGGCGTGAGGATTGTGGCCAATATGAGCATCGGTGGCCGTGGCTACAGCTACGCTTTCAAAGATGCCATCGACGCCGCGGCGGAAAAAGGCGTTCTGTTGGTCACCTCGGCTGGCAACGATTACAAACGCATTATCGGCTATCCGAGCTGCTTTAATGGTGTTGTTGATGTGGCCGCTTCGGACCCATATGATAGGCGCACTGACTTCTCAACAATCGGGCCCTGGACATCGCTGGCTGCCCCGGGTACTATGATTTATTCGACAGTTCCCGGCGGCGCTTATGAGTCCTGGGACGGCACCTCGATGGCTTCCCCGTTCGCCTGCGGTGCCGCAGCGCTGGTTCTGTCGGCGCACCCCGGACTTACTCCGCTCCAGATTAAAAACCAGCTGGAACAAACCGCTCAGGGTGCTCCGTCGTTTAATGAAGAACTAGGTTACGGCGTAATGGACATTGCGGCTGCTGTCGGTGCGTTGGAGCCGATGATCTATGGTTCCCTCGACGTGACTACCAACATTATTTCAACAGACGCTACAGGTTGGCTCGGTGTCGGCGTAATCTCCATCTATGACAGCAACGGCCTACTGGCGGGCTTTGGTACCACCGGCGAGAACGCCAATTACCTCTTCCATGCCCTGAAGCCGGGTACTTACAGAGTGCAGGTCGTTTATTATGACGTATTCGATGATCTATATAGAATTCAGAGTAAATCCGCTACAGTTGCAAGAGAAACAACAACTGCTGTAGACTTTGACTTTGCAATTCCGGTATCAGTAACCACAACCCCGCTTGAGCACTATACTATTGATCAAACCGCCGCAGAATACACCTACCATTATCAAGTTGACTTCACGGTCGCTACAGAAGGGTGCTATGACTTCATCACCTCTTCCAGCGGCACAGCGCTCGACACTGCTATCACGCTATACGACGCTGTCGGCAATGAACTTGCCTACAATGACGATCATGAGGGCGGCCACAATTTCTCCAGGATTATTAAGAAGTTGCCTGTCGGTACTTACACAGTAGTGGTCGAGACTTGGGATCCTGATGAACAGCCGATCCTGACATGTAATCTGGATATCAATTCATTTACGGTCACTTATTAGCCAAGAGGCTGGCGAAACATAACCGCATGAAACGTAAATGAAATGAAAAGTAAGCGCAGGGAGCCTTTAGTGGCTCCCTGCGCTTATCATTTGGTACTGGTGCGTATTGCAGTCGGGACTCGGAACTAAGGCGAGCGCGACGGGCGCAGGCGCGGTTCAGAAGACGAGGGGACGGTTCATCT
>DHDG01000063.1:361-35704 GCA_002399265.1 Firmicutes bacterium UBA4882 | reverse complement strand
AGATGAACCGTCCCCTCGTCTTCCCTTGTCTTAGAACTTATGCTTATTCAAGATCCACCAGCTTTTCTAGGTCAATTTAGTCTTGCGGAAATCCTTACCCGTAATAGCTTTAAGTGCCTGCCAGGCGTCTTCAGTGACTTGCTCGTCAGCGTCGGCCAACAGCTCAATCAAAGACTCCACCGCCCGATAATCGCCCAGTTTGCCCAGAGCGACCGCTGTGGCGCTTCTGATCTCCGCATCGCGATCCGCTACCATGGCAATCAACGGCTCCACGGCGCGTTCATCGGCTAGCAGCCCCAGTGCCTTAACAGCCATCAGCCGCACCGGTGCTTCCGGATCCTGCAACACTGTTATTAACGGCTCCACGGCGACAGAACCCAGCGCCACACATTCTTCCGCACGCCGCAAGGCGATTAGAAACCAGACTTCTTCAGTTTTGTTGGTCGGCCGCCAGCGAAGCCTCTGCAATGCTTCCGCCGCATTTTTGCGGACAGTCGCATCACTATCTTGTAGTAACGGCTTAAGGATACTGAGGCATTCTACCCCTGTTCTACCTGAAAGGCTGCGTACGGCCTCGGCGCGGATCGCCGGATTAGTACTGGCGGTGGCATTCCGTAATACCTGAACCACATGCGTGCCTTCAAATCCCGCCAATAATCGAATGGCCTCCAGGGCTACGGTTGGGTCCATCCCGTTTGCAGCTAGCAGAAGATACTCCAGCGCTAATGGGCCCGCCTTTTTGAGACTATTGGCGGCTTCTGCCCGAATGGCGAGCACATTATCTCCCAAAAGGGATACTAAAGCACTGATCGGTTCACGCCCTGTAAAACCGAGCAGTTTGACGGCATAGTCGGCGATCTCTTGATCAGCGCTCACTATTCCGCGTATAGCCGATATCTTCTCCTTAAAAAGCTTTTTATTGGCCGTATTGATCCCCGCCTGCTCCACGGCTTTCATGGCCTGCAAAATATCCTCGTTTGAGGCGGCAGGTGTGGTGGAACCATTCTGCCAGCGAATGATATAGGTCTTATCAATATCATGGCGCGCGGGATCATCGGTCACAATCCAGACCGCAATTTGCCGGGCCGGAATACTGATCTGCGCTATTGCCAGCCGAATGCACAGACGCGCTAATTCTTTGGGCTCCGGTGTCTGCCTGACATCAAAACTAAAGCTACTGTCCGGCACGCGCTTATACATATTAGTACCTGCGGAAGGGATCATCACACGTGTTTCCGTCTTGGCAGACAGATCAATCCAGATGTTTTTCACAGCCACCATGTTCAAGGCGGCACCCCGGTTCACAAAAAAGGTTCCGGCTGGAATTGCAATCGTAATGGGCTGTTCGGTTTGCCGCTCCAAACGGGCTTCAATTTCCGCCAATCCGGCACCCTTGATCTCTGCCCGCACAAGGCCGTTCGTAATGGCATCTGCAAGCAGCATTTCTTGCTGAGCGCAGACACGGACATTCACCGCGGAAAAGCTGATCATGAATGCTACTATTAAGACCAGTGCTGCCAACCTTTTTCGGTCCCTGCGCATAAAATACCCCCTGATCGGTACGTTTGCTCTTTCTTTTCTTCTCTGCAGAAGGAGAATTTCCTTGCTAAAAATAAAGACAAGTAAGCGCGTTTTGCGGCGGTTACTTGTCCAGAGGAAGGCGGCTTCCCGATCGCCTGATCGCCGATCAGCTTCCCGACGGCGAACGGCACTCAGTGGGCGCGCGGGGAGATTCCGTAGGCATTGTATAGGTTGATGGCCGCCATTAGCAAATCATACTCCGCTTGTACTACACTATAGTCGGACTGGGACAATGACTGCGTCGCCTGAGCCAGTTCTGAGAAAAGCGCTACGCCTTCCTGATACCTTAAGGCGGCCAAAGAACGGGACTCTTGGGCGATGGCATAATCACGGCGCACTTGATCCAGACGCCGGCCCGCCGTCTCAAAGTCATTCAACTTTTGCCGAATTTCCAGCCTCAGATTGTCTTCGGCACGCTTTAGTGCAATACGGGCACTGTCCAGACTAGCCTGCGACGATTTCAGCATGGCCGACCGCTCAAAGGCATCAAGCGGGTTCCAAACGAAATCCAGCTTCAAGGTTAACCCTTCAGTGGGGCTGACCGCTGGCTCGTTCTTCTGCCATATTAGGCCGTCAACATTCCATTGGATATTGGCGTTCACCGGATCCAAGCCAATCCCGAGCACAAAATCACCCCAGCGCTGGGAGGCCGTAAGCTTCAAAGACGGCAAGAAGCCATTCTTAGCCTGGGCCAGATCGCTTTCCGCTTTTTTCACCCGCGTCTTGGCAGACAGGATATCGGATCTGTTTAGCAGAGCCTGCTCAGTCATTTCGGAAATCGTGCCAGTGCCCGGCACTTCAACGGCGATGTCTGTCACCGGGGTTAGGACTACGGTGGTACCAAAATCATAACCGATCTGCATGAGCAGGGAGTCGACCGCTATTTGCAGATTGGCTTCGGCGTTGAGGCGATCGATGCGCGCCTTTTCCAGGGCGCTTTGCGCCCGCATCAGATCCATGCGGGTAGCTGCCCCTTCCTCAAGATTAATACGCACCACACGCTCGTCATCTTCCGCCATTTTGTAGGCGCTTTCGTTGAGCCCCACGACTCTTTCAGCTTTGAGAACGGCCAGATACTTTTGCATGACGGCAATGACGGCGCTGTTCTGCGCCTGGATTAGTGAGGCATTGGCATCTGCAAGATTCCAGGTGGCTGTTTCAACCGCACTAACGGTTTGCCACCCGATAAACCGGGGTATGATACCCGTAATATCCTGAGCAATACGAATCGAAAGACTGCCATCCGGCTGATTCTTACTCTCTTCCCCGGCTGGCACTCTGATAGGCGCACTACCATAATTTACTGAAATAGTAGCGCTCGGGATAAAGGCGACCAGCTCCCTCTTAAGAGCCGCTTCGCTGGCATAAACCGAATTCCTGGCTGACAAGACACTCGGATCGCATTTCAGACCCAGTGCAATCGCATCATCCAAGGTTAGCTGCAGGGCTGGTGCCTCGGGCGGCACCGACCGTACTGCTTCTTGTGCCGCAGCTCCTTCTTGTGCCGCAGCGCCAGGCCCGGCTGCGTCCGTCATAGTCTCATTACTGCCGCTCCCGGCAGCAACACTCCCTGCCCCGGCAATGCCAGCCAAGATAATCATTAATAATAGCACCAGACCGGTTCGAGTTCGCATGATAGATAGCACCTCCAAAAATGGAACACGCCTCAGATCGATTACTCATGCCGCAGCGCCACAATCGGATCCAGGCGAGCGGCTTTGCGGGCGGGGTAGACCCCAAAAAACAGACCAATCATCAACGAGATACCCGAAGCCATCAAAATCGCTTCTATGCTGACGACCGCCTGCCACCCTAAAGCCCGGGAAAGGAGAACTGCGCCTGTCGCACCCAGAGCGATCCCGATCAATCCACCCAACAGACTGAGCGTGGCGGCTTCCAGCAAGAATTGCAGCAAAATCTCTTTTTCCTGGGCGCCAATCGCCTTGCGGATGCCGATCTCCCGAATGCGTTCCGTAACGGACACTAACATAATGTTCATAATACCGATCCCGCCTACCAGCAAGGATATTCCGGCAATACAAGCCAATAGCAAAGTCATCGTCGTAGTCATGTCTTCGACCACACTAATGAGGTCCGCCTGATTACTCACGTTGAATGCTTCGGGGTCTTTCAGATCTCGGAGTAACGCTTGTTCAATCTCGGCCACAGCCAGATCGGTCACATCCTCACTCTTGGAAGTGACATAAATCGCCCTGAGCTGTCCGCGGCGTGCACCAAGCAATCGGCGCTGAGCTGTGGTAATCGGGATATAGACTACATCATCATTGCTGAGGATTCCGGACTGGCCTTTGGACGCTAATAATCCCGTAATCGTGAACTTAACGTTCCCAATTTTCATCGAAAGCCCGATGGGATCCTGATTCGGAAAAAGTTCCTCGGCAACACCCGCCCCGATTACGGCTACACGACTGGCGGCGTCCTCTTCCCGGGTTCCGAAAAACAATCCGCGCTCGATTCCCAAATTCCTAATCTGCGCATAAGGCCCAGTGGTTCCGATGATGTTTGTGATCATGCTGGTCTTTCCGACACTGACACTCATATTAGAACCGACTTCCGGGGCCGCCAGCGCCACTGAAGGGCAAGCCTCGATGAGTGCCAGATGATCTTGGGTCAGGGACGTCCCGCTGCCGAAAGCACCAATGCTTGAACCGCTGCTGACTCGACCGGGCGTCACCGTTAACAGGTTGGAACCCAGCGCTTCAATTTGCCCCGTGATCTCGGATTTGGCCCCTTCACCAATAGAAACCATAGCAATGACGGCAAAGATGCCAATTACAATGCCCAATGTGGTCAAAATGGAACGCATCAGGTTGCTGCGTAGAGCATCCAGCGCCAGCCAGAGGTTATCGAGAAATTTCATGTGTGGCGGCCCCCTTTCCCACGACAGGCGCATCCTCAATCAGCAGACCATCGCGGAATCGTAAGATCCGCTTGGAAAAAGCGGCAATATCTTCTTCGTGTGTGACGATAATTACAGTAATACCGCGCCGCTCGTTAAGTTCCTGAAAGATCTGCATGATCTCAAGGCTGGAGGCGGTATCGAGGTTGCCGGTTGGCTCATCCGCCAGGATCAACTTGGGTTCATTGATCAACGCCCGCGCAATGGCGACGCGCTGCTGCTGTCCTCCGGAGAGTTCCACCGGACGGTGCTTGGCGCGTTCAGTCAAACCTACGCGTTCCAAAGCCGCCAGCGCCCGCTCTTTGCGTTCTGCCAATCCCACCCCCGCATAAATCAGGGGCAGTTCAACATTGTGAATCGCGTCCAGTCGCGGCAATAAGTTATAGGATTGAAAGACGAAACCGAGTTCTCTGTTACGCAGGCGGGCTAGCTCAGCCGCTGACAGATTGCTGACCTCCCGATTGTTGAGATAGTATTCTCCGGCGGTTGGTTGATCAAGACAGCCCAAGATGTTCATGAGCGTGGATTTGCCAGATCCGGAAGCACCCATAATCGCCACAAATTCACCGGGCGCGATACCAAAGCTTATGCCGCGCAACGCTTTAACCTGGATTTCGCCAATCACATAAGTCTTCGTAATATTTCTGAGCTCAACTACATGTTTCACGGGCGCATCCTCCCGCCCTGCTGACCACCACCGACGCCCATTTGAAACATGCCTGCCGGGTTGCGCTGACCCGGGATTCTTGTCGCACCAGGCACGGCTACTTTTTCGCCTTCCTGTAACCCGTCGATAATTTCAGTCATCGCGTCGGTCTGCAAACCAATCGTAACCTCCCGGAATGAGAGTTTACCGTCTGCTTCCAGCAATCGTACGACGGATTGTCCGCCCCTGTTTTCCAAGGCAGCGTTCGGGATGCAGAGCGCATTGGACTGTTCAGCCACTATAATTTCGATATCTGCATTCATGCCGATTTTGACATCCATTGCTGGATTGAGCAGCGCTACTTTCACCGGATAAAGCACCACTCCGCCCTGCGCACTACCGACTGCGCCAGCAAATACGAGTTCCGCCGGGAAAACGGCGTTGCCCAGCGGCTCGATGATCACTCTGCACTGCAGCCCGGGCTCCATTTTCACAATGTCATATTCATCAACGGAAGCCTCCACAATCAGTCCGGAGGTGTCGGCGATGGCCATCATTACGGTCTTGTCAGTTACATAAGCGCCTTCCTTGATTGCAACCTGTGTAACCAGTCCGGCAATGGGTGCCTTAATCTCAGTGGCCTGCAAATCCCTTTCAGCGGACTGATAGGCGTTCTGGGCATCTTTGTAGGCAATTTCCACCTGCAGCAAGGCGTCATTTTGATCGCTGGCCTGCGCATTTTCCTCTGCAATCTGCAGATCGATCTGTGCCTGCGCCAGTGAATGCTCTGCGGCCGCAAGCTCCTCGGCCGAAGGCGGGGCCTGCAAATCGTCCAGCTTGGCCTGTGACGACTTATATGATTCCTTGGCCGACTCATACTTGTTCAGCGCTGAGTCGAGCTGCTGCTTGGTTACGGCCTGAGCATCATACAGGCGCGCCATGCGCTCATACTCTGTCTGAGCCGAATCCAGTGACAACTGCGCCTGCTTCAAAGCTGACTCAATCTGAGCTACCGCCTCTTTAGTTGGCCCAGCAATCAATTGATCATGTTTGAGTTGCGCGGAAGCCAAGGTGGACTTGGCACGGTCAACCTGCATGTCCGCTTTAGCTGGTGCCTGGGATGCTTCCAGTTTGGCTGCCCGCAGCTTGGATTCGGCAATCTTTAGATCATTGCGCGCCTTATTAACCAACTGCTCTGCGTCATAGGCATCGATTTTGGCGACAACCTGCCCTTTGGCAACAGGCGCACCGGCCTCCACCAGCAATTTCTTGATTTTCCCGTTCAGCGGGGAGACAATCTCGATTGATCCAGCCGGATTAATGGTGCCGGCCGTATCAATAATAACCGCCAAACGCTGGCGGGTTGCCGGAACTTCGCTAAAAACTTCCGTGGCAGCCTCATTGGCAGCTTGGCGGCCTTTCATGATGCCGCGCACCACCAAAAAAAAGGCGACTGCGGCAATCAGTAAGATAATCACCCATTTATTGCGGCGTTTCATATTTTGCCCTCCTATAACACGTGTCTAGTCAAACATTAACATCCTCGGCGCGTCTACGTGCTGCGCGCCTGTGTGCGTTCCTTGCGCATCCTCTGCAGCGTATGTGTTCACACTTTGGATAAACGCCTTTTGGCTCCGTTTGTTCCACGTATTGTCTGGAAATCCATGTACGCCCGCAGATGCACTTTACTGCATATCTAGTTTAATGATACCTGATCAATATGAAGAACTTGTGAAGTCGCCCCGAAAGAGGAAAACTGCTTCGCTAATCGAATAATATTTTTCAATAGGAGATCCTTTTGATAGGAGATCATTTGAAACGAAGGCGGGGCTGCATAAATGGAAAAAGGGGTTACGGAGAAAGAGTTTGCCGCATTCTTGCAGGAGTTTGAGGCACAAGCAATTCCCCTGCAGATTGAAATGGCTAACGCGCGCTGGCTGTCGCAAACGACCGGCCGCCCGGAGGACTTCCAGAAATCCGGTGCGTTGAGTGCTAAGCATATGAAAATGATGTCCGATCGCGCGGCTTTTCAGAAACTTGTCCAGTTTCGGGAGACTGGTGCCGTTCAAGAGCCTTTAGCTGCCCGGCAACTTGATATGCTTTACCGTAATTTCCTGCGTAATCAGGTCGATGATCAGACTATTGCGGAACTGGTTCAGCGCCAGACCGAGATTTCCGGTGACTTTGTCAACTTCCGGACAGAGTTAAATGGCGAAAAGGTCTCCGACAATGTGATTCGCGACATCTTAGACGAGGAAACTGATAGTGCGGTGCGGCAGCAAGCTTGGGAAGCCAGCAAGAAGATTGGCGAGCTGGTAGCTGAGAAAGTGATCACGCTGGTCAAACTGCGTAACCGCATTGCGCGCCAGCTTGGCTTTTCTGATTTTTACTGTATGTCGCTGACGCTCTCAGAACTGGATGTGCCAGAGGTGTTTGGCATTTTCGATGAATTTAAGAAGCTATCCGACCAGCCTTTTGCGGATGCAAAAAAGAATCTTGATCGACAATTGGCGCAAAGGTTTGGTATCGATATGACTCAGCTACGCCCTTGGCATTACAGTGATCCGTTTTTCCAGGAAGCCCCGAAGACGGGCGGTGTCGATCTGGATTCTTACTACCGCGGCCACAACCTGGAGGAGCTGGCGGTCAGATATTACGACGGCATCGGTCTGGAAGTGCGCGATATCCTGAAGCGCAGCGACCTTTATGAGCGGGAAGGCAAATGCCAGCACGCCTTCTGTACGGATGTGGATCGCCAGGGTGATATCCGCATCCTAGCGAACCTGCGCCCGGATGCCAAATGGATGACAACCCTGTTGCATGAATTAGGGCATGCGGTCTATGATAAATATGTGGACTCCAATCTGCCACACCGACTGCGGACAGCGGCACACACCCTCACGACCGAAGCGGTGGCCCAACTCAATGGCAGAATGTCGCAGGATGCCGTTTTCCTACATGAGATTGTCGGCCTGGAGCGCGATGAGGCGCAGGCCTTGGCCGAGAAATTACAGCAGAACTTACAGCTCTCGCAACTGATTTTTGCCCGCTGGGGCATGACAGTCGCCTATTTCGAAAGGTCCATGTACAGCAACCCCGACCAAGACCTCAATAGGCTCTGGTGGGATCTGGTTGAGGAAATACAATTGCTGACACGACCGGAAGGTCGGCATCAGCCGGATTGGGCAGCCAAGATCCACCTCGCCAACTTCCCAGCCTATTATCAAAACTATGTGCTGGGCGAAATGACTGCCTCCCAGCTTTGGGCGCACTTAACCACGAAAGTCATGCAGGCGCCCTCCATCGTTGGTCAACCGGCTGCCGGGAAATTTTTGATTGAGCAGGTTTTCCGTCCCGGAGCGCGCTATCACTGGAATGAAATGCTCCAGAAGGCTACCGGAGAAAAGCTTAATCCCGCCCATTATCTAAAACAGTTTGTGAGCTGATAGACTGACCACTGACAGACCGGCCTTGGCCATGGCCTTGACCTTGACCTTGGCCTTGTCCTTGGCCATGTTGTCCTTCGCCCTGATCTATGCCCGGGTGGTTCGCCGCCCGGGCAAACTTATTAATCCCATAAACGCCGGCAATGATCAGAATTCCGCCGATTAAGTGATACCAGTAAAACGGTTCATTGAGAAACAGCACGCCGGCACCTACTGAGACAATGGTCACCAGATTGGAAAGTACCGCGCTGCGGTTGGCTTCAACCTTAGACAATACATAATTCACGCCAAAATAGGCGACAATCGACGAAAAAACGCCCAAATAGAGTACTGCGCCCCAAGCCTGCGGCTGTCGCAGCCCTTCTGCAATTGCGGCCAAGCTGCGACCTGCGCCGGCAGCGGAAAAGAGTACTTCGATCACTGCCATGACACTAAAAACCGCCGCCGCCGTCCAACACATTACATAGGTCAGCTCAGTCGGGGTAAACTGCCCGGAGAGACGGCGTGACAAGATTGTAAAGCAACTGGCGGCTAAGACTGCTCCGCCCAAAGCCAGTAGACCCAACGCATGCCCGGAAAATGACAGTGCTCCGCCACCCAGAGCGACGAGTGCCACCCCGCCGACTGACATGGCGATGGAGATCACCTGCAGGAAGGTTGGTATTTCTTTCAGAACCAAGGCCGCCAGGATCGCGACGACTACCGGGATCATGGAGATCATCAGGCCGGCCTCCGATGAGGTGGTCAGCCGGATGCCCTGCGTTTCGCAAATAAAGTAGATAATCGGCTCAAAAAAGGCCATTAATATAATTCCCCAGAGCGAGCGCCCCTTTAAATTGACTTTCAGAACACGCAGGCGTCGCAGCAGCCACATCAGGAGCGCCGCAATGATGAAGCGCGCGGCTAAAAGCTGGTAATTGCTCAGATACTCCAATGCACTCTTGGTAAACAAAAAGGATAATCCAAAGATAAATGCCGAAATAAATGCTACGAGATAGACCACATTTTCACGCCCATTCAGAACACAAGGGGACGGTTCTTCTGTGTCATTCGTCTGGGAGTTAGCACAGAAGAACCGTCCCCTTGTGTTCGTTTTTACAGACTACTATTTGATCGTAATCGAGCCCTCTGCAACAACAGTGGTGCTTCCGTCTACTACTAACAAGAGCGCTGCATTATACTCCCACACCAGTTCGGCACCGTCCTCATCAACTACCAGTTTGGTGTTGTCATATTTCACAGTGATGCCATTGCCGTTATTAAGTTGATGGTTGAACTGATAGGTCAAGCCACCGAAGCTACCATCCACATCTACTGCTGAGAAGGTCAACGTCAGATCATAGTATGTTCCTTCCGGTAATTCGCTGGTCAGAACAGGTGTATCTGATCCACTATATACTGCTTTAAGATCGACAGTCGCGCTATTGGCCAGGACTATCGCACCGGTTGTCCCGCCGTCTTCGGGATAAACATGGATATTACCAAGCACCAGGTTGAAATGATCAATTGGTTCTCTCGTGCCTGCCACTAGGGCTTTTCCGGCTTCGGGAGTCATCGTCATCGTTACTTCGCGCTTGGCTGAGCATCCGGAAACAAACGGCATTGCCACCGCGATGACCAAAATTAACAGCATCAGAAACCTTTTCATCAATAATCCCTCCATAATCGTGATCCATGGTTTATTTCTTCGCGTACTTCCGCGCCAGAAAAGCTCCGCAGGCATTCTCAGCCGCAGCTGTGAGCAGGGCAGAGGCGTGTTGCATAGCTTCTTCTAGCGTCATCGGACGGTTGATAATACTAAAAAACGCCGTAATGCCATGATCGTATAGAGTCTGATATTCTTTTCCCAGACTGCCGGAAATACAAAAGACTGGTACGCCATAAGGCTTGGCAGCCTGCGCCAAACCAAAAGGCACTTTGCCGTAAGCAGTCTGAAAGTCGGTGGCCCCTTCGCCGGTAATCAGTAAATCCGCATCTGGTAGCATTGCGTCTAGTTGTGCGAGGTCCATGATGATGTCGATTCCGGACTGCAGTTCAGCGCCTAGGAGCGCCACCAATCCGGCACCAGCACCACCGGCTGCTCCCGCACCCGGGAGATCGGCGACCTTGGTGCCCAAATCATGCTCAACGACATCGGCGAAGTGCTTTAAGTTGCGGTCGAGAGTAGCCACCATTTCCGGACTGGCACCCTTTTGCGGCCCATAAACCGCCGCAGCCCCATCCGGACCATACAACACGTTGCGGACGTCGGATGCCACAATTACTCTGGCGAGTTTAATTCCAGGATCCAACCCCGTGAGATCAATTCTTGCCAGGCGGCCTAGCGCACCTCCCCCCAGGCGGATCTCCTGTCCGCCAGAATCAAGTAGCCGCGCACCTAAAGCCTGAGCCATACCGGCTCCACCGTCACTGGTAGCGCTACCACCAATTCCAATAATGATCTTGCGACTGCCTTCGTCCAGCGCCGCACGAATTAACTCGCCGGTTCCATAAGTAGTAGTCAGCAAAGGATTTCTTTCCTCGGCTCGGATCAGATTTAACCCGGAAGCAGCAGCCAGTTCAATGACTGCCGTCCGATCCTGATCCGCCAATAATCCGAAAAAAGAATCAATTTTGCGACCCAATGGATCCATGACTTTAAGGGACAAGCGGCGACCCCCGAACGCGGACAAGATTGCGTCAACCGTACCTTCCCCACCGTCAGCCATTGGCACTGTACGGATATGTGCCTCAACCCCGCGGCGTTCGGCGGCTGCCAGAATCCCTTCTTTAATAGCGCGGGCTGCCTCCGTTGAGCGCAGGCTGCCTTTAAACGAATCCGGCGCGACGATCACATTAATCGCCGACATGAGACCCTTTTCTTTTTGACCGTCCAAGGTAGAAAAAAGTTCCACAAAAATTCCCCACCATTTCTGCGGCCAAACTGCTGTTAGTTCAAACCGCTTTCCTCTCTGAGTGGGTCGTAGCCGTCCGGATCGCCTTCTTTGTATAAAGCCTGTTTGCCGTCAAAGACAAAGGGATGATGCTCGACACCAAACAATGTGGCAAGTGATTGCAGCCGACGCGGTTCTGGCAAATCTCCAGGATAAGGCGGAATGAGACTGCGCATCACTGCGTGCGCTCTAATCGTCATTTGGTCGATCGTCTCATCGGCTTGCGGCGTTATTGGACTACCAATGCTGATCCTAATCGGTTTACGCCAGTATAGGCTATTCGTACCAGCGAGACCAACCGGAACAACCATGCGCTCTAGTTTTTTGGATAAGGCGAAAGCGCCAGAATGAAAGGGACACATCTTGCCTTCCATTCCAATACGTCCTTCTGGAAAGAAGCAGACGTTCCGTCCCGCTTGGGCCTGACGGAGCATACTACGTAAGGCATTCAGACGTGACCGGCGATCCCGTTTGTCAAATGGTACTAACGGATGGTCTGCCAAACCAATAAAAAAACGGGCCATGGGATTCTTAACCGAGGTAGCCGCATTAGCAATAAAAACCAGCTTCGGGGCGATCGACCATAGCCCAAGATACACGATCGGATCGATCCAACTCAAGTGATTCGATACCATAATATAGGGTTTTTTAGGCAGGTTTTCCCAACCCTCAACCCTGATGTTGAACAAAATCCGGAGTACAGCATTCAGCATCGGCTTGATAATGTAAAAGAACCATTTTGGCCGAGAATGCATAACCAACCCCTTACCCCCTTCTCCTTCGCGCTGTTGTTCTTTGTGTCAAATTCTCGAAAAGATGATTGATCCCTGCCCCAATCCGCCTCACCCGCCGGTGAGTTCATCAATGATTTGCTTCTCCGCTACCAACAGATTAAGATCATCCTGTCGTTGATGGCGTGGCACGGCAATGCGATGGCTGGCTTTGATAACGGCTGGCTTGTTCGTAAAAACATGAATTGTATCTGCCAGCATAATAGCCTCTTTGACATCGTGCGTCACCAAAAGGACAGTCCGCGGTTCCTTTTCCCAGCTGTTAACAAATGAAGCAAGCAGATCCAGCTTCAAACCCAAATCAAGGGATTTAAACGGTTCATCCATCAGCAGAATGCGCGAGGGAAAGGCCAGTGCTCGCGCCATCGCGGCTCTCTGGCGCTGCCCACCGCTGATGCGATGCGGGTATTGTGAACCTAATTCGGATAGTCCCATTTGATCAAGATAATAGGCGACGTGAGCGTCGATTTGGGCGGATGGCAGGCGTTCCTGCAAAACAAAGGCGATATTTTGCGCAACTGTCTTCCATGGGATCAGGCGTGCATCCTGAAAAAGATAGCTCAGTTCCTTACCTTGGATCCCTTGCAGCGTTCCCGAATCAGGGCTGAGCACGCCGGCAATCAGCGACAACAGAGTGGTTTTCCCACATCCGGAGGGACCAAGGATGGCCGTGATTTCGTTACTGGGCACTGCCAGCGAGAAATCATCGAACACGCGCACGGCACCGAAAGCTTTTTTAAGATGATCAATGGTAAATTCCAAAGGTGGACCCTCATTTCCAGAAAAACAGTTTTTTGCGGACTACCGTATCAAGTACCCAGTCAAACAGAAAGCCTGTGATCACAACAACCGCGGTCCAGGCAAATACTTCCGGAGTATTCAGAAACACACGCGCGCGATCCATTTGTGCTCCAATGCCCAAGACAGGGCTGGCCAGCACTTCTGCAGAAATCAGTACTTTCCAGGTCAATCCGATGCCAGTGGCGGCAGCGGCAGCTAAGTAGGGCAGCATCGCCGGGACGCGGATTTCCCACAAGACCCGCCAGGAAGAAACCTTATAAACCCCAGCCATATCGATTAAGTCGCGGTCGATCTGGGCGGTTCCTTCCGCCACATTTTGCGCAACGATCGGAAAAACAACCATAAATGTAACGAACAGCACCACCGTTTCAGATCGAAACCAGATTAGTGCCAGCAGAATAAAAGACATCGAAGGAGTGCTCCTGATAGCAGCAAGAACCGGCCTGAAAAGCGCTCCCACAGAAGCGTTCAAGCCGGTTAACATCCCCATAAAGGTGCCAGAAACGAAAGCTATGCCAAAGCCGGTCAGTCCCCGCAGAAAAGAGGTCCAATAATTGGACCAAAACTGCGGCTGGCGCATCATGCCGGCCAAAGCGCGGAATGACGTCACCGGGCCGGGAAGAAGGATATCCTTCCCGACCAGGCGGGCTGCGATAGCCCAAACAGCAAACACTAATGCAAGGGAAAATGCGACAGTAATAAACTTGTTGCGCTTATTATTCTTGTTATGCTTATTGCGGCAAATAGAACGCGGCATCAGGCAGCTTTCCTCCCAAAAACTCCGGATCAAACTCGAACAGGCTATTTAGAAAATAGTCTACCTCGTTTTTGACCGAGCTGGCAATCGCGAAACGGAAATTGCAGCGCGGGATGGCATCGGTGGCGGCATTGGCTGAAATCTTGACGAATTTTTCGGCCAGGATGCCGGCCTGTGCCCGGTTGTCGTTAACCCAGTCGCTGGCCAATCCAGCTTGCTGCAAGAAAGTTTTGACTGCCTCGGGGTGCTCTTGATACAATTTGGTGCTGACTACCAGGCAACTCTGGGGATAGGATTCCTTTCTATTTTCGAGACGTTTCCACTCCTCTTGGAAATCGAGCAACACGCGTGCGGAGGGAGACCGCAACATCACTTCAGTAACCCAGGGTTCAGGAATAACAGCCAAATCGGTTTTTTCCGCAATGACCAGCTGGGCGAGCTCAGCTGGTGTCGGGTAGTATTCCAGCTTAACGTCACGTTCAGGATCCAGCCCGTTGGCCTTCAGGAAACGACGAAACAGGATATCGGGAGTTGCACCTTTTCCAGTAACGGCAATGGTTTTCCCTTTCAAGTCCGTCCATTTCTTCACTGATAAATCCCGGCCGGCCAGATAAGTAACGCCCCAGTTTGTGATCGCACCAATTTTAATGGCAATACCCTTATTATACAATAAAGCAGCAGTATTGGTAGGTACGGCAGCGATGTCAGCTTCTCCTGAGATGATTTTGGCGGTCATCTGTTGCGGATTGCTGACAATTGAATAAGTAACATTTACGCCAGTGCTTAGCACTGGATTGTCCTCGAACATTTTCACCATTGATAAACCAGTTGTGCCGGACAAGGCCATGATATTGATGTTAATTGGCTCGGCAGCTTGGCCGAAATTACCGGAACCTGCTGCGATTACAGCTATCATTAATACAAGCATGAGCACGGCAATAAGAGATGAGTTTTTGCGCATAATAATTACCTCCCTATTTATCATTTTATCTTTCTTTAGTCAAAGCCGATCTAACGCTTACTCCGGGCAATGAACCTAGCTGCCCGGTGAGCGAGTTAATGGCATCGGTTGTTCCATCAACGAGCAATGCCAAAACGGACGCGTTGTTTTCACGGTGGGGAACCCCCATGCGGCCAATGATGAAATGCCCAGCTGCGCTGATGTAGTGATTGAGTTGTTCCTGCACTGCCCCGGGGTTTTCGATTACGACTGCAATTACCCCAATCCGGCTCTCTGCCATATCAAGAATCACCTCCAAAAAAAAGACCTATCTTAATAGATAGGCCTTGGCGGACAGATTGCGCTGAATACCTTTGCTTCAGGCAGTGCCTTGGCCTCAGGTCTGAATAAAGTTGACCCTGTGGAGAAAGAATAGGCTAAAATTGATTCTTGCTCCTAAGGGAATTTTAGCTTTACATCCCTATTTTAAGGGTTTATCTGGTATTTTGCAATAGGAGGTAGCTGGTCACGAAAATTTCTTTTTTAAAATGTGCAAAAATGTCTATTGTTCCGCAACCAATAGTAGTAAAATAGGGATGGAGCTCAAATAGGATCGTTTGGCCCTCTCAAAAAGGATGCGGGTTGGAGCTAAACTGCCTACAAATGAGCAAAGTTGAGGAGGTCGAACGATGTATTCTGACAAAACCCTTACCTGTCGCGATTGTGGTGCCGAGTTCGTATTCACTGCTTCCGAGCAAGATTTCTACGCACAAAAGGGCTTCACCAACGAACCCGGTCGCTGCCCGGCTTGCAGAGCCGCTCGTAAAGCACAGGGGAACTCGAGAATGGGTAACCGCAACAGCGGTGGTCGCCGTGAAATGTTCCCGGCAACCTGCGCCGCTTGTGGCGTAGAGACCGAAGTCCCGTTCCGCCCGAGTTCAGACCGTCCGGTTTACTGCCGCGACTGCTTTGATCGCAACCGCCGCTAAAACCAACCCATCCGATCAAGCACAAAAACTGTCCTTCATCGGACAGTTTTTTTATTTGAGCCTGGTGCGATCCTTTGGGGGCAGTTCCCAATGGGGTCATTTTGATCCGAATAGGACTGTCCCCCATGGATAGCTCAGGTAGCGATGAAATGGCAGATGATGTCACGGAAAATTGGCTGCAGGGCTACGTCTGCGAACCCGGTTTCGCGCAGCAATCTCGTGACGTCGTCCGGATCGCCAAACTTTTCGATAGAATCGGGCAAATGGGCATATTGATGCCGGCTACGCACCAGGCTCCCGACAAACGGCACCCAGTTGTGATAATAGCAGCGACAAATGCTGTTGGCCAAACTGCGTCGGGGAGTTACGCAATCCAATACGGATAATACGCCACCTGGTCTTAAAACACGTCTGAGCTCCGCCAGACTCTGCTGACAACAAACACTATTGCGCAATCCGAATGCCACCGTAACTAGATCAAAGCGCCGATCGGCAAATGGCAGGCCATTCATGTCTGCCTGTAGAAACTTAATACGCGCGGGTTGCACTCCCCTCTTTTCCCCAGCGCGTAGCATTTTGTGTTTGGCCCTCATAATCATGGCGTCCGAAAAGTCAATCCCGGTCAGCGCTGCCTCTGGGAATGCGCCCGCCAACAGAAAAGTCAGTTCACCTGTGCCACAACAGGCATCCAGAATTTCGCGCGGTTCCTGTTGCGGTTTCGATCGCGGTCCCTGTCGCGGTTGCCCCATCATCTTAGCCAAGTAGCCGACCGCCTTTTTTCTCCAGCGCCGGTCCATGCCCAAGCTGACTATCGCGGTAACCGAATCATAGGAGGGAGCAACCTGTTCGAACAAGTCCCTCATTTTGTCGTCTTTCGCCTTCGTTGCAGGTGCCTCCTGCACTGACAACACATCCTTCATCTATTCGTCTCATATCTCTCTAATGCCATATTACTTTGCGCCGTTTGCTCATTATTATTATGAGTGTTACGAGGATAGAACGAGCGACCATCACATCTGTGAAAAGTATTGAGCTATGCTAATGCGCGCATTATGCTATCCATTCGATTATTACTTTGTCTTTCAAACCATTTTGGCAAAGGTAATCCGGTTTCTGCCAACAGCAAAAACCGGATTCTGCCATCCAAAATACTTTCGTCTCTAACTTTGACTATACCGAAGCCGCTGCAGCTTGTTTCACGGGAATTTCGGCTAATTGAGCGTAAAAGCGGGCTTCGTCAAACAGTGAATTCTCAAGAAAGACTTCACCCTGGTGCGGAGAAAGCAAGGGGCCAAGCCTGGTAATGATGAACCAGTAGAGCATCAAACCCGGTTTGACATCGCTCCAAGAAAGCACGTCATCCTTAATTTTTTGACCGCGGTGGTCTCGCCACTCTTTCCAGGCATTAACCTTCATGGAGAAAGTATAACTCTTATCCATCAATGAATCGAGCAGCCAACCCAAATCAAGGAATTGCATCCGTCCCAGCGTGCCCGCTTTCGGCGGCGTGAGTGGTCCGACTTCTTTCCCTAGCGCCAGATCCACATAAGCGGACAGCATGTCAATCCCGCCGTTATAGCCGAGAATAATCCCCGGGGCCATTCTGGGATTGCAGTCAATAAAGTTCAGGTCCCCCGTCTCATCGGTCAAATAATCGCTGCAGAAAAAGCCAGACCAGTTCAGCTTCTTTACCAAAGCGGCATCGTAACGAAATGCCAGTGGACTGTCGACAATCTCTTTGAGTGCGGTAGTGCCGCCGTCGCGGGGCTGTGTCCTGAGCGATTTAAAAGCCACTTGTCCCACCAGTTCCCCCTTATAGGCCAAACCGACTGTGCAAATCTGCGGCCCATTGACGAAACGCTGGATAATCGGTAACTCCTGATCGGTTAAATGGTACTCCTCGACAATACTACGATAAAGTGGGATTAGTTTTTGAGGATCCTGCACGATCTGCTGCCCATGAGCTCCACAGGCACGCCGTTGTTTCAAAACAACGGGATAGTCAATCTTCGCCAGGATCGCGAGCGCTTCTTCCATGGTCTTAGGAACATAGGTCGGATTCGGTACGCTGACACCGATTTTCGTGGCAATGTCCCGCATAACACCTTTGTCGTGCGCCGTCATAATGTCTTTGAATGGCATCAGTAATGTCTTGGTGTATTTGGCAATTTCATCGCGAAAATATGACATGACAAAGCCATCCTCGAAAGTAGGCACATAGATATCATAATTACCATTTTTTAACTCATTAATAACGGCATCAGCATAACGAATCGGCTCATAACGCGCTGAAGGAAACTTCAAACGTTTTTTGACGCCCTTGGAATACATGGCATAATCCCAGCCACTGCACCCGGCGGCTGTGACTTCATAGCCCAGCTCCGCCAGGCGCCTGACTGTAAAAAGGCCATATGGAGTCATCATGCCAGTGACAAATGCTCTCATGATGCGTACCTTCTTCCTTCTTTACAATTTGTGGATTGCGCTCCATTGCGCTCCATTGCGATGCGCTCCATTGCGCTCCGCGGATCAAAATCTGCATGTTTAAGTTCTTGATCTGCGGAGAAAATCCTTTTTAATGCTGCGAAAAAAGCTCCTGACAAAACAACAGTTCGTGTTCATAAAAACAACCCGGTCTTCATTATCCTCTAAGACCGGGCTGCTTACTAATAAGTTTCAGGATTAATTCTTTTTTTGCTGATTTTTGCGTGTGGTACCTTATGGATGCTTTATCGCCTGGTTTAGATTATCAGACTAACCGCTTGATTTCTTCTGCCACGCTGTCAGTGATGGTATTCAGTTCGGTAGCTGATTCCACCTGTGTCACCGCGTTGGCGCGCATTTCCTCAGAAGCCGCCAGAACCTCTTGAACTGTAGCACCCAGTTCTTCCATGGCCGCGCTCACTTGCTCAACCTGGGCTGCGATTTGCTCGGTAGAAGCCAGCACGCGGTCGGCCAAGAGGGAGGAATCCTTCGTCGTATCGTATTGCCCCTTCGCGATTTCAACCAACTGAATCATATTGGCTTTCATCTTTCTGAGGCCATTGGCAAATTCAATGAAACCATCCTTCAGTGAAGAGGCCTGCTGCACAACCACTTGCGATGAGGCGAGGTTTTGACCAAATTCAGCCACAATCTGCTCATGAACTTGGTTGATATGATCAATGATTTCAGAGATTTGTTGCGTATACTGACTGCTTTGGTTAGAGAGCTTTTTAATCTCGTCCGCAACAACCGCGAATCCCCGTCCATGTTCTTTGGCACGGGCGGCTTCGATAGAAGCATTTAGCGCCAACAACTCGGTTTGCGTACTGATATTCTTGATGAATGTCAGGATTTCGTTGATACGGAGTACTTCTTCGTTAAGTCGCTGCAAACCGGCGCTGGCACCCTGTTCGGATTCAAAGGCCGCCTTAATGGCGACGTCTGTTGCTTCCGCCATAACCTGACCGCGAGAAGCCACTTCTTCAGTTTTGGCAACACGTTCCGAAAAAACGCTAAACTCACGCAGGGTCCGGTCGGCGCCAGACGCGATCTGCTGAACCATTTGGTGAATGCGCGACATCATATTGGAGATTTCCTGAGTGGCGGAAGCCGACTGCCCGCTGCCGACAGTTACCTGCTCCACTGAAGCGGCTACTTCCTCCATGGCATGCGTGATTTGATCCGCCGAAGAAGCTACTTCTTCCGCAGAAGCAGCCGCATCAAACGCTCTCTTACGGATTTGCTCATTAGAGCTATTAACCTGTTTACTGACAAAGGACAGCGCCTTGCTGGTCCAGGTTGACGCGATTACTCCAACAATAAACACTAGCGCAGCCAAGCCGTATGAAGAATAACGCAGCCATCTGGTCAACTGCACTGTAGTCTTTGAATCATCTTGCAGAGTGGTCCACGCCATTTCAACAATCGGAAGAATGTCAGCTGTCATTTCAACGAAAATTCCGTCCATTTCAGCGATCTGCAACGCTCCGGCATCTGGCGCACTGAGGTCCACAGTAACCAACAACTCATTCAGCTGTTCCAAATTCTGCAATGAGATGTTCAAAATGCTCTTGAATCCTTCGTTGGTGGTAATCTCCAATGCTCTTGCTACGGCATAGTGCAGTGTTTGATATGTGGTTTGAGCAGAGAAATATCCACTGGAAATGCCCAAGCCATAGTCAGTAACATTAGAATAGAAGTCATCCAGGGATTGGTCGATACGCACCATTTCCTGTGCAAAGGGAATACGCTCTACTTCCATCGTGTTGGCCAGTGCGCTGATCATCAGTCCTAAAACAATAATCACTAACAAAGACACCAGCGAAAGAACGATCAACATACCAAAGGATACCCGGACTTGGCTGGAAAGGGTTTTACCAACCAGCCTCAACCCTCTGGGTACGCCGTTCTCTTCCGGTGTTTTTGGTGTGTTTGGTGCCTTGGCTGCTTTTCGCTTTAAAGCCAATTTTATCATCCCTTCTGTGGCAGCGATCGGCCGCTGTCAGACTACAATTTTCCTCCGGCTGTCCGGTTGCCCGATGTCCGGTCCGGTGTCCGGTGCTACCTCCGGTTGTCCGGTCAAAAAGTCCTGAAGTTTTTTATTTCTCTCTAACACTTGAAATACCTTTAATTATTTCCATAAACTTGCCAAATAGCAGTTCCTCAGAACAAAAAAAGCCGGGTTGTCACCCGGCATAAGACAATGCGCGCACCTATGGCTTTTGCTGATCCTGTTGATTAAGTAGATTGTTTTTTTCGAGATAACTAAGCCTGGTATTCAAAGAGTCCAGGTGCCGTTGGACGTCCTGAGACATCTCATTGTACATGCTCTTAGTGCTTTGATCTTGAGCGTCCGACTCAAATTTGGCATACATGCCCAGTTGCATTTTCACTGCTGCCACAGCTTGTTCCAAATCCTGCTGTACGGTCATGCAGTCTCGCCTCCTTTCGGCGTTACCAGACGTCACAGTCGTCCCCAGTCGTCGCCAGTCGTCGCCAAGCAATGCCATTATTGCTTTCAATCTTTTGGATCAAAAATCAGAGCCGTGAAAAACCCGAATACAATAGCAGCCGTAATGCCGGTACTAGTCAACTCAAACATGCCGGTGAGTACCCCAATGACGCCGGTGCGTTTGGCTTCTGAAATTGCACCCTGCACCAGCGCATTACCAAAACTGGAAATAGGCATGGTAGCGCCGCCACCAGCTATTTTTTTAAATGGCTCATAGAGTCCCAGTCCGCCCAGAATTCCCCCGATTACAGTAAGGCCTGTCAGAACATGGCCCGGAGTCAGCTTGGTGAAATCCAACACCAGTTGCGCCAGCATGCAGATGCCGCCGCCCACCAGAAAAGCCATTACATACAATTTCCAGTCCACTATAATTGCTCCTCATTATCAAGGTCGATCGCGACGCTTCGGCGCGCATAACAGCACGTCGCAGCGCACAACGCTTTGTCGCCTAGGGTGTCATCTCAAAGCTCACGGCATGCGCGATCACCGGAATATTATTGCCTTGTTGTACAGAAGTGGGACTGTGCAGCGAACCTGTCGCGCAAAGCAGGAGTCGTTTGAGGTCACCGCGCAACATCCGATGATAAAGATGACCGTAAGTCACCAGGGCCGAACAGGCACAGCCGCTACCACCTGAATGGACATCCTGTTTATCAAAGTCGTAGATCATCACTCCACAATCCTGATAGTTGTCTGACAACGTAAAGCCGCCCCGCTCAGCCGCCAACCGCACGGCCAGCTGATGTCCAAAGCGACCTAGATCCCCGGTTACAATTAAGTCGTAAAACTCCGGCCCGCGCCCGGTATCGGCGAAATGACTGGTTAGTGTATCCACAGCGCCCGGTGCCATCGCGGCCCCCATATTAAGCGGGTCTTTAATTCCAAGGTCATTAACCTTCCCTATGGTCACATAGGTAATGTGCGGAAGAGCACCATCTTTTGGCGCAGTCGTCTGCTCTGATGTCTTCCTGGCGGCTTGCTCTGAGGCTTTCCTGGCGGCTGGCCCATCCGGTGCTGCCACCAAAGCCGCGCCTGCGCCGGTAACGGTCCACTGTGCAGTCGGCTTACGATGCACCCCATATTCAGTCGGATAGCGGTATTGTCTTTCAGAAGCAGAGTTATGACTGGAGACAGCCGCCAGCACCACTTGGGCGAAGCCAGCCTCGACAAGTGCCGAAGCGACAATCAATGACTCCGCTGAGGACGAACACGCTCCATAAAGACCCAGATACGGTATTTTAAGCTCCAAGGCTGAGAAGCCGGAAGTGATCGTCTGGTTCAGCAAATCCCCAGCCAAAAAGATGTCTACATCGGAAGGCGTCTTTCCCGCTTTCTGCAATGCTGTGAAACAGGCATTCAGCATCATCTCTTTTTCAGCAGCTTCAAAACTACGTTCCCCGGCGACCGGTTCGGCATAAACGCCATCATAATCTGCAAACAGCGGCCCTTCTCCTTCCAGTGGCCCGGCGACAGTGGCTGTTTCAATAACAACGGGTGCCCGCATCAGCTGCCATGTTTGATTACCGACTTTGACTGCCATCCGCAAAAGCTTCCTCCATTAAAGACTCAATACACGAAGATTGCATAAATCAGGCCAATGATGAATGCTGTCACCACTCCAAAGGTAATAACCGACCCAGCCAGGATAAACATTTTGCTGCCTACTCCCAAAACGAGCCCTTCACGCTTGAATTCCAGCGCCGAAGATACCATTGAATTCGCGAAGCCGGTGACTGGTACAGAAAGCCCCGCACCTGCATAACGTGCAATTTTGTCGAAAACCCCCAGCCCGGTTAGGAGCGAGGCAATGAAAATGACCGTGGCTGACGCCGGATTACCGGCTTCTTGCGGCGACATGTCAAAAGCCAGCCGGTAGAAATCGGTTAGCAGTTGGCCGACAACCGACACCAAACCGCCAAATAAATAGGCCAGCATAGCGTTTCTCAAATATGTTGGCTTGGGTGCCAGCGCCTCCACCATTTCTGTATATCTCTTTTGGTCCACACTCAGCGGTTTTTTCTTAGGATCCCGCGCCATTGTGCCGCCCCCGCCCCCCTGCTTCGTTCCTCAGTGCCGAAACTGTTCGACAGTTTTGTGCCTGTCATTGAGCTGCTTTAGATGTCTTTCCATATCATGTGCCATACCGGCAAACATATTTTGCGCCCCAGAATCCTGCGTCGAAGACGCAAATGCTGAATAGTTGCCCAGCGCTTGTTGCGCCAAGGCGATGGCTTTTTGCAGGTCTTCCGCTGTCGTCACGACTCTACCTCCTCTATTTGGTTGTTGCATGGTTAGTATGGCATTTTTGGTGGGCAGGCGTGGTGGGAACTATTGGAACCCGAAGTAGAGCGCCTGTTGAATTTATCCACGGAATGTTTATTGAATTATTTCATATTATCCAATTTCATTTTAAATATTTATCTAATTAGCAGTAGTTTCTATATTCCTGTATAACTTTATTATTGCTACAAAATAGCAATTTGGAGGAGGGTTATTATGAAACTGACAAAACTTGTACTGCCGTTGCTTTTACTAACGATGATTCTGGTAATTGGAGGTTGTGCGAAAGAGGACGACCCAATACAACCACCCGTCTCGACATTACAACCACCCGTTTCCCTGATCGTGGGCAATTATGCTAATGTCGACCTACTTGACTGGACTCATGTGGAAACTTGGTACCCCGAGGATCCAGACCCGGATCCAGACCCGGACCCAGACCCGATTGAGCACTTGTATGCGAACATCACTATCGCAAATGGATTCAGTTCACCACCCTTCCTGAATGGTAGCCAATTACACAGCCTTAATGTCAAAATATCGGTAGATGGCAAAGATTATGAATTTCCCTCTGTCGATCCGAACAACATCAAACTGCCCGCTGAGTTAGTTGACGAATTGGATGAAGTCTTTGGGGGGGCACGTGCATTAAGACAAACCCGTCATTTCCCCATACAACTACCGATTGCAGAAGACGACAAAGACATCACCGACGGAGCATTGTGGATCACTCAGTATAACAATAACAAGTTGATAGCCAACCTTCTTCTGCTCGTGAAATGGTCGGACGACTTCTATGATGATGAAGGATACATGAACCCACCCGAGTTCTTAGCAATTCTGGAACTGGTAGACGGAAAACTGATGGTGTCTCTGCCCGTATTGATGATTGGCGGAGACTTATATCCGCCAGAAACCGATCCCGAACCACTACCTGAATAGTGAATGAGAGTACAGACTCGCTTAAACGCTTAAACCCATAAGCATGCAAATCGAGTAGGGCAACGCTAAGTGATCAACTTAGCGTTGTCCCTCTCACAGAACCGTGCGTACGTGCCACGTACACGGCTCCTGATAAACCTCAGTCGTTAACACTCATAGTAACGATGCAAGATGCCAACCTCGTATCTTTCGAGATTGATAAGCCCAATTTCGTCAAACCAAGAATTGGGAAGAGCCATAGAGATGAGAGGACTGGCAGAGTTCCGCCATCTGGACATGGACATTCTCTCGAATTCTCCCCTGTAGCCCCGCTGTCGCAGTGCCTTATGCAGTGCCTTCCAGCTCTTCCATTCACGCATCTGCTTCATTCGTAGCCGCCGACGCTCCATCCCATGAGTTCACGGAGTACCCCCTTGCAGTTAGCAATACGGAAGTAGTTTATCCACCCTCTCAGGATGGTTTAAGCCTCTCGACCATTTCTTCCACGTTCATGCCATGATTCCGGGGTGTCAGCATACGGATGGTATCTTTGAAAGCCTTTATCTTCTTGGGATGAATGCTTACGCACTTGGGATAAATCACGAATCCCAGGTAGGCCACTCCCTGCTTCACGTTTGTAACATGCGTCTTTTCTTTGTTGAGAGACTTTGCCTCCGGCTCCCTTCAGATTCCACCTCACGGTGGACACCCTGTCCTTTGGCTAACACTTCCTACTACCAAGCGTGTAGTGGACTTTCGCCACCAAGCTATCGCCCATGTCGGGCGCACAACAAAACAACCCGCCGAATGAAAACGGCGGGTTGTCTGTTAACTCCTATTGATGCTGCTACGAAACAACTGCAATATTTGTTGTAATTACATGTGTTCGATTTATTATTAGATGACGCCTTGATCGATCATGGCATCAGCGACTTTCTTGAAGCCGGCAATGTTGGCGCCGCCAACGTAATTATCCGACTTGCCATAGTACTCTTCCGAAGCCTGACGGCAGAGGTCATGGATGCTAACCATAATGCCGTGCAATTTCTGGTCAACTTCTTCACTAGCCCAGTGCATACGCATGCTGTTCTGGGTCATCTCGAGACCGGAGCAACCTACGCCGCCAGCGTTCGCTGCTTTGCCGGGAGCGTAAAGGATACCGCTCTCGATAATTACTTTCATGGCTTCCAAGGTCAGCGGCATGTTGGCAACTTCGCAGAGACACTTACAGCCGCTCTTGACCAGCGCTTTGGCGTCGTTTTCGTCCACCTCGTTCTGAGTAGCACAAGGCATTGCGATATCGCACTTGACGCCCCACGGCCGTTTACCGGCATGGAACTCAACCCCGAATTTATCAGCATAATCCTGTGCACGGTCGCGGCCGCTGGCACGCATTTCACGCATGTACTCGACCTTCTCGGCTCCAACGACACCGTCTTTATCATAGATGAATCCGTCCGGTCCGCTGATCGTGACTACTTTACCGCCTAGTTGGCCGACTTTCTGGACTACGCCCCAAGCTACGTTACCAAACCCGGAAACAGCAACCGTTTTGCCTTCCAAGCTTTGGTTCTTGGTCTTAAGCATTTCCTGCAAGAAGTAGGTGGCACCAAAACCGGTGGCTTCCGGACGCATCCGGCTGCCGCCCCAGTTAAAGCCCTTACCGGTGAATACGCCTTCAAAACGATTGATCAGGCGCTTATACTGTCCAAACATGAAACCGATTTCGCGGGCACCAACACCAAGGTCACCAGCCGGGACGTCAGTATCAGGACCGATATGGCGGAACAGCTCGTTCATGAAGCTCTGGCAAAAACGCATGACTTCCGCTTCTGACTTGCCGCGCGGATCGAAATCGCTGCCGCCCTTGCCGCCGCCCATCGGGAGGCTGGTCAGGCTGTTCTTAAAGGTTTGCTCAAAACCCAGGAATTTCATAACACTAAGGTTGACACTGGGAGCGAAACGGATGCCGCCTTTGTAGGGTCCGATCGCACTGTTAAACTGTACCCGATAGCCGCGGTTGACATGGATCTGGCCTTTATCATCCTGCCAGGGCACGCGGAAGATAATGGAGCGCTCCGGTTCCACGATTCTCTCGAGGATACCGTATTTTTGGTATTTGGGATCCTTATCCACAACTACTGATAACGATTCGAGAACTTCGGTAGCCGCCTGGATAAATTCTGGTTCCCCGGGGTTCTTTTTACGCAGGTCCTCAATAATGCCGGAAACATACTGATTCATTACTAACTCCCCTCCGTATTTTCTATAATACCGCAGATCTGCGGACTTTCGAACTCCAACTCCTCCCCACGAGTTCGGGCGCACAAAACGCCCGGGCGGCTTTAATCCGCCGGGTCTTTTGTATCATTGTATACTGCCACTTGGGGACCGCAATCAGATTCAAAACGTAACTCTTGTATACAAGATACACGTCCGTAAACACTATTCTTTCTATCACTGCGGAATCCTTCCTCCAGCGATAAAAATATCCAAAATAATAAGATTCCACGGTTAAGCCGATTAGCAACCTTTTTTCCAGTTGCAGCCTGCTTTCGCCGCAGCTTGCACCGCTATTTCTTTCTCAATATCACCAGGCGCACATCCGGACGATTAAATAGTCTTTGCGGGAAGATGCTATTGCCAAGACCTCGGCTAACAATTATAACCGGACCGGCCGCTTCGCCCGACGCTTCACTGCGGTACAAACCGCTATCGAATCGGGGAAAAAATCCTTGTCCCGGAGCATACAGCCCGCCAATCAAAGGCAACCGGAATTGCCCGCCGTGGGCGTGCCCTGCCAGAATCAAATTCGCAGGCAATAGTGCATAATGGGTAAACACTTCAGGACGATGCACCAGCAAGACAACAAAACTTCCCGGCATGACCTCTGCAAATGCTTTTTGTGCTTCTGTCTCAAGCCATTGCGGAGTGATTGAACTCTGACCCCGATCAGCCATGCCAACAAAAATAATCTCGCCATCACCAAACGGAACGGTAACACTGTCGCTTTCCAATACCAGTGCGCCCGCCCCTCTGGCGCGTTCCAGAAACCCCTCCAAATCGCGCAGCTTTGTTTCATGGTTTCCGTTGATATACAGCAAAGGCGCAATCGGGCTTAACCGTCTTATCAACGTCAACACCGGCTGCTCATCTTTGGAGCGCGCGTCAATAGCATCACCGGTAATAGCAATGGCATGCGGTTCCTGCTTTTCGATCAATGCCACCAATTTTTGCTGTTCCGAACCGAACCACTTGCTGTGCAGATCAGATAGATGGATAATCCGGATTCCGTCCAGAGCGTCCGGTAATTCCAGCAGGTGCACCTCATCAACACTCAATTTAAGGGCGTTGTTTTCACGGTAAAGAAAACATCCTAATAAGGCCGTTACCAAGACCATTTTGAAAAGCAGCGACCACAAGCGCTTCGGTTTTTTCACCGTAAATCCTCCATAATAACGGAACTCTGGGGACGGTTCTAAAAGTGCATTTTGGGACTAATTGTCATTTTGCACTTTTAGAACCGTCCCCGGGGTTCCCAGCTCCCTGTTCAACCGCTGCAAAATGCCAGATAAGCCAGAATGGCGACTGCCGATGACAGGTTCAGCGAGGTATTAACTCCATACATGGGAATGCGTACCATGCCGTCCACCAGCGACGCCGCCTCTGCCGGCAATCCGCTGCCTTCACTCCCAAACAGTAACATTAAAGGAAACCCGGGTTCCCACTCATTTGGCACAATTTGCTCTCCGTGCGCAGATGTACCTATTAAATGACAACCGAATTTTCGGCTCCAGTTTGTCAGTGCATCCAAATCCTGCACGTGCGCCAGTTGGGTGTGAAAAATGGCACCCATGCTAGCTTTCACCGTTTTGGAATTGTATGGGTCAACACAATCACCACCCAAAATGACTCCCCTCGCGGCAAACGCATTAGCGGTACGTATGATTGTTCCAAGATTGCCAGGGCTTTCTATTTGCCACAATGCGATATACAATTCACGCGTCCTGTCGGAAGCAGGAATAGGAATGAAGTCATTGAGGGTGCCTATTTTAAGGCGGGCTACAGCCGCGATCCCTGATGGTCCGTCGCGGTCCGTAATTGAATCAAAAACCTCCTGGGAAACCTCAACCAAGTCAGCACCGCTGGTAGATGCACGTTTTCTGACCAGCAACGCCGTTTCAGGCCTGGCGAGTTCGGGGCAGACAATGATCTTTTCCACCATTCCCTGATGATCAAGCGCCTGGAGGACCGGGTGTGCTCCTTCAAACAGCACTTTTCCCGACCGGCGTGCTTCTTCAGAACGCTTCAGGCTCCGCCATTCCTTTACTTGCCTGTTTTGTTTACTTGAGATAAGCATTTTAGCACCTTCTATAAATGAACGTCCCCGAAGTTCTCCATTCATTCTTCCCTGATTATACATTCTTTCCAGGGCAACTAGAACCTTTACTTTTGGCAAAACCATTTTTGGCGGCGACTGCTTCATCCAAGGCAGGCCAGTTTCCATTGATTGCTTTACTGCCGTTCAAAAAAACACATGCCGCAGCATAACTGATCATAATAATTTACTGCGCTGAATTATTAGCTGTATATCTTCCAAAACAGGTGGCTCTAGTAATAAAGAATGTTTTAATCCTTTAATGCAAATTACCAGTATTATGTCAGAGGATTCTTGAATCGGATGTCAAATGTACCATGACAAGGTGAAACTGGAAAATGCTTTTAGGGTCGGAGGCAGTTTTCGGTCTTTGCCATTTTTGAATATGAAGATAGGGGGAAATTTGATGAGAAGAACCACATTAGTTCTCGTCTGCCTCATGGTAGCCACTGCCTTGGCTGCCAGCGTTTTTGCAGCACCCGCCAAGGACCAGACTTTGACCATGAATCTTGGCGTTGCTGAGCCGGAAACTCTTGATCCGGCGAAATCAACTGGCGTTGCTGAATCGACCATTTTGTTGAACCTGCATGAAGGTTTAACCCGCCTCGACAAAGACGGCAACCCGGCACCTGGTATTGCTGAAAAGTGGGACATCTCAAAGGATGGCAAAACCTACACCTTCCATCTGCGCAATGCCAAATGGAACAATGGCGACCCCATCACTGCCCAAGATTTTGAATGGTCCTGGAAGCGGGCCCTCGCTCCCGAAACCATGGCAGAGTACGCCTACCAACTCTGGTACATTAAAGGCGCTCAAGCCTATACTGAAGGCACAGGCAAAGCTGCCGATGTGGCCGTTAAAGCTATTAACGACCGCACCCTGCAAGTCGAGTTAAATGCTCCGACTGGTTACTGGTTGTCACTTTGCGCCTTCCCGACCTTGCTGCCGGTCCATCCCAAGACTGTCGAAGCTAATCCTGATAAATGGTTCATGAGTCCCAAAACCTATATCTCGGCTGGTCCCTTTAAGATGACTGAATGGAAGCATAACTCTCAGCTCGTACTTGAGAAGAATCCGCTCTATTGGGATGCCAAGAACGTCAAGCTCAATAAAGTAGTCATTACTTTGATTGACTCACAGATCACCGAGCTTACTATGTTTGAAACCGGTGAGCTTGATTACGGCGATAACCCGCCACCAGCAGAATTCCCACGCCTGCAGAAAGAGAAGAAGCTGGCCATCAGCCCGTACCTCGGTTGCTATTATTACTTGCTTAACGTTAACGTGAAACCGCTAAGCGATGTGCGTGTTCGTCATGCCCTGTCCATGGCAATCGACCGTACCACTATTACTCAGATCACAGCCGGCGGTCAAAAACCGGCCACTGCTTATGTCCCGTTTGGCATTCCGGATCTCAAATCAGGCACTGACTTCCGCACAGCTGGCGGAGCCTACCTTAAAGAGACCGCACAAGTTGCCGAAGCCAAGAAGCTTTTGGCCGATGCTGGGTATGCCGACGGTAAAGGCTTCCCGACCCTTTCAATCCTGTATAACACGAATGAAATGCACAAGACCATTGCGGAAGCAATTCAGGAAATGTGGAAAAAGAACCTTGGTATCAATGTAACCCTTACCAATCAGGAGTGGGGTGTGTATCTGGAAAGCCGTAACACCGGCGATTATTCCGTCGCCCGCGCTGGCTGGATTGGTGACTACGTCGACCCGATGACCTTCCTTGATATGTGGGTTACCGGCGGTGGCAACAACGATACCAACTGGGGCAGCCCCAAATATGACGAACTGATCAAAACCGTTATGAATTCAGGCGTTCAGGCTGAGCGCGTCAAAGCGATGCATGCGGCTGAAGACATCCTGATGAAAGAAATGCCGATTATCCCAATCTACTTCTACACCCGCCCGTACCTAATGAAGCCTTGGGTGAAGGACATGATCCGTCTCGTCACCGGTCATATTGACCTTAAATACTCTTATATCGAAGCTCACTAAATCACATTCTCTGAGGTACGCGCCTCCGGGCGCGTACCTCTTATATTTTAATATCGCAACACCTGAGGAGATGAATCAATGGCGCGTTACTTACTCAGACGCTTCATTTCCATGATTTTGGCAATTTGGGTGGTAGCGACACTTACCTTCTTTATAATGAAAGCCCTGCCGGGCGGTCCGTTTGCAAGGGAAAAGGCTTTGCCACCTTCAATCCTTGCAAACATTGAAGAACGCTATCACTTGAATGATCCGCTGCTTACACAGTATGCGGACTATATGGTACGTCTAGTCAAATGGGACCTCGGCCCTTCATTCAAACAGAAAGGCCGCGATGTTAATGAAATCATAACCGACCACTTCCCCGTTTCTGCGCAGTTGGGTCTATCAGCAGTATTTCTGTCATTATTAATCGGAATACCGGCTGGCATCATTTCGGCCTTACGCCAAAATAAATGGCAGGATCAGCTGGCAATGTTTTTATCTGTAATAGGAGTATCAGTGCCAAGCTTTGTTATGGCCACACTGCTCATGTACGTCTTTGCCCTGAAGCTGGGCTGGCTTCCCGCAGCTATGTGGGGGGAACTCAAACACATGGTTCTGCCCACAATTTCTCTGGCAGGTTTTCCGATGGCATTTGTGGCCAGATTAACCCGCTCGAGCATGCTCGAAGTGCTGCAGCAGGATTACATCCGCACTGCAAAATCCAAAGGACTCAGTCAGCGGGTCATTATTTACCGCCACGCTCTCAAGAATTCATTGATTCCTGTCATTACCTACCTCGGCCCGTTGGTTGCTGGGATTCTGACCGGCAGCTTTGTTGTTGAAAAAATCTTTGCCATCCCGGGACTCGGACGCTACTTTGTCCAGAGTATTAATAACCGTGACTATACTGTGATTATGGGAATCACCTTTTTCGATTCACTACTTCTGGTAGGTCTGAACTTTTTGGTTGATCTTGCTTATACGCTGGTCGACCCGCGGATCCGCCTGATGGACGGGAGGAAGTGACGCGAATGGAAACACCAGTTAATGTTAATCAGTTTCGTCCGGTAGCCAAAGACATCCAAATGGCACAAACAATTGCCCGTCCGAGCACAACCTACTGGCAAGACGCCAGGCGGCGTCTCAAAAAGAACCCCCTGGCAATGATTGGCCTATTCGTAATCATCATCATGGTTCTTGGGGCTATTATTGGTCCGTTTTTCTGCAAGTACAATTATTCGGATCAGGATTACGATAATCGGTTAGCGTCACCTTCCAAGGAACACTGGTTCGGTACAGACAATCTGGGACGTGATCTCTTTGTCAGGGTACTTTATGGGGCCAGGATCAGCTTGGCCATCGGTTTCTTTGCCAGTTTGATCAACCTTACGATCGGTGTATTATATGGCAGCATCTCCGGATACTTCGGCGGACGTGTCGACAATGTCATGATGCGCATTGTCGATGTCATTTACACCGTGCCGCTGACGATGGTAGTAATCCTGTTGATGGTGCTGTTCCAACCCGGCTTAAAGAATATCCTGATTGCACTTGGACTGGTTTACTGGATCGGTATGGCCCGCATTGTCAGAGGCCAGGTACTCGCCATTAAAGAACAAGAGTATGTTTTGGCCGCCCGTATGGTCGGTGCCAACAAGTGGCGCATCATGTTGAAGCATTTGATACCCAACTCGATGGGCCCAATTATCGTCAGCGCCACTCTTAATATTCCCCAGGCCATTTTTCAGGAAGCCTTTCTGAGCTTCATCGGCCTGGGAGTCGCCGCACCTATGGCCAGTTGGGGCGTTTTGGCTGATGAAGGTGCACAGGCAATCCAGTCGTACCCCCATTTACTGTTTTTCCCCGCGGCTGCCATCTGTATTACAATGCTTGCGTTTAACTTCCTGGGTGATGGCTTGCGTGATGCGCTTGATCCCAGGATGCGCCGCTAAGGAGGACTGTATATGGCTAATTTACTTGAAGTCCGTAATTTACGTACTCATTTCCAAACTTATGCCGGTACCGTTCAGGCAGTCAATGGTATCAGCTTCTCCGTTGCCCCCGGCGAGGCGCTGGGTATTGTCGGTGAATCTGGATGCGGCAAAAGCGTAACAGCCACATCGATCATGCGGCTGCTGCCGCCGAATGGCAAAATTGTCGAAGGAGAAATTGATTTCGACGGCCGGGACTTAGCCAGCCTTAGCGAACGCGAAATGCAGCATATCCGGGGCAACGAAATCAGCATGATCTTCCAGGATCCCATGACTTCGCTTAATCCGGTCCTGAAGATCCGGACGCAGATCTCCGAATCGTTGCAGCTGCATCAAAATATGACCAAAGCCCAGGCAGCCAAGCGCTCGGTCGAACTACTTGAGTTGGTCGGCATTCCTTCGCCGGCCATGCGTGTAAAGCAATATCCTCACGAATTTAGCGGCGGTATGAGGCAGCGTGTCATGATTGCCATGGCTTTATCATGTAACCCGAAAATGCTGATTGCCGACGAACCGACCACCGCACTTGATGTAACCATTCAAGCTCAGATCATGGATCTGATGCGCGAACTGAGGCAAAAACTCAATACTGCCATTATCCTGATTACGCATGACTTAGGCGTGGTTGCCGGCATGTGTACCCGCATTCAGGTCATGTATGCCGGGCGCATCATTGAACGAGGAACTCCGGACGACATTTACTATAATCCGAAACATCCGTATACCTGGGGTTTGCTCAAATCGGTTCCGCGCGTTGATGCCAGAGAGCGCAGACGCCTGCACTCAATTCTGGGACAGCCGCCCGATCTGTTGGCACCTCCGGAGGGATGCGAATTCTGGCCCCGCTGCGACTATGCCATGGAAATCTGCCAGCGTCAAAAACCGGAGCTTGCCAACATTGAAGGCGAGCATGAAACAGCGTGCTGGCTGACGCATCCGGCTGCTGCGACGCATCTGGCTGCGAAAGGAGGTCCCGCCCAATGATGAGTGCGGTTAATGCTGTAAAACCTGAAAGCGCCACTGACACTCTGGTAAAGGTTTCGAACCTAAAGAAATACTTCGATACCGAGAATGGTATTCTCAAAGCCGTTGACGACGTCAGCTTTCATATTGAGCGTGGCGAGACGCTGGGCCTGGTTGGTGAAAGCGGTTGCGGTAAAACAACCGTGGGACGCACCATTACACGTTTATACGAGCCCACTGGCGGCGCGATGTTCTTTGACGGCGTGGATATCTTCAAAACGCACGAATCCGATTTAAAACCTTTCCGCAGCAAAGCGCAAATGATCTTCCAGGACCCTTATGCGTCGCTGAACCCCCGCATGACTGTCGGAGATATCATTGGCGAGCCCCTTGACATTCACAAACTGGCTCGTGGCCAGGAACGCACCGATCGCATCTTTGAGCTGCTTGACCTGGTCGGCCTGAATAGGGAACATGCCAACCGCTATCCGCATGAATTTTCGGGCGGACAGCGCCAAAGAATCGGCGTGGCACGTGCTCTGGCCGTGAGTCCGAGCTTCATTATCTGCGACGAACCGATCTCCGCCCTGGACGTCTCGATTCAGGCGCAGGTCGTCAACATGTTGGAAGATCTGCAGAATAGGTTTGGCTTGACCTATCTGTTTATTGCCCATGACTTATCGATGGTCAAGCACATTTCCAATCGCGTGGCGGTTATGTATCTCGGCAAAATCGTCGAAACCGCCTTTTCGAATGAGCTCTATGATCATCCGATGCATCCATACACAAAAGCGCTGCTTTCAGCAATTCCGATTCCGGATCCCGCTGTTGAGCGTCAGCGCACGCGCATTATTCTGGAAGGCGACGTTCCTAGTCCCATCAACCCTCCGCCCGGCTGCCGGTTTAAGACCCGCTGCAGCGAAGTGATGGACATCTGCCATGCGCAGGAGCCCCTACTGAAAGACGTCGGAGGCAAACACCAAGTCGCCTGCCACAGAGCCTAAACACAAATTGGATCAAGAAGGCTGCCCCACGGGCAGCCTTCTTTGTATCATTGAATAGATGCGATCCCGGGCCGCAGTCTTATGTCATATTCTTCGCCATGCAAGCTCAACATGATTAGCGTGTTATCTGTCATCCAGGATTAATTATTTCTTAGGATCACACAACCGACTAACCCCGGTAGCTGATACTCGATCACCCGCTGCTCCTCACTCAGATACTCTTGCGGATTTGTTTTCTGTTGCTCAGCCAAGGCCGCCAGTAGTGAATCTGTGCCTGCCAGACTTTGAGCATGGTCATACCACTCTGCCGCATGTGCGGAATGGCCGACCCGTCGATACTGTTCACCAATCATATACTTCAAAAGTGCTTCCCGTTCTGGCGGAAGTGCTATGTTGCCGTCAGGGTCGTCAGTTCCACCAATCCCATCAGGCAAAGCTTTCCGGAAAAAATCGGCCGCCCGCATCCTGTATTGCCGCTCTTTTTTATGGAACAAATCACTGGCGCACCAAGCTGCTTTTAAATACTGCAGTCCGATTTTCTGAGGCTCCGCGTTTTCGTACTCCATAATCATGGCCGAAAACTCATAGCGCTCACCGGAAAAGCTCATCCAGGAAAGATCTTGCCTGAGCAAGGGAACAATATGTTCCCGCAGAAATGCCCGCAGCCCTTCCTCCACTGGTAGAACCATACTACCGGTAAATCTGGCGATGTTACCGGTTAGACCGCAAAATGGACAGGTATGAACCTGAAAATGAAGGGGTTTTACACCAACCAAATACGGCCTAAATTCTGTGGAGATGAGATCCCTTCTGGTCGGTTCAGCCAATCTCGCCGGCTTGGGTTCTCCAGACACGTTTTCCGCAGACTGATGGCTGCAAAGATAGGTCCTGAACTCATGATCACAGGATGGACAAATAACATTAAGCTTCTGTAGCTCCGTCACGCAAATCAACCTTCCTTCGCAACTCCATCCATGGTTTTCTTGGTATAATTTAATAATATAAGATTAGTCCGG
>DHDG01000063.1:0-148 GCA_002399265.1 Firmicutes bacterium UBA4882 | reverse complement strand
TATCGATTTTAGGTTTTTTCATCACTGTTCATCCAGTTTTGCTCTGTACCGCCTGCAATTGAAAGTGTATACTATATACGGACAAGTATCGATTAATCATCATCACGATTCCTTACGGAGGTAGTAAAAGACTATGATGCAGCTTATT
>DHDG01000036.1:87218-89164 GCA_002399265.1 Firmicutes bacterium UBA4882 | reverse complement strand
CAGAATGACTTAGCTTAAACAATTCAGTTGTAGATTTTAAAGACTATATCCGCTTTGAGTTTCGGATCTTGAGTGTCATTCCGTTCTTGAAAGACGGCGCAGCCATGAATCAAGACGGGTACCTATGTTGGCTGCAAAAATAATCGAATATGCCGAGCCGGATCAAAGCGGGCCGCCCATTAGAGGCAGCCCGCTTATTTGCAGTGTTGGAGTTCGCCTTGGCGTCTGCGCCTATTCTTAAAGACAAAGTCATCACCTTCTTTGACGTTTGCTCTATTTTTAGTTTACACTATCATTATAACCTATGGCAATGCCTTGCCATGAAGTGCGATATGCACCCCAAAAGATGGTTTGCGGAAATGTCGCCATCCCATGCCAGATTTTGATGTGCATGCTTCGGGAGGTTAGATTAAAAACACGTCGAATGAAGAAAAGGCCTAGACAGGGAGGGTGTATATTATGAGCAGGAAAGCGCATTCTGACATTAATTGGCGCTTATTATGGGACTTGTTTCTTACGTTTTTAAGAATTGGGGCCTTTACCATTGGAGGCGGCTATGCCATGCTGCCCCTGATCCAAAAAGAAACTGTTGAAAAGAAGCAATGGGTCGGAGAAGAGGAATTTGCCGAGATTATTGGGTTATCACAAACCGCGCCGGGGGCAATTGCCATTAACTCCTCGATTTATTTGGGCTTCCGGGTTGCCGGAGTTCCAGGTGCCATATTTGCGGTGACCGGGATGGTGGTCCCGTCATTAGTAATCATATTGACGATCGCCATATTCTTTGAGCGTTTTAGCACGATATCGGCTGTAAAAGCGATTTTTAACGGAGTCCGTCCGGCAGTGATGGGATTAATCCTGGCAGCGCTTTTTAAAATTGGAAAAAGCGTCTTGAAAAATCTGACCAGCTTTATTATCTTTGTGGTGATGCTGCTGATCGGAGCGATCTTCGACCTGCATCCGGTGTTAATAATCTTGATGGCGGCTTTAGCCGGCATAATATTCTTGAACGACAAGAGCAAAAACAGGAGCAAGAACGGGGACGAGGAAAAGGAGGCTGAAAAGGCATGACGCTGCTGTTGAGATTGTTTTTATCTTTTATGGAGATTGGCATGTTTACATTCGGCGGTGGCTATGCCATGCTGCCTCTGATTCAGCGCGAAATTATCGACGTTAACGGTTGGCTGACCATGGAGCAGTTTCTCGATATTGTGGCAGTGGCCGAGATGACGCCCGGTCCGATTGCCATCAATTCGGCGACTTTTGTCGGTTATCGGGTGGCCGGAGTGTTAGGTTCCCTGATGGCCACTTTCGGAGTTGTGCTGCCGTCCTTTATCATAGTACTCATCATCGCGGCACTCTTTAAGCGTTTTAAATACCTTGCCAGCGTGCAGGCGGCCTCGAAGGGGATTCGCTCAGCAGTAGTAGCTTTGATCGCATTGGCAATCTGGTCCTTTGGCAAAGAAGTGATTCATGTTCCGTTGCACGCTATCATTGGGCTGGTTGCATTTGCGCTCTCGCATTTCTTGCGCTGGCATCCTTTGATCGTGCTCGGCCTAGCCGGTTTAACAGGTTTGCTGTTCCTTGGCTAGCAAGGTCGTGGGTAGGCTGACGGCCTCGCTTCGCTAAGGCGGCGGGGTTAGTCCACTTAGCATTATTTGTTACTCCATAATCCTTTACAAAGCCGTTATTCTGTGTTAAAATGATTTTTGCAAGTGGCCCCATCGTCTAGAGGCCTAGGACACCGCCCTTTCACGGCGGCGACAGGGATTCGAATTCCCTTGGGGCTACCATTTTTTATCAACAATTATGTTAAATAAATTAGTTTGCGGCCCCATCGTCTAGAGGCCTAGGACATCGCCCTCTCACGGCGAAGACAGGGATTCGAATTCCCTTGGGGCTACCATTCTTTGGCGAGTTATCTGTTGCAGGATTGCTCGTTTTTT
>DHDG01000036.1:84887-87038 GCA_002399265.1 Firmicutes bacterium UBA4882 | reverse complement strand
AAACCTGGGGGAACTTTGGGGACGGTTCTAAAAGTTCATTATGCCAGAAAATGTCAAAAGGAACTTTTAGAACCGTCCCCAAAGTTCCAAAGTGGAGGTGCGTTTATGTTTAGGTTGACAGCGCCGCAAAGTTCTGTGCTTTTGGGTGTAATAGTGCTTGCGGTAGTGGTGGTTTCATTACTGCTCTCATTTATCAGGAAGAAAGGTGTGCAGCGGTATTATTTGCTTTTCATGGCCGCAACATTGGTTTTGGGGTTGGGATATTTAATGTTTTATGCCCCAAGCAAAGTGGCTGCATCTTTGTCAGAGGACGCTCTGGAAGTGGCAGTGCCGCCGTTTATTAAGAAATCATGGGCTTATCAGGACATCAGCCAGGCATATATGGCTGACTGGACAGCCACTGATCAAGAAGGTTTGCGTCCTGTACAAAGGACCATGGGAACTTCTGTTGGGGAATACCGCACCGGTTGGTATAAGCTTGCTAACAACCAGAAAGCGCTCCTAATGGTCAATGGAACGCGCTCAATCTGTCTGGAGACAGCAAGCGAGGTTTTGCTGCTAGCTCCAGATGACCTTGAAGGATTCCGCACCGCCCTCGAGAGCAAACTAGGCTTTGAAATCAAGTAAGCTAAAAAGCGACGTAGCGCGGTGAGAACTTTGGGGACGGTTCTAAAAGAGCCGTCCTCTTTTTTTGCTCATTTCTATAATGCCCAATGCCAGGAAATGGGAAAAGGAACTTTTAGAACCGTCCCCAAAGTTCCCTGCATGAGATGCGGGATAATTGGGAAAATAAGCAGTGTAAGGTTGATGATGTCTAGCATGGCTACCAAAAGCCAATTGTGGGAGGAATGGAACCTTGGTTAAACGCAAAATCGAAGAGGTTGCCGAAGGTGTGTTTATCGAGCCGATGCCGATTACCGCCGGTGAGACGGTCCGCGTCAAGTACAAAGGAAAGCTGGCAAATCAAGCTGGTAAAGTCTATTTGCATATGGGTTTTGGGCGCGGTAACTGGCATAGCGTGCAGGATATTCCCATGCGCAAAACGCGTGATGGTGCCTGGAATACCAATGTCGAAGTAATTGACGCTGAATCAGCGCTCAATTTCTGTTTCAGAAGTGAATCGAATGTCTGGGATAATAATAATGGCATGAATTGGATTTTAGAAGTACATAACGGCTAGAGGAGGAAAAAACCAAGAGGAGGTGTGACCCTCCTCTTTGGTTGCGCATCCAATATGTTGACTCTACTGAGCGAACACGTGTGATCCGATTTTAAGGCTGACTGGACGTGACCAAATCCAACGCGATGTCGTTTTGGCGGGGTTATAGAAGTATACAGCTCCGCCAGTAGGGTCTTGGCCCTGTAAAGCAGCCTGGGCCGCTTTGTAGGCAGTTGCATCGGGTTTACGGTTGATTTGGCCGTCACGCACGGTGCAAAACTGTCCCGGAGCATAAATGACTTTACTGATCGAGTTGGGGAATTTTTTACTGGATACACGGTTCAGGATAACTGCACCGACAGCGACTTGTCCAGTAAAAATCTCGCCGCGGGATTCCGCATGAATCAAACGCGCCAGTAATTCGAGATCGGCAGCGCTGACCGACATGCCGCGTGAAACATTGCTATTGTTCTTAGCAGTAGTTGCTCCAGCATTCCCGGCAGACGATTCATTCCCGTGATAAGGAATTGTCAATTTTTGTCCGACAACAATTTGGCTGCCTGTCAGACCATTAACGTTACGGATTTCAGCGAGAGAAAAGTCCACCTTTTTAGCAATAGAGAAAAGGCTTTCCCCGCGCTTGACAGTATAGGTCCATCCACTGGCACCAGCGTTGGCACCTGTACTGGTAGGGATTACAAGTTTTTGGTTCTCCTGGATGCGCGTATCCCGCAGGTTATTAGCCTTACGGATCGATTCGACCGGTATATCGGTTTTTTCGGCAATTTTGTATAGCGAATCGCCTCTTTTGACATTATAGACCCACGCGCCTAGCGCAGGTGCATTTAATGCTGCCAAAAAAACCAGGGTGTTAGCAATGGCTAACACTTTTTTAACTACCGGATGTCTGAAAGTCCTAAGCATGAACATACCCCCTTCATCATGCAGCGAGGTTAGTTGTCGGATTCGGGTTGAAGAGTAGACCCTACCGC
>DHDG01000036.1:78543-84714 GCA_002399265.1 Firmicutes bacterium UBA4882 | reverse complement strand
ACCGCCCGAAATGCGGATTCACCCCAGGCCATCAGTTTGGCCGGCCTGTCCCCCGCCCCTGCCGTTACAGCAAGTCGGATACACTATGCTTAGAGTCAACAAAGATTATTATAACCGCCGAATATTGTCCTGTCAGCGCAAAATGTCTGTCATTGCTGGGGATAACTTACGGACGTTCCGATTGATGCCAATACGCTTTCCGAAACCACTTCACAAAAACAGGCGCGCAATTAATATCGAACCGATGAAGGCGGCCACATCTGTAGCCAGTCCGGCATGCAGCGTGTGGCGGTATTCCTTAATGCCCACCGCGCCAAAGTAAACGGTCAGGACGTAAAAGGTTGTTTCGGTGCTGCCCTGTATTACAGAGGCGATAAAACCCGTGGGGGAATCAGGCCCGTTTTGTTTGAGAATATCAGCCAAAACCCCTAACGAAGCCGAGCCTGACAGCGGCCGTACCACCGCCATGGGAATCAAATCCACCGGTATTCTAAGGAAGCTTAAGGCAGGCTTCAAGATCGCGGCCAGCAGATTCATTGCCCCGGAATCCCGGAAGAGCCCGACCGCCAGAAAGACTGCCAACAGGAATGGAACCAGGCGCGCTGCTACGCCGAATCCATGGCGGGCACCGGTCACAAACGCCTCATAGATCTTGATACCTTTGAAACTGCCATAGATCAGTACCATAATGATAAAAAGTGGCAGCAATGCTGCTGAGAAAACCGCAAAACCGCTCATCGTCCAGCCCTCTGCTCAACCTTCTTCTTTCGGCAGCCACCGCGTTTGTTGCGAATCAGGAAGTCGATGGTCAGTGCAAATAGGGTAGCTGCCAGTGAGGCCAGCAACGTCGGGAAAATTACGCGGTCCGGCTGCGCAGACCCGGCTTGGGCCCGCAATGCGATTACCGTTGTCGGAATGAGTGTCAGACCTCCCATTATGATGATTATAAAGGTACACATCGGATCCGAGGCACGATCCTTTTGCCTGTTTACCTTCTGCATTTCTTCCATAGCCTGCAGGCTTAGCGCTGTCCCGGCGTTGGCCAGACCCAGAAAGTTGGCGCTCAATGCCAGTGATACGGCCCCCAGCGCCTCAGTGTGATCCTTTAACCCGGGAAGCAATTTGATCAATAATGGCCGCATTACCTTGGCAATGGACTTGCTCAAACCGGCTTCTTCCGCTACTTTCATAATCCCTGACCAAAAAGCGATCAGCCCGGCCAGTTTGATGCCGAAGGCCACCGCGGATTCCGCAGATTGAAACAGCGATCCGGTGATTAGCGCCACCTGTCCTTTGGCGGTAAACACGGCTGCCCCAGCGCATAAGAGAGTCAACCATATTATGTTAATCATTCTGTGTCCCTCCAAGAATTATCTCTTTAGGAAAATCTATGTCAATTTGGCTTTGATCTTAACCTTTGTCCGCAAGAACATTAAAAAGGATTTGATCTGGTGATCGTGGAAAATTAAAGTAAAGGGGGCGCAGCAGCTTGAAAAGCTTTTCATCGGAGACTAAAGGCGAACTGGCTGGTATCCGGCCTGACGCTAAATGCTGCCGCCTTGCAGAACTGGCAGGATTAATCCATGCTACTGGTAAAATACGGCTCAGCAACGAGGGCATAACACTGGTTTTGGAGACTGAAAATGGGGCGGTCGCCCGCAAAATCGTTTGGCTTTTTAATGAAGTATTTAAGTTGTCACCGGAAGTGCTTTTAGAAGAGCGTAAGCGCTTGGGGAGACGCCATGCTTATCATATTGGTGTAGTCTCAGACGCATTTGTTCGGCAAATTCTCAAGGATGTCCATGTCCTGGACGATGCTAATTACCTGGATGGGTCAATTGCGCCTGAACTGACCAGCAGTGAATGCTGCCGATGGTCATTTTTGCGGGGGGCTTTTCTGGGAGCGGGCTCACTTTCGGATCCGGCACGTAATTATCATCTGGAGATAGTTACTGAAAACCCGGAATTCGCCCAGGGACTTTTTTATCTGCTGTCTCTGGATCATCTGCGGGTTAAGACTAGCAATCGCAAACAGACACATGTGATCTATATTAAGGAATGCGATTCCATAGTACAGTTGCTGACGCTGATGGGTGCCAGCAATGCCGTGTTGCGCATTGCGAATCTCTTAGTGATCAAGGAAATGCGGAGCGGCGTGAATCGACTGGTTAATGCGGAAACAGCCAATCTGTCAAAGGCTGCCGAAAGCGGAGCTGAACAACTGAAGCTGATCAAAGAGATTGATGCCTGTTATGGAATTAACCGACTGCCGGAAAAACTAAGGCAATTTGCAATGATGCGGATGGAACATTCGGAGTTAAGCCTGAAAGAGCTTGGCGCGCTGATGCAGCCTCCGGTTGGCAAGTCCGCCATGAATCATAGATTGCGGCGGTTGCGCGAGATTTTGGCTGAGCATAGTGAAAAACTGGAATGATAGGAGGGGACGATCATGGTCGGCAGGCTATTGCTTAAACAGACTTTGGAAATGCAGCAAAAGCTGGCTATGAGTCCGCAAATGCTGCAAGCGCTTGGATTGCTGCAGCTACCTGTCATGGAGCTGAGTATGGCATTGCAGACCGAACTGCAAGAGAATCCGCTGCTGGAAATGGCTGAGGATCATGAGGAAGATCATGGGACAGAGCAGAGTCAGAGTGAGGATCAGGGTCTTACGCCGTCCGGTGAATGGGACGCCGAGGCCTTTTATGCTGGTGAGGCTGGGAACGGTGAACGTTCGTTTGCGTCGTCCGGACACAGAACTGAGACGCAGGAAGGGATGCCGATTGAGAATTTGGCGGCCCCCATTTACACCCTGCGTGATGATCTCAGGCTGCAGCTGTATGGCAGTGGCTTAAACGAGCACGAGCTTGAAATCGGCACATATTTAATTGACTGTCTTGATGAATACGGTTATCTGCGGGAAGAATGCTCTTGCCTGACGGCTCAGCACGTACTGGAAGTCCTGAAAACCTTTGAACCGGCCGGCGTGTTCGCAAGCAGCCTGCGGGAATGCATGCAGCTGCAAATCGAGCGGCGCGGTTGGACAGATACAGTGGCTGGTCGGATTATTGGGCAGCATTTTGAGCTGTTATCCGGCGGCCGTTTCAGTGAGCTTGCAGCAGCGCTGGGAGTATCGCGGGCAACAGTTCTGGATGCGGTGGCGCAGATTAGACAGCTGCAACCCCGTCCCGGAGCAGGCGGGCATGATTTGGAGGCTTCAGTGCCTTATCCGGATCTGACGATTCTGGAGCGCGACGGCCGATGGGAAGTTATGGTCAACGAATCCCCTTATCCCAGGCTAAAATTAAGCCCCTATTACTACAGCTTGCTGCAATCAAATCCGGAAGATCCAAAACTGAAGGCATACTTGCGCGAAAAGGCAGAACGCGCCCAATGGATTCTCAAGGCCATCGGGCAACGCCGGGCCACGTTGCTCAAAATAGGGCAGGCTTTGCTGGCGCTGCAACCGGAATTTTTTATAGCAGGACCCGCCGCGCTGAAGGTTATGACGCAAGCGGACGTTGCTGAGATTGTTGAGGTGCATGTTTCGACGATCTCAAGAGCGGTTGCTGGTAAATATGTCCAGACACCTTTTGGATTGTTTTCCTTACGTGCCTTGTTTCAAAGCGGCGTTGACACCAAAACCGGCGGGGACCGGGCCTCCGGCAGTGTCAAGCGTATGCTGAAGGAGATCATTGCTGTTGAAGATCCAAAGCATCCTCTGAATGACGAACAACTGGCGGCAGCATTAAAAAAGGCAGGATTGGTGATTGCCAGGCGTACGGTCACTAAATATCGGCGTGAGCTGGGGATGCCGGCTGCGCGGCTCCGGATAAAATAACATTTTATGACTTGCAGTATATTGCTAGTTACGGTAAAATAAAACTAAACATAGGATAGATATAATTATATTTTTATTACAGCGGGGCAAAAACGCCCCGGAATGGGGCGTTTTAACCCCACCATCCGACTGCGCGGTTATGCCAGATCCGACGGAGGTAATGGGCGAGGTCTCCCGGATAGGTCGTCCGGTGCCGCTGGCAAAAAAATACGGTAGTGCATTTCGACTTTTTTTATTCAATATGCGGGTCAATTTCAAATTTAGCGGGGCAATATTGCCCCACCATCCAATGACTGATGGAGGAAACCCAGACAATGGAGAAGCTGATTGCCTTAGAACGGTTAATTGTTCCTGAGATGGGTGAGTTACTGTATCTCCGTTACCTGATCCTGCGTCACATCTTTTTTTCGCAGCCGGTCGGGCGCCGCACGCTAGCGGCTGACCTTGATCTTCAAGAACGCCAGGTGCGTCGGGAAGTAGAATTATTGCGCCGGCAAGGGCTTATTCTTGTCAGCAATTTGGGTATCCTGATTACTGATGAAGGCAAATCACTGCTGCGGGAAATTGAGGAGTATATCAGACACTTCAGGGGCCTTAACCAGTTGGAGGAGCAAATCAAGAAGTCGGCTAATGTTGCAAATGCTTACGTGATAGCTGGCGACGTGGACAGCAACCCCATTGTCTTAAAGACATTAGCTAGGAAAGCTGCAGAGGTTCTGTTGGCGCACTTGCGTGAAGGTGATATCCTGGCGATCAGCGGTGGTACTACCATGGCTGAAGTAGCAGCCGCCCTGCCGCCCTCAGGCAAGCGGCGGGAAGTCCTGGTTATTCCGGCCCGCGGCGGGCTGACCGAGAACGTCGAAATTCAGGCTAATACAGTCACCGCCGCTCTGGCTAAGAATCTGGGTGGGCGTTATCGGCTGTTTCATCTGCCGGACGGGTTGGAGAAAGATGTGCTCGAAAAATTGCTCAGTGAACCGACGATTCGTGAACATCTGGACTTGATCCAAAAAGCACGTGTTGTATTGCACGGTATCGGTACTGCTGAGAACATGGCTAAAAGGCGTGGCTTCAGCACCAATGTTTTATCTGAACTGCAGAGGAAGGATGCCGTAGGAGAAGTGTTCGGGTATTATTACGACTCGCATGGCCAAGTTGTTCATGCTGCGAGCAGCGCAGGTCTTCAAATAGATAAGCTGGATGGGAAGGAAGTGATCGCTGTGGCAGGCGGAAAACAGAAAGCTGCGGCGATTCTGGCGGCGACATTACTAATTCCCGGGCAGACATTAGTTTTGGACGAGGGCGTTGCGGCTGAGCTGGTTGAGCTGTTGCAGGTTGGTATCAACTAAGAGGTAAAATCTAAAGCTAAAATCCTGAAGGAGGACGAAAGAGATGACAGTAAAGGTAGCAATCAATGGATTTGGACGCATCGGAAGAAATGTTTTGCGTGCAGGTATTTCCAATCCTGATATAGAATTTGTGGCAATAAATGATTTGGCGGATGCTAATACCCTGGCACATCTATTGAAGTACGATTCAGTGCATGGCCCTCTTAACGCTGAGGTGAGGGTTGACGGGAATTTCATAGTGATTAATGAAAATCAGATTATCAAAATCTACGCTGAAAAAGACCCGGCCGCACTTCCGTGGGAGGAAATGGGCGTTCAAATCGTGGTGGAAAGCACCGGCAGATTTACCAAACGTGCAGACGCAGCTAAACACCTTGAGGCTGGGGCGGAAAAGGTGATCATTTCCGCGCCAGGCAAAGAAGAAGACATCACGATCGTGATGGGCGTCAACGATAAGAAATACGACCCCAATAAGCATCATGTCGTTTCCAATGCGTCCTGCACAACGAACTGCCTTGCTCCGGTGGCCAAAGTGATCCATGATCATTTTGGGATTAAGAAAGGGTTTATGACCACGGTCCATTCTTACACGAATGACCAGCAAATATTGGACCTGCCCCATAAGGATTTGCGTCGGGCCAGAGCTGCATCAATGTCCATTATCCCCACCACCACGGGTGCTGCCAAAGCAGTCGGGCTTGTCATTCCGGAACTAAAGGGCAAATTGAACGGTTTTGCCATGCGTGTTCCGACCCCGAACGTGTCGGTGGTCGACCTTGTGGCGGAAGTCTCCAAAGAGGTAACCGTAGAAGAAGTCAATCGTGCACTGAAAGAAGCAGCGCAGGGTGAGATGAAGGGGATCCTTGGTTATAGCGAGGAGCCACTCGTTTCGCGCGATTATAATGGCAATCAAAATTCATCCACTGTTGATTCCTTGCTCACGATGGTAATGGAAGGAAACATGGTGAAGGTCGTCGCCTGGTA
>DHDG01000036.1:53085-78380 GCA_002399265.1 Firmicutes bacterium UBA4882 | reverse complement strand
AACGAGTGGGGTTATTCCTGCCGAATCATTGATTTGATCACTTATATGGCTGAGAGAGGTCTGAAGAAGCTTTATTACCCGGAAAGGGAGGCAATGAGGTGAAGAAGAAAACTGTCCAGGGGTTGGACGCCAAAGGCCGGAGAGTGTTGGTGCGTGTTGATTTCAACGTTCCCCAAGACGATACAGGCGCAATTGCTGACGATACCCGCATCCGCGCGGCGCTGCCGACCATACAATTGCTGCGCGAGCGCGGCGGTAAGGTTATCTTAGTATCGCATCTGGGCCGTCCTAAGGGGAAAGTCGCCGAGAAATACCGCATGGATCCGGTTGCCAGGAGGTTGTCCGAATTACTGGGCACTAGTGTGACTAAGCTCAATGACTGTATCGGTCCGGAAGTTGAACAAGCTATTGCCGGAATGCAGCCGGGGGACGTAGTCCTGCTAGAAAATGTAAGGTTTTATGCAGAAGAGGAAGCCAACGATCCCGAGTTTGCCAAAAAGTTGGCCGGTCTGGCGGATCTCTTTGTGAATGATGCTTTTGGAACAGCTCATCGCGCACATGCTTCGACGGAAGGTGTCGCGAAGGTTCTGCCTGGAGTAGCAGGTCTGCTAATGCAAAAAGAGATTGAAACCATGGGCAAAGCTCTCGAAGATCCTGCCCGCCCGTTTGTGGCTGTTTTGGGTGGTGCCAAGGTGAGCGACAAAATCGGGGTCATCAAGAATTTGCTGACCAAAGTCGATGTGTTACTGATCGGTGGCGGAATGGCATATACTTTCCTGAAAGCCAAAGGGTTGGAAATCGGGAAATCGCTTCTGGATAGTGAGAAAGTGGACTTGGCCAGAGAATTAATGCAACAGGCTGTGCAAAAAGGCGTCAAACTGATTGTAACTGAGGACGTTGTAGTGGCCAAAGAATTCTCGGCTGATACTGAATACAAGACCGTGAAAGTCTCTGAGATTCCTGCTGACTGGCAGGGTGTTGATATCGGTCCTGAGACGATCGCACGGTTCGCAGGCGAAATTGCCAAAGCCAAGACTGTGATTTGGAATGGTCCAATGGGCGTTTTTGAAATAGTACCGTTTGACAATGGCACACGCGCCATTGCTGCGGCGATCGCCAAATGTGATGGGACAACCATTATTGGTGGCGGGGATTCGGCGGCTGCTGTTGAGCAGATGGGATTCGCCGACAAAATGACGCATGTGTCAACCGGGGGCGGGGCTTCGTTGGAGTTCCTGGAAGGAATCGAGCTGCCCGGCGTCAAGGTGCTACAAGACGCATAGGATGTCAAATCGCAATGTGCAGAAGGAGGTCGATCAAATGCGTCGACGCTGCTTGATTGCAGGAAATTGGAAGATGCATAAGACGATCAGTGACTCGGTCACGCTAGCCAGGGCAATTAGCGGGGGAATGGCAGATGGGGTTGAGGTGGACATGGTAATTTGTCCGCCTTTTACTGCGCTTTCGGCCGTTGCCGATGTCATTAAGGGGACGCCGGTAGGGTTAGGTGCTCAAAACGTTCACTGGGAAGAGAAAGGTGCCTATACTGGAGAAATTGCGCCGGTCATGCTTCAGGATGCCGGTTGCCGATATGCTATTGTCGGGCATTCAGAACGTCGTCAGTTCTTTGGCGAATCTGATCAGACCGTTAATCAGCGGGCTAAAGCGGCGCTGAAGGCTGGATTGATTCCCATTATCTGCGTCGGCGAGACATTGCAGCAGAGAGAGGCCGGCAATACTGATCAGATTGTTAAGACGCAGGTGCGGGGCGCCTATGCTGGTATTGATCCGCAGGCGGCCTTGAATACTGTGATTGCCTACGAGCCGGTATGGGCGATTGGAACGGGGAAAGCTTCCAACGGACCGGATGCTGATCGCGTTTCCGGGTTAATCAGAAATGAAATGGCCGCATTGGTGGGTAAAGAAACCGCAGAGCAGATTCGGATCCTTTATGGTGGTAGCGTCAAACCGGAGAACATGGCCGAATTCGCGTCACAGCGGAATATTGATGGTGCTCTTGTTGGGGGAGCCAGTCTGGACGCGCAGTCTTTTCTGGCAATTGCCGCCAATGCTGTCAAAGCTTCAGTAGATAAAACGGAGTGATCAGATATGAAAACCACGGAACAAGCGGAGCGCGCAGGATGTGCGCAAGGCATGGCGCGCGCGGAGCGTAGGGCGAGCGAGGAACGCAAGACGCGCACAGAGTGCAAACGTCCGGTGGTGCTTGCCATTTTGGACGGTTGGGGGCGTAACGACTCCGAGGAAGCCAACGCAATTTGTGCAGCCTGTACACCATACATAGATGGGCTTTTTAAGAAATTTCCGCATGCCTTGCTGCAGACTTCCGGAGAAAGCGTCGGGCTGCCAGCAGGACAAATGGGCAGCTCGGAAGTTGGCCATCTGAACATCGGAGCCGGGCGCATTGTTTATCAGGAAATGGTTCGTATCAGTAAGAGCATCCGTGAAGGGACGGTGCGCGAGAACCCTGTCATTGCGGAGGCTTTCAGTAGATGTGCCGGTACAGGTAAGGCGCTGCATTTGATGGGCCTTGTTTCTCCTGGTGGGGTTCACAGCCATACGGATCATCTTTACGGTTTTTTGCGCCTCGCTAAAGAGATGGGCGTTGATCAGATTTTGGTGCATGCCTTCCTGGATGGTCGTGATGTTCCGCCGCGTAGTGCCATTCCCTATCTTCAGGAACTGGAACAGGTTATGGCGGGGCTTGGGGTGGGTCGGATCGCTACGGTGATGGGTCGCTATTATGCCATGGACCGCGACAAACGCTGGGAAAGAGTTGAAAAAGCCTACCGTGCTATGACATTGGGCGAAGGAATTGAGGCGGCTTCCGCTGTGGCGGCCGTAAAACAGTCCTATGCTGCCGGAGTTAATGATGAGTTTGTGGTTCCCAGTGTAGTGCGGTCAGGTGGGCGTACTCCCGACACCGTCAAACCGGGCGACAGTGTTTTCTTTTTTAATTTCCGGCCCGACCGGGCGCGTGAGATTACCAGGGCTTTTGTCGACCGCGATTTTTCTGGCTTTGAAAGGCCAGCGCCGGCGCCTATGGGCGTGCATTATGTCTGCCTGACGCAATACGATGAAACCATTGCCGCGCCGGTAGCGTATCCGCCTGAGGGAAAAATGAAAAACATACTATCCGAGGTGCTGGGGAATGCCGGCCTAAGACAGTTGCGCATTGCGGAGACTGAAAAATACGCGCATGTCACGTTCTTCTTCAATGGCGGCGATGAGACGCCTTTTCCGCATGAGGAGCGCATTCTGATACCTTCGCCAAAAGTAGCGACCTATGATCTGGAACCTGCCATGAGCAGTGTGGCAGTTACCGAACGCTTATTGCAGGAAATTGCCTCTGAACGGTATGATGTCATTATTATTAATTATGCTAATCTTGATATGGTTGGTCATACAGGAGTCTTCGATGCGGCTGTTAAGGCGGCCGAGGCTGTCGACAAAGGAATATCCGAGATCGTTCCCGCTATACTGGCGAAAGGCGGCGCGGTGCTAATAACCGCTGATCATGGTAATGCGGAACAGATGACGGATTATATTAGCGGCGAACCGATGACGGCTCATACCACTAATCCAGTGCCAGTGATTTTGGCGGGCGGGCCCGCAGGAGCGCGTTTGCGCGACGGTATTCTGGCGGATGTGGCACCGACGCTGCTTGAATTACTCAGATTGCCCCAGCCTGTGGAAATGACGGGCCAGAGCTTGATTGTCGAAGAGTGACCAAGGCGCGCCGCAAAGGCCATGCGCGCGTATGCATAGAAGTCGGCCGATGCAATATAAAACGAGGGGGAGCAATGGATGACAACAATTATTGACATTTACGGAAGAGAAATACTTGACTCCAGAGGCAATCCGACCATCGAAGTGGAAGTAACATTGGCGGATGGTACAGTTGGGCGCGCTGCGGTTCCTTCAGGGGCCTCAACTGGAGCACATGAAGCTGTTGAACTGCGGGATGGCGAAGAGGAACGTTATCGTGGCAAGGGTGTCCTGAATGCCGTTGATAATGTTAATGAAGTCATTGCGCCTGAAATTACGGGTTATGAAGCCATTGAACAGTCTTTGATCGACCATCGCATGATTGAGCTTGACGGAACCCCGAATAAGGGTAAACTCGGTGCCAACGCCATTCTGGGGGTTAGCTTAGCTACCGCTAAGGCTGCTGCTGAATCGCTCGGCCTGCCGTTGTTCCAATACCTTGGTGGTCCTATTGCCAGGGAGCTGCCGGTGCCAATGATGAATATTCTCAATGGCGGCAGTCATGCGGATAATAACGTCGATATTCAGGAATTCATGGTCATGCCGATTGGCGGAGAAAATTTCAGCGAAGCATTGCGGATGGGGACTGAGGTTTTCCACAGCCTGCGCAGCGTGCTGAAGAAGAAAGGTCTGAACACATCCGTAGGTGACGAGGGTGGTTTTGCCCCGAACCTGCGCTCAAACGTTGAAGCCGTCGAGGCTATTGTGGAAGCGATTGAGAAAGCCGGCTATAAACCGGGCTTGGATGTTGCCATTGCGTTGGATTCGGCTGCCAGTGAGCTCTATAAAGACGGTAAATATGTGTTGGCTGGCGAAGGTGTGACCTATTCCGGCGAGGAAATGGTCGGATATTATGAGAAACTGGTCCAACAGTTCCCGGTCATTTCCATTGAAGACGGTTTGGCCGAAGACGATTGGGAAACCTGGAAGCTGATGACCGAGAAGATTGGCGATCGCGTCCAGATAGTCGGTGACGATCTGTTTGTTACCAATACTGAACGCCTGGCGCGCGGCATCCAAACGGGTACCGCCAACTCCATTCTGATTAAAGTCAATCAGATCGGAACACTGACCGAAACGCTGGAAGCAATCGAAATGGCCAAACGCGCAGGATATACGGCGGTTGTATCGCATCGTTCGGGCGAGACCGAAGATGCGACGATTGCTGATATTGCTGTGGCGACCAATGCCGGACAGATCAAGACTGGTGCCCCCAACCGTACTGACCGGGTGGCTAAATATAACCAGTTGCTGCGGATTGAGGATGTCTTAAGCACGGAAAGCATCTTTAGAGGTGCGGCAACGTTCTACAATCTGAAGAAGCCCTTTAATTTCGCGAAATAGGAATCAGCTGAGGGATTTAGAACGATTAGAAGCGTGAAACTGTGATACAAGATAAGGCTGCTTTTGGCGACAAGGGCAGCCTTGTTTTTCAATGCAAGTGATCCGGAGAGGAACGCCACAGTTAAATCGCATCGCAATCATCTGATCACGAAATCAAAATACTGGTCGGGATACGGCTCGTTTTGCAGGCAGTAATGCCACCATTCTTTGGAGTAGGGGGCGAAGCCAGCGGCTGCCATGGCATCGCGCAGGATGTTGCGGCTCTGTGTTTGCTGGTTGGTAATGAGCTGCGTTCCATGGTGTGAAATTTCGCCGAAGAAATCAAAGCTGCTGCCCATGTCGACTTCCTGTCCGCTAATAAGGTGTACCAGCGTAAGATCTGCGGTACTGCCCCGGGAATGCCCCGATTTGCGTGCGATAAAGCCCTGATTGAATAAGGCCGATTTATCCAGATTGGGGTAGAAAACCGCCTTCATTTTGGTGTCTGTCAGATCCTGTGACCAGCTTACAAAATGATCCACGGCGCGCAGCGGACGGTAGGCGTCAAAGATCTTGATACCATAACCTTGCTTAGCCAGTATGGTGGAGGCTGTTTTGAGGGCCAGCGCGGCCTCTTTGGTGAGGATTGCCTGCGGGGCCTCGTAGCCATCGATGCGGGTGCCAAAGAAGTTATAAGCGCTGTAATACCGGATATCAATTTGGGCGTCCGGGATTATGTCGGACACATAGACAAAGCCATCCGGCAGCAGTGCGGCGTCAGCGGGCGCTGGCGTGGGTACGGGCGCGCTATCCGGGGCAGCCGTTGCCGTGGTGCTGGACGCTGCGGGCGACGTGATTGGTACAACGGGTTTCGGCAGCAATAGATGCACAAAAACAAATGACGCAGCAGACAAAATCAAGAAGTATAAAAATAAAAGCCATACTCTTTTATAATTCTGCTTTTCGGGGGCCTGTTTCGGCGGCATGGTATTTCCCTCCATTAGTCGCTTGCACATTTCTCCGCATCGATCGCGTAATGTATGCATAGAGATTTCTTAGCCTGTTAAAAAGCTATGTGTGGGAGAGGAGCACGCCAGTGGCACTTTCGCCGTCAGATCGCTTCCGTTATTGGAAATTGCATCACTGGATGAGAGTAGCTCTGGTCTGCCAGTCAGCGATGCTTAAGCGGATACCGCCCAAACGGAACGACTCAGAAGCTTGGACAGAACTACGCCGACTTGATATGTGTCGCCGGGAACTGCACCGGGCCTATCAGGATTTGTTCAAGAGGACTGCATTTTTTTGCAGGCGTTGCAGGGGTGCATGCTGCAAAGGGGCCGAAGACCGTTTTTCGCCTTTGGATCACCTTTTTATGGGCATTGATCCGCGGCAAAACAGCTCGCCTCTTTACCGGCTTAAACACCGACTCAGACTGCCCGGCCTGTTCCGTAACGCCCTCAAATTGTTATCGCCTGGAGAATGCAAACACTTGGGGCCGTGCGGATGTCTGCTACCCCCGGAGGAAAGGCCCATGTTTTGTGTTGAAAGCGTATGCCGGTCGCTCTATTATCTGTTAGATCCGCCCGAAAAACGCAAATTGAACCGATTACATAGAGAGTCCTGTAAAATCAGACGCGCAGCGTTCAAGCTGCAACTGATCAGTCGGGTATATTGAAATATGCGTTGAAGTGTCGCAGCTAAATCGCTTTGGCAATTTCAGCGGCCAGCGCGGCGTTATTAAAAATCAGCGATCTGTTCGCTTTAACGCTGTTGTTGTTACTGATTTCCTTAAGGCTATGCAGCATAAATGGGGTGACAGCCTTGCCTGTAACTTTTGAGCGCTTCAGTTCCGCTAAAGCTTTCTCAATCCACTTGTCGTGAGTTTCTTTATCCACGGCATCTTTCTCCGGAACAGGATTAGCGACTACTAAGGCGCTATCCAGACCTAATGCGAGCTGCTCGCGGAAAATTTGAGCCGCGTCTGAAGGCTTGTTAATCTGCCAGGGGACCGGATAGCCGCTGTCCCGGACATAGAACCCTGGAAAACGGTCGGTCTGATAACCAAGCACCGGTATGTTATAGCTCTCCAGTACCTCGAGTGTCGCGGGGATGTCAAGGATGGATTTGGCACCAGAACATACTACCACGATCGGGGACTGGCTTAATGACAACAAGTCTGCCGAGACGTCCCAGCTTTCTTTGGCGCCGCGGTGCACTCCGCCCAACCCGCCGGTTGAAAAGACAGTAATTCCAGCCAGGGAAGCAATGTAGGCTGTTGAGGCGACAGTGGTAGCACCCCATTTTTTAAGTCCGGCGGCCACTGAAACGTCGCGCAAGCTTAATTTAGGCATGCTCGAGTTTTGGGCAACTTCCAGCATTTCATCAGCGGTCAGCCCGATCTTGATAATACCGGCTACCAAGGCGATCGTGGCCGGAATGGCTCCTGCATCCCGCACAACAGCCTCTACGGCCCGACCGACTTCAATGTTTTCGGGATAATCAAAACCGTGGGCAATCAGGGTAGATTCGAGGGCTACAACTGGACGGTTGCGGTCAAGCGCCTTGCGCACCTCCGGTGATAACTGAAACATTGATTTTCCCCCTTCTAGGAAACTGTTTTCGAATAAGTCTGTCCTTTAACGGATCAAAATGATCCAAATAAACCGGTCCCCAAATAGATCAAAAATATTTAAATAGGTCAGTCCCCAAGAGCTCGCTGATGTCGGAGCGTTTGGGGAGCTTTTGACGCGCCCCTTCGGTCAGGCAGGCCAGCGCGCCGGCGGCAGACGCAATTCGTCCGGCAGTTTCAGGATCCTTGTTTTCCAGCAGCCATGCGACGATCAGGGCGGCGTGAAATGCGTCCCCAGCGCCGGTCGGATCAATCGCTTTCACCTGGAAGGCTGGGACATGGCAAGAGCCTCCCTGCGGCCAAAGTAGACGCGCTCCTTTGGCACCATCAGTAATAGCCGCCCTGGCATGAGGCGCTAGCCGGTCTCCAATGATGCGGCAAGCCTGATCAAAATCGTCCGTCATGGCATATGACAATGCCCCGGGACGGTTAGTCAGCAGCAAATCGATGGCAGGCAGCAGTTCGTCAAAATCCGTCCTGGTGAATCCCCTGACAATCAGATCATCGAAAGTATCGGGCAGATCAAAGGCAAATAACCGGTGTGGCGTCGAGGCGTCACGTAGTTGTGCCAAGTCACGCAAGACTGGCAGCGGGACGTAGGCTGAGGAAAAGCTCACTTGCCATTTGGCAATAAAGGCGCGATCAGCGGCGGTCAGTCGCATAGAGCGGATTCCGGTACCGCCACCCAAGATAATCCGGTCTGCGTCCGGCATGACAAGGATCACACAGCGTCCGGTTTCATCGCCGGGAATACGTATGGCGCGTGTAGTATCGACACCGTGTGACTGCAGATCCAAGATAATGCGATCGGCATCCTGATCATCACCAAGCGGAGCCACTATGGCAGCGGGGACTTCTAAGGCGGCAATGGCCGCGGCGACATTGGCCTCAACCCCGCCGGTTTGTATGGACTGGCTTTTGACCAAGGCACCAATACCCGGGGAAACCGGATTCGAGAGCATATAATAATGATCAATTAATGCATTTCCAACCGTAACTGCGCCAGCAATAATGAGGTTTTTTGACGCGCAACCAGAATTCAACGTCCATACCTCCTGACACTATGGATAATTCCATGGAAAGGTCGTTTTTCCCTGCGCTATCTGAAAAGAGTAAAGTTGGGTGAAAACGGTTGGGAATCATTCTGTAAATTGACATCCCATAGCGGGGCATGCTAATATTGCAATGGACGGAAACATTTTCTTTACTGGATCAGATTTGAGGAGGCTCTGGCGATGCGGCAAAGGTTGAACGTAATCACTGCCAAGTTCGGTATCTGTGCATTGTCGCAGGATCACTATGCCCATCGGCAGCCAATTCGGTAGTTGCTTACAATGCGCTGCCATGGGCTGCATGTCCATGGCGCACTTAAGAGTCTGCCTTTTCGGCACGATTTTTGCTTAAACGTCATAGGGAATGCCATGGCGTTTTTTTTGCACATACTAACCGACTGGATGCAAAAAGATTGAGGAGTAGGGGGAAACCACAGAATGACAATTGCTCTGCAATGTGATCGAATCTCCAAAGTGTTCTATGAAAAAGATGAAACCAAAGCAACAGGCACCCCACTTTCTTATCGAAGGTTGTTTCGACGTGAGCGTGTTCCGGTTTATGCAGTGCGCGAGACCTCCTTTACCGTTGAAAAAGGAGAAATCTTCGGGATTCTTGGTCCGAATGGATCGGGAAAGTCGACCCTCATTCGGATTATCGCCACGTTGCTCTACCCGGACGAAGGCACTGTGACTGTTTTTGGCAACGATGTCGTAAAACAGCAGCTGGAAGTAAGACGCATGATTAACAGAGTCTCGGTGGAAGCGGCCTTTTTCAAAAAACTATCGGCTATTGAGAACTTGAATTATGCGGCCCGATTGTATGGCGTAAATACCAAAATCGCCCGGCAAAGGTCCCTTGAGATTTTGCAGCGCCTGGGGTTCAAAGAGCAAAAGGCGTTTGTCTCTCTGGAAAACCTCTCGCGTGGTATGCAGCAGAAAGTCGCGATTGCCAGGGCGCTGTTCACTGCTCCAGTATTGCTGTTGCTGGATGAACCTACTACCGGACTGGATCCCAAGTCCAAGCGCGATGTGCAGGATTTTGTGAAAGAAGTCCAGGAAAAGCACGATGCCACGATCATCCTGACGACGCATGATATGGCTGAGGCTGAAAGACTCTGTGACCGAGTAGCGATTATTGATGACGGGCGTTTCGTAGCTTTAGATACGCCTGCCGGGTTAAAAAGGAAGCTTCAGTCACCACAGAATCCGGCACCAACGATGGATGATGTATTTTTCGCTTTGACCGGTAAAGACTTGGCAGACGAACTGCCCGACCTCGAAGATTAACAAATATATGGTGCAATGCCGCAAGACGGTGCAATACCGCAAGACGGTAAACATGCTGGGGGGCGTATTCGCTTGCATAAATTACTGTATGAGCTCAAGGCAACAATGGCTTTTGTTGAGCGTCATTTCAACTTGGCCAAAAGGTATTTGGGATGGGAAATTGTAGACCTGGTCTACATCCTGGTCAATGGACTCACTATTGTGCTGATCGGAGTGGGTGGCGGCCCGCAGCAAATGCTATATCTGGCTGCCGGCGCGCTGCTGTGGGAGTTTTTATCAGTCCTGTTTCACGAAGTGTCGGAATCAGTCTCTTGGGAGCGCTGGGAGGGTACCATTGAATACACTTTCATGGCGCCCATTCGTAGAGCGACGCACTTGTTTGGCATGTGTTTTTATGCTGTGATCTATGGCTCGATCCGGACGATTTTCGTACTCGGAGGGATGGCCCTATTCTTCAAATTTGATCTATCCCAAGCCAACCTATTCGGTGCGTTAGTGGTCTTATTCTGCTCCAGCATTTCGTTTATTGGACTCGGCTTTATGGCAGCTGTCCTGCCGCTCATGTCGCCGGAGAAAGGCTCGCAGGCCACCCATATCTTTCAGGCAATCGTGCTGCTGGTCTCCGGAGTATATTATGAAGTCTCAGTGTTACCGGCTTGGTTACAGCCGTTTTCGGTAATCTCCCCGGCTACCTATACACTAAGAGCAGCCAGGGCTGCCTTATTGGATGGGGCCTCTCTGGCGGACATCTGGCCGGACTTACGTATCCTGTTGTTAATTGGAATTTTGCTGATTCCATTGGGCCTAAAGGTCTTTAGCATCGGAGAGCGTTACGCGATGAAGACCGGAAAACTGAAAAGGAACGGATAAGATGAAAACGCGGAAAAATAAATTTTCGTCGATTGAAAAAATTTTATTGACAAAATTAGTTCCTGTTGATTATAATAACATTGAAGGAAGAAATATGATTTATGGGTAAGAGAGTGGAGGAGGTGCTCATCATGATTAAACTCACAGAGAGCTTCGAAAACAATGCCAGGGTCAGTAAAAAAACAGCCTTATACGGGGCGGAATTAGCAGACATTCGGTTTACCTTGATGGGCCGCCTGAAAGAAGCTTGCCCCGAGATTCGCTAGAAGACGGAGGTGCTTGAAATGATGTTTACAATCGGTGGTTACACAATTGAAACCATCCAAAAACAAGGGCATTCCGCCAGGAGAATTGAAAGAGCCTTAAAAGTTAGTCGTGCCGAGGCTGAATTGGAAAAGACAAGGCACGAAGTATATACGAGGTTTCTAATTGGCGGATAGGCGCAAACAAGTAAAGGTTACATTTAGAGAGACAGAAATTAGTGTGATAGGGGGACTTCGGGATGTTGTTTACCATAGGAGGCTATGCAATCAAAGTAAGCCGCAAGAGCGGTTCTGCTATTGTGAAAAGCGATCGGACTTACGATAGCAGGCGCGAAGAGGCGTTTGCGTTAGGGAATCAGGAAACACGCAACAATTTAACGGTCGGTAGGATTTTCTAAGTCCGGCCACCAACCAGGCCTTACCATAAAGGCAAAAAGCACAAGGCAATACGCTTTGTGCTTTTTGCTGTCTCATCCCCTCAAGCAGGAAATACTTTTTTGATGGAGAATTAACTTATGTTGACCTGTGGGGTCTGCTTTCCCGCGGTTTTTTCATTTAAGAAGCAGGAGGAATTAATGATCGAACGTGTATGGCAGATAAAACAACCGCAACCGGATCTTTGCCGGACGTTCGCCGAGAATCTGGGCGTATCTCCTGTAATCTCACAAATTTTGATTAACAGAGGTATTAGCAGTATCGATCAAGCCCGGGCTTTTCTAGGTGGCACCATTTCAGATTTGCATGATCCATTTTTGTTTCCTGGGATGGATCGTGCGGCTGAACGCATTGTCCAAGCGATCCAGGATGGCGAAAAAATTCTCATTTTTGGGGACTATGATGTTGACGGCATTACTAGCGTGGCCTTACTCATACGGCTACTGTACCCTTACGCCAAAAGAAACCTTTTTTATCATATTCCGAACCGTCTTGAAGAAGGCTATGGGCTGAACAGCGTGGCGATCGAAAAAGCCGGCCGTAACGGCATCACATTACTGATCACCGTCGATTGCGGTATTACAGCGGTGGCCGAGATTGAGCTGGCCAAATCGCTGGGCATGGATGTTATTGTGTCGGATCATCATGAACCGCCGGCGGTCCTTCCGGAAGCTCTGGCGCTGATCAACCCCAAAATCCCGGATTGTCCATATCCCTTCAGGGATTTGTGCGGCGCAGGAGTTGCTTTTAAGCTGGCCATGGCGGTGTCTGATAAAATCGGCATCAGCGAAGAAGCCTTATTCAGAGAAATTGATTTGGTGGCTTTGGCAACAGTGGCGGATATGGTACCGTTGTTTGGAGAGAACCGCATTATTGTCAAAGCCGGATTAGAGCGGATCGCCAATACTACTAATGAAGGCATGAAAGCCCTAATCGCCGTTTGTGGATTAGGGGAGCGAGCCATCACTACCGGGCATCTGGCTTTTTATCTGGCACCCAGGATTAATGCAGCCGGCCGGCTGGGCTACGCACAGACCGGGATTAACCTGTTCCTGGCGACGGATCCTGATCAGGCGTTATCTTTAGCCAGAAAACTCGAGGCCGAAAACAGAGAGCGCCAAGCGATAGAAGCCGAGCTGACAGGATGTGCTTGTCGCCAGGCGGAAGAATTGCTCGCCAAAAAAGACCAGCGCACCTTGGTACTCGCCGGGGACAATTGGCATCATGGCGTCCTTGGCATCGTGGCCTCCAAAATTGTGGAACGCTTTTACCGCCCTGCAATCCTAATTGGATGGGACGGAACAGAAGGACGCGGCTCAGGGCGGAGTATCCAGGGATTTCATTTATACCACGCCTTGGAAGAGTGCGCCGGACACCTGACCCGCTTTGGCGGCCATGAGAGCGCCGCAGGATTATCAATCACGAGGAACTCCCTGGATCAATTTGCGGAAGCGTTTGAGAACCATGCGCAGGGTTGTCTGGACGACAGCGCAATGATCCCCGCCTTAAATGCTGATGTTGAGATAGAGTTGGAGCAGGCCACGCTGGAACTGGCGAGACAGCTTACCGGGCTGGAACCATTCGGGTCACAAAACCCTGAACCAATTCTCGTCTGTCGGAATATTATGATGGTCTCGCCAAAAGGAGTCGGTGGAAACGGAAAGCACCTAAAATTCAAAGCACAAAGTGCCAACGCCCGCCTCGATGGGATCGGCTTTGGTTTAGGATCAAGGCTGCCTGATTTACAGTCGAAAACCGCGGTGGATTTGGCTTTTGCCTTGGAGGAGAACACCTGGAATGGCGTCTCCAGCGCCCAGGCTAATGTGAAAGATCTCAAAATAGTGTCGGCTTAGCTTGAAACGGAGGCAGACAAGATGGATTTAAAGAAACATATCAGAGAAGTGCCAGACTTCCCGAAACCAGGAATTGGATTTAAAGACATTTCCCCGCTTTTGGCTGATGGTCCCGCATTTCGTTTTGCTGTGGACGAACTGGCCAGCCACTTTAAAGAGGGCGAAATCGATAAGCTCGTTGGTATCGAGTCCCGCGGGTTTTTGGTAGGCGCGCCGTTGGCCTATGCGATGAATGTTGGGATTGCCCTGGTGCGCAAGCCAGGGAAATTGCCCGGTACAGTAGAACGGATTCAATATGAACTGGAATACGGCACAGATGCGCTGGAAATTCATCGCGACGCCATTCAGCCGGGAGAAAAGGTGCTGATTGTCGACGATGTTCTGGCGACCGGTGGTACGATGTCGGCTACCGCTAAGCTGGTACGCAAACTTGGCGGAGTGATTGCCGGATTTGCATTTTTACTGGAACTGGATGATTTGAATGGTCGGGAGCGGTTAGGAGACACCCGCATCGTAACATTAATACATTACTAATAAAATTTGTTCTAATTTCACAGCGTTTATTTAACGCTTTTCACGGCAATAGTCGGCTCCGGCTGGCCGGAACACGTTTTGTTCCGGCTGTTTTTCACCGGGGAACGGGAGGGTAGTGGATATGTCTCTGGAAAATTTGATTAAAACAGTCAAGAGTTATAGCCCTTCCGCCAACACCAAGAAGCTGGAAGAGGTTTATGATTTTGCCGCCAAAGCTCATAAAGGGCAAAAACGTGATTCTGGGGATGCTTATATCCAACATCCTCTCAATGTCGCGCAGATCTTAGCTGAGATGGAAATGGACCTGACCACTTTGTGCGCCGCGATCCTGCATGATGTGGTTGAAGATACGGATGTCTTGATTACCGAAATAGAGGCCAAGTTCGGTGCCGAGGTCGCCATGCTGGTTGATGGGGTCACAAAGCTCAGTAAAATTGATTTTCAGACACGTGAAGAGCGGCAGGCAGAGAATTTGCGCAAGATGTTTCTGGCGATGGCCAAAGACTTCCGCGTCGTCCTGATTAAGCTGGCGGATCGCATGCACAATATGAACACGCTGAAATATTTGCCCGAGGATCGCCAGCGGCGAATCGCGCAGGAAACCCTTGATATCTACGCACCCCTGGCACATCGACTGGGAATGTGGAAAATTAAATGGGAATTGGAAGATCTCGCGTTTCGCTACTTTGATCCTACGGAGTATTACCGTCTGGTACACATGGTGGCCAAGAAGCGCCGCGAGCGCGAAGGTTATCTTGATGGAGTCATGGTGACACTCAATGAAACCTTGAGGGGACGCGGCATTGAAGCGGATATACAGGGGCGGCCCAAGCATTTTTACAGTATCTACAATAAGATGAAAAGAGAAAACAAGGCCTTTGCTGAGATCTTCGACTTGTTGGGGCTCAGAGTAATCGTCAGCACAGTGAAAGATTGCTATGCTGTGCTTGGCGAGATCCACAACCTGTGGAAGCCGATCCCGGGAAGGTTTAAAGATTATATCGCCATGCCAAAATCAAACATGTACCAATCGCTGCATACTACGGTGATTGGGCCGAATGGCGAGCCTCTGGAAATTCAGATCCGCACTAAAGAGATGCATGAAACAGCCGAGTTTGGTATGGCGGCGCACTGGCGTTATAAAGAAGGCGCCGGTGCGAAGGATTTTGAGGATAAATTCTCCTGGCTCAGGCATTTACTGGAATGGCAGCGTGAATCCGGCGATCCTGAGGAATTTCTTGAATCGCTACGCATTGACCTTTTCATGGATGAAGTCTTTGTTTTCACTCCCAGGGGCGATGTCAAGAGTCTGCAAAGCGGATCAACGCCGGTTGACTTTGCTTATACAGTGCATACTGATGTCGGTAACCGCTGTATTGGCGCCAAAGTAAATGGCAAATTAGTACCACTCGATTATAAACTGGTCAACGGTGATATTATTGAGATTGTCACTTCCAAACAGGCGACCGGGCCAAGCCTGGACTGGCTTGCCTTCGTGCAGAGTTCGAAAGCGAAAAGCAAGATCCGGCAATGGTTCCGGGAGGAACGGCGCGATGAAGACTTGGCACATGGCCGCGAATTATTAGAGAAGGAACTACGCAAACAAGGGCTGGAAGTTAGCGAAAACCTGAAACAAGATAAACTGCTTGAGGGTGCCAAACGGCTGGGGTTTCTGGAAGCAGAAGATTTGGTGGTCGCGGTCGGTTCCGGGAAAGTTTCAGCCGGAATGGCTGTGGGCCGCATCATTGGTGATCGCGAAACAGTGCAACAACCGATCGGAGAAGAAGAAAAAGAGATTCGCCAGACTTCTGATGGCTTGCATGGCATTCGCGTGCAGGGCGTTTCCAATTTGCTGGTGCGGCTCTCACGCTGCTGTAGCCCGCTGCCTGGCGATGAGATTGTGGGCTATGTCACGCGCGGCCGCGGAGTATCAATCCATCGTAAAGATTGTCCAAATCTCACGCAAGAGAACCCTGGCAATGAGCGCTATGTTGAAGTGGAGTGGGACGCAGTTTCTGCCGGTTCATATCCTGTTGATGTTGATATCGAAGCGGTTGATCGCACCGGTTTACTGGCTGATGTGGTCAATGCGCTGGCCGAAATAAAAGCTCCGCTGATGCGGGTGAATGCGCAAACAGGTCGCAGTCGGCTGGCGCATGTCAGCCTGACTGTCGAGGTTAATCACATTGAACATCTTAATAACATTTTGAAGAGGATTCGCCGCGTGGATGGGGTGTTGCAGGCGTATCGCGGAGGTGGCGGTTAATGCGCGCGGTGGTGCAAAGGGTGACTAGCGGAGCGGTATCAATTGACGGTCAGGAAGTGGCCCGCATTGGGCGCGGCCTGGTGGTCTTAATCGGCGTAACGCAGACTGATACTGAAAGCGACGCCAGTTATATTGCCAGCAAGGTCGTTGGCTTGCGTATTTTTGAAGATTCGAACGGTAAGCTGAATTTGTCAGTTCAGGAAGTTGGTGGCGCAGTACTGGCCATTTCGCAATTCACTTTGTACGGGGATGCCCGCAAAGGCAGAAGACCCAGCTTTACACAGGCAGCTGCAGCTGAGCAGGCGGTGAGTTTGTACCAGCATACGGTGGACCTGCTCAAACAGCATGGTATCAGTGTGGCAACCGGAGTCTTTCAGGCCGACATGCTGGTGGAAATTAACAACGACGGTCCGGTGACATTGTTACTGGACAGCGAGAGACTTTTTTGAAGGGATCGATACCTGTGCAAATCAAAGTTTTGGAGACGCCTCCCTTGGACGCGAATTGCTATATCGTCGCCTGTGAAAAGACAAATGCTGCCGTCATTATCGATCCTGGAGGGAACTTCAGAGAGATCAAGGACGTTATAGATCACAGTGAGCTTTCGGTGAAAGCGATTATCAATACCCATGGCCATGTGGATCATATTGGTGCTAATGGGGAATTGAAGCAGGCTACGGGAGCGCCGCTATTGATTGGAATGGCAGATGCACCGATGCTGCCCGAACCATCCCAGAATCTGTCGGCTTTTCTGGCAGAACAGGTACGTAGCCCCGAAGCGGATCGTCTACTGCAAGACGGTGATTGTGTTACATTCGGTGAGGAGAGTCTGCAGGTAATTGCCACCCCCGGTCATACCAAAGGAGGACTTTGTCTCTATAGTCCGGCTGCCACCGGGGCTGGGGCGAGGTCCGGGGCTCGGCTCGGAGCCGGAGTGCTTTTCTCAGGAGATACACTTTTTGCTGGTTCAATTGGGCGTTCAGATTTACCAAGTGGGAACGGTGTCGAGCTGGTGGAATCCATCAGGCAGAAATTGTTGACGCTCCCTGATGATACCGTCGTTTATCCCGGACACGGAGAAACGACCACGATTGGAGAAGAACGCCGATTCAATCCATTTCTTTAGTCTATAGTCCGCTGGATCCGCCGTCGTCCGCTGTCGTCGGGATCGCTGGGCAGCAAGACAAGAAGTAGGAAGGTGCCGCGTGTGGCCTGCTACCGTGTACAATGTAATATTGCGGGTCAGGAGGAAAACGTGCGCAATATGCTCCTCACTTTTGATCCGCAGGCCCAGATTACCGCGGACGCCGAGCAAGGTTTTGTTTTTGAGGTTCTAACTTTCGAACATGGGGAGCGCGGGTTCAGCGCGATCGGGCGCTTTTCAGGATCGGACTCCGTCCTTGAGGAACGGCTTATTGACTGTGAAATCGGTGATCCACGCTATCCAGAAGCAGATCTTGATCGTCGCATTCGAGAAAGAATACGTCTGTTATGTCTACGGCTGATGACACGTGCGACGGGTCAAACGGCCAGTCCATGGGGCATTTTGACCGGCATCCGGCCGACCAAAATGTATTTCTACCTCTCGGCACTGGGTTTCAGTGCTGACGAAATTCGCGAACGCCTGGTGGCAGTCTATGGGTTAACACCCGCTAAAGCGGATCTTGTCAGAGCAGTAGCCCAGGTTGAAAAGCCTTTTCTTAATAACCCTGCCGATCAAGTAGGCATTTATATCGGGATTCCATTTTGCCCGACGCGTTGCCATTATTGTTCTTTTGCTTCCTACCCACTTAGCACGCATGGGCATCATGTACCGCGTTTTTTGGAGGCGTTGGCCAGAGAAATCCAGGCAGTGTCAGCTTGTCTGCAAAGTACAGGGCTGAAGGTTAACTGCCTTTATGTCGGTGGAGGAACTCCGACGGCCTTGCCGGATGATGCATTTGAGTCTCTGATGCATCTGCTGCCGCAGTCTTTTCGGATCCCGGCACAGGGCGAGTTCACTATTGAAGCCGGGCGTCCCGATACGATCAGTCCGCGCAAAGCGATGATTATCAAAGCCGCCGGGGCGAATCGCGTTAGTGTTAATCCGCAGACGATGCATGACAAAACGCTGGCCATCATTGGACGCGGTCATACTGCGGCTGAAGTGTGCAGAGCGGTGGAGTGTATCAGGGCCGCGGGTATTGCCACGCTGAATATGGATTTAATCGCCGGATTGCCAGGAGAAACACGCGATGATATGGCACAAACACTGGCCGCTATTCAGAAACTAGCCCCTGAAAACCTGACGGTGCATACTTTGGCGATCAAGCGTGCCGCCCAATGGCGTCATAATTTGGCAGATTATGATCTGCCGTCCGCCGACGAAACAGCAGCAATGGTGGAGCTGGCCGCCCAAGTTGCTTCGAGGATGGGGATGCATCCATATTATCTTTATCGACAGCGTTTTATCTTGGCAAATTTGGAAAACCTGGGTTTTTCTCTGCCAGGTAACGAGTCCCCATATAATATCCAAATGATCGAAGAACGTCAGACCGTAGTAGGGTTGGGAGGTGGCGGAGTTACAAGGCTGGTCCGGCCGGAGTCCGGTAAGATTGAAAGACTGTTTAACCCCAAATGTCCAGCTACCTATGTTTCCAGAATTGAGGAAATAATTAGCGGAAAAGTCAAGAGTATTGAAAGCCTATTTCATTGACACTGTCAGGCGGTTTAGTTAAAATAGAGAGGAATCGGACAATCTGGGACATGTTTAGGTCTCGTTACCATTGTTGCTGCAGTGTTTGATTTTAAAAGAGGGGGAATTTATCCAAATGGGCACAATGACCGGCATCCGGAAGGGTGCTAAGCGTTATTTAAAGGGCATTGTTTTAGTATTAATTGTCGCTCTACTGGCCGGAGGATTTTACCTCGGAATAGGAAACCGCCAATACCAGAGCTCGCAGGGCCTTTACAAAGGTCCGTCCGCCTCGGTCAATGGTGTTAAGATTAAGGATGAGGATTTTAATCGCGCCCTTAATCAGACGCGCAATGAGTTCTATCAGTATGGCGCGGCATTATCTGAGGAGTTGATTCATAGTTTCGCGCTGGAAAACGCGATTAATAATCAGATCATGCTGAATGCCCAGAAAGACATGAAAATCGCAGCTTCCAATGCAGAAGTCAATGCCTTCATGGATCAAATGCATAAAGCTTATGACACCGAGGAAGAATGGAGCATGCTACTCTACCAGACCGGTGCGGGTTCAGAACGTGAACTGCGCGGGATGGTCAGAGAGTCAATTGTCTATCTCAATTTGCTGAACACACTGGCCAAAGAGAAGGGCCTCACAGTTGAAGAACAGGAAATTATCGATGCCTATCAATCTGTCGATGCCAGCCATATTCTCATTAGAGTTAAGGCCGCAGGCACTGACGAAGAAGGGCATACCGAAGCTGAAGCCCGCCAGCTGGCCAATGAGATTTATGAGCAGCTAAAGGCCGGTGCCGATTTTGTAGCCTTAGCCAATGAGAAAACCGAAGATCCCAGCGGCCAAGGAAAGGGTGGCGCCCTGGGCACTTTCGTACGCGGACAGATGGTACCCGAGTTTGAAGAAGCCGCTTTTGCACTGCCGGCAGGAGAAATCAGCGAACCGGTCAAGACGACTTTTGGCTATCATATCATCAAAGTCAATAATCGCGTTGATCCGGAAAGCGAAGAATTCCAGAGTAAGAAAGCCGATTATGAGAAGAATCTCTTAGCGCAGAAATTCGAAGGCGAGCATCTGAATACTTGGATCGAAGAGCAGAGATCGCAGGCTACCATTGATATTCTTGATCCCGCCTTTCGTGCTTTCCGTCTGAAGGGCGAGGAGAAGTGGCCGGAAGCTGCTCTCGCCTATGAAAAAGCGATCAAAAATGATAAAGATAACCAAGGATTATACTTGTCATTAAAAGAAGTCTATGTCAGAGATAACAGGCTTGCAGACGCCGCCAAGCTGATGGAGACCGCCCGGAAGAAGTGGCCGGAAAACACCGCTGTTCTGACTACACTGGCTGATGTTTATGCTTTGCAGAAAGACACCGCGAAGACTGGTGAGGTGCTTGCTTATACTTCCAGCATCGCCGGTGACGATGTTGCGATGCATCAGGAAATCAAGGCCCTCTATGAGAAAGCCGAAATGACAGCGGAAGCTGCTGAAGAGCAGATCATTATCGAAACCTTGGCAGCTCAGCAAGCTACTGAGCAGACCGGAGCAGACATCACCGGGGATATCTCTGCTGACGAAACCTCGACAGGTTCGGAAGGCGGCAACTAGTTCCCGGAATCAATGAAAATGGAGCGCGGAAGGCGAGTACTTCGCCCTCCGCGTTTTCGTAAATTTGAAAAAGGTGGTGGAAGGCTATGGAAGCAGCCGCACCTCGCGGAACTCAAGATATACTCCCGGAAAGTGCCGAATGGTGGCAACAGGTGGAAACAGCTGCCCGGGAGGTTGCCAGACGCTTCAATTTCAAAGAAATCAGAACCCCCATCTTTGAACATACGGAGATTTTTGCCCGCGGCGTTGGTGAGACAACGGACATTGTGGAAAAGGAAATGTACACTTTTATGGATAAAGGCGGACGTAGTCTGACCTTGCGTCCAGAAGGTACAGCCGGCGTTGTGCGCGCCTATATTGAACATAAATTATATGGGGCCTCACCGCTGCAAAAACTTTACTACATTGGTCCGGCTTTCCGCTATGAGCGTCCGCAGGCCGGTCGTTACAGACAGCATCATCAATTTGGTCTGGAATTGATTGGCTCGGTGGATCCAGCCGCAGACGTTGAGATCATCGGCCTGACCATTGCCTTTTATCGCCAATTCGGCTTGAAGGATCTGGAAGTACGCCTGAACTCGATTGGCTGCCCGTCCTGTAGGCCGCGATTCCGCGAAACGTTGATTAATCAACTCACATCCAGAAAGGCCGCGCTCTGCCCAACCTGCAACGAGCGGTTGGATCGTAATCCGTTGCGGCTGCTGGACTGCAAAAATCCTGACTGCCAGGCGCAGATGCAGGATTTGCCCAAGACGGTTGACTTTCTTTGCCCGGAATGCCGGGAGCACTTTGACAAAGTCCGGCGTTATTTGGAATTGAAGGGAATCAAATACGAGCTGGATGCAACCCTGGTCAGAGGGCTTGATTACTATACCAGGACTGTCTTTGAAATTGTCTACCGCGGACTCGGAGCTCAGGATGCAATGTGCGGTGGAGGTCGCTACGACGGCTTGATCGAGACGCTTGGCGGGCCGCCCACTCCAGGTGTCGGGGTTGGAATTGGACTGGAGCGCCTTATTTTGACGCTCGAAAAGCAGAAAGTTTATCAGCCCCAGATTAAGCCGCTGGATGTGTTTATTGTGGCTTGCGGCGAAAAAGAGCGTGATCAAACTGTAGGATTGGCCTATCGGCTGCGTTCCTATGGCTTGTCCGTTGATTTTGATTTTCAGGGCCGCGGAATGAAAGCCCAGTTAAAGGCGGCCGATCGCAGTGGGGCCACCGTCGCCGTGATTTTTGGGGAAGAAGAATTGCGCAATGAAATGGTCATTGTCAAGATTATGCAGGATGGCACGCAGCAGAATGTTCCACTCATTGACATTGAAACGGCCCTGGCTTCCATAATCATGGGCCAAAAGGCTAGTAACATGGGATAAGACTGATAGCTGGTTCAATTGGGAACCTCTGATACTTGCTATGGACAGGCAAACTGTGGTATGATCATATTACAGTTCAGAGACACTAAATTTGCTCCCTGCTGTGTTCGTGATAAAGCTGAGCGTGTTATGAACCGAACAACGCGCTTAAGGGAACCTAACTCTGGCTGCCTAGCGACGCCCCGTCTTCGTGCGGGGTAAGCGAAACAGTCAGGAGGGTACCCACCTGCTTATAGGCAGGTTCAAAGCATTCAGCCAGCGGCATGGCGGGGGCATAAAAGTCCTTTTGGAATGCCCGTTTTGGAAGGTCCGAAGGATTAGTTTCAGTTCCATCTGAAGCCGGGAATTTTCCCGGCTTTTATGCTATGGTTGTTGGGGGAATGTTTGTGACGGAACGCTTTTTGCGAACGGAAATGCTGATTGGTGCTGAGGGCGTGGCCAAGCTGGCGCAAGCCCGCGTGGCAGTGTTTGGGCTGGGAGGCGTAGGCTCTTTTGCGGCGGAAGCGCTTGCCAGGGCAGGCATTGGCCATTTACTGCTGGTGGATCATGACGTGGTCAGCGTCTCCAACATTAATCGACAGCTGATTGCCCTGGAGAGTACGGTCGGGCACTCTAAGGCTGAGATTATGGCAGAGCGCATCGCGGCCATTAATCCGCAGGCGGAAGTGGAACCGGTGGTTGCTTTTTATACGCCGGAGACACACGCACGCTATTTTGACAGGCACCTGGATTATGCCGTGGATGCGATCGATACTGTGACGGCTAAGATTGACCTGATCACCTATTGTGTACAGCACGAAATTCCCTGTATTGTCAGTATGGGAACAGGCAACAAGTTTGATCCGGCGCGCTTCCAGGTTGCGGATATTGCGGACACCCATACCGACCCGCTAGCCAGGGTGATGCGTACTGAGCTAAGAAAGCGCGGGATTAGCAGGGGCGTTAAGACCGTTTTTTCTGATGAAGTACCGGTCGGGTTGTCAGAAGGGTTTGAGAAGGAGCCGGAGAACAAGCATAATCAGCGTGTCGTGCCAGGCAGTATTGCATTCGTGCCGCCAGTGGCCGGAATGATTCTGGCGTCGGTGGTGGTCCGCGATTTGCTGGGCATACAGATTGAAATGTACCGGAGGTCAAAATCTAAATGAGTGGCACAAATGGGAATGGCACGGGATGTAATGCCAAAGAGGATGCAGGCGCACGCGCCAAAAAAGAGATGCGGCGCCGGATTCGGGCTTTGCGTGAAAGCCTGTCCGCAGCAGAAATCGCGCTGCGTTCGAAGCAGGTGATCGCGCGTTTGATGGATGCCGCGGGTGGCGCGGTAATAAGTCAGTTGGCTGACAAGCAAGTATTTGCGCTTTATTATCCAACCAAAAACGAAGTTGATGTCAGACCGCTGGTTGAGGATCTATGGCGACGCCAAAAGATCGTCCTATTTCCAAGAATTTGCCCGGACACGAACTTGATGGAGTTTCGGCAGGTGCACTCTTTTGCTGATTTTACGGCTGGTCCGTTTAAGTTGCTGGAGCCTGATAGCAGCTGTCCAATCTGGGCGTCTGAACAGATTGAGGCGGTCATTGTGCCAGGAGTGGCCTTTGACTTACAGGGCTACCGGATTGGGTTTGGCGGCGGTTATTATGATCGCTTCTTGCCGCTTGTGCAGTCGGGCGCGGTCAAGATCGCCCCAGTGTTTGAGTTTCAGATTGTCGATGAGCTGCCGCATGAGGCGCATGACCAGAAAGTCGATTGGCTGGTTTCCGAAGCGCGCCTGATTAGAGCGGGACAAGCTTAAGTTTGGATGTTTGGAGTGAACCGGTTATGAAAAATTACATTGTGGATGATCTGTCTGAGTCTGATATTGGTGGAGCCGTAGAAATATGGGTTGACCAGAATCGGCGTTATTGCGGTAATAGCGCTGCATTCCCGGATCTTTGGAGGAACAACACTGGTGGAATTGTCGGGTTTTTGCAGGCTAGAATTCAGAGAAAAGCGGCTCGTGCCCTGAGACATGGTCATGATCTATGCGGGTACCTGACTTACGACAAGTTTCCGTTTAATGGGGAAATGTCTTCGTTTGTTCCGGCTTTGGCACATGCGGTTGTCGAAGAGTATAAAGAAGAGGGATATCTTGCACTCTATCGGAGTGTTTCGCAGGAATGGGTTGACCAAAACATCTTTAACCATATGTGGACCATCAACTATAATGACCTTAAGCTGCGCGCTGCCTTATATGATTTGGGTTTTGGATCCTATCTGATCGATGCCTTTGCCTGTCCGGATGACAAAATGGATTGCGCGGATTCCTTTGTGATTACCAGAGCTTCCGAAAGCGACGCAGGAGCGCTCTTTGAGTTAATTGAGGAGTCCCGGCTATATTATCGTGCCACCCCGATCTTCCTGAACAGAGAACCTTATCAGATAGATGATGTTAAGAAACTAATCGGAGAAAGCAATGTCTTTATGGCCTGGGACGAAGCCTGGGACGACAAAAAGGCCATTGGCTTTATCAATGTCAGCGTCTCTCAGGAAAATAACAATATTGACATGTCATTAGAGAATCATGGGCTTCTGGATGAAATCGGCGCCTACATCCAGCCCGGTTATCGGGGCGGCAAGGGATTAGGAAAACAGTTGTTGAAGAAAGCATTTGAGTACTGCCGCAATAGTGGCGTCTCGCGTGTTCATGTCGACTTTGAAACAGCTAATCCTTTTGCGAATAAGTTCTGGAGGAAATATTTCGATCCTATGCTGTTATCAGTGCGCAGGACTATTAATAAAAACGTTAACTCAATCAATTAATTTGGAATCCGGAAAGGGCGGAAAGAACATGGAGGATCGCCTGGGCCGCAAAATTACTTACCTGCGGGTTTCAGTGACAGAGCGTTGCAACTTGCGCTGCCTTTATTGCCGCCCCGAGAGCGATAGTGGTGCGGGCGACGGCGATTGCGGCAACAGTAACGGCGGTTTAGGGGCCGCTGCTCTTGACAATGAGAGCTTCCTGAGGATTATTGCTGCTGCTGCGGCGTTGGGAGTCAAAAAGATTCGCCTTACGGGTGGCGAACCGCTGGTTTATCCTGATTTGGCGGCGCTAGTGGCTGGCATACGAGCTATTGCCGGGATTGAGGAAATCACGCTGACCACCAATGGGCTGTTATTGGCTGAACAGGCTGGGCAGTTGAAGGCTGCCGGTCTGGACAGAGTAAATATCAGTATGGACTCGCTGGAGGTAACCAGGTTTGCGGAACTGACCCGCGGTGGCGACTTAAAGAAAGTGCTTCAGGGAATGGCAGCGGCGATGGCGGCGGGATTGTCTCTCATTAAGCTGAACGTCG